>CAZZWK010000005.1:77426-123699 GCA_964657925.1 uncultured Dictyobacter sp.
CACGATTCTACAGCACGATTCTACCAATCACAGAAGAGAAAGCATGTATGCCCGCTTTCTCTTCTGTGTGAACAATGACGTAATCTTTCATTTCTTCTTTCATAGGAGTCATCTATGGCTGCAATAGAGCTGAGGCTCGATCTCTCGGACCTCGTTGATGCCGTGATTAACGGTGATAATACCCAGGCTATTTCCATTACCCGCAACCTGCTCGAACAAAACAGAAACCCTGATATTTTAATTGGCCGCCTGGCAATGGCCGCTATCAACGCCGATACCGACGGTTCCGTGGTCCAAACACTGGCCGCGATCGCCATGCTCGCACGCTTTCTCCAGGCCAGGCCCGCGCCCCTGGATACACAGGTACCACCGCAAACACGTTCTTTACCACTCTTCATGCGTGCTTTCCAGGTCGCGACCCCCACGATACGCGCAGCTGCCCGTACCGAGATCACGACACCTTCCGGCTTCGCGCCCAGTGGGCTCTTCGATTCCGGCAAAACCGTTAATGATCTCATCAATACCGCGGTGCAACAGGGCGACGAACTGACGACGGAACGCGCGCTGCTCGGCCTCTTCGATACCGGTGCCGACTATCGCACACTTGAAGCCCGTGCCTACGAGGCCGTTTCCACCACCTTCAAAAACGGTGGCGATCCCTTACTCTGCGCCTATCGCGCCTTCCAATTGCTCGATGTGATCGAGTGGGCCACCCCTACAGCGATCGTGCTTCACTGGCTCTCGCCCAAGATCACCGGCAAACCCGACGCGGAACAGCCCGCGTGGAGCGAAGAGGTGCGTCACTATACCGCCGAACCCGTGCATAGCCTCGCCGTCATTCGTACCCGGCTCTCCGCGCCCAAAGATGAAAATGCTTTGCCGCTACGTCCACTCGTCTTGAGCAATGCCAGCACAACGCAGGTCTGCCAGGGCGTCTACGATGCGTTGATCACTGGCGAAGCCTCTCCACAAGCGGTCGCCTCAGTCATCGCGCTGGCCGCCGCCGATCTGCTACAACAGGTGCGCGATGACGACCGCGCGGGCTTCAATAGCGTGGCGCGCGGACTCCTCTTCGCCTCGGCCACTCACAATACCTTTCGCCAGATACAGGATGTCGAAGCCCTCAACCTGCTCTTCACTTCCGCCGCATTCGTCAATGCCCTCTGGAAACAGGTCACGACGCAGGCACAAACATCTACACCTTCCACCATTCCCTCCGCACCGCCAGCCGTCGCCGGTGGCGGCTTGATCGCGGTATCACAACTGGAGGCTCTGGAACATCAGTTGAACAACAAAGACATTCGCGGCGCACACGCAACCGTTCAACGCTATCTGAACCTGGGGCACGATCCACGCGCACTCTTCGGTACCATCGGCCTCATCGCCGCTGAAAACGACGCTACGCTCGACCATGGTAGTAGTCTGCAAGTGGTCCAATCCATCGGTGACGAGTTCGTGAACTGGCCGCGTTCGTTGCGTAGCACATCCATCAATTCATTGGTCGACGCCGCCCTGCGCACAGCCGCGTTCGGTCAACGCGATACCCTGATCACACAACTCGATTAAACAGCAAACAGAAGGGCAAACCACACGCTCACCAGGAGCAAGAGATGGAAGGATGCAGGGATGCTCCCCACATCCTCGCCCAACATCTCTGCCACATGTTTGCCCCTCAATTTTTCTCTCATATATACTCTCTATTCTCTTAAATACACTCATGATCAGAAAATATGTATTATCGCGATCGCCGCGCCTTTCTGCAAGGAGGTCAGAACCGATGTTCGCCCATACACTCTCTCATGCCTATAACTATAAAAATAGCCATAAAAAAATGCTTGCGATACTCCTCTGCCTGCTGACACTTTTCGCGACCGGCTGTAGCGTCTTCGGCGGCAACGAGGTAACGCAAAAACAAACGCCGAAAGTGCCTCCTCCGCAACAAACCTATACCATCCCCGCCACCGGCATCTTCGATTTCGCGACCCTTGATCCCGCGCTGGCACAGGATGCCAACTCGATCAGCGCCATTGGGATGATGTATACCGGACTCGTTGGACTCAACGACAAATTGCAAGTGCAGCCTCAACTCGCGCAATCCTGGCAGGTAAGTTCCGATGGCCTGACCTGGACGTTTCACCTGCGCCCACACCTCAAGTTCAGCGATGGCACAGCGCTCACCTCCGCCGATGTCGCCTACAGCATCAACCGCGCGCTCCAACCAGCGACAAAATCGACCGTGGCCCCCGTCTACCTGGGCCTGCTGAAAGACTCCGATCAATTGCTCGCCGGTCATATCTCTACCCTTATCAACGATAGCATCTTGACCCCCAATGCACAGACAGTCGTGCTCATCATTAGCCAGCCCGCCAGCTATTTTCTCTCTATGCTCACCAATACCTGCTCCTATGTCGTCGAAAAAAAGTTGATCGACCAGTATAAAACACAATTTACCGATCACCTCAACGCTGGTGGAGGCTCCGGTCCCTTCAAAGTCCTCTCCTACACCCATCGCCAGCAGATCACATTCGTGCCCAATACGGACTACTATCACCCAGCGCCACAACTTCAGAAAGTGACGTTCGTCTTTTATCACGCGCCCGAAGCCGCTTATCAGGCCTACCAGAATGGGCAGGTCGATACCACTCCCGTTCCGATAGACGCGGTGAGTTCGGTGCGTAAACAAAAAGATTTCCATCAGGTGCCACAGCTCTGGATAAACTACTACGCGATGAACTTCCAGGCCAAACCCTTCAACAACATGCATATCCGCCAGGCTTTCGCCCTCGCGATCAACAAAGCCGCTATCGCCAGCAGCATCTGGAAAGGCACCGTCCTTCCCACCAACCATATCGTACCTATGGGCATGACCGGTTATAATCCTACACTCACCGGACCTGACGGCACCACCAATCTCACTGGCAACAGTAAAGAGGCACAAACGCTGCTTCAACAGGGTCTGCAGGAAGAGCACTGGAATACGGTCAGCGACCTTCCACCTATCACCTTGACCTATGTCACTGGCGTCCCTGAAGCCGATCAGGAGGTCAGCACACTCGTCCAGACCTGGAAACGTGTGCTGGGCATCCAGGTTCAAACCGATCCAGTCGATTACAACACGCTGATCGATAAAGTCACCGGCGCGACCAACAATCCTGATGGCATTCAGATGTGGGGACTCTCCTGGGTGGGAGAATATCCTGACGCGCACGATTGGCTCTCGCTGCAATTTGGCAAGGGCAGCGTCTACAACAATATGAACTACGGACAAAATCAAAACGCGACCGCGAGCAGCCAGCAACAGGTCCAACAACAACTTACCGTCGCGGACAGCAATATCAACACGACGCAGCGTACACAACTATATCAACAAGCTGAACAGCAAATCGTCAACGACGTTGGCTGGTTGCCTATGGATCAGGAAACCTCCACATTTCTGCGTACTCCTACTATCGTCGGCATCACCGACAATGCCGCGGGCATCACTCCCCCCGACGATTGGTCCCATATTTACCGCATTCAGAACTCCTGAAAACCCGTAGCCCATAGGAGTTTGCTTATCGCGAGCAAACTCCTTTTTCTTGTTTATAGTGAGAGATTTGCGAAAAAAGCGAACGTAGTTCATACAAACGACAAAAAATTAGTCGTTTGCTCTCCCTTTTACGGCTCGCTTGCCCGCGAGTTGTGAAGTTCCGTTCACTTTATGAAGGAGGATTTTTTAACGATCGCTGTTGATGATGCCATCCTCGCTGGCGTCATCGAAACGTACCCCTTTCAACCCTTTTCTATTTTCAACAGGAGCAATGCATGCAGAGGATGAATACATGGCAAAGCGCGAAATTGATGCCCGCCCTTCTTTGCCTGATTGTACTGCTTATGACTGCCTGTGGTGGTACAGGCAACAGTACAAGCAGTAGTACTAATACCAAGGCCCCGGCCAACAAACAGGTTTTTGTCAGCGTCTATCAGATCGGCGCGGGCGATACCGATATCAAAACCTTCGATCCCACCCAGGCCGCAGATCAACCCTCGATCACCGCTATCGAGGATGTCTTCACTGGCCTTGTGACCCTTAATGACAAGAGCCAGATTCAAGGGCAGCTTGCCAGTAGCTGGGATATCTCATCGGACAAGATGACCTATACCTTCCACCTCAAACCCAACCTCAAGTTCAGCGATGGCACCCCGCTGACCTCTGCCGATGTTGTTTATAGCATCGATCGCGCCCTCCAGAAAAATACTGCTTCCTCGACCGCACCCTACTACCTGCGCTACATTAAAGATGCGGCGGCGGTCAATACAGGCAAAATCAAAACCTTGATCGGCGATAGCCTGATCGCGACCGATCCCAACACCCTCAAAATCATTATCTCCAGCCCTATTCCCTTTTTCCTGGAAACCCTCACTTACCCCTGCTCCTTTGTAGTCGAAAAAAGCCTGGTCACCAAGTATGGCAATACCCAATGGACCAATCATCTCAATGAAGGTGGTGGTGCCGGTCCCTTCAAAGTCAAAGCATGGCAACACAGCCGCGAGATCGATCTCGTCCCCAATACCTACTACTACGATGCTAAACCACAGCTACAGGAAATCATCTACCCGTTCTATAAAGATGCCGACTCCACACGAGCTGACTATCTGGCAGGGCGCATCGATGATGCCACTATTCCTCTGGCCGACTACTCCTCCGACTCCACACGAGCCGACTTCTTCAAATATCTGGTCGCAACCACGTGGTTCTACACTATGAACTACAACCAGAAGCCCTTCGACAACATCAAAATTCGTCAGGCCTTCGCGGTCGCGCTCAATAAAAGTCTGATCGCCAGCAAAATCTGGCATGGTTCCTACGTAGCGACCAACCATATCGTGCCACAAGGCGTCCCCGGCTACGATACCAACCTTAAAGGACCCGATGGCACCACCAGCACCTCTGGCAATCCCACGCTCGCCAAACAACTGCTCCAACAGGGCATGCAAGAAGAGGGCATCACCACCCTCCCGCCCATCAAATTGACCTATGCCAGCAACGGCGTGCAGGCTGAGCGCGACGAGGTCACCGAGATGCAGCAGGAATGGAAATCTGCGCTTGGCGTCACCGTCGATACCGAAGACGTGGAGTACAACACGCTCATTGGTGATGTCACCCAGGGCGCGGCCAACCCCCTTCAGTTCTACTACGGTCCCGGCTGGATCGAGGACTATCCTGACCTTTCCGACTGGCTCACACTGCAATTCGATGCCGGTAGCTCTCAAAATAATATGAACTACGGGCAAAACAAAAGTGCGGCAGCCACGCAACAACAGGCCGTGCAGAAAGAACTGGAAAAAGCGGATATCTCACAAGATCCCGGGCAACGCACCGTTCTGTACAATGACGCGGAACAAAAACTGGTCACCGATGTGGCCTGGATGCCCATGGAGCAATCCAACAACTTCGGCCTGCGCAAACCGTGCGTGAAGGGTGTCCCACCCAATATCCAGGGCCTTACGCCACCCGATGACTGGGCCAACATCTACATCACCACCAATCCACAGTGCGCCAATCGCAGCGTCTCCTCCTAACCATGCAGTCCGCGCTGGGGCAACCACATGGTTTTCCCTAGCGCAGACCGTTTATCGCAACTCACCTCGATTCGTGTATAATTAAAGTTATACAGATTCCACATTCTCATGGCTAAAACTCGCAAAAACAATCCTACACGACCATAGAAAGCGGGGGTGAAAACATGGCACTGCCAGAATATCCACTGATTGACGTACAAGACTACCTCGCACTCGATGAAACAGCCCGCAGCGTGCGCTATGAATATATCGATGGGCGCCTGCGCATGCTTGCGGGAGGTAGTCCCGATCATTCGCTCATCGCGACGAATATCGCTAGCTTGCTACATGCTGCGTTAAGAAAAACACCATGCAAAGTGTATAATTCCGACATTCGTTTCAAAATTTCGGAATCTCGCTACTTTCATCCCGATGTAACCGTAGCATGCGACGAACGTGATAACGACAGGAAAGATAGTATTCGCTACCCCCGCGTCATTTTTGAAATACTTTCGCCCAGTACAGAAAACGTAGACAAAGGGGAAAAGCTTGACATGTACCTCGACTATCACTCAATCGAAGAGTATGTTCTCGTCGACTCACAACAAATACTGGCCGAAGTATACCACCGAGATGATACTACCTGGATTTCCCGTAGATACAAAGCAAGCGGCAGTGTTCAATTGAGCAGTATTGGAGTATCCCTCCCTTTTGAAGATATCTACGAGAAGACAAGCCTTATCTAAAGCAGGAAACGCCAGCAAAACCATCAACTCCTCAACATCCCCCTCTCCCACTCAAAACTCCATGAGAGAATTTGCATTCACGTGTCGTAGTTCATTATGAAATAGCATTCAACATGCACATACCCTTTTCTCTTTCAGTCGCCTGCCAGCCAACAGACGTGCTGAGAACAACTCTATCTATGACACATTGTAGAATCTCGTCATCTACTCAACCGCTTAAACGCACATCGTAACGTTCTGTTCTATTTAGCAAGGAGAAAACATGCAAAGGACAAGAAGGCTGACAGCAGCGAAGCTTCTGCCCGCTCTGCTCTGCCTGCTTACCATGTTGATGACCGCCTGCGGTGGCTCTTCCAGCACTACAAGCGGAAGCTACAGCAAGGCAGCCGCCAACAAACAGGTCTTTTTAAGCGTCTATGGCGTCGGTGCTGGCAACACCGACATCAGAACCTTCGATCCTACTCAGGCTACCGACGAGCCCTCCGGTACCGTCATCGAAACAGTCTTCACCGGTCTGGTGGCGATCACCGATCAGGGTAAAATTCAAGGGCAACTCGCAAGTAGCTGGGACATCTCTTCCGACAAGATGACCTATACCTTCCATCTCAAACCCAATCTCAAATTCAGTGATGGCACCCCGCTGACCTCCGCCGATGTTGCCTACAGCATCGATCGCGCCCTACAGAAAAGCATCGCATCTCCAACCGCGCTCTACTACCTGCGCTATATCAAGGATGCCGCGAACCTGGGCACCGGCAAAATCAAGACCATCATCGGTGATAGCCTGGTCGCACCCGATCCCAGCACCATCAAAATCACCATCTCTTCACCTATTCCCTTCTTTCTGGATACCCTCACCTATCCCTGTGCCTACGTGGTTGAAAAAAGCCTGATCACCAAGTACGGCAATACCAACTGGACAAACCACCTGGACGAGGGCGGTGGTGCCGGTCCCTTCAAGGTTAAAGCCTGGAAGCACAACCAGGAAATCGATCTTGTCCCCAACACGAACTACTATGACGCTAAACCTCAACTCAATGAGTTGATCTACAAATTCTACAAAAATGGCGACTCGACCCGCGCCGACTACCTCGCTAATCGGCTCGACGACGCCACTATCCCTCTGGCCGATTACCAATCGGACTCGACACGTCCCGACTTCTTCAAATATCCGGTCGCGGCCATCTACGACTACGTGATGAACTACAAGCAGAAGCCGTTCGACAATATCAAAATTCGCCAGGCTTTCGCGCTCAGTATCAACAAAAGTCTCATCGTCAATAAAATCTGGCACAACTCATCGACTGCCACGAACCACTACGTCCCACAGGGCGTGCCCGGTTACAATGCCAATCTTAAAGGACCCGATGGTACCACCAGCACCTCTGGCAATCCTACACTCGCCAAGCAACTCTTACAAGAGGGCATGAAGGAAGAGGGCATCACCACCCTTCCAGCTATCAAACTGACCTACTCCAGTGGCGGCATCCAGGCCCAGCGCGACGAGGTCACAGAGATGCAGCAGGAGTGGAAAAACGTGCTCGGCGTCAATGTCGATACCGAAGACGTGGAGTACAACACGCTCATCGGTGATGTCAGCCAGGGCGCGGCCAACCCCCTGCAATTCTTCTGGGGACCTGGCTGGATCGAGGACTATCCCGACCCCGAGGACTGGCTCACGCTCCAGTTCGATATCGGTCAGTCGCAAAACAACATGAACTACGGCCAGAACAACTCTTCAGCAGCAACTGAACAGCAAGCTGTGCAAAAAGAACTGGAACAGGCCGATGTAGAGCAAGACCCAACCAAACGTCTCGCCATGTACAACGATGCCGAGCAAAAGTTGTCCAACGATGTGGCCTGGCTGCCCATGGAGCAATCCAACAACTTCGGCTTGCGCAAACCTTGTGTGAAGGGTGTTCCACCCAATATTCAGGGCATCGCGCCACCCGATGACTGGGCCAACGTCTACATCACGACCAATCCACAATGTGCTAATCTCACTGTGTCATCCTAACCATTAAACGGGGAGAGTGCTCTTACCTTGATCACTCTCCCCTCCGTCCTCGTATCTCGTGTATAGTACGGAAGACCCTTGTGGTCTTCCGGCCTGCTGTCTTCCCGTTCCCTTGTCTTATGATCTACCTTTTCCCTCCACATCATGCTCCTTTTTTTGTTCCCCCGTTAATTTTGCCCATCCTGATGAGAGATTTTGCACATATCCGTCGTAGGTAATATAGATGATAAATTCATGTCTATAAGTATGAGTTTATCTTTTCTCAATCGCTTGCCCGCCAACAAGCGAGAGCGTACTCAATGAACCGCATCATGGATGATGAGAACAGAGCTCTATCATAAGCTCGATCCTTACGTTCACAACCAAATGATTGAAGCGGGAACATGACTAAAAAACGCTCGTCACTTACTATCCAGTATCAGGAGGACCTTTTTACTTCCGGAATAGCCAGAAAGCTATTCCCCGTTGTTTCTTTCATTTTGTGCGAATGGTTTTCTTATTTAGAGGAGAAAAACATGCCAGGGACAAAAAAATTTCGCGCGGCGAAATTATTGCCCACCCTTCTCTGCCTCGTCGCCATGCTGGTCACCGCATGCGGCGGCTCCGGCAGCGGAACAACATCCAGCAGTAGCAAAGCGGCAGCTAACAAGCAGGTACTTGTCAGTATAACAGTTGGTGCTGGTAACCCGGATATCAAAACATTTGATCCCTCCCAGGCCAGCGACCTGTATTCAGGCATAGCTATTACCGATGTATTCACAGGTCTGGTCGCCGTCAATGACAAAGGTGCGATAGTACCTCAGTTAGCCAGTAGCTGGGATATTTCATCGGACCATCTGACCTACACCTTCCACCTGCGACCGGGTCTCAAATTCAGTGATGGCACCCCGCTCACTTCAGCGGATGTCGCCTATAGCATCGATCGTGCGCTACAAAAAAGCACTGCATCTCCTGTAGCCCCCTACTACTTGCGCTATATCAAGGATGCCGCAAATGTGAACTCGGGCAAGATCAAAACCTTAATTGGTGATAGTCTGGTCACGCCTGATCCTAATACCATCGCAATCACCATTTCCAGCCCTATCGCTTTCTTCCTCGATACCCTGACCTACTCGTGCTCCTACGTGGTTGAAAAAAGCTTGATCACGAAATACGGAGAGACAGCCTGGACCAACCACCTGAACGAGGGAGGCGGCGACGGTCCGTGGAAAGTAAAAGCCTGGAACCATAACAAAAATATCATCCTGGTTCCCAACGCAGACTACTACGGCCCCAAACCACAGTTGCAAGAGCTCGTCTACCCATTTTATAAGACGGCTGACTCAACACGCGCCGACTATCTTGCCAATAGGCTTGACGATGCATCCATTCCATTGGCTGACTATGTCTCCGACTCAACACGTCCTGACTTCCATAAAGACTTGACGCTCTCAATCAACTATTACGCGATGAACTTCAAGCAGAAGCCCTTTGATAATATCAAAATTCGTCAGGCTTTTGCGCTCGCGATTAACAAACAACTGATCGTGAGCAAGATCTGGCACAATTCGTTCCTGGCAACCAACCACATCGTGCCTCAGGGCATGCCTGGTTACGATGCTAGCCTGACAGGGCCCAGCAGCACGACTAGCCTTTCTGGCAATCCTACGCTGGCGAAACAGTTGCTGCAACAAGGGATGCAGGAAGAAGGTGTCACGAAACTTCCCGCCATCAAATTGACCTATTCAAGTGGTGGTGTACAGGGTGCGCGTGACGAGGTCACTGAACTCCAACAGGAGTGGCAGAACGTGCTCGGCGTGCATGTCGATACCGAAGATATCGAGTTCAACTCGCTGATCGGCTACGAACAGCAGGGCGCGGCCAACCCACTCCAATTCTACTCCGGTCCAGGCTGGATCACCGACTACCCTGATCCTGAAGACTGGACTACACTCCAGTTCGATATTGGTCAGTCGCAGAACGGTATGAACTACGGCCAGAACAACTCTACTGCCGCCAAAGCCCAGCAGGCGGTGCAAAAAGAACTGGAACAGGCCGATGTCGAACAGGATCAAACCAAACGCCTCGCCATGTATAATGACGCGGAACAGAAACTGGTCAACGATGTCGCCTGGCTGCCAATGGAACAGCAGTATTCCACCGGCCTACGTAAACCATGCGTCCAGGGCGTCGTCCCCAATCCTCAGGGTATCATCCCTGCTGACGACTGGGGCAACATCTACATCTCGACTAACTCACAATGCGCCAATGTGACAACCAGTAGCTTCTAATACTCATATTGCATCATATGAGTACAAACGTTACTTGCATACATTGACGCACCAGGGATTGTGGCTGCATGCAGCCACAATCCCTTCGCACTACTTAGCCACGCAAAAACGATTTTAAGGCAACATCTATTTAGCCTTGACATTGCTGACCACGTCACTTAAAATTAAGAAAATTATCAATGCTTGCGTGCCCTCTAGAGCACCATTCGAAAATTGTACTTGCACTGCTTACGCTCAGCATCAATATCGGAGTTTTCGAATGCACATTGGTAATCATATGCTCATATCTTGGGCAACTCTCGCATTTCATCCACAAGCTTTTTCATTAAAACGGAGAAATACTATGCGTTTCCTGGTTTTTGAATAAGCTGGCCCAGCCATAGGGGTAGGTGCAAGACTGGAAAGTTCTCTTATTTGGGACAGCAATCACACAATACCACAGGATATGTGCCAGGGTCCGATTGGTTAGAAATGAGCTCGTCCTTCTACTGTGATCCCACAATAAGAGTATTTAGAAAAAGTAGTCAAAATTTTTAGCGCTTTCCGCTGAATTTGATCAATCGTATGTCGCTACGATTCAGTGCTACAAAATGTAACCCTTAATTTCAACACATGAGGGACATCACATGGTAAACTTTTTTATTAAACGGCTGATCGGCCTCATCTTCGTGTTGCTGGGGGTGACGTTCATCACCTTCATCCTCGGCTACCTCGCCCCTGGTGACCCGATCCAGCTGCTGCTGGGCAACCACTTCAATCCCGTACTGTACAAACAACTCAGACATCTCTACGGGCTTGATCTTCCCTGGTACCAGCAATACTTCGACTATCTAGGCAACCTGCTCCACCTGAACTTCGGCCTGTCCTTCCAGGAACAGGGGCAGACAGTCTGGTCCATCCTTGGGCAGGGTGTTCCGGTCTCGCTGGAACTGGGCTTCTGGGGACTGCTCCTGAATTTCGCTATCGGCATCCCGCTCGGTGTCCTCTCCGCTTTACGTGCCAATACCTGGATCGATACCACCAATATGGGTATCATGCTCTTCTTCTACGCCATTCCTATCTTTGTGCTCGCGGTGCTCGCGCAGGTCGTTATCGTCTGGCTCGATCAGCACGCGGGTGCCAACTGGCCCCCTACCGGCTGGGGTAACCCCTGGCAATACACCTGGCCCGACATTCAGGCCAAACTCGCGCCGATCATCATTTACGCCGTCGCTGGTATCGCCTACCTTGCTCGCCTGGTACGCACCAGTGTCCTCGAAGTACTGCGCCAGGACTATATCCGTACCGCGCGTGCCAAAGGCTTGCGTGAAAGTATCGTCGTTTATCGACACGCACTGCGTAACGCGCTCATTCCTATCGTGACCGTCCTCGGCGTCTCTATCGGCTTCCTCGTCACCGGCTCCTTCTTCCTGGAAAATATTTTCAATATCCCAGGTATCGCCAGCCAGACCATCAACTCGATTAGCAACCGCGACTACCCCGTCATCCAGGCTACAACTGTCATCTTGGCCGTAGCTGTGGTGCTCGGCAACCTGATCTCCGATATCCTTTACACCGTCGTCGATCCACGCATCAAATCTGAATAGAAAGCTTGGAGGTTTTCATGGACACCAAAGAAAATAATGCAAACTTTAACACTCCAGGCGTTATGCAGCCGGATTCCGCTATCCGTCCTGACGTGATACTGGATCGACCCCTGACATCACCTGATTCAGAACTTCCCCATAATACGCCAAACACGCCGGAACAAAAAACCAACACCCCTTTCCAGGATTCGTTGCGTCGCCTGCTACGAGACAAACGCTCCCTTGTCAGTATGGGCATTCTGCTCTTCTTCGTGCTGCTCGCCATCATCGGCCCAACCATCTACCAACACATCGGCGGTCAGATTCCCAGCAGCAGTGGCTCGAATGTCGGGCCGAGCTCCTATCACAATCCGTTCGAGCACGATCTCGACTACGAAGATCTCAATCCCAATGGCACCTTCCTGCTCGGCACCGATGCCGTCGGTCACGACCTTCTGGCTCGCCTGATGCAAAGTCTTTTGATCTCCCTCTTCGTAGCCCTGGCGGTAGAGGTGGTCGACGTAGTACTCGGTATCTCAGTCGGTGTGCTGGCGGGCTACTACGGCGGCTGGATCGATTTCGTGCTCGCCCGTTTCACCGATATCATGTTCGCCTTCCCTGGCATCCTGTTCATCATTCTGCTCACCGGTATCTTCGGCCCCTGGGCTGATACCAATCTAGCAGCTATTCCAGTGCTTGGCGCGAACGGTAACGCTCGCCTGCTGCTCGTCTCTCTGGCCCTGGCCTTTACCGCCTGGCCCGCTATGGCCCGCTATGTTCGCGGTCAAACACTACAAATCAAAGAAAGTCAGTTCATCGAGGCTGCGCGCACATCCGGTAGCAGTGATTTTACCATTATCCTGCGCCATATCGTGCCCAACCTGTTCAGTATCGTGATCGTGGCCTCAACTTTGAATATCGCCAACACCATCGTCGGCGAGGCCGGTATCAGCCTGCTGGGTCTCGGCGTCAAACAACCAGGCGCGAGCCTGGGCCTGATGATCTCGGATTCGCTGCAATCCGTTAGCACACCCCACGCCTGGGAGGCTATCCTGCCCTGTCTGGTGCTCGCAATTATCGTGCTTTGCTTCTCCTTCCTCGGTGACGGAGTGCGTGACGCGTTCGACCCTCGTTCCAAAGACTAAAACACATCGGCAATCTAGCGCCGCTACATTGGAGAATAGAGTAAATGGCAGCAAATTTGCTGGAAGTTAATAACTTAAAAACCTACTTTTTCACACGCGCAGGCGTGGTCAAAGCCGTCGATGATGTCTCGTTCGTCATGCGCAAAGGCGAAACCCTTGGCGTGGTGGGCGAAAGCGGTTGCGGTAAAAGCGTGACCGCGCTCTCGGTCATGCGTCTGGTCGCCAATCCCCCCGGTCGCATCGTCAGTGGTGAAATTCGCTTTGATGGCGAAGACTTGCTTGACAAAAGTAATGACGAACTCGCCGAGTGGCGCGGCAGCAAACTCTCGATGATCTTCCAGGACCCCATGACCTCGCTCAATCCGGTCTTCACCGTCGGCTACCAGATCGCCGAGACGGTCAAACGGCATCGCAAAGATGTCAATAATGACCAGGCCTGGAAACGCGCGGTCGAAATGCTCGATCTGGTACGCATCCCCGATGCCCGTCGACGCGCGAAAAGCTACCCGCATGAGTTCAGCGGTGGCATGCGCCAGCGCGTGATGATCGCCATTGCTCTGGCCTGCAATCCGCAACTGCTCATCGCGGACGAACCCACCACCGCGCTCGACGTGACCATTCAGGCGCAGGTGCTCGAACTGATGAAGGGCCTCTCGCAGGAATTCGGCACCTCCGTTATGCTCATCACGCACGACCTCGGCGTCGTCGCTGGCACCTGCCAGTTCGTAAACGTGATGTATGCCGGTCACATTATCGAGTCCGCGCCCGTCAAACAGATCTTCGAAACGCCCGCCCACCCTTATACCGTCGGCCTGCTGCAATCGATCCCACGCCTCAACGAGAGTCACGATGCCAGGCTCACGCCCATCGCGGGCCAGCCACCCGACCTGCTTCGACCACCCGTCGGTTGCCCCTATGCCGCGCGTTGTCCAAAAGTTCAGCAACGCTGCCGCGCCGAACGTCCCGAACTCAAACCCATCGGTCGTGGCGTTCAAACAGCTGCTTGTTTCTACCCGAACTAGCAAGAGGAAAATTATGGCACAGGAAATTCAATCAACACAAAGCACCGATACCACGCTGGTGGATGTCAAGGGCCTCAAAGTCTACTTCCCCATCAAGGGTGGCTTGCTCGGCCAGACTGTGGGGCAGGTGAAAGCGGTCGACGGCGTCGATCTCTTCATCCGTAAAGGCGAAACGCTTGGCCTCGTAGGCGAAAGCGGCTGCGGCAAATCGACCACCGGTCGCGCTATCTTGCAATTGATCAAACCTACCGCTGGCAGCGTGAAATTGAATGGAGTGGAACTTACAAAGCTTTCATCCAATGATATACGCCGCACACGCGCGGATATGCAGATGGTCTTCCAGGACCCCTTCAGCTCGCTTGATCCCCGCTATACCATCGGTAGTATCATCTCCGAACCATTGGAGAACTTCCACCATGGCAATAAGCGCGAGATACAGGACGAAGTGAAACGCTTGATGGGCGTGGTCGGACTCAATTCCGCCTATGTCAATCGCTTCGCCCACGAGTTCAGCGGCGGCCAGCGTCAGCGTATCGGTATCGCCCGTGCGCTGGCCCTCAATCCCTCCTTCATTGTCGCCGACGAACCGGTTTCCGCCCTCGACGTTTCAATCCAGGCCCAGGTGCTCAACCTGATGCAAGACCTGCAAGGGAAGTTCGACCTGACCTACCTGTTCGTGGCCCACAACCTCTCGGTCGTCAAACACATCAGCGATCGCGTCGCGGTGATGTATCTGGGACGCGTGGTCGAACTGGCGGTGAGCGAGGATCTCTATAAACTCCCGCTTCATCCCTATACTCAGGCGCTACTCTCAGCCATTCCCGTCCCCGATCCCGATGTGGAGCTGCATCGACGCCGCATCATCCTCGAAGGTGATGTTCCCAGCCCGGCCAATCCCCCCAGCGGATGCAACTTCCATCCACGCTGCTGGAAAGCTCAGGAGATCTGTAGCGAGGTCATCCCACCCCTGGAAGCCAAGCAGTCCAACCACTGGGCAGCCTGCCACTTCCCCGGCTAACGCATAAAAAAGAGGCGGCGGTTTTCAGGACCGTCGCCTCGCCTCAATGCACGTACTTTCTACTTTCTTACCCCATCATCCCTCTGTTCAATGCGCTTGATGCGCGCCAACAAACGAATTCGTGCGAGCAGATGAGCCACGTCGAACGGCTTGATCACATAATCGTCCGCGCCCGCCGTGAAGCCCGCCACCTTGTCATGCAAAGTTGAAAGAGATGTGAGCAACATAATGGGCAGATACTGCAAAGCAACGTCGTGTCGTATCATCCTGCACAGGTCCAGGCCACTCTCCTGCCCCACAGCAACTTCCGCGATCACCATGTCAATCTGCATACTCTGTAAACATTGCATAGCATCCGCAATTGATTCCGCACAGTGCACACTAAAGTGCTCTTTCAGCACCTGTTGCATCTTCATCTGTGCAAGCGGATCGTTCTCTACGAAAAGTATGTGTAGCCTATACAATGTTAAAAACTCTATTTTTACTTTAATCTTGTTCAGCTTGTGAATTAGCCAATGCATCAACATGCCGCTTGCGCTCATCCGGTGTCAGCCGTAGCACCCGTTCAATGGCGGCATTGAGCGCATTTGGCTTAAACGGCTTGGTCAGATATTCGTCCGCGCCCGACAACATGCCCGTTAACTGGTCGTTTTCGCGCGTCATCGCGCTCAAGATGATCAACGGTATATCCGCTGTACGCGCGTCACCTCGCAAACAACGCACGAGTTGATAGCCATCCATACGCGGCATCTTCACATCGATAATCACGCAATTCGGCTGCTCTTCGAAAACCTTGGCTAATCCTTGCACCCCATCATACGCCACAACAACCTGATACAGCCCTTGCAAATTTACTGCGTACTTGATGAGCTCTACAATCGTCGGGTTATCATCGATCACCAGCACTTTTTTCTCGCTATTCCCATTGCTCATCGCGCTGCCCCTTACAATGCACCGTACAAAGAGATCCTATGCGCATTGTAGCATAGTACACGAACACTGCCAAACTTTCACGCCGCCTTTCTCTAGAAGTCCTCTCCGTTCTCATGTGCTACAATATCAATATCTGGCTATCAATACCCCTTTGTATGCCTATGAGCAACTGCATCTTGACACAGCCATAAGGGAAAAACACATGCTCGATCGCTATTCACGACAAACACTCTTTGCTCCCATCGGACAAACAGGGCAGGCCCAACTGGAAGAGGCAACGGTGACGATCATTGGCTGCGGTGCTCTGGGTACCGTGCTTGCCAACAATCTCGCGCGCGCGGGCGTCGGCCATCTGGTGATCGCTGACCGCGACTATATCGAGCTGAACAACCTCCAGCGCCAGATCCTGTTCGATGAAGATGATGTAGCCCAACACCTTCCCAAGGCCATCGCCGCGGCACGCCAGTTGCAGCGCATCAATAGCGACATCCGCGTCGATGCCATCATCGAGGATATTAACGCTGATGGCATCGAGTCACTGATATCCGAGACCGATCTGGTGCTCGACGCTACTGATAACTTCGAAACACGCTATCTGCTCAACGATGTCTGTATCAAGCTGCAACGTCCCTGGATCTATAGTGGCGTTATCGCGGCCTATGGCACCAGCATGAACATTTTACCCGGCGACACCGCCTGCCTGCGTTGCGCCTTTCCCGACATGCCTATGCCCGGCACCACACCAACCTGCGATACCGCCGGTGTGCTCAATGGCATTGTCGGCACTATCGCTGGCATCGCTTCCACGGAAGCCCTGAAAATCCTGCTGCATAGCCCTAATGTCAATCGCGCCATGACCTGGATCGACCTGTGGGAAAACACCTTCGATCACATCGAAATTCCGCGCCAGCTTGACTGCCCCGCCTGTGGACAGCACCACTTCGAGTTTCTCGAAACCCTTGATACGGCCAAAAGTACCAGTCTATGCGGACGCAACGCAGTTCAGGTGCGCGCCCCACTCAAACAGGGCGACAAACTCGATTTCGCTTCCCTGGCCCAACGCCTGCAAGCGGTAAGTCCCGTCAACTACAACGACTACCTGTTGCGCTTCTCGGTCGATGGCTATGAACTGACCCTGTTCCCCGATGCCCGCGCCATCATCAAAGGCACCGCCGACGAACAGGTCGCGCGCTCCGTCTACGCCCACTACATCGGCATGTGACAAGGGCAAATACGCGGTTTACCTCACGCAGACCTTGCCCCTTTACGCGTTTCCAAACACGTAGGGCAAAACACACATTTGCTCTACGCGTTTGCCCACGCTTGTCGTGCCGCGCGAACATTGCTATAATGCAACTATCAACTACCAACAATTCCGTCTCCTACCCATATCACAGGCCGAGATGATTGCGTGTAGAAGATAAAGCCCAACAACACTGAAACCACTCTCCCCTCACCATCTATCCTTTCATTAGGGAGCGATATAAACATGAACGAACATATTCTAGTCTGCGTCGCCTGGCCCTATGCCAAAAGCGCGACACACGTCGGGCAGATTGCCGGTGCCTACCTACCCGCCGACACCTTCGCACGCTATCACCGCATGGCCGGTAACCACGTGCTGATGGTCTCCGGTAGCGATGAACACGGCACACCCATCCTCGTCGAATCCGAACGATTGGGCATCAATCCGCGCGACTTCGTCGCGCAATACCACGCTCAGATCCTCGATGTCTGGCAGAAATTCGGTATGTCCTGGGATCTCTATACCGAGACTGGCACGGAAAACCACTATCGCATCACTCAAGACTTCTTCCTCACGCTCTACGAAAAAGGCTATATCTTCAAAGATACGATGCTCTCGGCCTACTGCCCCACCGATCGTCGCTTCCTGCCCGACCGCTACGTCGAGGGTACCTGTCCCAATTGTGGTTATCCCGGCGCGCGCGGCGATCAGTGTGATAATTGCGGCCATACGCTCGACCCCATCGATCTCATCGATCCCAAATGTCGCCTATGCGGTAGCCGCGAAAGCAAGCTAGAGATGCGCATGACCGAGCATTTCTTCCTCGATCTCCCCAAACTTCAACAACCCCTCTATGATTGGCTCTCGCACGAAAAAGATCATTGGCGACCCAATACGCTGTCGTTCGCGATGAACTGGCTCAAAGAGGGACTCCATGCACGCGCGATTACCCGCGATCTCGACTGGGGCGTTCCCATTCCCCTGGAAGGCTATGAGGACAAACGCATCTACGTCTGGTTCGACGCGGTCATCGGCTACTTCTCCGCCTCGGTCGAGTGGGCACAACAACAGGGCACACCCGATGCATGGCAGGAATGGTGGATACCAGGCGAGGCCACACCGCCCGTCAAACCCTACTACTTCATCGGCAAAGACAACATTCCCTTCCATGCCATTATCTGGCCCGCCATGCTCATCGGCTATGGCAATCGCAACCTGCCCTACGATGTGCCCGCCAACGAGTTCATGACCATGAGCGGCATGAAAGCCTCCAGTAGTCGCGGCAACGTCATCTGGACCAAAGATGTGCTCGATCGCTATAGCGCCGACTCACTGCGCTACTATCTCTCTGCCACCGCACCCGAGGGACGCGACACTGACTTCACCTTCGATGAACTCATCCGTCGCAACAACGATGAACTCGCCGCGAACTACGGTAACGTAGTCCACCGCACGCTGACTTTTCTACAAAGCAAATTCGGTGGCGTCGTGCCCCAACCACAACAACTGCGCCCCGCTGATCGCGAAATCCTGGCCGAGGCGGAGCGCGGCTTCGGCCTGGTTGGTCACAATATTGAGCTCTGCCATATGAAAGAGGGTCTGAACGCCGCGCTCGCGGTCGCACATGCCGCCAATCGCTACCTCGATGAGCAGGCTCCCTGGAAAGCCATCAAGCAGGATCGTGAGTCCGCGGGCACCACTATCTACGTGATGCTCCAGGTCATCAGCAGCCTGCACCTGCTCTTCTGCCCCTACCTGCCCTTCTCGTCACAAACCCTGCACGGCTACCTCGGCTTCACTGGCGATGTCAGTCAAACGCACTGGCGACCACAAGAGGTCCCAGCGGGCATCTCACTCCCTGTTCCATCACCCCTCTTCCCCAAATTGGAAGAGCCCGCGACCGTCTAGCAACCCATCCGCGTAGGGGAAACCATGCGTTTCCCCTGCGCGGACGGATTTGCCCCACGCGTCTGCACCCTCACGAAACATACGCATGCCCCGCGGATTGCTGGCGATCATCATACCTGGCAAAACTATCTTTAATCTAAAACGTAACCTGTCCCCTGCGCCGCTAAACAAGCCGCGCCCACTACGCCAGAAAAATCACCCAGTTTCGTGCGTAAAATCGGCGTATTGTGCCCTGGTGATGCGAGCGCCGTGGTTCGTGCCCGGTGCACTGCCGTTTCGTACAGTAAATCGATGGCCTCGACCACACCGCCGCCCAGAATAATGCACTCGGGATTATAGAAATTCAACACCGATGACAACCCATAACCCAGGTAATCCGCCGCCTCTGCGACGATCTCGATTACCAGCTCGTCCTTTTGCTGGATGGCGCTGGCAAGAATGCCCGAGCGAATCACCGGATCGCCCTCCTTGACCAGATCCGACACGTTCGTCGATAGCACCGATGGCCGCCCATGGTGAATCTCCGCCAGAATTGCCTTGGTAATCGCGGTACGCGACGCGTAGGCCTCCAGACATCCCCGTGATCCACAGCCACAGATACGACCACCCGCCTGAATCGTCATATGCCCGACCTCGCCCGCCGTTCCGGTCAGACCGGTGTACATATGCCCCTCTTGCACAATGCCCGCGCCAATGCCCGTGCCTACGAACACGCACACAAAATTATGATACCCCTTGCCTGATCCGTACAAATATTCTCCCATCGCCGCGACCTCCACATCGTTGCCCACCGTCACTGGCTTGTTGAAATGATCTCCCAGCAAACTGCGTAAAGGCATGTCGTGTACACCAAGATTCGGCGCATCCAGCACAACTCCCACCTTACGATCGATCTGGCCCGCTGCACCGACACCGATTGCCATCAATTCTGCTCCATCTGGCAACTTTGCAGCCTCGATCGCGGCTGTCGCCAGGTCAAGCGTGCGTTGCGACACGAAATCCTGCCCACGCTCGGCGTGCGTTCGCTTACGAACCGAGGAGATAACCTCGCCTGTGCTTACATCAACAACGGAGGCCAATATCTTGGTACCTCCCATATCAATTCCTAGCGCGTACACCTTCTGTTTGGGCATCTCTACCTACTTTCTGAACGGCAAACTCAGGCCCGGCTGCACATCCAGCGTCAGGTCGCTTCGTTCGCCCAGACCTAAATGAAAAAATGCGGCACTACCAATCATCGCAGCGTTATCCGTGCAAAAATCGATGCGAGGATAACTCAAACGTATACCCAACAGCTGTAACTCTTGCGCGATACGCGCCCGCAAAGCCGCATTTGCCGCCACTCCACCCGCCAGCACCACCTGCTGTACGCCAAATTCTTGCGCGGCACGCCGTGTCTTCGTCGCCAGCACATCCACGATCGACTCTTGAAAACTCGCCGCCAACAACGGCAAACTCAAAGATCCCTGCTGTGAGGCCTGCTCTCCCATGCGCGTATAACGCGATTGCTGACTTCCCGTCTCTTTTCCCACACCAACCGCTTCCAACGATTGCGCGACCGCGCCCTCGGCCAGGTGCAACATGGCGGTCTTCACACCGCTGAAGCTGAAGTCATAGCTATCACGCAACCATGCCCGCGGCAACTGGTACGCCTTTTTGGCCTGCTTCACCACCTCTTCACCTTGCCCCAGCAGTTCTTCCGCCTGTTGCGCCATCTTCTGTATCGCTGGCCCTCCTGGATAACCAAGCCCTAGCACGCGCGCAACTTTGTCGAATGCTTCACCCGCCGCGTCATCGCGTGTACGACCCAGCAATTCATAATCACCATGGTCGCGCACCAGCACCAGTTCACTATGCGCACCCGAGACGACCAGGCTAATCAATGGAAACACAGGATCTCCTGGCTGGTAGCGCCAATCGCCCTCTGCCTGCTCAACCGAAAGAACAGCGTTCGATTCGATATCGGCCTTCGTCCTCTCGCCACGCAGCCAGTTGGCATAAATATGCGCCTCCAGATGATTAATACCTAAAAACGGGAGATTTCGTGCCAGCGCCAGCGTCTTGCCCACCGTCAATCCAACCAGTAGTGAGCCCGCTAATCCCGGTCCGTAGGTGGCGGCCACAGCATCGATCTCTTCCCACGAACAATTTGCCCCTTCCAAAGCTGTTTCCACGACGGGAATAATCGCGGCCAGTTGCTGGCGCGATGCCACCTCGGGCACCACTCCCCCATAGCGGTTATGAATCTCGATCTGCGAGGCCACGACGTTCGAAAGGATAAAACGACCATCCTGAATTACTGCCGCCCCGGTCTCATCGCACGAACTCTCAATAGCGAGTACAAGCATCCTTCTTTGTCCCCTCTGTCCCTCAACAACTCAATTCGTTTCTTCCCTCTTCACCACTCACACTGCCACTCTATCGAACTTCACTCTGTTCCCCCAATTTGTCGTATTATCCTCTGGCTATAAGAACAACTACTCAGCGTCCAGGCGCTTCAGTAGCGCAGCCTTCAGTTCCAGAAATTTCTGCTTGTACGCGGGCGAATTGATCTCGTCCGTCCACATGATAATGGCGTCCTCCTGATTATCGCTGTAGTAGCGATGCCGCAGTCCCGCCTCGCGAAAACCGTACTTATGATATAAATTCTGCGCGGTAAGATTGGATACACGCACCTCTAGCGTCACCCACTTCGCACCAATTGAATACGAGATATCGATCAGACTGGCGAGCATAAACTCGCCCAGGCCTAAGCGCCGATAATTGGGATGCATGGCGATCGTCGTCACATGCGCCTCGTCATACATCAACCACAAGCCCGCGAATCCTATGATCGACGCCAGATCTGGCGAGGACGCGACCGCCGCCGGTCTGCTCGGCAGCAAAGAGAGCGGAAACGGACGAGCTTTAGGCACTTTATCCGTCTCCGCCTGCACTGCGGGTTGCTCTTCCATCAGATTTTTATCACGTAACACGATGTAGTGCGCCCAGCGATTATCTTGCAGTTCTTTGCGATAGGCGCTTGGAGGCCACGTCGAAGGATAGGCTAAACGCTCTATCTCAACCACTCGTGGCACATCCGCCATCGTCATTCTGTCAATGACGTAATGCACCCTCTTCCCTTTCTGTCGTCGCTTGACCAGATGGTCGCCCAGATAATCCCCCAAGCAACGGCTGTTTTCGTGAGCTTTTCGTGATTGAGGGACGCCGTAAATAAAGAGGTTCCAGCACAAGGGGATCATCCCTTTGCCCAAGACGCAAACGTTCCATTGCTTGCAACGCCAGGGTCGCCGCGCGTCGCGTCGACTGCACTGTATCGACAAAAACACCCCGCTCCCCCAGCGCTGCCGCTAGAGCTTGTCGTGACTGCGGGCTGATCTCCCCACAAAAAAGGATCGCCGCCCCTGCCACCTTTTCGCGCGGCTCGGCATCAACACGTTCTTCTATCAGCACGGCCAACCGCTGTGGATCGACCAGCATATACTCATCCACGCGCCGCACATTCACACTGCTCTCGCCACTCGCTTCCTGCTGTAGCTCACCGCGATAGATTGCCGCGTATACTTCCCCACGACCAGCTTCTATTACCGCGCATAGCGGCCCTCGCCAGTAGCCCTGTTGGGCCGCTACGACATCCAGCGTGCTGATGCCGATCAACTTACAATTGGTCGCGAATGCCAGCGCCTTTGCCGTCGAAAGCGCGACACGCACCCCGTTGAACATTCCCGGCCCGTTAGCGACCGCAACTGCATCTAACTGCGCGAACGTGGTATCGTGCTCTTTCATCATATGCTGAATATGACTCAATAGCTCGATGCTATGGTTGTTCTTACCAGACCAGGTGTACTCGCTGAGCAGCTCGATCTCGCTGCACAGCGCAACGCTGGAATTGCGGGTCGATGTATCAAGAGCTAGTAGTAGCATAACTATTCTTCTGAAATTGTTGTAACATCTCGCAGTAACGCGCGCCGGTCGCACGAAATACGATCCTACGTCGCGCTTGATCCAACAACGTTAAATGGATCGCCAACCGCTCGCGCGGCCAGAAACCGTCGTTGCGCTCAGCCCATTCGACAACACTGACACCAGAGCCAGCAAAATATTCCTCGAACCCGAGATCGAGTATTTCGTCCGGCTCCTCTAAACGATAGAGATCAAAATGATAGAGAGCATGGGCACTATCGGTAATACAATGGGAAACGCTATCAACGTTAGCAGGACGCGTATACTCCTTCAACAGGGTAAACGTCGGGCTGTTGACCACTTCCTTGATGCGCATACCGCGCGCAATGCCTTGCGTGAATGTCGTCTTGCCGGCCCCTAGATTTCCAATCAGCAAAATCAAATCACCGGCACACACCAGTTCACCCAGTCGTTCACCCACCCGCTGCGTCTGTTCATCACTTGTGCTGGTCATCTCAAACGTACAGCTATCATTGGATGGCGACGATGGCAATGGTTGTAGTGATAGCGCATGAGGATCATACACGTCTCCGCTCCTCCCATCGCTTGCAGCAACGTACTCTCCAGCCACACATCTCTTCTTTCTACCCTGATATCGGAACAAAAAAAATGATACATCCCTGCCTTCAGTAACGCAGTGATGGTAGCATTTATTATAGCATATGTCTTCTATGCCTATCGATGGGCACTGGTGGAACTGGTTGCCGACGTGCTACCAGTTCCAGCGGTGCAAAAGCTTCGTACTCGCTTTTTATCCGACTTTTGCCCCACAACTGCGACAATACAACACACCAGGGCGTAAAGCATTTCCGCAATTGGGACAACGCGCCGGGGTTGATGCACCCGCGCTACCCGTCGCTCCTCCAGGCGTCCCCGTCGTATATGCACCGCCCGCCGACCCACTGGGCGGTGCATAGTTCGTTGTCGGCCCCTGCGCGAACTGGTCGGCGGGATACGGCTCGTTCTTGATCTCCTGTATCTGCGTCTCATGCGTACGCAAATCGTGATCCAACTCGAAAATGCTCGCGCACAGCCGCGACAACTGCTGGTCCGTCAACGCCCCTTGCTGGTAGAGACTCATCGCCGTCTGGCTCAACTCATTCACCAACTGACCACGCTGATCCACCAGCTTATCGATCTCTCCCTGCTTACCGCGCAGGCGTAGCTGCTTCTGCGCTTCCCAACTTGTACGACTGACCGCCGAATTCACAAAATTCTTGGCCGAATCCAAAAAGTCACTCATGCCCCGACCTCCTGTCTAACTCGCTTTTCTATAGCTCTTTATCTTCTCACGTCCAACGCACTTCGCCATGCTGTCGTGCTCCAACACAAAGCGAGAAATGCGCTAACAGACGATCATTGCTGATCCTCTACCAGCACATGCTGGTAAATACGAATCTCTTCCAGTTTTCCCTGCACACTCATCTGTACAGCGACGACATCGATGCGCCACGCGCTCTCAGCACGCTGCTGCACATCGAGATAGTAGCTCGCGACCTGCACCAGCTTCTGCTGCTTGCGCCACCCGACTGCCTCCTCCGGCAATCCGTAGGCATCACCGCGCCTGGTTTTGACTTCAACGAAGACAAGCTCGTCTTCGTGTTCAGCGATAATGTCTATCTCACCATAACGACAACGAAAGTTGCGCGTGAGAATACGATATCCTTTTCGCTCCAACTCTTCTCCTGCCAGGCGCTCGCCGGTTCTACCCAGGCGTGTGCGTGCTGTCTCCGCCAGTTGTCGCCCCCTTCCGATCTACACCGTCCTGCACACACTCTTCAGCCACACATCTTTCATTACGTGTAGATCTGCGCTCTGTTGTACGCCGCGAGCCTCACCTGCTCGCGTAAACTCTTCCCGAGTATAGCAGGAGTTGCAGGCAGGACGCAATGCTCAGTTTCTCCCAAACCTGCCTCTCGACGCTCAATGACTGTTCGTGTTAAAATAGTCGGGAACTGCTATTCACGAACAAATGCAACAGGATATGCATACTTCAATATGCATAGCTTCATACATGTTTTTTTGAAAAGGAACCAGGAGAGAAACGGTATGTCAGGTCACTCAAAATGGGCACAGATTCGTCGCTCAAAGGGCGTCAATGATGCACGTCGAGGTCAACTCTTCACTCGGCTTGGCCGAGAAATCGTGGTAGCGGTGCGTGAAGGTGGAGGTGGAGATCCCAATGCGAACTTCCGTTTGCGCATCGCTGTCCAACGCGCGCGCGATGCCAATATGCCGATGGACAATATCGACCGTACCATTAAACGCGCCCTCGGCGGCACCGAAGGCAGCAATCTCGAAGATAACACCTACGAGGGCTATGGCCCCGGCGGCACCGCCATCCTCGTGCAGGCGTTGACGGAAAACCGCAATCGCACCGTCGCCGAGGTACGCAACGCCTTTAACCGCAACGGTGGCAACATGGGTGAAAACGGCTGCGTCGGCTGGCTCTTCGAAAATAGAGGTATCATTGAGGTCGAACTGGATGGACACGACGCCGACGAGCTCTCCATCGAGGCCATCGATATGGGCGCGGACGATGTCGAACCCGCCAATCCTGGCGACGAAACATTGGTCATCTACACCGACCCATCCGCCCTTGAAGACGTACGTCAGGCACTTGAAGCCAAAAACTACAAGGTCACCCGCGCTGAAAATACGATGAATCCACAAACAAAGGTTGAGCTCAGCGACGAAAAAACAGCGCACCAGGCCATTCGCCTGATCGAGCGCCTGGAGGACCTGGACGATGTCCAGAATGTGTACACCAACGCGGACTTCCCAGAGGAATTCGCAGAGTCCTATGGTGGCTAAGCACATCTCTCGTCTATTCACATGCCTACAACCAGGAGGAACGGTATGAAGGCGCAACAGTACGAGGGTGAACGCCCTCCCATCCCTCCTGGTGCCCG
This sequence comes from uncultured Dictyobacter sp., assembly GCA_964657925.1. Classification (GTDB taxonomy): domain Bacteria; phylum Chloroflexota; class Ktedonobacteria; order Ktedonobacterales; family Ktedonobacteraceae; genus Dictyobacter. The sequence continues at coordinate 103,713 of CAZZWK010000005.1, forward strand.
CGTCGCACTCGGTATCGATCCAGGCACCGCCATCGTCGGCTATGCCGTGGTAATGGCACAGGGCAACCTGCTTTCTCTGATCGCCTGTGATGTCATTACTACACCGGCCAAAATGCCGCTGGTGCAGCGCCTGCAATGTATCTACGAGGAACTCAGCAAAATCATTGCCCATTTTCAGCCCTACGAGGCCGCGATGGAAGAACTCTTCTTCGCCAAAAACGCACGAACTGCCATGACTGTCGGCCAGGCGCGCGGGGTGGCGCTGCTCGCCCTCGCCAACGGCGGATTGACCGTGGCGGAATATACCCCTAAACAGGTCAAACAGGCGGTTACCGGATATGGAGGGGCGGATAAGAATCAGGTAGGTGAGATGGTTCGTATGCTGCTCAAACTACAAACTATCCCCAAACCCGATGATGCAGCCGATGCGGCTGCCATCGCTATCTGTCACCTCAATACTGCGTCATACGCAACACTTGCATAACTATCTTACACAAAAGAGGATTGGGTCGGCGGTATGATCACTAGCATTCACGGCACTCTAGAAGCAACGCGCACAGATTACGCGATTGTACAAATGGGCGGCTTCGGCATTCGCGTTTTCGCGCCCGCGTCCACACTGAACCGGCTCTCCGAGATCGGTTCGGACGTAACGTTCTACACGCATTTTCATGTGCGCGAGGACGATCTCTCGCTCTACGGCTTTTCGACCGAGGTGGACCGCGATGCCTTCGAACAGCTCATCGCGGTCAACGGCGTCGGGCCCAAAGTCGCCCTGGCTATCCTCTCAGCCATGGACGCCCCCACCTTCTACCAGGCCATCGCCGACGAAGACCAGCAACGCCTGGGGCTCGCGCGCGGCGTCGGCAAAAAACTCGCCGCCCACCTCGTCCTGGAACTGAAAGGCAAACTTCCCTCACTCGCTGCCTTCAACGGGAGTACCGCTGGAGCCGCAACAACATCAGCAGGCAAGGCACAGACCGAAGCCATCGAGGCGCTGATCGGCCTAGGCTTCTCCGCGGCAGAGGCACAGACGGCGCTCGCCAAAGTTCCGCCCGAGCAGTCAACAACCCTGGAGCAACAGGTCACCTACGCGCTACGCACCTTCTCGCATCAATAACCCTTTTCCACATCACTGGCGGAGTCGCTTTATCACAACCCACTCCGCTGCATCAGCCCGTAGCGGTCGGCAAAAGACAAACTGTGTCAGCGCATCACACGTGTGGCGTTGATAAAAATAGAGTTGAGAGGTTTGAAATGACACCACAAAATCCAGAAATTCTGGTCGCGACGCTGGCTTACAGTGTCGCCAGTCGCGATATCGACGCTCAGGCTCATGTAGATAAAATCAAAGATATACTACGTGGCGTACCCGGTCTGCTGCTGATTAATTGCTACCGCGGACGCAGCAATACGCCCTACTACTTCATTCTTACTACATGGGAAGACGAGGATAGCTGGTACAAAGCCAAAGAGCAACACAACCCCAAGCAACTCCTGCTCGCGTCGACAGAACTTTTCTCAGCCGTACCAGAACAATGGGTCATGTCCTACATCTGGGGCTATCATCGTCCCATCGCCGCACCAACCATTACCGCCATCCACCTATCTAGCCTCCCTCAACGTCTGGGTGATGCCGATCAGACCTTCTGGCTGCAAGAACTCTACCAATATGACGTGCAATCAACTGTCGCGTTCGCTTTTCTCGCGTGCAGTACAAAAGATACCACCACCACGCCCAGACTCTCTCTCCCCTCGAAAACGATGACTTCCAGCGAAAAAACGTCTCTGCACACGATCCTCGGCCTGTTCAGTTGGGCTGGCGAAATGGCGAAAGAGGAATTCTACATTAATCCCCACTATCAAAAAGTGCAGAAACGCCTGGAAACCGATGGCTCACTGCGCATCCTTCCCGTCGAAAAACTCTAACCATCCTCGCCACCAGACAAAAAAAATCGCGTAGGGCAAACCTGCTCCGCGCGACTACCGTCCTTCCACAACCACGTTTTAGTCTGAAGATGTTTCAGCCACCGGTCGATCGTAATACTTTTTCAACTCGGACTGCAAAAATTGGTGATCCGACCACATAGCGCTGGTGAACAGGTGATACTCACCATCACAGATCGGCGCGTCCTGCTTGCACTTGCGGTGTGGGAGCAAACGAAACAACAAGGTATTGCCGCGTACCTCTATCCACAAATGCCGCAATGTCGAAGTCGTGCCCCACCGAAACAAGATCAGCGAATCGTACTCCTCGAATCGACCTCTGCCCTTCAACACATTCTTATTGATCCCCTGCAACATCTCGGCCATACCACTCTCACGCAGCACATGCTTCGCATTCTCACGAATCGCGACGCGTCTGGCCGCTACTTCTTCCTCTTCCATCACCTCATGGGAACGATCATCATGATTCTGCTCTGTTACCATTGTTCATTTTCCCTCCTCTACCTTTTCTATCTTCAACAGCTACCGCCCTCGCTGCATTCCCGCTCCCGTCCAACACCAATCCCTAATGAAACTCAACCATCGCATCACGTTTGGCAAAGGGAAACAAGTCGTAGTCGAACTCTCTCAACATCTGGCACGAAGACGAAGTATACGACATGGGGAAATGAGAGGGAATACTCCAATTCGGGGAAATATGTGAGACACAGCTCGAAGATTTCTTCGCCAGGCGCTTGGCTTCAGCCGTCAACGTCCCCACTTCATCTACCGTCTGTGAACAACACAACTGATCATTCACGATACCGATCGATAAGGATACCAGCGGAAAGCGGTCCGGAATTCCACTGCGGTCGATTCCAGACATCCACCCTCGTTCTATATCCTCTTGCTTGAAAAAATTCTGGCTTTCCTCTTTATAACGCTCAAGAATACGTTCACACAGCACCTTTTCACAATCGGGCGTCGTGACAATCACAAAATCATCTCCACCCACATGACCCACGAAATCATCCACGTTCCCATACGAGTACACCACTTGCTGACAGATACGACCCACTAGCAAAATCATATCATTCCCAGCCACGAAGCCATAGGTGTCATTGAATACTTTAAAATTATCAAGGTCCAGATACAAAATACTCCATGGCTGTTCATGGCTGAATTTATAATCGATGGCGCGCTCAAGTTGCAAACCACCGGGAAGATGTGTTAGAGGAGAAAGCGTGTTTTGGTTGATGCGACACAATTGACGACGAATGTGCGCGACCAACTCGTTCGGCTCAAATGGCTCACTAATATAAACGTCGACACCCAGTTCATACGCCCGCACCCGATCCACCAGCGAGTTATACGCGCTGAGCGCGATAATCGGAATATGCATACATTTTGGATGGTCTCGCAACTGCTCAATCACCTGGTACCCATCGAATCCAGGAGTCATTATATCCATAATCGCCAGCACTGGCATCTCTTTCAATGCGAATTTGACAGCATCATTGCCGCTCTCGATTTTGGTCACTTGATAGCCTTTTCGACCAAAATGTCTGTCAATCAGTGATGTAATATCCCCTTTACCATCAACGACTAAAATGCTGGACATATGTACTCCTACCTCTACGTTTTATTCTACTTAATTTAGGTATGCATAATAGATTCGCCCTCTTATGATGCCTGGCTCTATCACTTCTGATAGACACTATCTTTTCGATAAGTGTTCCCGACTTCCATGCTTGACTGTACAACGCCGACATCTACATCTGTCTATTTTAAAGTAGTCTTATGGACAACAGAGGTAGCTAGCTACCCGTTTCGTCGCCAATAAACGCTACTTGTACAATCACAACCACTCGCGTAAGCGAGTCCAAAGCACATCACAAGCCACAATTTCTATTACACGCACCATTGATTTCCTACGTAAAACGAGACAAATGTTGCCACCTGAGGTTATCACGCGAGCCGAAGATGATGAGATCCCTCCCAAAAACAAAACACTTGCCACTGCTACTCATGCACAAACTCATGATCTTCACCCGAAAAATTGATCGAGAGATATATACCATGGCTCAAACCCAGACAATAGGGCTAGTCTTCCTCCTTTCTCTTGATCTATACACCTACTCTTATGCTAAAATAGTAGAGGATAAATATCTTTACCCATAATATTTACTAGTAAAAGCAAAAAGTATATAAATGAAATACTCGTATTGATCACCCATCGCGGTAACCATGTTGCCCTGCGTTATCGCTTTCTCTTCAGCAGAGATAGGTGTTTTTTAGCATGTGAGAGAAGAAAATTCATCCTTCATGAAACAATATACTTCAACACGAATAACACACAACATCAATACGACATCATTAGTATAACATCCTTCAGCGTCCATGCATAGGTTTTGTTCGTCAAAATTTGCGATATTCGTCAAAAAGTGACCAAAATCTCTCAGAATAGTACTAATTTACTAACTATTCCTCTCCTCTACCAACTTTCTTCCACTTAATAATGAAGTTTCTTCTTTTCAAAGGATGAAGTTTCTTCACAAACTTGTCACCTCTCCATAATATACTTCATCTGGTCGCCTTTGCAAACTCTACACTATCTGGAATACCCGCGAGTGAACATGTGTTATAATAGGTGCATAGAGGATGGTTTCCTCTCGGCATGAGTGGTATCCTTCCCTCTAGCACGTGCTGGTCAGCGGTCCTAAAGACTCGACGGAATGCCATTCTTACGCTACAATCGAATGGTGTTCTGTTTTTATGCCGTTTTCAAAGGCATATCCATACGCCCATGCTCTATATCGTATCTCGATGCTGTCTATGCTACTCCATATATGCGATAAAATGATAATAGGATTTCAAGCAGCAAAGCTATTTACGAGCATAGAATGTATCCTTGCTACTTTTATGATTCATTCGCAGGGTACACGTTTTCAATAGCAGACAAAGAGAAAAAGGGATAGAAATACCATCTATGTTTTGTGCTCAGTTCTGCCTTCACCTGGAGGATTCAAAAAGAAATTATGCAGACTGAAATGACTGTACTGGAAAATTCGCATACAATCACACGAGAAAATATTCGCAATGTCGCTATTATTGCTCACGTCGACCATGGTAAGACGACGCTCGTCGATGGTTTGCTTAAACAAAGCCACATCTTCCGCGACAATCAAAACGTCGGGGAACTCATTATGGACTCTAATGACCAGGAACGCGAACGTGGCATCACTATCCTGGCAAAAAATACTGCCATCGATTATCGCGGTGTCAAAATCAATATCATTGATACCCCTGGACACGCGGACTTCGGTGGCGAGGTCGAGCGTGTGCTTAATATGGCCGATGGCTGTATCCTGCTGGTCGATGCTGCCGAAGGTCCCATGCCTCAGACACGCTTCGTGCTACAAAAAGCCCTGCAACTCAACCTGCGTCCCATCGTGGTCATCAATAAGATCGATCGCAAAGACGCACGCATCCATCAGGTGATCGAAGAGACACAAGACCTCTTCTTGGAACTAGCGACCACTTCGGAACAACTGGAGTTCCCGATCCTGTACGCTGTCGGTCGCGAAGGCGTGGCGATGTACCACCCCGAGGACGAGCGCAAAGACCTGCAACCGCTTTTTGATACCATCCTCAAAACGGTGCCCGCCCCACAGGTCGATATCGATGGCCCCTTGCAAATGCAGGTAACTGCCCTTGACTACGACGACTACAAAGGCAAATATGCCATCGGTCGCGTCATTCGTGGCCGCCTGGCTCCTAATACGATGGTCGCACGCATCGATCGCTCCGGCGAGGTCTCCCGCCAAAGGATCAACTTGCTTTTCACCTATAGTGGCCTGCAGCGTATCGAGGTGCCCGAGGCTATCGCGGGCGATATCATCGCCATCACCGGTATCGCGGACGCCAACATCGGCGAGACCATCGCCGATCAGGAATATCCCGAAGCCCTGCCTTCCATCGAGATCTCCGAGCCAACACTGAAGATGACTTTCGGCGTCAACACCAGCCCATTCTCCGGACGCGATGGCAAGTACTCGACCTCGCGCCAGTTGCGCGCGCGCCTCTACCGCGAACTGGAGACAAACGTCAGCTTGCGCGTCGAGGATGGCAGTACACCTGATGAGTTCGTGGTCTCCGGTCGTGGCGAACTTCACCTCTCGGTGCTGATCGAAAACCTGCGCCGCGAAGGCTATGAACTTCAGGTCTCACGGCCCGAGGTCATTACCCGCACCGACGAGCAAGGCCACCTACTCGAACCAATCGAACATCTGGTCATCGATACCAAAGATACCTATATGGGTGTCTTAACCGAGGCACTGGCCGTTCGCAAGGCCCTGCTTACCAACATGACCAATGACGGCAGCGGCAATATTCGTATTGAGTACGATATCCCGACCCGTGGCCTCATTGGCTTCCGCAACGCGTTCCTGACCCTCACCAAGGGCAATGGTGCGATGAGTAGCCTGCTCAAGGGCTTCGAACCCTGGCTCGGCAAAATCAATACCGCGCGCATGGGTGCGATGATCGCCTCCGAACTAGGCGTCGCGGTAACCTATGGACTCAATAACGCTCAGATGCGTGGCGATACCTTTATCGAGCCCGGCACCCCTGTCTACGAAGGCATGATTATCGGTCTCAACGCGCGTCCCGATGATTTGGTGGTTAATGTGTGTAAAGAGAAGCAGAAAACCAATGTCCGCTCCTCGACCTCCGATATTGCAGTTCGCCTGACACCACCCGTGCTGATGAGCCTGGAGCAATCCCTCGATTTCATCAACAACGACGAACTGGTCGAGTGTACACCCAAAAATATTCGCCTGCGCAAACGCTATCTGACTCAGCACGAGCGCGGACGCATGCGTTCACGAGAGTCGGAATAAACCATGAGTGAGACAGGACCACAGCCACCGTCGGTGACGTTCTACACGAAGGCAGGCTGCCCTCTCTGCGATGAAGCGCGTGATCTGCTCGACGAAATCGCTTCCACAACTCCCTACGAGTTGACGGAGGTCGATGTTCGTCGTGATCCCACGCTCTTCGCGCAGTATCGTTACCGCATTCCTGTCATCATCGTCAATAACGTAAAGAGCATCGAGGGCCACATCGAATACGCGGACCTCCATGCACTGCTCACCGAAAACACAGCATCGCATGAGCAGCAGAAATCGGTTTAAAGGGTTATGTGGCAGCATTCAGTACAAGAGACAACATTCGCGGTCACCACGCTCGGCTGCAAGGTCAATCAGGCCGACAGCGAGGCCATCAGCGATCAGATGAACGCGGCGGGCTTCTCTCAACGCGATTTCAACGAGGCCGCCGATATCTACATCGTCAATACCTGTACCGTCACTCATTTAGGTGATCGCAGCTCACGCCAGTTGATTGCACAGGCGCATCGTCGTCATCCCGATGCGCTGCTGGTGGTTACCGGCTGTTACGCGGAACTCAATCCTCAGGCGGTCTCCGCGCTCCCCGGCGTCGATATGGTCATAGGCAATAGCGGCAAAGATACGCTTATCGAGACCATCAAAACGAAAATACAGACAACCACGCCAGCCAGCCAGCCAGAAACAGCGAAGATTGACACGCTCAATACTCCCCTGCTTCAATCATCGCGTCTCCTGCCAGTACTCCCGCTCGACACCCAGCATATCGGTAGCGACGGCGCTTTCGATTTCACGCCAGTTGAAACTGAACCACAGCCCGACAATCCTACCACGCTCTCCTCGTTCACGTTGCCCATCTCTACACATGAGCAAGCCCAGAACAGATTATTTTCGCGCACCCGTGTGCAAATGAAAGTCCAGGATGGCTGCGATAATCGTTGTACCTACTGTATCGTCCCCTACGTTCGCGGCAAATCGCGCAGTCGTAGTATCGCGTCCGTCGTCTCCAACGTGCAACGCAAGGCGCGCGCGGGCTTTCAAGAGATCGTCTTGACCGGCATTCACCTCGGTGACTACCACCCGGACGAGGACGCACAGCTCGACCTGGGCGACCTGATCCGCGCGCTCTTGCGCGAAACGGAGATCCCGCGTATCCGCGTCTCCTCGCTTGAACCAGAAGATTTCCACCTGCAATGGCTAGAACTCTGGCAAGACCCACGCATGTGTCGTCACTTCCATCTGCCCATGCAAAGCGGATCTGATACCATCTTACGCCGTATGGCCCGCCGTTACAGCAGCGAGCGCTATCGCACGATCATCACCAGCGCCAAACAGTCCATTCCTGGTGTCGCCATCAGTACCGACATCATCACCGGCTTCCCCGGCGAGACCGATGAGGACTTCGAGCGCACCTACCAGATGGCGCAAGAACTCGAATTCACCAAAACGCACGTCTTCCGCTTCTCTCCACGCCAGGGCACACCAGCCGCCCGTATGCGCGGACAGATCAAAGACGAGGTCAAAAAAGCCCGCAGCCAGCGCCTGCTCGACCTGAATGAGGAACACAGCCGCCGCTTCCGCAACCACTTCCTCGGCGAAACAGTTCCAGTGCTGATCGAGCAAAAAAAACACGACTGTTGGGAAGGATTGACCGATAACTACATTCGCGTCGAGCTCCATAACCTTCCGGCAGACCACGATTGGCAACATACGCTCGTGCATGCTCGCCTGACTTCCCTGGTCAGCGATGGCGTCTACGGTGTCTACGAACGTGCCGACCTGCCATAAGAAACAGCCGCCCATGAAATGCCTGACCTTGCCCATCATCCTGATCCTGTGTCTGCTGCTCGCCAGCGCGTGCAGCTTCAACATTCCGTTCTTACCTACCTCACCAGGCACGCAAGGACAACATCTATCGACATCGATTTCCAATCCACACATCACCGAATATGCATTACCGCAACGCAATAGTGGTATCATGCGTCCCGCCGTCGATCACGAGGGACGCCTCTGGTTCGGCGAGATGGGCATCAACGCGCTGGCCTCTTTCGATCCCCATACGCACGAATTTCAACAACTCCATCCACCCCACGGCGATGCTGGCATCATGGGCGTCATCGTCGCACCCGACGACACTATCTGGTTCGCGGAACAAAGCGCCAACTACATCGGCCACTACAATTCACGCGCCAACAGCTACCGTATCTACGATCTTCCCACTATCTACACACCCGATCCTAGCAACAAAGGCCACAAGCTCTCCTTGCCATCCGCTCCCAATGACCTTACGCTCGACGCTCACGGCACCATCTGGTTCACTGAGATGAACGCCAACGCGCTCGGCTCGCTCGATCCCATCACAGGCAAAATCACACAATATGCCATCCCTGGCGCGAAACCCAATCAGGCACTCAATCCCTACGGCATACTCGCCGACGCGCATGGCATCATCTGGTTTTCAGAGCTGGGCAGCAACAGCCTGGGTCGCCTCGACCCTTCCACGCATACATTCCGCTTCTTCACCCTACCAGGCGCGAGCAATCCTCTCATGGAACTCGCACAGGACCAACAGGGCACCATCTGGGCCACGACATTCTCTACCGCGACCCTTGTTGCTTTCCACCCGAGCAGTTCGACCTTCAATAGCTACACCGTCCCTGGCACCGGCTCCGGTGAACTCTACGGCCTTACCATCACAGCGCAAAACGCCATCTGGGTTACCGCGCCTACCATCAACGCCATCGCGCACTTCGATCCCACCACCAAACATTTCACCCCTTTTCCTATTCCAACCAGGGGTAGCATGCCCTTCGGTATCGTCAGCACGAATAACACGACACTCTGGTTCACCGAAGCGGTCAGCGACAAAATTGGCCTCCTACAACTCCCCTCTACAGTATAAATGCACAAGGTGCGCGTAGGGTAAACGCGTGGTTTACCCTACGCGCACCTTGTGCGTCTACAGAAACAGTGAATATCAGTACAACACTACTGCAAGTATTTGGCGAACCAATCGACCATATGTTGTAAGCGAATCTTGCGCAACTTGGGATGCCCACCACGCGACAAACTATGGCTCTGCCCCTCGAAACGCACAAACTCGACCTCGCGCCCCATCCACTTCAACGCGGCATACAACTGCTCCGACTGCTCGATACTACAGCGCAAATCGTTCTCGCTATGCACGATCAGCAACGGTGTGTGAATATTCTGCACATATTTGATCGGAGACATGTGCATGTATTTGTCCAGGTTCTCCCACGGTGTAGTGTCGAGATTATCCTCCGCCAGATCCCAGCCAATATCGCTCGTGCCGAACATCGTCGCCATATTCGAAACACAACGATCGGTGATCGCGACCTTAAAACGATCCGTATGCCCCACCAGCCAGTTGGTCATAAAACCACCGTAACTGCCACCAGTGACCGCCAATCTTTGTTCATCGATATAGCCCTGCTTGATCACTTCGTCCGCACCCAGCATGATATCGATCGAATCCTTCTCACCCCAGGCTCCGCGTACCGCGTCGGCAAAATCGTATCCATACCCGATACTGCCGCGTGGATTGCAGTAAAACACGACATACCCTTGCGCGACCAGCACCTGCATCTCGTGGAAAAAGCCATAGCCATACTGTGTATTCGGCCCGCCATGGACCTCTATCAGCAAAGGATATTTCTTCGCGCTATCGAAGTCGCTCGGTTTCAAAATCCAGCCCTCGATCGGCCAGCCGTCCGCACCCTTGTAGTGCAACACCTCGGGCTGCACCAACGTCAGTTCTTGCAACAATTCGTCATTAGCATGCGAGATGCGCTGCAACTGCGCGTTTCCGTCCAGCACCAACACATACACCTCCTGCGGATGCGTCGCATCTCCGATCACCAACGCTAACGTCCGGCCCTCTTTATCCCCGCTCACATCACGCACGTGCATATCCGCCGGTGTAATCGCCCTCGGCTCTACGTTCGGCTCACTGCTCGACAGAGCAAAAATACGCGAGGCCCCTCGATGAGAAGCCAACACATAGAGCGTCTGCCCATCTCTCGACCAGACCGGAGCAGGCACCAGATGTTCATCACCCACGTCACTGTTCGTAAACTCGATGCACGAACCGATAAAATCTTTGGAGAGATTCGTAGGTGCCTGATTTTCAGCCGTAACGGGACTGGTGTATACATATGTCTGCCCAGCCGAACGCAGCTTCGGCGCACCAAGGAAAGCCAATATTTGATCGTCGGGCGACCACGCGATCGAACTACAGCCCAGCGTGCCATCAGTAAGCCGTCGCAACTCGCCCGGCTTCCCCTCGTTCAGCGCCAACACATACACATCATCGCCCGGCCAGCGCCAGCGATCCTCGTTTCGGTTCGATGCGAACGCGATCTTCGTTCCATCCGACGACCACGCCGCCTCGCCATCATCCCAATCCCCATCGGTCAACTGCACCACCTCTCCGCCCTGCCTGTCAACACAGAAAAGATGTGCCCGCCGCTCGTAAATATAGCCAACGCCATCCAATCGATACCACAAACGATCGATCACACGCACCTTCGGCAACTTGCTTCCATCATCGGCGGTTTCGTCCGCCGGTCCCACTTGCGCGCTAAAAAGCACATGTTTACTATCGGGCGACCACGTTGGCACACCTGCCCCATGCTCCATAAACGTTAGTTGATACGCCTCACCACCATCTGTCGGCATGATCCACACCTGCGGCTTGCCCTGCCCCCGCTTCTTCAAAGCCTGCGCATCCGTCTCGCTCGTCTCACCTACACGCTCGGAAACGAAGGCCAGCCAGCGACCATCCGGCGACCATGTCGGACTGTTCGCACTCGCTACCCCACCGGTAAAACGCTTAGTTGTACCATCCTGCACGCTCGCGAGCCATATCGCGCTATGATAGGCATGTTTGTGCTCATCGATGGTCGTCTCCACATATGCTATGTTTCGTCTATCCGGCGCTACGCTCGCGTGACTCACAAATTTCAGTCCATACAGATCTTCAATAGTAATGGATCGCGCCATGATTTTTACCCTTCGCTTCCTAAAAAAAGAATATTCTTCACACTGCGGGGTATAACGATAAAAATCAAACTCCTGCTCACAAAAAAACACCGCCCTCAGCTACGAAAAAGAGGTGTCCTCCTGCCGCTAATGGGTCATATGGAAATGGAGTAGAAAAGAAGAAAAGGCACCCTCGTAAAGGGGTCAGGATGGGCGCCGCCTGCGTGTACTCCTCCGCTCACGCTCAAGCGCGATATCCAACGTCTCATGTAAACGCTCGAAATCATCCACATCCAACTGTAGCTCGACCGCTGGCAAATCCTCCGGTCGCGCCCGCCCATCTTCGTATAATTGCAGCACCATGATAAGCTCGACCTCACCAATCCTCATCTCACCATTTTCAGCGGATATAATCAGATCATTCTCGCCTTCGTCATCATCTTCATCTTCGTCGTCATCAGTTGCCCGCGGAATAAACTCGATATTTGTACGCGCACATTTGAACCGCCCAGTAACCTTCAATGCGTCCGTGGACATCTCCTCCGCTAGCTCTCGCACGACTTCCATCATCTGTATAAACGCGTCCTGCAACTGCTCTAGCGCATCATCATCGCTCTCACCATCGATTTCTGCCGATAACTCGCCACTACTCTGGCTCACACCCATAGTCGCATCTGGTAATCGCTGACGTGCCAGTTCATTCAGTTGTTTTAACGCCTGGGCGAATGCCGGAGAAAAAGAGCTAGAATCACGTTCAGCCGATTTCACTTCCTCTTCCCCTTCATCACCGTTTAAAAGAGTATGGTTCTCCTCTACCTCTTCCTCAAGCGGTGTATCAAGTCCCAGCGCCGACTCAATAATCACAATCTGCTGGTGTAGTTGCTCCGCAACTTCATGGGGGAAATAAGAAACCACGCGCGCCTGACGCGACGCCGCTAATAACTGAAATTGGGGCCAGTCTCGGTATCGTTCTCGACCACGCAGATAGCGCACCTCCACGATCCCTAGCGTGTCTAGACGCAGCGAAATATCCATGACTACCTCCTCATAAACCATATGCTCTCATCATATCACAACAGGCATCAGTTAACACAATCATCTCCCTCGCACATCTTTCCCTCCGCCTTCGAAACGCGCTCATCCCCTGCTACCTCTGCATACATACGCTGAAGATAAGCTGGTAGAAGATAGGTAAAATAATAATTTTCCCTCTTCCAACCGTAAAAGCATCAACACCTTAGCAAATAGTCAAAAAGCATTTTAGCACATGGTTATGCTAGTAGTAGAACTATCGTATGGTAGCTCCAAAGACCGAATTATTCGAATCTTTCTCGAGAAAGGACCTATTGATTGCATGAATACCAATGACGAAAAGTCACTTGAGACTGCAACCGCGAATCTACTCAATTCATTTACCGCGCAACGCCCCCGCCGCGCACTCCTGAAAGGTGCGGTCGCTGGCCTCGGTGCGAGCGCAGCCCTCGGCGCGACCTCTCTGTTCGAAGGCAGCGCCGCCTTCGCACATGGCAGCAAAGGAGGCAAAAAGCCGACCGCCCAACAAATCTTCGACATCGCCGTCACCGCTGAGCGCCTCGCCGTCACCACGTACACGAACGCGATCCAGAATGCCAGTGCCCTCGGCCTCTCCGGCGTCGAAATTGATTACCTCTCGGCTGCCCTGGTGGAAGAGCAGATCCACGAACTCTTCTTCGAGTCCCTCGGTGGCAAACCGCTCACCAGCACGTTCAGCTACCCCAATGGCACGACTACGTTCACTGATCTCTCGACGTTCATCTCCACCCAGCAGACGCTGGAAGGCGCCTTCGACTCCGCTTTCCTGGTCCTCGTCTACCAGTTGGGAGAGATGGGACAGTACCGCCTGGCTCAGATCATGGCGCAAATCGCCTGCATCGAGTCCGAGCACCGCGCCCTTGGACGCGCTATCGGGGGACTCGATCCAGCCGATAACTGGGCCTATACACCAGTATTGCTCAAAACCATCCTGGATGCCCCGACCGTCATCGCCGACGCTGGCTACCTCAGCCCTGTCGTTGGCAATAGCTACCAGTATCAGCAGGTCAGCATCAATAATTCAGGTGTCTCCAATCGCGTCCCCTACGCCGCTCAATAGGAGCCGGTTATCCTTGTAACCGCGAGAGATATAGAATATGTACGGTCTACATTCACAACGATGATGTTGCTACAACCACGGCTTACCATAAGCACGTAAAACACATATTCTAATCTCTCGCATTCCCATAAAGGCACTCTTGTTCTGTCCTACAAGCAGCATATCGAGTGCCTTCACCTTCCCCTCTTCATAAAAATTCTTTATTCCCTCCCAACCTCCACCTGTTACCATTATCATATGAAAATTCCTTAGTACACTCGATCAAGCATGGCTTCAAAAGAAAAAAGCGCCTGCTCGAAACATTCGATGCGCTCAATGATCTCATGCTCAAACTCACACTTTCACAGCATAGCGAGGAAACTCGTCAACATCTCTTGCAGATCTCGCCTTCCTGAGCCGCTCGCACATTTCTGGCCTTGCCGCTCATAGGTCTTGTGCGTTATAGTGAAACAAACAAACTCTATGAGAAACGGTAAACACAAACCTATGAATCCTTTCGATAAACTAACCAACCGGACCAGAAATGTGCCTCCCGTCGATTTGATACAAGGACGAACTATTGCCCACTCCCGCAGTATGACCCGCATGACTATGGGTGTAACCGATGCCAACATCCAGGGCAACATTCACGGTGGAGTCATTATGCGAATGGTTGATGATGCTGCAGCGATCGTGGCTTTCAAACATTGTCAGAATCCCAAAATCGTGACCGCTCGCGTGGAACGCTTCGACTTCCTCGCACCCGCGTTTATGGGCGACGTGGTAACCGTGAACTGCGAGATGCAGTACGTCGGACGCAGCAGTATGGAAGTCGGAGTGGAAGTCACCGCCGAGGATGTGCTCACCGGCGAAGTGCGCAAAATCGCCAGCAGCTACGTGATCTACGTCTCGCTCGACGAAAATCGCAAACCCACTCCCGTCCCCCCACTCATCGCGGGCGATGAGCAAGAACAGGCCATCATCGAGCGCGCCCGCCTTCTTCGCCTGCGCCGCCGCAAAATCGATGCAGAACTCGCCCAGGAAGAAACAGAATCCTCCTGACTACCGCTGCCACTTTATAACTCTATCCTACAAATGTAGCTCCTCAACCGCCTCCAATACTTCGCTGGCGTGCGCATCCGGTTTGACTTTATGCCAGACCTTGCGCACGATACCATCTTTATCGATGAGGAAGGTCTCACGATTGATACCCATATATTTTCTGCCGTACATGTTCTTCTCTTTCCACACCCCATACAACTGCGCAACCTGCGTATCAGTATCCGCCAACAAGGGAAACGGCAGTGTGTACTTATCCAAAAACTTTTGATGCGACCTGACATCATCAGCGCTCACACCCAGCACGACAATGCCCTGCTTCTGCATCTCGCGGTTGGCATCGCGAAAATTGCATGCTTCTTTGGTGCAGCCCGGCGTATCGTCTTTCGGATAAAAATATAACACAGTCACTTTTCCTCTTAAATCCAGTAAATGCACCACGCCATCCTTGACAATATCCGCGCTTCCCACCGCGGGCAACGTAAAATCAGGCGCAACCTGCTGCTGCTCTACTTCGCTCATCATACAACCCCTTAAACCTTCACAAATAAAAAAACACTCTTTCCCTACTCTTTACTAACGCACAACTCCCTGGAAATGCATCACTTCTCCCCGCTCTCGCACTCTATCCCCAGACCAGTTAACAAAAAATTCCTCAAACCTTGCGCGATCCTCTCCCGACTCAATCCCAACTCATGACGCTGGTAGCGATAAAAATCAACCGCGAGCAACGAGAGCACGACATCCACCACATATTCTACATCCATCTCAGGCACCTGCTTACACGCAATACCACGCCTCAACACCACCACAACAACCGCTCGTATCCACATATAAAACGGACTGCGATACGACTGCGTTCTCCGCCCTCCACTGGCCGCGTCAAGCATCGCGTTCAATAACGCCGCATTCTCTTCCGTAAAATCCATCAGTCGCATCAACATGCCATACAATTGCTCAAAATAGGGAAGCGTATCGCCTACCTGCTCAAAATAGGCCAGCAAGGCCGCCTGAAAGCGGAAAACACTCTCTCCCAACAATACCATACACAACTGCCCCTTGTGGGCAAAACGTCGGTACAATGTTCCTTGCCCCACATGTGCCGCCTGCGCTATCTGGTGCATACTCACCTGCTCCACACCATGCTCGGCGAATAAAAGACGCGCAGCCGCCAATATCCTCTGCCTATGCTCCACTGCATCTCGGCGCTCACCCTCCTCCACATTGCCCATCAGCTCTATCACGGGAAAGGCCCAGAATGAGGGTTTACTCTGCCCAGTCACCTCACTCGAATTATCCATACCTACTCCAATAGTTTGCTTCACCTTGACAGGTGGACAGGTGTCCACATATTATATCAGCAAGTGGACAGTTGTCTACTTACACTGATCCATTGGGTGACGAGGATAAATTGCTGCTTGCTCTTCCTCTCACCCTCGTTCAAAGAAAGATGCTTCCTTATGTCCGTCAATCATACTACACCACGCCCACCCAGAGAAATACCCCCCTTCATGAATCGCATTATGGCGCTGCTCTTACGCTCACCCCTGCACTCCCTGGTCAGTTCACAGATTATGCTCCTTTCATTCCATGGTCGCAAAACAGGCAAACTCTATACAACACCCGTCGGCTATATGCGCGAAGGTAATACAATCACCCTCTTTACCGATCACACATGGTGGCGCAACCTGCAAAATGGTGCCCCCGTAACTGTCCGCATCGCAGGTAAAACCATACGAGGCAACTCGAACGTATTTTTGGATAAAGATTTAACCATTTCCACGCTTCATCGCTATCTACAACACGCCCCCAACGCGGCACGCGCCTTCTCAGTCAACAAAAATGCTTCCGGAGATTTCGACACGGAAAGTCTCCAGGACGCCGCCCAACGCTTCACCATGATGCGTATCGAACTTGCCTAACTTCCCTCTTGAAAGGATTACCCTGTGATCGTTATTACCGCTCCCACTGGCAATGTCGGAACCGAAGTGGTCGCTTCCCTCGCGCAAAACTCGTTCTCCCAACTATACCGTGTCGCCGCGCACAAGCCAGGCCACATCTCCGATACATATGGGCCAGAGATGCCAGTTGTGCCTTTCGATTACGACGACCACTCCACCTGGCCCGCCGTGCTCGCCGATATCGATCTGCTCTTCCTCGTCTTTCCCGTCCCCCAACCTCGCACCGTCAACACACGCATGAAACCGTTCATCGATGCCGCCGTCAAAGCTGGCTGCCAGCATATCGTCTATATCAGCGTGCTGGGGGCCGACTCCTCACCGGTCATTCCTCACTATCACGTCGAAAAACATATCAAAGCGTCCGGCGCGCACTATACCATCCTGCGCGCCAGCTTCTTTATGCAAAACCTCTGCCGCAAAATCTCGACCCATGGCGTGGATATCGCTACGCGCAACGAGATTTTCATTCCCGCAGGCAAAGGCAAGTTCAGCTTCATCGATGCCCGCGATGTTGCCGCGGTAGCCCTGAAAGTATTCGCCCAGCCCACCGACTACATCGATCATACCTTCAACTTCACCGGTCCCGAACAACTGGACCTCTTTCAGGTCGCACCCATCCTCTCCCAGGTGCTCGCTCGCCCCATTCGCTACACCCACCCCTCCATGCTCCACTTCTGGTTTCGCCTATTGCGTCGCGGTGTCTCGTGGGACACTATCTTCTTCATGACCATCGTCTACACCCTGACCCGACTCGGCAGAAACGAGGACCTGACCAACGAACTTCCCAAAACACTCGGTCGTCCGGCCACAAAAATGCCCCAATTCGTCGAGGACTACAAACAACACTGGCTTACACAGACCTGGACATAACAAAAAAATCGCGTAGCGCAAACGCGTGGTTTGCGCTACGCGGGTTTGCGCTACTTCGCCAGCGCCAGCATACGCTGCAACGCCACCCGTGCCCAATACACGATATCCTCGTCCACGCTGACCTGATTCAAAACTTTACCATCCAGCAACGCCTCCAACACCCACGCCATATACGCCGGATGGATGCGGTACATAGTCGAGCACGGACACACGATCGGGTCCAGGCAAAAAATGAACTTGTCGGGATGCGCCTGCGCGATGCGGTGCACGAGGTTTATCTCTGTCGCCACCGCCCACTGACTGCCCGGCGCTGCCTGCTCGATCTGCTGAATAATAAACTCGGTCGAGCCATACATGTCCGCAGCCTCGACCACCTCGTGCCGACACTCCGGATGCACGATGACGTTGATGCCTGGATAGTCCGCGCGCGCCTGCTCGATCTGCTCGACACTGAAACGCATATGCGTGGAACAATAGCCCTTCCACAGGATGATCCTAGCCCGCTGCAACTCCTCTTCCGCGTCCTCCGCTGCCATCGGATCTTTCGGATTCCACACCGTCATCTGTTCCGCGCTGATACCATAATGCAGCGCGGTATTGCGTCCCAGGTGCTCATCAGGGAAAAACAACACGCGTTTCCCCTGCTTGAATGCCCAATCGATGACCGCTGGCGCATTCGACGAGGTGCACACAATCCCTCCATTGCGCCCACAAAACGCCTTGAGGTTCGCCGCCGAGTTCATATACGTAACCGGAATAATGCCAGCATCCTCTCCCAACATCTCGTGCACCATTTCCCAGCACTCCTCGACCTCGGCAATATTCGCCATGTCCGCCATCGAGCAACCTGCCGCCGGATTGGGCAAAATGACCTTCTGCTGCGGACCACTCAAAACGTCCGCGCTCTCCGCCATGAAATGCACGCCACAGAAGAGGATGTAATCCGCCTGCGGTCGTGCCGCCGCCAGTTGCGCCAGCTTGAACGAATCACCTCGATAATCGGCGTACTTGATGATCTCATCGCGCTGATAGTGATGCCCCAGAATCACCAACCGCTCACCCAACTCAGCTTTCGCCGCCATAATGCGCCGATCCAACTCCTCGCCATCCATCTGCGCGTAAAAAAGCGGGATACCATCTACACGCTTGCTCAGGTCGTGTTTCGCACGCGTCTTTGGATTGAGCAGGGGCAATACCTTCGTCTCCTGACTCTCGGCACACTGCACGTCTATCGCATTCACTGCCATCTTATTTCTCCTTCAACAGATTATTCGAACTCCAGCGAGATGTCGAAATTCGGCGCGGAATGCGTCAGGGCACCTAGCGAGATGAAATCGACTCCGGTCGCGGCAACCACTGCCAACCGATCTACATTCGTCCCTATATTTCCCGAGGCTTCGATCAAGACGTTGGACGCGTACTCGCGTATGATCTCAACCGATTTCTGCATAGCCTCCAGACTCATATTGTCGAGCAATACCACATCGGCCCGCGCCTCCAGCGCCTCTTGCAGTTGGTCCAGCGTCTCACACTCGACTTCGATCTTCAGCAAATGCGGCGCTTGCTTTCTTGCCGCTTCAATGGCGCGAGCGATGCCGCCCGCGGCCTTGATATGGTTATCCTTGATCAATACCCCATCGCTCAACCCAAAACGATGATTCTGTCCACCGCCCAGCCTGACCGCCATCTTCTCCAGTGCACGCAGCCCTGGCGTGGTCTTGCGTGTGTCCAGAATACGCGCCCGCGTCCCACGTACCGCCTCGACGCAACGCGCGGTCACACTGGCAATGCCCGCAAGATGGCCCACAAAATTCAGCGCCACCCGCTCCGCGCTCAATACACTGCGCGCCGGACCTTTGATCACCGCCAACAACTCGTTCGTCCGCACGCTCACCCCATCCTCCACGCGTTGATCCACGTCGACACGCACGTCCAGCAGCCGAAACGTCTCGCAGGCAATCTCCAATCCCGCCACCACCCCCGCCTGCCTCGTAATCATATGCGCCTCACACCACTGCTCCTCCGGCACCGTGCTTAGCGTAGTGATATCTTCATACGCCCCATCCTCCTCCAACGCCCTCTGTATCAACTCAATCGGTACTCGCATCGCCATACCTCCGTTCTTACTGGACCACCCCAAAACTTCTGTA
>CAZZWK010000006.1:0-121585 GCA_964657925.1 uncultured Dictyobacter sp.
CTTGGACTGGATGTAGCCGCATTTGCGCCCGTCCTGGCACAGGGAACCTTCCAGTGGCAGGTAGATGGGCAAATCAATCCTCTTGGCACAACCGAACCTCGGCTCACGAAGCCATTTGTTGCCGCCGTTCAAGGAGGCGTGTCGTTCATGGCCAACGAGTTGCTGCTGGCCGCAGATATTCGTATTGTGGCCAGCAATGCTCACTTTTCACAGGGAGAGGCGCAACGATCCGGTTTGTGCGTGAGGCGGGTTGGGGCAACGCTATGCGCTACATGCTCACAGGGGATGAGTTTGATGCAACAGAAGCGTTGCGTATCGGCCTGGTGCAAGAAGTCGTTGCCATAGGTCAGCAACTGGAACGTGCGCTCGAACTTGCACAGCACATTGCAGCAGCAGCTCCGCTCTCGATACAGGCAACGCTTGCCTCCGCACATCTCGCCTTGACCGCTGGCGAAGAGGAAGCCGCGCGTCAACTGCTCCCTGAGTTTGGGCGGCTGCTGCGCTCTCAAGATATGCGGGAACGCATGAACGCCCTGCAAGAAGGAAGGCAACCCACCTACACTGGACGGTAGATGCAGGTGTAAGGAGGACAGGATGAGAACAGATATTGCGTTTGATGCAGAAGGGACGATACTGCGTGGCTGGCTGTATCGTCCGGAGCAAGAGAAAGCACCTTTTCCCCTGGTGGTAATGACCCATGGCTGGGCAGCCGTCAAGGAGATGTATCTTGACAGCTATGCGGAGGCGTTCGCACAAGCTGGAATCGCGACATTGGTCTATGATCATCGCAACTTTGGTGCGAGCGATGGAACGCGGGGGCAAGAGATTGATCCATGGGCGCTAGTTCGTGATTATCGACATGCCATCACCTTTGCCGCAACATTGCCCGATATAGCCAGGAAGCGCATTGGAGTATGGGGGACGAGTTACAGTGGTGGGCATGCCATTGTTGTGAGTGCTCTCGACAAACGGGTCTCCTGTGTCGTTGTGCAAGCACCGACCATCAGTGGTTGGCGCAATACCCTGCGCCGCTTTCCTGGTGACACACTCGTCGGCCTGCGTAAACGTTTTGATGCAGACCGGGAAGCACGTTCGCAGGGGAAGACCCCGGCAATGGTTCCAGTCATTGCCGACTTCAATGCGGCAGATGTCGGAATCCAAACGTCCAGTCCATCAAACATCGTCGAACGCATTGGCAATGACGCACGAAAATGGCCGCTCACCATGCCACAAGAGCGACTCGAAGGATGGCGCAATGAGATTACACTCAGGTCCGTTGAACTCTACTCCGAGTACGAACCTGGGGTGTATATCGAGCGAATTGCTCCCACTCCGTTCTTGCTTATCTCAGCAACAGAAGATACCATCACTCCTACCGATGAAATCCTCGCGGCATATGCTCGTGCCTATGAGCCCAAACAGATCATGCTCGTCCCAGGTGGACACTATGATCTCTATGGCATCAATAGAGAGGGGGTGATTACAACGACACGAGAAATGGTTCATCAAGTACCTGAAGCCCGAAGTGTCGTGACAACAGGACAGAAAAGAGAGAAGAGGCCTAGATACCTTCTCCATTCGCTTTTTGGTGAGAGCGAATGGGGAAGCTTTTTTCGTTTAGGAAGTGGAATGTATGCTCATCAAATATGTGTAGAACAAAGGAAAAGGTGCAAAAAGTGTAGAGTACCTTTTAGGTCCATGGTTTGCCCCAAACTTACTGTTATCTCATCCACACTGATCGAGCCTTTACGCATGCAGGTGATCGAAACGGAGGAGCACTTACGTATATGGATGGATTAGGAAGTTGGCTGTTCGGCCCTAGCCCCATCCTGGACCATCTGCTGAATCTCTTGATCGGTCCATGGTAGAAAGCGAGTGGTAACCTGGGGATAGCGCTTGTGCAATTCATACTTGTTATCAAGCACATTTGACCCAACCAGAATAGTGCGGCGCTTAAAAGAGGGAAGTCCTGCATCATCATCGGAAGCAGAGGGAAGTTTCCACGGTTCTGTAAGCACGAACATCGGGTCATCAACCCAGGCAGGACAGGGAAACGAGGTTCTCCTACACAGTTCTTCGACCGTTGCCGCACAGAATGCAGCCCACTGTGGTTGCAGGTGAATATCGGCGAGCGATGGCGATTCCACAATCAAGTCGTGACGATACTCTTTTCCATAACACCACCAATCATGTAGAAAATTGCCCACAGCGATCCATGGATCTGCATCATCATGGGCGATCTGCTCAAGCACCTTTGAAATGGGATGGATTGAATAGGGAAGCGGTGTTTGCAATGTGTTCCTCTCGCCGAAAAGTTTCTCTTTTAGTATACCATGAAACAGACATACAAGCCTTTCAAGAGAAAGATCTTCTCATCCCTGCCGAAAACATTGTTGTATGGCTCTTTCAATGCGTCTATGCACTGCCTGATCTTGAAGGAGATGTTGTGGGATGTATGCAGTCACCACTTTCCGTGCCTCATTCTGTGTCAAGAGGTGTAACTGTTTGCTCAATGCCTCAATGCCTCAATATCGCGATAATCCTGGGCTCGACCAGAGAAGAGCTTTAACGCAAGCATATAATCCAGATTGGGAAGATACACCGTCAGGTTTGAAAAGCGTACCCATGGTTGTAATGTCTGTGGGCGTCCTACCCGATCCGTTATGATAGAGACATCATCGTTAAGCCATTTTCCAGGGAGTTGTTTGTCCCTGGCGACCGCCTCAATTGCTTTGAGCACAAGCGAGTACTCCTGAGCACTGGATGCGATAATGGAAGCATCGATGTCGTCCGTATTCTGGCGATTCTTGAGCTGCGTTACCATCACTGCTCCTCCCACGAGCAAGAGCTGAACACGAATATTCATCCGTACACATTGCTCATTGAGATAGCCCAAATTTTGCTCAATCTGTTTGCTATTCATAAGTGCATCTTTCTCAAAGACACGTATAAAGGACACCATACAGAGCACCGGACGATGAAAACACCTCGCACTTCACCGTGGAAACACATTGATTTCCGGTCTCTCTCATGAGCAATCGAGATCCAAAGCCCACACTGTGATGGATTTCAACCCAGGCAAAATTCTAGATCAACACACTCCTCGTGCATCGTCTGCATACGAGAGAGGCAGCACAGCACGATTATCACGATTCTCTCTTTCAGTCCCTTCTTTTCGGGAAGGCGTTGATAGACCGCATTGCTTCCTCTTCTCTTCCCAAAGCAACGAATACATCGCAGAGATGTTTACTCGTCTCGATTGTTTTAAGGTGATGAGTTCCCAGGATTTGTTCTCGAATCACCAGCGCACGTTGATACAGCACTGCCGCTTTCTGATATTGCTGCTGCATTTCCCAGAACACCGCGAAATCATGCAGCGTTTCCGCCGTATCAAGATGGGATTCACCCAGAACTTTTTCCCGTAGAGATAGGGCTTGCTGATACCACAACTCCGCCTGTTGATCCTTCCCTTGTTTACTATACACATTTGCTCGCCCATTATACACAGTAGCGAGGTCAGGATGCTCTGGTCCCAATTTCTGTTCCCACATGTCCAACACTTGCTGGTACAGCAGTTCCGCCTGCTCGTATTTCCCCTGTAGGAAGGAGACTTCGGCCAGATTGGCAAGTGGATAGCCGAGATTGGGGTGTCCAGGTCCTAACGCTCGTTCCCAGATGCGCAAGGCTCGTTGGTAGAATACTTCCGCCTGCGTATAGTCTGCCCGTGACTCGTAGACTTCAGCCAGACTGTTGAGTGGATAGGCGACATGAGGATGCTCAGGCCCAAGCGTCTGTTCCCAGATGTGCAACGCCTGCTGCAACAGTGGTTCCGCCTGCTCATATTTGTTCTGCTGGTTGTAAAGACGAGCCAGGTTGTAGAGCGTGGGGGCTACATCAGCATGGTCTGATCCCAAGGCGCGTTCACGGATACGCAACGCCCGCTGATACAATCCTTCCGCCTGCTCGTATTTGCCCTGCTGGTTATAGAGGCTTGCCAGTCCATTCAACGAATAGGCAACATCGACGTGCTCTAATCCCAGTGTCTGTTCCTGGATACGCACAGCCCGCAAGTAGAATGGCTCCGCTTGCTCATATTTGCCCTGTTTGGAGTAGAGGATGGCGAGTCCACTGAGTGAACGGGCCACCTCTGAATTGTCAGGCACAGGAGCGAGCTCCTGGATATGTAATGCCTGTTGAAACAATGGCTCGGCTTGCTTGTATCGTCCTTGATTCTCATAGAGACGGCCTAATCGGTAAAGCGTATGTGCTACTTCGGGATGCTCGGAGCCAAGCGTCTGTTCCCAGATGCGCAATGCCTGCTGGTAGAGCGGCTCCGCTTGCTCATAGAGTGCGTAGTCAAACAAATAGCTGGCTGTGTGTATCAGCAATGAAGCAGCTTCCACGAATGTTAAAGCATTGTTCTGGATCAACAACGCACATGCCTGTGCTTGAGAAAGGAAACGTTGACAGCGGGACCACGTTGCCATCTCAACAGTTTGGGGAAATACTAAACTCATTGCGCGTACCGCTCGCTTTATCCATTGGGAGCGTTCTTCATCCCCCATCGCATCAATGAGCACAGCCTGCACCAGACGATGGATACGTAAGACCTTCGTATCAGGATCGCGCTCGATGAGGGAAAATCTGCGTAGTGCCTCAATAGCTTCGTTCAACATGAATACGTCCGCTGCGGCATACTGCAACACTGGACCAAGAGTGGCACTCCCTTCACTGAATAGCTCTTCAGGGATACTATCCGGCGCGAGATAGGCACACAGACGGAGCATCTCTGCGGCAGCAGGGTTGGCTTGCTCGACTTGTTGGAAGTTAAGGGACCAGGTTGCAGCGACTGGTTCAGGATGATCACTGGGCATATGGCCCCGACGCTGAAGCATTTTGGCACGATGTGTGTGATAAATTTCCAAATACGCTACGAGACTGCATCCCACCTCTTCAATATAGGCTCCTGCCTGATCGAGGGCCAGAGGGAGAAAATCCATCGCGATGACGATTGCTTCAGCGCCTGCCAGTTGTTCCTCTGTGGCATGTTCGAGAGTGAGATCTGGCGCGAGGAGCTTGGCTCGGCGGAGCAAGAACAACGTCCCTTCTACCAGGCCCATCGTTTCAACCTGGATCTGCTGTGCAAGCGATCCCATCGCCTGCGCGCGAGAGGTAAGCAGCACATGACCGCCAGGTTGTGCCGAGAGAACATCCTGCACGATGTCTTGTATTAGAGCAACGTTATCGGCATTATCCACAATAAAGAGCCAGCCTTGATGAGTCGCGAACCATGTTTTGACCGCAAGAGTTGCCTTGTTTTGATCGTGTTCGTCCTTTTCAGGCAGGTGCAGAAGTTCGGCAACTGTGAGCAGGCCTGCCAGCAACATTTCCCGTGTCGCGGCGCTGGCCCAGAAGACCGCTGTATAGTCCTGCCGATAGTGATAGGCGTATTCAAGCGCAATCTGGGTTTTACCAATACCACCCAGTCCGCTGATTGCGAATGACTGGGTAAGTGCCAAACGGTGCTCTTGGCTGAACCGCTCGTGCAACGTCTGCAAAATCTGCTGGCGACCGGTAAAGAACGGATTACGAGGGTATGAAATGCCCCAGACACTAGAAGAAGGTTCAAGATTGGAGGAAAGGATGTTCTCCTCCACCTCATGCAGGATCTGCACAGGTTCCTCTCTATTTTCTGGTAGAAGTCCAAGTTCTTCAGCACTTTTCCCAAAGAGCGCGCAAAGCTTCACCTGAAAATAGGCGCGTGGGGACTGGTTTCCCCGTTCCCAGCGCCGTACAGTGATCACGCTGGTTCCTAGTTGCTCAGCCAGATCAGATTGACGCCAGTTCCGTGCAATGCGCTCTTGCCGCAAGCGATTGTTCTTTTGTCTAGAATGTGCTGCGTCCATGCCTCTCCTCTTCTTCGTGGAACACTCAAAAGAATGGTAAAAAAGCTCTCTACTTGCAGAACGAGCGAAACGATCTCCGGTCACCAGCAAACGATCGCTCAACGATCTGCAACGATCTTTATACGTACCTCCTTTCTCAAGTATGCTTGAGACGAAGAAACAAAGACAACGGAGGAAGCAATGCTTAGAGCCACAGAAAAGGAGGCAAATCGGATACCCAAAGAGGGAAGTAAACGATCAAGAGGAAAGAATCATAGAGTCCTACGACTCACCTCTATTTCTACATACACGTGTCCTTTTTACCACCTACGGAATGGTCAAATTGATTCTCTGTATGTACTACTACGTAGCTTCAAGTATGTTCTTGTGTAAAATGAAGAGGAAGATACTCATGATCAAAAGTAGCAAACTCTTGAACCTGATCTACGCCATTGTGTTCTCTATAACAGGAACGCTCTTCTTAATTGGTGGTTCGGTACAAGCGAAATCTATTAACACGGCAGTATCACCACCAAATACTATTGTAACCCAAGAAACATTGCAATTGCCCGCTAAGTTTTGTGCCGCATTGAAAGTTTCTTTTCCTGCACAGGCAAAAAATCCCAATCTCTGTCTTGTTGTGCATAAAACAACAATGACAGAGGTAAAGAACAAAAAGGCTATTGGCGTAATACCTAACGATAACTGGTGGCAATGTTTTAGCGGGACGAGATCGTATCAAGATGACATGTATGGTTTGTTTTGGGATTATGACTCGCATCTTGCAACAAGTTGGTCTTGGTCTGGCGCGTGTGGTGTACCACCCACACTAACTCGTGAGACATGCACCTGGAATTGGGGCTTTCCGTGGGTTGAATCAAGCAAAAGTTGTGATAGCTACACGACAAATATCCCTTCTCGCGCTGCACTCTATACAAGCTACATCACAGAGGCCAATGGCTTAGCAGGAGGAGCGACTATCTGGCAACGAAGAGAATGCTTTACCGGTGAAGAAAACGGTGATTCTAACGATGGGACCTGTAATTGGGCTCATTACAATGAATTACCCTAGTAAATTAGATAAATTACAGAAACCATCAGAGCGGTTTTGATACTCTCAGTTTGTAAAAATGTATGTTGCATTCATGGTAGAAAGATTGAATGTAACATACATTTTTAATGTGATCCATCATTGCACCAACTCTTCTTTTACTATTGTGTATAATACCTGCTAAAGGTAAATAAGGCATGCACAATATTAGATGCAGAGATCTGAGACTCTTGAGGTGCGTACACTGCTGCACAGATGTCGGGAGCAGGCTGTGGTTCTCGCTGACGCACCTCGACTCCACCAAGCCAATCCATCTGCAACCCGAGTGGTTGCCACCGTTCCATCCGTTTCTGAAGGTGACCGATCCGTTTGGGGGTGCGCACGACGCGGAGCGCACCCGTTTGTTCATACCCTACATGAATACCCGTCGTCTCTTCCAGTTCGGGGACCAGGGAGTTCAGTGCTGCAAAACCAGCCAGAACCAGATCAGCAAATGGGCCAGGACCGGCAAGAGGACCAAGAGGAGCCAGTAAACCTGCGGCTGCTCCTGATGCCTGGCTCCCAATTTCTGCACGTTCCAAAAGCAGAACATCGACCTGTGCTTTGCCAAGAAAATAGGTGATGGCGCAGCCAATGACTCCCCCTCCAATAATGACAACATCCGTTGTTTTCATACATCCAACTTTCTTTGTTCACTGAGGGGAATGTGCAGATATTCTCCGAGGGAACGCACGGGCGATTGATCAGGTGCAAGTGTTATAAGATGGTGATAGAGCTGTTCAATACGCTGCTCATGGCTGCGGGAGCCCGTTGATCGTACCATATTCAGTGCTTTCAACAAGATATCACAACAATCAAGCACCTCATGTTGTGCAAGAGCAATCTCTGCATCAGTAATCAACAGGCGTACTTGCCACCGTGTCACTTCAGGTCCGAGTTGCTGTTGTGCCAGAGAGAGTGTTTGACGTGCTTTATGTGGTTGTTTGAAAAAAGAAAGTACATGTGCCCGATCCATGGCAAGTCCTGCACTATTTACTCTGACAAAGCTTCGATCATCTTCATGTTGTCCATGCTGGATACTCTCTTCAACAGTATCGAGCAGTGCAAGACTATGAGATTGTTGCTGTTGATCGTGAGCGTCAGCGAGCAAGAGTGATGCTTCGGCGGTCGCCTGATGGATGTATGTTTTCAAGGGATCACGAGCGCGTTGCGCGTACAGAAGGGCTGCTTCAAAGTCCTGCATCGCTTTGTCGTAGCGTGTCTGTTTCACATACGTCTTTGCACGTCTGAAAAGGGAAGCAGCAATCAGTTCAACGTTGTCAACCGCAAAGGCAAGTTCCACGGCCTTCTTTCCATCCTGGATGGCACGCGGAATATCCCTTTGGTCTCGCGCGATCACACCAGAAAGCTGATAAAACTGGCAGAGGAGTGTCAGACCGTATTGCCGATCCTCGCTGGATGGATCGTTCGCAAACGCGGTCAGAGAACGTAAACAATCATCAACGAGAGGGGTGAGCGTACGTGAACTGCTGGTATAGTAGTGTTCCCAACTCAAGGAAAGGAGGTGTTCAAAGAAACGCAAGAAAGCAGGTCCTTGTCCAGTAACAGGAATAGGACCATCATGAGGAGGGCAAAGGAGTGTATCAGTGGGAACGAGAAGAGCCGTACCTACTGTGGCGAGAAGCTGTTGGAGAATGTGGCGCCGATGTTGATCCATATCATTTCCCAAACGGGCAAATGCCTCTCGATCCTTCGTGGTCACACCGATCGTGTCTGGTCAGTGAGTTTTAGCCCCGATGGCTTGCGACTCGCGACCGGTAGTACCGATGGAATGATCATCGTATGGGACATTCAGACAGAGAAATGTTTGATGCACTACACAGACCATCAAGGTTGGATATGGATGATCGCCTTTAGTCCTGATGGACAGATGATTGTTAGCGGTAGTGATGATAAAACGGTTCGTTTGTGGGATGTTGCAAGTGGTGTCTTTCTGCAAACCTTTATTGGACATACTAATCGCGTCTGGTCGGTGGCCTTTCATCCCGAAGGGAATTCCGTCATCAGTGGAAGTGAAGATCAACAGATTCGAGTCTGGAGCTTGCATCGAAATACGTGTATAAATGTTCTACAGGGTCATACGGGTGGTGTGAGATCGGTAGCTTTTAGCCCCGATGGGTGCTTTATCATCAGTGGAGGAGATGATCAGACTGCACGCATCTGGCAAATGCCTACCGCGTCTTGCTTGAAAACGCTGAGCGGGTATACCAGGCGTATCTGGTCGGTGGCTTTCCATCCAAATGCACAGTCGTTCGTAAGTAGTGCGGAAGATCAATGTCTGCGCTCCTGGAGCTTACAAGCTACCGGGTGTAGAGAGTTCGCTCAGGTCCATCGGCATGGAGCTCGCGCAGTAGCATTTTCTCCTAATGGGACGTTAGTAGCCAGTGGAGGTGAAGATCAGAGCGTGCGCATGTGGGATATGTACAATGGTCACTGTGTACAGACCTTCTCTGGTCATCTCAATTGGGTGCGTGCTATCGCCTTTAGTTCAGATGGAAAGCTTGTTGCAAGCGGCAGTGAGGATCATACAGTGCGTGTGTGGGATATCAATGACGCGCAACATTTTCTATTAGAAGGCCATGGAAGTTGGGTGAGAGCTGTAGTTTTCAGCCTTGATAACCGCTATATTGTGAGTTGTGGAGATGACCAGATGGTGCGTATCTGGGATGTGATAGCACAGAGGTGCTTGCACATTTTATATGGTCATACAGGACGTGTCAGGTGTCTTGCCATGAGTCCTGACGGGCATTACATTGCAAGTGGGAGCGAGGATCAAACAATACGTCTTTGGAATGTTGTTGATGGAACATGTCTTGGTATACTGCAAGGCTATACCAGTTGGGTGCGTGCTGTTTGCTTTAATGCTGATGGAACACAGTTGATAAGCGGTGGAGAGGAACATACCCTACTTCTATGGGATGTTAAAACACAGCAGTGTGTCAGACATCTGTACGGCCATACCAATCGTATACAATCGCTTGCTTTTCATTGCAGAACGTCTCTTTTGGTGTTCGAAAAGACAGACCTTGATGCATTGTCGATCTTCCTGATCGAACTGCGTAATATCGAGGTGGAATTCTAAGGAAAACGATGAACATAGTTGCAGGAGTAGTTGGATGTAGCAGCATCCATCGCTGCTTACTGGATTGACGGTGAGGATGTACTGCCAGGTATGTGTTTCTCTTATAGTATCAATAAGTAATAGCTTTCGCCTAGCACATGTCTGAAGAAACGGCGGAATAAATGTCTGAAAGAGCGGAAAAGTCAGGAAGACGAGTAGTGTGAATATGGTGAGAAGCCTTATACGCGGTTAACAGAGAGAAAAGATCAATCAGGGCATGGCGGAAGGATGGCGGATAGCTAGAATTGTATCACTGGGAGAAGATAATTTTTAAGAGGAATACCGAAAAGCCCAGAGGTTGATAGTCACTGTTTTTCGTTCATCAAATGACTTCCCTGATCGCTCTTACAGATTGTTGGGATCGCCACTGCCAGTGCACGCTCAAGCGCCGTCAAGACAAAGGGTAATTCCAACGTCCGGTCCAGTTCCCAACTCAGCACATACCGCGAATACCAATCCAAGATTGCTACGAGATACATCCAGCCCCCTCTCAGGCGAATATACGTGATATCTAACTCCCAAATATGATTGGGATACTGACTCGTCGTATGACGTAACAGATAAGGAAAGATGCCCTCTTTCTGCGTTCGTTTACTGAGATTTGGGCCAGGATGAATCCCTTCAATGCTCATCGATCGCATACTAATCGGCAAGTAGCGAAAAAGAGCTATCTGCTCGTTGTGCAAATCGTGAGCAAATTCATGTTTGGGTAGCTTATTTGTTCTCGGTTCGTGCTTCTCTATACTCCTCACCCCATTCCCGCATAAGGAGCAGGATCGGTCGCAAACTTTGACCAAAAGGAGTGAGAGCGTACTCCACCTTTGGTGGTACTTCAGGATAGACTGTACGGTGGATAACGCCATCTTCTTCTAACTCTCGCAATTGCACGGTTAACATCTGATGAGTAATCCCCTGGAAGGAACGATGCAGTTCGTTAAAACGTTTCGTTCCTGAAAGCAAATGAAACAAAATGACGCCTTTCCATTTGCCTCCTACCACATCCAATGCTGCTTCCACTGAGCAGGCAGAGTGACAAATATATGTTCCCTTTTTCATGAAGTAACTTCTCCCTTTTTACAGTATCTTTTTGATACTCTATCATAAAATTCTGCGTACTTACACAAAAGTCAATGCTCTGGTATAACTAAAGCAGTTCTTCGCTTACAGAGAACATGGAAATACTGTAAGTGTGTATCGTGTGTTTAAAAGAGTTTCTAAGGAAAAGAGAGGAAAAATCAATGGCAGTCTACTTTGTCCTTGAGATTGAGAAAGTATATGATCAACAAAAGTTCGCTGAATATGCTCAGCGTGGCGTCCCAACCATTCAACAGGCTGGTGGAAGACTCCTGGTGGTGGGTGGATCGCCAGAAGAAGTTGAAGGGAACTGGCAGCCGCAAGCGGTGGCTATCCTAGAATTTGCAGATGTCGAGCATTTCAAAGGGTGGTACAACTCGCCTGACTATCGGGAAGTTATGCCGCTTCGCTTGCAAGGCACTGCCTCACGAGGCGTGTTACTGCAGGGAGCTTAAGAAGGTCTTTTGTTAGTGACAGGAGGTGACTCCTATGATGGTGCAGATCTGGGTAAGGAAAGTAAACGCTGAGAACTTGCGTGGTCGTCCTTTCTTACGTACCACAGGTCTGCATTATATGTCCCTGCTTCTTTTTTTGCTGTGTTGTAACGAAGAGATAACGTACCTTGTCCGCTCTTTGGGGTTCATTCCAGTGGAAATGGTATGGACATACTCCATCTCTCACCCTTCTACGTGTTTTAGCAGCGTCTCCCAGAGCTGTCCGCGTGGGATAGGTTCACCATGGGCCGGGCAGACCCAGGTAAACGGAAAATGGTTGACCTCGTGCAAGGAACGTTTCAGTAGTGTCCTGTCCCAGGTGAGCAGAGCCGATGCGGGCTGCAATTGGCCTTTGCTGTTGATGACGAGATCGCCACTCAACAGGGTCTCGCCAAAGAGAAACGAGACATGGCCTGGAGTGTGCCCTGGAGTGGGAATGACTTCGATCCCCCCGATCCGTTGTCCGGGGGTGTACATCGCATCGACCTGCGGAACATCCACCTTGACAAGCATCTGCGTCAGGCGTTTCATGCCTGGACGATTACGTTGACCGAGAATATAGGGTACGTCTTCCCCAGAGGCCCACAGTTTCGCGCCTGATGCCTGCTGCAAGGCGCGCGCATTCCCAATATGGTCCACATCATGGTGCGTCAGAAATATATGAGCAAGATCGGTGGGCTTGAGTCCAAGGGTCTCCAGTTCTCTCAGTATAGCATCCGAGCGTCCTGGCAAGCATGTATCAACGAGGACCGGTTCATCTCCCAGGACCAGATACACATAACTGTCTTTGGTGACGTGCAAAAGATGCACATCTTTGGTGATTTGCATACATTTCCTTTCTCCCTATACCAGGGCTTTTCAAGAACCCTGAGTTTTCGTATGTTCTCTTGTAAGTATGGCGTGCAGCGCGGTAGAATACGAGGGGAAAACCCCTCACTTCCCAATCACTTTTCTGATACGGGTCGTATCAAGAGACAGCACCAATGGAGAGAACATGGAAGAAGACATGCATTCCAGCCTCCTGGGAAAACGCATCCAACGTGAGCGAGAACGTCGCCATTGGACGCAGAAGCAGTTGGCGGAAAGGGTAGGTGGCTCAGTCCCCAGTATCAACCGTTGGGAGCATGATCGATCTCTCCCTCGCCCAGAACTGTTTGCGCTTCTCACGCAGGCATTTGGCAGACCGCCTGAACAGTGGGGCACTGGCAAGCCGATACGCTGGAATCTTCCGTTTTTGCGGAATCCGTACTTTGTGGGTCGTGACCAGATGATTCAGCGCCTGTATCAGGTCCTTACTCCTGAAGATGCAGGCGTGTCGAGCCGTATCTGCGTTCTCAGTGGATTGGGTGGCATCGGCAAGACACAGACAGCTCTTGAGTATGCCTATCGTTACGCCAACGACTACGAAGCGATCTTGTGGGTGCAAGCTGACTCTCGCGAAACCCTGGCCTCCGATTTCGCCGCACTCGCCCAGACACTTGATGGACAGGAACGGGAGGAAACCGATCAATTTCGTATGATCGCGGCAGTCAAACGCTGGCTGAGCGAGCAAGGTTCCTGGCTGTTGATCTTTGATAATGCGGTGGATCTGGCGCTGCTCTCCGAATTTCTGCCCCGCAATCCTGCTGGTGCGGTGTTGATCACAACCCGTTCACAGTTCGCAGGCCAGTTGAAGCATATAAAGATGCAAGGAATGAGTCGAGAAGAAGGCATCACCTTCCTATTGAAACGCCTTGCTTCCAGCGAAGAGGGAGCAGAAGAAGATGGTACCGTGCCTGCGCTGGATCAACGCGGGGCTGAGGAACTCTGGGAAGCGATGGATGGTTTGCCATTAGCACTCGATCAGGCAGCAGCCTACATCGAATCCAGGCAGTGCAGCCTGCTCGAATATCTCGATCTCTATCGTGATCATCGCAAGTATCTGCTTCAGGAACGAGGAGGGCCACTCACAGGACACCCGGATGCAGTGACAACGACCTGGTCTCTCTCATTTGAGCGAATCGAGCAGAAGAATTCTGGTGCCGCCGAGTTGCTGCGCTTCTGCGCTTTCCTCTCTCCCGATGCGATTCCCGAAGAGCTACTCGTCAATGGCGCGTCTTATCTCAGCATACCATTGCAGACCCTCGCGGCTTCTCCTTTACTCCTTCATGAGGCCATCAGCGTCCTGCTCAATTATTCCCTGCTGCGACGGAATCCCAAACATAAAACCCTTCACGTCCATCGACTTGTACAGGCGGTTCTTCAGGATCTGCTCCCGGAGGGAGAACGGCACTTCTGGGCAGAGCAGGTGGTGCTTGCCATCAATGAGGCGTTTCCAGATACCGAGCCTCACCCATGGATGCGGTGTAGGCGACTGCTCTCACATGCTGTGCATGCAGCTCACGCGGTCGAGCGATATCACCTTACTGGTGAGAGAACAGAACGGTTGCTGCATAAAACAGCATCGTATCTCCAGAGCCGGGCATGTTATCAGGAGGCGGAGCCACTTTTCCAGCAAGCGATCTCCCTTGTTGTGCAGAGGTTGGGGTCTGAGCATCCCAGTACAGGTATCTCACTCAATCGCCTGGCCCATCTCTACAAAGAACAAGGCAGATATTCGGAAGCGAAGCCGCTCTACCAGCAAGCCATTCGCATCTTTGAGCAACAGTCGGGTGCACACCATCCTGACCTGGCGGATGCACTCAGTGGCCTGGCGGTCCTCTGCTGGCAACAGGAGAAGTACACAGAGGCAGAGGCTCTCTCTCAACAGGCGTTGCAGATCTTTGAGCAACACTTGGGACCTGCACATCTTGAAGTCGCTCGCCCACTCAATACATTGGCGGTCCTCTCCTGGCGGAAGGGGCAGTACGTCCAGGCGAAGTCATACCTCCAAAAAGCACTCGACATTCGAGAACAGCAGTTGGGTCTGGAACACCCCCTGGTTGCCAGAGTGCTCAACAATCTCGCGGCGCTTTCCTGGGAACAGGGGCAGGATGCGGAGGTGGAGTCCATCTATCAACAGGTCTTGCACATCTGGGAGCTGCAAATGGGACCTGAACATCCCATGGTCGCCACTGCGCTCAACAACCTGGCAAAAATCTGTGGAGAGCGAGGGAAATATGCCGAGGCGGAATGTCTCTATAGGCGGGCATTGCATATCTGGGAGCGACAGATGGGACCAGCGCATCCTGGTCTTGCCTATTCATTCGATGGTCTGGCTGTCCTGTATCGAGAGCGGGGGAAGTATAGAGAAGCAGAGACACTCTTCCAGCGCGCTTTATCTATTTGGGAGCAACAATTGGGGGTAGAGCATTCCCTGGTCGCCTCTTCGCTCAACAATCTCGCGGTTCTATACCGAGAGCAAGGCAAGTATATAGAGGCAGAAGGATGCTTGCAGCGCGCCTTACAGATCCAGGAGCTGGTGGTAGGATCTCGGCATGCAGACACCGCTGCAAGCATGGACGAACTTGCGAGACTTTGGGAAGCCCAGGGCTATACTGTAAAAGCGAGAGATTGGTATACTCGTGCATTAAGCGTTCGTGAACAGGCAATTGGAATACAGCATCCAAAAACAATAGAGACAAGGCAACGTCTCATAGCTCTGCTTCAAACAATGGAACAGGATGAGGAAGCGGTTCAGTGTGAGGCAGGTCCTGCTAAACAGAGCGATAGTATAGTCATCTGAACGTGATACATGAGAGTAAACAGGCAAAACTAATAGCAGAGAGAACAAATCCACGCCAATCAAATCGCGTTTGTTGATCCACAATGTGTTCTTTGTCGATTCTCGACCACCTCTCCAGTAATATGCGCTTGATAGACGCTCTCTTGTTTGCGATCCGAAATGCCTTGCAGGTGGATCATGCCAGAAAGGCAGCCAATTTCAAGTGAGAAGGTCATCTGCCCTTGCTGACCCGTGACGTTTTGTACAGGCCTTCCAATGTCGATGGTCGTTTTCATGGTAAACCATGATGGGCTAACCGCATTGTACTCTGGTGTTGTTTCCAGCAAAATCTGTTGTTGCGTGGGTAGCGTGATTGTGGCGCATTGTAAGCCCTGTCCATGAGGGCGTTGAAGAAAAGATGCCCAGTAGATGCTACCGATATTTCCTCTGCGTTCGGTTGTAAGTTCTACCCGCAATGGATTGATATCAGCCCTATCGGCTGGCTGCAATCTAAGACTACCACTGATTGGTCCGAACGTATCGTCATCAACGCGGCCTGTTAAAATGATACTATACGTGGACGGAAGAGGAAAACTCGTTGCATAAATGGTAGTGGAGGAATCTTGAGCTGTGGGTCTGGGATAAAGCATCTGGCTGATGCGCGCGACGCTTTTTTGTGTCGATGTGAGTGTTTGAATTATTTCCATTTGGATGACCTCATCTTGTATTCTCAGTACACCATTGAGTATGTTGCTTGCCGTATGCGACCCATTCTGCTGCATGCCCTGAATATCCAGCACGCCATTGGTGAATGTGTAGGTACCCGAGACGGGATAGAGTTCGTTACATAGATCGGCTGTCGACGATGGTTGAAACAAAAACGTTTGATCAGTGGAAAATGTCCATGTTCCTCCTTTAAACACATTGATGATGTGCTCTGGCCCCCATTGGCCGCCCATCAGGAAAACAACGCGTGGTTCGCCAGTTCCAACGAGAGTGAGAGGTTGTTTCGTTGGCTCAAATCGCATCACTCACATCTCCTTCAGATGAATGCATTGGTAGAGAGTATTAGAGCGTGTCGTGATATCTCTCAGCATTGACAGCGCAAGGTATTATGCATATTTCAAGCGTACACGAAACTTTGTGTGCAGCAAAGGGCATCAATGGGGCATGATGTATGCATCTTGAGGGCAGTAGTGGTATATATTTGGGCGATACAAGGATTCGTGCGGAGAGATCGAGAGTTATGAGATCGATGGAGAATGTTTTATATACAAAGGGTAGCAATCCTGATCCACTCAGGATTGCTACCCTTTGTATAAAGACTTATTGTATAGAGAGACTTGTCCGATTTGCAGGGATTCACTCAGGCGATTTGGAAATTGACTGAAGATGCCGTGGTTATGCCATACGCATTACTAGGTAAAAACACGAGCGTGAAGTTTGTGCTGCCCTGCGGCATCACAAAACTTACAGTCGATGTCACATTTGTCTGATAACCAGCCACGTCATTCAAGAACTCCTGTGATGGGTTGGCTGTGCTTCCCGACTTTAATTGCACCTGCACCAGATCTCCGCCGCCGCTCGATGAACCCTTATTGTTGGCGTTGAGATCGACTACGACAAACATCATGCCTTTATTGGCCTGGATATCTTTGTAGCTCAGTTCACTCGTGGCGTTGGTAACGGTCCAGTCGATTTTGCCGTAGGTCATAGTTACATTAGGAGTAGAGCTCTTGGGAGCATATTTACTGACATCGGCACCGGCAGTTAACGGAATAACTTCTTGTGCTTCTGTTGCTTTGCCTATCTGTAGAGAGATTCTATTTGCCGGTACACTTAACGACACGGGGAAGTCGACCCAATTGTTGCGTGTCGTCGATGCATCGATGCTGTCGGTGTCCTCGGTTTTAAGTGGCTCGGCTGTCGTGCCATCTGGAAGTAGCAGGCGAGCGACATAATCATAGTCACAGGAAGAGGAACCGGTTGACGTATTGCTTTCTTTAAGGTCCAGACGGAGCACGTCCGAGGTGGAAGTTATTGCATCATCGGCGAAGGTTTTGGCTTGTTTTACATCGACAATGGTAATATCGACACTCGCATACGTAATCGTGGTGTTGAGCGCCACTGCTCCACTGCTTGCTGACGCTGGCGTTGGTGTAGCGCTCGTCGGTGTACTACCGCTGGCCTTTGCGGCACTCGTCGGTGTCCCGCTGACTACCCCGAGGCTGGAGGATGACGTGCCCTGACCATTCACGCAGGCGGTCAATGATGGAAGCATGAAGCATGCAACAAGCAGGATTCCTAAGAGTTCCAGTTTCTTCGCTCCAAAGAAACGATTACGCATATATTTGTGTTTGTTATCGTCGTACAGCATATTTTTTCTCCTTAGAGGGTAGTTATAGAACAAAAAGCAAGAGATGCTAAAACAATTGATAGTAGAAAAAAGCTTATGCGCCGAGAGCATTGAGACGTTCCTGGGCTCCGACAAGACCGTTCTCGGCTTCATCGTGCCACACATGCCAGGCGTCGTATTGCTTGAGTTCCACGTTTGCATTATCCAACTGCGCAAGGGCTGAGGCGAAGTTGTCGCGTGCCTGTTGAGCGCACTCGACGCGCTCCAGCTGAGAATCCGCGTTGCTGCTCAGATAGAGCAATAATGTGGCGTGGTCAATAATGGCAAGAGCACTGCCCAGTTTACGATCGATTTCATTCTCTTCTATCTCGGTCTCTCCCCCTTTAATAGCGCCTATACCCATGAGTTCATACTCGTGCTCTTCTAATGCCCGTTCAATAATAGGTAAAATTTGTTCAGCCGCGCGCAGCGCATCATCCTGATGGATACGATCCATCAATGTGGCTTCAACCGATGTCGCCAATACAGCCGCGCGTAGCCGCAGCTTCTCCTTGCGATTAAGACCAAAAACGGTGATGATTTGCGCGAGTTCATCGCTGTTGAGCATAGGAAAACTTTTGGGAACTTTGAGAGAGCGTTGTAAACGGCGTACCTTCTCTGGATGAATGTGCACACGATCGTCCAGGTGTCCCAGGCCAAGTTTGTGTGATGCGAGGATCTCTTGCAAGACGCGCGCAAAAAGATTCCACCCTGGTTCACCTTCTCCTTGATTTCCATGAGTCAGCCCTGCGTATATAGCCATACGTGTAATCTCTCCTTTCCCATATAAGCATAATCGATATGCTTTACCTAAAGACACTCACAGCTTTGTGAGTGTCTGAGTGTTTAGTAGAGAACAAATAGTCTTTCTTATCTCTCTATTTTCTTGGCGTAATGCTGTTTTGGCTCGCTCATGTAATAACGAATTCTGACCCAATATCTCTTTGCTTGTACGTTATACTCAATAGCGATACCTTGTTGTCCACGTCTCATCACCGTGCATCCGTAGGAGAATACTATGAAGCCACTGCAAAACCATCTGCCTGCATCATCAGAGGGCCTGGGAACCGCACCTTCTCAACCAGCAATCATCACAAGTAACCCTGATATGCAACAGCTACTCTCGCAATGGTTTATCCTGTCGACTATTTGCGCGCAGCGTGTCTTGCTCGAAACATATCCTATGCTGCTGGAACTGCTTTCTTTGCAGCTGATTTCTCAGCAGGAAGACACAGAGGTACGTAAAACGCAAAAATTGTTGCAAGATGCGAGTGCACGAGGCGGAACTGCGTCAGCTATCCGAGCCGCGTATGTGAATGCATATGGGGGATTTGTCCTTGACTTACCATCATGGCTTGTCCTGGTGGTGCAACAGCTTGCAGTTTTGCAGGACTCGAAACGTGCTTACGAAACTGCTAATGCACGCGTAGAACTGTTGCGGGCCGCGTTGGATAGCGTTAGCAGTAATGTTCAAGTCGCAGTCGAGACTGTTGCCACCTTACAGCATGAGTTTGCTATTGCTTGCCTGGAACTTCTGGGTGCTGATCGTTCACAGCATGTTGAAAGCGCCATTAAGTTCTGTGAGACGGCGCTGCAAAGGTATACCTTCGCGGATTACCCTGGTCAATATGCTCTGGTGCAAATCACACTTGCTGATGGCTACCGTGAACGTATTGTGGGCATACAACGCGAGAATCGAGAAGTGGCAATTGCATATTATCAAAATGCGTTGCGCGTTTTTACACAACAGGACGATCCGCTCGGCTACACCCAGGCTCAGTATGGACTGGGACAGGCTCTACAACTGCGTATAAAGGGTAATCCGCAAGACAACCTGGAGCGTGCCATCGCGCACTGTCGTCAGGCATTGCAGGTCTATACCCTGGAAGCCTTGCCGCTGGACTATGCCAGGACGTTGCTTGTGCTGGGCAAGGCCTATCTGCAACGCGTCATGGGTGAGCGCCGCGATAATCTGGAGCAGGCGATTACCTATTACCGTGAGGCGGCGGCCCTACTCACGCCTGATCTGGCCCCTGTCGAGTATGCCCTCAGCCAGCACTCGCTGGCGACCGCGTTCTCTCAGCGCATTGCGGGCGAGCGCCGCGATAATCTGGAGCAAGCGATCACCTATTATCACCAGTCCTTACGTATCTACACTATCGAGACGTTTCCGGTGGAGTACGCCCGTGTGCAAAATAATCTGGGCATTGTGTACTGGCAACGCACGACTGGAGAGCGCAGTGACAACATAGAACACTCCATCGCTTGCTATCGTCAGGCGGCGCACATTTTTACGCTCGCCACCTTTCCCTATCAGTATGCTATGCTGCAAAATAATCTGGGTGTTGCTTATGTTGTACGTGTGGCAGGGAAACGCAGCGAGAATCTCGAACAGGCGATCGCCTGCTATCATGCCGCGTTGCAGGTCTGGACCTTAGAGGCGTTTCCTCTACAATACGGAAAGTTGCAAAATAATCTGGGGGAAGTGTATCAGTTGCGGTTGGCGGGCGAGCCATCCGCTAATCAGGAACACGCCATTGATTACTACCACGAGGCATTGCGTATATTTACGCCACAAACATTGCCTGTTGAGTATGCTATGACGCAGCAAAATCTGGGTGCAGTCTATAAAAGCCGCTTAAAGGGGACATGCGAGGAGAATCTCGACCACGTGCTCACTTGCTATCATAACGCACTCACTATTTATACCCTACATGCTTTTCCCAGTGAACATCGGCAGCTACAAATTGATCGTGCCGAAGCGCTGGCGCTGCGTGCAGATTGGGCTGCTGTGCATGATGCCTATGTTTTGGCGCATCAGGCCGAAGACTTACTTATCGCGTTGAGTACCGGTACACTTGGACTCGACGCAATTCTCAAAGAGGGGCGTGATGCGACAGTGCGTGATGGTTTTGCGCTTGTGCGCCTCGGACGTGTGGTTGAAGCGGCGGTGACGATTGAGCGTGGACGAGCACGAGGCTTGGCGCAGGCTATGGAGATCAATAGCGCCGATCCATCACATATTAGTGATGCCGCACGTCGTGCTCGCTATACTTCTGCGCACCATGAATTCATCGAGGCGCAGGCTACCCTGCATGCCCCACTGCCACAGGAGCAGGATGATCACGAGCAGCGGCGCATCATGGTACAACGTACTGCTCACTATCGAGATACTAAAGCGGTTTTTGATGCAAGCGTCGAGGAGATCCGCGCGGCGCAAGATCCGCCGGATTTCTTGACGCAT
Organism: uncultured Dictyobacter sp.; assembly: GCA_964657925.1. Classification (GTDB taxonomy): domain Bacteria; phylum Chloroflexota; class Ktedonobacteria; order Ktedonobacterales; family Ktedonobacteraceae; genus Dictyobacter. The sequence continues at coordinate 20,968 of CAZZWK010000006.1, forward strand.
GTACTCGATGCGAAAACGATTGTACGGACGGTGGCGGACTGTGGACAGGGCCACGCACTTGTTTATCTCGCAACCACTCCGTGGGGAGGCATGGCTGTAGCGGTACTACCTCACCTCGAACAAACGCCAGACTCACCGCTTTTCGCGGCACTCGAGTTACCCTTTCTTACCGATGAACTGGTCGATTCCCTGGTCGAAACGCGTTTAGACATTGATTCATCTGCCTGTGTAGGTGGGCTCTACTGTGCCCAGAGTGGGCATGCGTTCGATATGCTGCAAGGTTTTTCCGGCGACACGTTCCATGCGAAAGCAGCAAGTTTGCATGAGTCCTGCGTAGCTGCTAAGAAGAGCGCTGCTCTCGATAGCGCGGCCCAATTCATACTCTCACTCCCTTCTTTGAGTGCTCTTGTTGATCACCCACTCAGTTCTTTGAGCGCAAACAGTTGCACGCTTTTAAGTGAGACGCTGTGTTATACGGTACTGCACCATGAGCTTCAACGCTGCCAGACGCTGCTGGGCGAAAACGTCATCATGCCTCTGGCCGACTGGTTACTGGCTTTATCCGTCACTGATCTGACCTTTGTCCCTTGCGGTCCACTCGCGCTACTTCCTCTTGGAGGCATCCTGTTACAAGATGGCCGCATGTTTTCCTCCGTGCTTCCTCTCAGTATCGCTCCCAGTACACGTTCTCTTCAACAGGGGAAGCGTGATGTTACGTCACACGAAGGTGTGTATGCGCTGGGCAATCCCTATCCTACGCAGCAGGAGTTGCGGTGGAGCGAGGCCGAGGCCCTTACATTGGCCCGACTAGGCGATCAGATGGCGCAAACAGTGGGTGTGAAGGTACAGTGGCAAGCGACACGTGCCTGGCTGATCGATGTTTTGCGCAAGGGCTATGTCGTCGATGCCTCCTGCCATGGCCTTTTCGATGCCCATGATTTCTTACGCTCCCGGCTTTTCCTTGCCGAGACCGAAACGTTGACATTGGCAGATATGCTGGCCCTCCAGGCCCATCTGCGTGGAATGCGCCTGCTCATTCTTTCAGCCTGTCAAACGGCTATCATCGATCTGCGTGGCGCGCATGAAGAATTGCATAGCCTCGCGTCCGCGATGCTACAGGCGGGGGCCGCGGCCATTCTTGCTACGTTGTGGGCTGTAGATGATCGCGCGACTTATCTTTTGATTGTGCGTTTCGCGCAAGAATGGTTTCCTCATCTGTATGATGAACCGCCTGCTGTCGCCCTGGTAAAAGCACAACAGTGGTTACGTACGGTGACCAATCGTGAACTACAGCAGTGGCAAGCGTTTGTACCAATTTTGTCGCAAAGTAAGCAGCAAGATAGCAACGAACTGCTACCCAACGAGATGTTTGAGCCGCAGCAACTTCTCCATACAGAAGAGTATTTGCTCGCCGTGCGTGGACGTGGCAATCGTTTTGACGCCGCTCGTGCGCAGGAACTGGTGCAAGATAGCGCGGAAATGCAGGATGCTCCCGATAGCATCCCCTTCTCCGACCCCTACTACTGGGCTGGCTTCCAGATCATTGGCTGGTAGCTTTTAGGGAATGGGCAGTCAGACACGTAATGACTTTTGTCCCAGGGTGGTAGGGAGTTCTTGTAGCGTTGTGCTGTATCGAGATGCGCGCCGCCTGTTCCAAAGGGGAGAGAGCAGGCGCACCGGAAGGTAGGTGCCAAAGGAGAGGGTAGCAATGAAGAAACTCGGCGGCCAGGTTGCGTTCGCGACGTTGATGGCGAGAAAGATGCCCATCCAGACGTAGAAGACACCCAACAGCATCGCCAACGCGATGACCAGCATTGGGCGTTTGGCGATACGCATGGCGGTGGCCGCGGGTCCGACGAGCAGGGTGAAGACGAGCAGGATGCCGATGATCTGCACCGACATAGAGACCGCGACCGCAACCAGGACAAGAAAGCCTACGCCGAGCAGGCGCACTGGGACGCCGCGCGCCTCGGCGACTTCGGGATCGAACGAACTGAACAAGAGCGGTCGAAACAACAGTAGGAGAATGACGAGGGTGATGACACCAGAGATTGCGGTGACCAGTACATCAGACTGGCTGATGCCGAGGATATCGCCGAAGAGGATGGCGTAGACGCGCTCGGCATAGCCAGAATAAAGCGAGAGGAAGAGAATGCCCAGTCCGAGCGCGAACGTCAGAATGATGCCGATCGCCAGATCGCGATTGCGTGATTCTTTGCTCAACAGGCTGATGCCTACGCCAGCAGCGATAGTGAAGACCAGCAGCCCGGTAAGCGGGCTTAGGCCCAGCAGTACCGCTCCCGCGGCACCGGCGAACCCGATATGCGAGAGTGCATGACCGGCAAAAGTCAGGCCGCGCGCGATCAGGAAATAGCCGACCGCGGCGGAAACAATCGCGACGCAGGTACCTGTCAGCAGGGCATTTTGAATAAAAGAAAACGCGAATAGGCTGAACATGATAGTATCCTTGTGGGCCGATGAAGCGTGTCTTATAGTCTTATATTGCTCGCCTTATATTTCGGCACCGACGACAAAGAGACGATTAAGCGCGTGTACGACCTCGACGGGCGAGCCGTAGAGTCGAGATAAAACGTGGCTGGTTACCACCTCGTCCGGCGTACCCATGGCGCTATGACCGTTTGCCATATAGAGGACACGATCTACCACGGGTAGGAGTGGATTGATGTCATGGGTCACCAGCATGACCGCGACATCGCGCTCGTGACACACTTTCGTCACCAGGGAGATAATTTCTCCCTCGCGGCTGATATCCAGGTTTGCCAGTGGTTCATCGAGCAGCAGCAGGCGTGGATTGGTCAGCAGGGCCTGGGCGATGAGCAGGCGTTGTTGCTCGCCACCGGAAAGCTGGCCGACGGGCGCCTCGGCCAGGTCGAGCGCATCCACCTCGCGCAGCACGTCGTCGATCAGTCCTTTGCGCCTGGCGTTGGGCAGGCCAATACCCCAGCGATTGCCATCGAGACCAAAGCCAACCACGTCGCGGGCGCGCAGGGCGAGATCGGACTCCAGCGTGCGATGCTGTGGCGCGTAGCCAATGTCCTTATCGCCACGGTGGACCGCATGGCCCAGCACACGTACCGAGCCAGTATCCGGTTTGATGAGACCGAGCAGGGTTTTGAGCAAGGTAGATTTGCCCGCTCCGTTGGGTCCTAGTATAGCAATAAATTCACCGTTGCGCACCATTATGCTGATATCCTCCAGGATAGTGCGTCCACCCAGGCGAATACGTACATGCTCTAGCTCGACGACAGGTGCTATCGGTGCTGAATCCAAAATATCACTCCTTTATTTGCCAGTGCTTTGATGCAACGCGGTTGAGAGCGCGGTCAACTGATCTCCCATCCATGATTGATACGTCTTATTGGGTGGCATCGTCTCTGAAACGGGGACAATAGGAATATTTTGCTTTTTGGCCTCGTTTTGTACGTTTGTCGTGATCGGCGTTATCGTCTGTTCATTATAGATCAGAATTTTCGCTTGTTTGTTGTTGATCGAATTGTTGATGGCGGTGACGGTATTGGCAGGTGGATCTGTGCCTTCCGCGTTGGCCTTCATGAACTCAAATGGTGTGAGTACATTCAGTCCTTCTGGTCCTGTCTGGTAGAGATAAATCGTCTCCGTCAGGGCGACCGGTGTACCATTATATCTGGTATGGATAGCATTGATCTGTTGTTGCAGCGGGTTGAGCGACTGCTCGAATGTTGTCAGATTACGGTCGAACGTGGCGCTGTCCGCGCTGTCCAGCTTTTTCAGCGCATTGGTGATGCCCTGCGCGATGGCGGGCATATTATTTAAGCCGTACCATACGTGAGGATTGTCGGGCAGTGGATGGTTCGCGAGCGTGCCACCGACCAGTACAATGCGGTTCGCATCGGTCGAGGCGGAGAGCAGTTTGTCCATCCAGTCGTCGTAGCCGAGCCCGTTTTCGATCACAAGGTTCGCCGTAGACACCTTTTCCGCGGTCTGTACATTCGAGGTGTATTCATGTGGATCGACGTTGGGGTCGGAGAGGATGCTGGTCACATTGACGTGGCTGCCGCCCAGCTGTTGCGTAATATCGCCATAAAAGTTTTCGGCGGCCACCACGTTGATGACCTGCGAGGGCGTGTTGCCCGACGAGAAGCCACTACTCGCAGCGGTACTGGCACTGCCACAGGCATTGAACAAAAAGAGGCAAGCAAGTAAGCTACATAGAAGCCAGGCGAGCGTTGTAAAGCGCGAAGACATAAGAAAAACTCCTACAAAGATGAAAATATGAGCAATTAGGCGCAATCTCTACCATGCGTTCGTATTGTTAACGATACAATGTATCTTTTGAGAGCATAGCATAAAGACGAAATTGTGTCAATGAGATATAATCTCATTATTGAAAAGATTGATAGAGAGAAACGCGGGTAGCGGTAGTGAGAAAATTTTGCTTGCTCGCGTGGAGGAAGAAGATGGTAGCTCTTTTTCAGCAGGAATTCGTCCAGAATGCCTTTCTGGCTGGAACGATTGTCGCGCTGGTGACGGCGATCAGTGGATATTTTGTGGTGTTGCGCGCGCAGGCATTTGCCAGCGAGAGTATCTCGGAGATTGGTTTTGCCGGTTCCACCGGTGGGCCGCTTTTTGGTGTGAGTTCGCTGATTGGCATGTTTATCCTCACCATACTCAGTGCATTAGGAATGGGTATGTTGGGCGAGCGTGTACGGGGACGAGATGTCGAGACGGGCATGGTGCTGGCATTTGCCCTGGGTCTGGGTGTACTGTTCACGAACCTGTATGCATCGGGGAAAAACGCGGTTGCCACGGTAAGTGCTCTGTTCGGGTCAATTTTGAGTGTCAATCGTAGTGATGTGGTGACGACGTTGGTCGCGGGGGTGATCATTCTCGCTGTGTTGGCGCTATTGTTTCGGCCTTTGCTTTTTGCATCGATCGATCCTGAGGTTGCGCGGACGCGTGGCGTGCCGGTGCGTTTGCTTTCGACCATCTTCCTGGTTGTGCTGGCAATCACCGTTGCTATGGCGATTCAAGTGGTCGGTGCACTGCTCGTTTTTGCGCTCTTGATCGCGCCAGCAGCCAGTGCGGCGCGTTTGACCCATCGTCCCTTGACGACTATTGTGCTCTCCGTCATCCTTGGGCTGGCGATCACCTGGCTAGGATTGCTGTTGACGGTGGTGGGGACGGGCCGGTACTTGCCTGCAAGTTTTTATATCGCCACCCTGGCGAGCTTGACCTATTTCGTCGCTATGATTGCCAGTCGTTGGGTCGGGTCGCGCCGTGTTCGCGAGGGGGAAGCGCAGCATTTGACGAGAGAGCAGGGCTGTCGTAAAGAGGTGGTTGGGAAGTGACATGGGTGAATACGCATAGCGGGGGGCGGGGAGCAAGTTGTGGTCAGGTCGGTTCATTTCCTTCTGTAAGTTCCTGGAGCGGGGGAATGAGTGTGCTCGTTTCTAGCTGTTCCTGCTGTTCGGTCAGGGATTGAAAGAGTGTAGAGAAGTTTTTGTTTTGTGCTTGCCAGTCATTGACATCGAGGAAGATACCATCCACCACTACGAAGAGCGAGGGCAGCATATAGTTCAACCTTTTCTGGTCTGTCCATAGTTTTATGCGATAGAGAACGAGATCGGATTCGCCGGTGCCGGTGACTCCGATGCGTTTGGCTGTCCCACAGACTCTGGTGGGAGCGTCGATAGGAGCGACGAACAGCTTACTATATAATTTTTCGTGCGCGGAAATGCGCTGTATAGCGATGGTTGGTCGGTAGATGGCTGCTTGATTGACAGGTTTTTTCTGATACATCTAGGATTCATTCCTCTTCGGTGTTTCTGAGGAATGAGACGGAGAAAAAGAGGAAAAGTCACCGATCATTATTGCGGTGTGAGTCTGCTTGAAGAAAGAGCGGTAGTGAATCTAGCTGGAGGAACAGGGAGAGGCAAAACTCGTGTTTTGCCTCTCCCTAAAGTGGGATTACGATTGGTGATTGATCTGACCGAGGACTTTGCTAATGCCAGATGGACCTTCGAATGTGTGGTCGGGGAGCTGCGCCAGAGTGGAGTGAACGTTGTCGTCGGCATCATTTTTTCGCGCACTTTTGCGTTAGCGCACTTCTTCGTGTTCAAGCATTGTGCGTAAGAGTTTTTTCGCGCGGCAGAAGTACGTTTTTGCGGTTGCCTGGGGGATACCAACGATAGTACCGATGGTGGAGAAAGGTAAGTTAGAGGAGTAACGTAGAATCACGATCGCGCGATACTTTGTGGGTAGCGCGCTGATAGCGTGCTGAATATGCTCTTGCAGGTCTTTGCGTTCGAAATCTTCTTCAGCGGAGGCGACGGGAGTATGGATCTCGTTGGGATAAAACTCTTCGCCATACTCATTGGTAATTTTCAGTTGAGAAAAATAGACGTTCGAATGATATTTTTTGCGCAGCTCGTCGATGCAACAGTGGTGGGCGACCTGATAGAGCCAGGAGGAAAGGGGTTTATCGTAGTACAAAGATGAGAGCGAATTGTAGAAGCGAATCATCACGTCTTGTAAAATATCGTTAGCTTGTTCTTGATTTCCCATGAACCGATAAATAAAGTTGTAGAGGAGGGGAGTATAGTGGCGAACGATCTGCTCAAACGCGTAGGTATCGCCCTGACTGGCGGAAGCCATTAAACTTTTTTCGCGATACTCGTCTTTGTATTTTGCGGGATCAATGCGTGGTTGCATGAGCATGTGGCTCTCTTTCTATGCAGGAACAAGGTCTACTGTGATGATGCATCTTTTTGTGAATGCAGAAGCAAAATAGCAAAGGCTCGTATTACGTATCCAGGGCGATGAGAAGAACAAGCGAAATAATTTGCTCACCCTAGAAGCATAGCACATACGTCGTAAGAATTCCATGGAATTTTTAGGAATGTAGCTCAATAATCTCTTATCCTAAGGAAAATTTAAGGTAGGTCAAGAAAGTGAGTGCTTTTGTGTAAGCGGAAAGGATATTTAACTATGCTCTGTGAGTATCCTCTATTTGTGGTTGTTCTGTTTCATCGATAGCATAAACGATGACCCCATCGACGCGGCCTGATGCATCATGCGAAGGGACAAAGGTGTAGACAAAATTGTGCGTGGGCGGTTTTTTCTCATCGCTGGCAAGTTGTGGAAACGCGAAATGCAAGGGCACAATGCGCGCGGTTTCCAGGCGATACACTTCGCGAATGAGACTGATGATTTTTAGCGCCACGGGCACCTCCCAAAAGGCATCCATGACTTCTTCGAGTGGATGTCCGTGGATGGTGCGACCCTCCAGAAAACGGGTATAGCGAGGGTTGTAAGCATCGATGAGCAGGACAGGTCCACGTAGGACGAGGATATAGAAAGGTGCGGATTCCACCATTTCCGCGAGGCGAAGGCGCTCTCTTTCGAGCACGTTCATCAGTTCTTGCAGTTCGCCTGTGCGGGCTCGTAATTCATCATTAGTGGTTTCGAGTTCCTCATTGGTGGCCTGAAGTTCCTCATTATTGGTTTCGAGTTCTTCATTGGTGGCCTGAAGTTCCTCGTTGGTGGTTTCGAACTCCTCGATACTGGCTTGAAGTTCCTCTTGCGTAAGCACCAGTTCTTCATTGGAAACCTGAAGTTCCTCATTGGTGTCGGTGAGCTCTTTATTGAGGTCACTGAGGCGTTTGTTGGCCGAACTCAGTTCATTCATGAGTTGTGTCTGTTCCGCATGAACGGTTTGGAGTTGGTTCCGTACCTGTATCTGCTCAGTGACATCGGTGACGCTGAGCGCGGCATAGTCGGGGATATTGCTTTCAAATTGCATGGGCGCGATAGAAAGATTCACGAAGCGACCATTGCCGCCAGAATATACTTCTAGTTCTACCTCGGTAAGCGTAATAGTGTTATGTTCGCGGAAGACGGCGTCGATAGCTGAGCGAATTTGTTGGTAGGGGATACCGCGGACAGCATGCAAGAAGTCATGTTCGGCGGTCTCGCGCAGTCCAAGTAGGCGTCGAGCAGCACTATTAATGGTATGAATATGATAGGAACGATCAATAACGATGACACCGATGGGCATGAAGCGGAGAAGTAGTTCATCGAAACGACGCATTTGCGTGTTTTCTCCCGGCACCGGTTCGACATCCTGTCCGTTTTTTAATTTCCCTACGCTTTTATTAGGCTGGTTCATAATATATCCCTCCAATTGTGGTAGGCGCATATTGGTGAACGATTGCCGATGAATGTATGGAAGGGCATTCCCTGTGCACGCGTAGATCTTCCAATGTTTATTGACAAGTTCGTAGTGTGCATGTGCCGGTCGTACTGTTTCAGCTTTTCCCAAAAAGAGATAGCCATGCGAGCTGAGCGAGAAGGCAAACTGGTTGAGGACATAATCCTGCAATTCAGGGGTGAAGTAGATCAGCACATTACGACAAAGAACCAGATCCATGCGTGGAAAGGGAGCACTTTTACTCAGATCCTGTTGTCCGAAAATAACCATTTGGCGAAGCATTTTAGAAATATGATAGTGCTGGTCGACATGTTCGAAGAAGCGTTCCTGGTAGGGAGCGGGGATGCCTTTGAGCATATTTTCTGTATAGAAGCCGCGACGTGCGAAATTGATAGCTGCTTCATCGAGGTCGGTGGCGAAGATTTTGATACTCCATTCCGATATTTCGGTATTGAGCAAGTCGGTGATCAGCATGGCGAGCGAGTAGGGTTCTTCACCGGTGGCGCAGCCCGCGGTCCAAAAGCGCAGAACGTGGTCGCGTTCTCTTGCACGCGCGATAATTTGAGGCAAGATTTCATTTTTGATGTAGTTGAAAGCCTCGGTGTCGCGGAAGAATTGAGTGACATTGATTAAGAACGCTTTCACCAGTTCTCCCACCTCTTCAGGGGAGTTGGTGAGGTAGGTGAAGTAATCATGCATGGTCTGGTGATGTGTAGCCATCATACGTCTGCCGATGCGTCGTAGGATGGTTGACGTTTTATACTGTCGAAAATCGATATTGGCTTGGTGCCCAACATATTCAAGAATTTCTCTGAGCACATCCTCTGTTCTGCTCTCGTTTTGTGGGAGGTGCTCGCCACGGAGCAGATCCGAGAGCAGAGGACCAATCTGATCGAGGGATACGGTGAAATCGATGATGGTAGGAGGCAGTGCCAGTGGCATCGATGGGTTATGTGCTGTCTGTGGGTCTTGTACGATAATCGTGCCACCTGCACTTTTCACATCGACCGCGCCGATGGTGCCGTCCGATCCGGAACCAGTCAAGATGACGGCGATGAGACGATCGCCATAGGCATCCGCGGCAGTGGAGAGCAGGGTGTCGACCGAAGGTCGAGGTCTACGGGTTATATCATTGTGTACTTCAACGGTATGATCGTGAATGCTGACATGAAAATTGGCCGGGACTACGTAGACCGTGCTGGGTTTTAAAAGGGTCTGCGAGGTTACTACCTCGACATTGAGTGTCGTTTTGCGTTGTAAGATCAGATTGAGTGTGCTGGGGCGGTGAGGATCGAGATGTTGAGCAATGACAATGGGTGCAGGAAAATCTGTTGGCAGTGAGCCTACCAGGACCGACAGAGCTTCGATGCCACCGGCGGATGAACCGACCACAATGAGGTCCTGAGAAGGAGTATTATCTTCTTTTATCGTACTCATAGAAGCGACCCTTTTATTGTTTGAAATACACCCTAATTTCTTTAAGACAAGGGAAAGGGGTGTATTCCCCACAACTATAGCAAAATTGGTAAGCGTGTCAATACGGTTTAAAAAGCCTCTAACGATGTGTTTTGTCGAGGAGAGCCATGGAACTTACCTGCTGTGGGAGCGATGCCTGTGCGTCACTGTCTTTGTTCTACCCGTTCAAAACGTTTCTTGCTATATATCTTTGGCAGTATCCGAAAATAACCCCTTGCGAAGCAGGCTACTAATGGTATCCACACTGGTTTCAATTTCTTGAATTTTCAGTTCAAAATCTTGCGCTAGCCGAACCTGTTGGTGTTCATGGGCACGGTTCGCCATGCGACGGGAAAAGGTGGCTTTTTCCTGGAGCGTTTTCAAAGCGACCCACAGGGCATTCTCTATGCGTTCGGCTTGAGCTTGCTGGATGCTTTTGGGTGAAAAAGTGTGACCAGTGCGGCAGTGAAAGCGGGTGAGTTCGTCATCATGTAGTTCCCACAGGACGCCACCACACTCTGGACAAGAGAAAACCGACGGGGTTATCTCTAAAAAAGGTATCTGGTTTCATGGTTGCAATACCTACTTCCTGTTGCATTATATCATTGACTGGAGCCTCTGGCGCAGCGATACTTTTTTCATGGGAAAGTTGCGCGAGCAGAGGACCGATATGGGAGAGGGGAAGTAAATGGTCTACATTGACATAACTGAGCGCGCTTTGTGGCATGCTGGGATAGAGAGCATCGTTCGGATCTTGGACGACCGCGATGCCTCCGCGTTGTTTAACGGCGATTAAGCCAGCGGTCCCATCGTCTAGAGCGCCGGTAAGGATTACACCGATTACCTGTGGACCATAGACCAGAGCTGCGGAACGAAAAAGAGGATCGACGGCGGGGCGATGACGATTTTCTTCGGGGCCAAGTACGATACGAATGCGGCCTTTTTCGAGAATCAGATGCCGATCAGGTGGTGCCACGTAGATATGTCGATGCTCAATAGGAGTATCATCCTCAGGTTGAGTAACAGGAAGCGAACCCGCACGACTCAGAATTTGTGGTAGCAGGCTGGGGCTACCAGGGGGAATGTGCAGAACGATGAAGACTGACGCAGGCAAATCGGCAGGAAGGGCATGGACAAGTTTCATCGATGCTTCGACACCTCCGGCTGAGGCTCCTATAACAATAATATCGTGAGTGGTCATATGCAAGAACCTTTCTATGTGATCAAAATTGATGATGAATTAACTAACAATAATATCGTAAGTGATCATATGCAAGAACATTTCCATGGAATTTTTTGACAGGGAGAGAAAAGAAAGCTATACTCTCAATAAGAGAAACTTTCTTTGTGCACAGTAGATCATCGCTTATAAAGGGATGCAGGAGCTCTGATTACTGATGATGAAGCAACGGAGAGCAGGAAACGAGGTTTAGTTGTATGCAGCAGTCTTTTGGAGCCTATCTGCGTCAGTTACGTCGGCAGGAAAACTTGACCCAGACTGAGCTGGGTGGCGAAGAATTTTCGAAATCGTATATAAGCGCGGTCGAGTTGGAAAAAGTCGTGCCATCACGTGACGCCTTGCGTTATTTTGCCCAGAAGCTCGGTCAGTCAATCGAAGAATTAGAGCAGGCGTTGCAGCAGTCCGAGCCCCAATCATTATTCGCTTTGCGCGATACTTCGCTCATGGCTTTTGAGGAAGAATATGACCAGGAAGTCCTTGCCCTCCTGAATGTGATGATTCAAGGCAGCCATGTCGTGCCTATGGCGTTGCCCAGACATTTGACGCAGCTATCGATATTATCGTCAACCAGCCTGCAATCGCAGGAGAGAAGAGCACACTACGCCTTTTTGAGTGGGTTGATGGAGCAGGAGGCGGGACGGCTAGAAGAGGCCCGTTCTCTGCTTGAGTACGCGCTAGCATTGATCACCGGGCAGTATCGCGCCGCTATCCTGGATGCATTGGGGACGAACTATTACTATATGCAAGAGTATCATGTCGCATTATCATATCATCGGCGCGCGCTTACGTTATTGCAGGAGGAGAAGCAGCAAGCTTTTGATCTTGTTTTGCAGGTGGAGATCCATTGTGGAAATGTTTGTTGTATGCTGACAATGCACCACGAGGCTTGCGACTATTTCGAGCGCGCGCGCCACCATTTGCGTGCCAATCATAATATGCTACTAGCTGGCGAGCTGTACCTGGGCTTAGGGTATAGCACCTTCGCCGCTCTCGGGCAAATATCACCCGCAATGAGGAAGAAGCGCCATGAATTATCGGCTGAAGAGGTAGAGCGGATTTATCAGCTTTCCATAGGCTATCTTTTGCAAAGTCGAACGCTCTATCAGGTCAGTAGCGATTTTTATGGAGAAATGTACGCACGGCTGCTCCAGACAATGGTTTTGCTCGACTTTCATAATTGGAGGCAGCAACAGGCCTTAAAGGCCGACATGGAAGCGCGAACCAAGTTGTTGCTGATCAATTCCGGGACGTTGTTGGACGAGGCGAACGAGCAAGCTCAACAGATCCTGATGCATATTCAAGAGAAGTATGGCCGTAGTGCCGAGTTGCCCGATGAGGTCAAAGATATCTTGTATACAACGATCGCCTACTTGATGCGTGTGCATAGTTACCGCGCGACACAAGCTCGACAGGGTGGGTATGCTGACACAGCGATGCGGGAGCAGATGGTTGCGCTCTATATAAGTCGAAAAGTGCTTTCGCTTCTGGAAAAGAACGCAGTAAACTGGGCGACGGTGCAAAAAATCGTAAAGCTGGCACCGAAAGATATAGGTCGATCCGAGTCGCTGCCATCGATTATCGACGTAGCATTTGTAATCGACGCAAAGATGCATAGTCCTATCGTGATTGCAGAAATCTTTTTTGCGTTAGGAGAGATTGCTGAGGAAACAGTGCAAGGGAAAAAGAGTGTGCAGCAAAGTTATCAAGATTATGAGTTCGCGGATCGTTGTTTGCACTACGCACTTGAGATGGCACAAATAGAAGTTCCTAGCGAGAGAAGAGATCGTAGCTATTACGTGCGTATGTATCAAAATTATCTTGCTATCATTGAGAAGCGTTGGCAGGTAATGGGGATGCTTGATGAAGGGCATGCACACATGCAGGAGATTGTTCAAGAAGCTTTTGCGGCCAGGCGTCGGGCAGCTGTTTGATAAAAGAAAGTATTTGAATGATAGGTATGCTTTCTAGCATGGAGCAGATGGTTGAGGGTCGACCTGTTACCTGTCGCGGGATGCGACGTGTAAAGCCCGAAAGAACATTGAACAGGGGATAGGTCGAGAGAGGTAGTAGAAAAGTTTTTTCACAGAGATGTTGTAAAGCGTTTTCACACCTCTGGGTTGCGAGAGAAACCTTACGTGTACTGATGAGGAGAAAAGGAATGAAACGTGTTCTCGCAATTGACGACTCCAAAGATTTTTTGGAGCTTTTGAAAATGTTGCTTGAGGACGAGGGGCATGAAGTTATTTCTTACTCATCTATGATCAAAGATGTGCAGGAAATCGAGCGTATGCATCCTGATCTTATCATTTTAGATTTATTGCTGGGAGAAGACAAGCAAGGCGGCTGGCAAACGTTACAGATTCTGAAGGGGCAGCAGGATACGCGATCTATCCCCGTTATTCTGTGTACCGCTGCTGAACACGCGGTATAGCAGCATGAAGATGTTATCAGAGATGAAAACGTCATTGTTCTGCTCAAACCATTCGATATTGATGATCTTTTGCGCAATGTGCGTCATGCTTTCGCGTAAGTTTCTAGATAAATACCATCTGGATAAACAGATGCTCAAGGAAGGTCAGCGAGTTCGTTGTCATTCCTTGAGCATCTGTTTATTTGGGATTTCCGTGTAAATCGTCACAGGGACGTTTTTAGCTGGTTAAACGGCTGAGGTCGTGGTGCGTGCCCTGTAGTTGTCGTGAACAAAGAAGCCGACTGCGGCGGCGACGAGGCCAACAACTAGATGAAGACCATTATCCGCGCCGTTGATATGCATCGTACCTAAGAACATACCGCTGAAGTAGAGCGCTGGAATGAGCCCCATAATGCCGATGACAAGGTAGATGATGCCGAAGACGCGATTGAAGATGCGCGACCAGCCACCGAATGCTGCCCATAGACCCAGAATACCGGTCAAGAGGTGGACAATATTATGTACGATATCGACGCTGAAACCGAGCAGATTGCCTGGAGTCATACTGGAGCTAATGAAGAAGCCGACGATACCGATGAGTGTGAAAACCACACCAATGACGAGTGCGACGATACGGTTGGTCGTCCATGCCGTGGCCTGAGTTTGTACTGCCACAATTTTTCTCCTCTCATGTGTAGAAACATACTTAACTATTGCTGAGACATTATTAGAATAGTAGAGACAACCTGAAGGAAAATTGTCTTCAATTAGTACACGAATAGTATTGTATTTAGTTACATCTGGTAACATAATAAATTGTAAATAGAATATGAAAAGCTCTTGTATTTATATAAATACAAGAGCTTTTTTAAAGAGTTAAAGAGAAGAAAAAGTGTTTGAGAAAAAGGTATTATTCGTTGGCGTTGCTGTTGTCTTCACAAGAGTTGAGTAAAAAAAGTTTCTGTTCTGATCTCGAAAGATACCTTTGTGCTGGTAGAAGGATTGAGTGAAATGGTGGTGTGGTTAGCAACGTTGAAAAGAGAGAGGTTGAAAGTTGTTCTCCATGCTAAAAAACCTTTATAGTAGATGGTAATGTAGGAATAAGAAAGTTGAACTGCGCAAGGCAGTTGAAAGGATAGAGATTGTGTTGACCAGGCTTGGAAGAACGCTGTATCGAAGACGATGGAGCGTTCTCGTCTGTATTATTGTGCTTACCGCGCTTATGGGCTGGTATGGCTCGGGTGTTTTTGATGCGCTGGGAGGAACAGGGGTAGATAATCAACAGAGCGAATCGATTCGTGCATCGCACCTGCTCGATACGACGTTTACGAATAACGCGAGCGACACGAGCATCGTGATTTTGCTGAGCAGCCCGACACTAAAGGCCACCGATCCCCAATTTGAGCAAGCAGCATCACGACTGATAACAACGCTTAAAGGGCGTCGCGAGGTAAGTTCGTTGCAATCGTACTACGGCACAAAAGATAGTAGTTTTGTGTCGCGCGATGGACACGAGACATTTATCGTCGCCGTTTTGAAGAGCGAGGACAGTTATAAAACGGTGCAGCCGTTGTTGGTTGCATCACCTTTGCAAGTCACAGTTGGCGGCTCGATTGTCGCGGACCAGCAATTCAACGCGCAGTTGGAGCATGATCTGGAGTTCGGCGAAGAGGTTTCCTTGCCGATTGTCCTGTTGCTACTGGTGCTTGTCTTCGGAGGAGTTGTGGCGGCAATATTGCCCTTGCTGATCGGTGGTTTCGCGATCGCAGGCTCTTTCGCCATCGTACACGCACTTACGACGATCATGAGTGTATCGAGTTTCGCGACGAACGTGATCACGTTTATCGGGCTGGGTCTGGCGATCGACTATTCTCTGTTTATCATCACGCGTTTTCGCGAGGAGATGGTGGTGCGCGATGGTAATGTGCAGGAGGCGTTGGCGCGTACGATGGCTACGGCGGGACGGACCGTCTTTTTTTCGGGCTTGACGGTTAGCACCAGTCTTTTAAGCCTGCTGCTTTTTCCCGAAAGTCTGTTGTATAGTGTTGGATTGGCGACCATCGCGGCGGCACTGGTGGCGATGCTGGGCGCGTTGTTAGTATTGCCGGTGATCTTATCCTTGTTGGGCGCACGCGTCAACGCGCTTTCGATCCAACGCCTGGTACGCAGGCGTATGAGCAATGCGCAGAAACAAAGTCAGGGTGGCTGGTACCATTTTTCCTACTTTGTAATGCGTTGGCGTATTCCTATCGCTGTGTGCGTCATCCTGTTCTTGCTAACGCTGGGCACACCATTTTTACATGTCTCGCTGGCCCCTACCAGCGTAAATTCGTTGCCGACCAATTTATCCTCGCGTATTGTTGCGGACCAGTTGACACAAAAATTTCCCGGCCAGGACGATACCAGTATTTCTATCGCAATTACCACACACGGCGACGCGCTGAACAACGATAATCTCGCGTTGTTGAACGGATATGTGAAGCGTATTCAGGCCTTGCCTGAGGTCGCCAGTGTATCGAGCCTGGTAAGTGTCGATACACAACTCTCGCTGGCGCAGTACCAGCAACTGTATCACCCTGCTACGGTGCCGCCGAACGCGCAAGAGCAGGTGTTGGAGCAAGAATTGGGGCAGGTGGCGAAGCAGTTGGCGAAAGGGAATGTGACGCGAGTCGATGTAACGGCGCACGTTGACCCCAACTCGAATGCGGCGAAAAATCTGGTGAAGCAGGTGCGTGCTTTGAGCACGCCACAAGGTTTTACTCGTTTGGTGGGAGGAAGTACCGCCGAGAACATCGATCAACTAGCGAGCTTAAGCGCGGTCATTCCTTATGCGCTCGTCGTCATGGCGGTCGCCATTTTTATGTTGCTCTTTTTGATGACTGGCTCGTTAGTGATACCGATTAAAGCGATCGTGCTCAATGTGCTCTCGCTCACGGCCACCTTTGGCGCGATCGTGTGGATCTTCCAGGATGGTCATTTGCAGAATATTCTCCAATTTCAAGCCTATGGCAGTATCGATAGTACACAACTGATCTTGATTTTCGCCATTGCCTTCGGTTTATCGATGGACTACGAGGTGTTTTTGCTTAGTCGCATCAAAGAGCAATTCGATAGGACGCACGATAACAGGGAAGCGGTGGCGTTGGGTTTGCAGAGTACCGGTTGGTTGATTACGAGCGCGGCATTGTTGCTCGCGGTCGTCGTCGCAGCCTTCGCCACTTCGCGTATCCTGGAGTTGCAGGCAATCGGTGTTGGTCTCGCGCTGGCTGTGTTGATGGATGCTACGCTGGTGCGTACCTTGCTGGTGCCGTCGATGATGGCTTTGCTGGGAAACTGGAACTGGTGGGCACCACGTCCACTGCGGCTGCTATGGGAGCGTGTGGGATTGCGCGAGAGCGAGTCGAAGGACGAGGTGCAGGAGAAAGAATTGTTGTTACAGGAATAGAGTATAAAGAGGTTGTTCACAGGGGATACACCAGGGCACATGCTAGGTTTGCTCCACGGCTTTTTGGGTGGTGGAGCAAACCCTGGGCGTGTTCTATGAAACAGTCGCTCTTATGAGATGGTGTTGAGTTGGAGCGCTTCGTTCGCACTTGTTTCCTGTTGAACCATGTGTCGTTTTTTCTGCCAGGGCCAGCCGACTTGCAGGCAGAGATAGCTGAGGACGCAGAAGTAGGTCGAGATGATGGTGATGTGCGCGAGCGCGGCCAGCAGTTGTCCACCGGTGAGCACGATGGTGATACCACTGAGCGCTTGCAGAGTGATGAGAATGATCGACCACCACGCGCCACTGGTGAGGTCGTGCCGCGCCCCATAGCGGCGTACAATTGCGATGAACAGGGCGAGCGTGAGCAGCCAGAGCGAGCCAGCGGCATAGCGATGTAGCATCTGGATACCGGCGAGCGAGGCGAGGCTGGGCACGTACGTAGAGCCACACGTGGGGATTTGATTGCCGCAGGCGAGGACCGCGCCAGTATGATCGACCAGTGCACCGGTATAAACAACGACATAGGTGTAGGCCGCCAGTCCCCACACGGGAAGACGCAGATTGCGCACATTAATGCTTGCCTGGCGGTACGAGCTATCGCTCTCGCGTTTTACCTGGAAGAGGCGCACCGCGAGCAAGACCACGCTGGCGAGTGCCACCAGAGAGAGCCCGAAGTGGACCGAAAGAATCCAGTTTTCGGCCAGCGAACCCTCGAAAACCACCGTTAGAGCGCCGAGTGCACCCTGGAGCACCACGAAGAACAGGCTGAGGGCCGCCAGCAGTTTCGCGCGAAAATCGCGTCTGTACATCAGCCATACGGCGATGGTAAGCACAAGGACTAAAAAGCCATCGACGCTGGACATAATACGATGGGAATATTCGATCAAGCCAGCGATCGTCAAGGTGCCTGGGATGATCTGCCCATGGCAAAACGGCCAGGATGTACCGCAGCCATGGCCCGAGCCGGTATCGGTGACAACAACACCCATAAACATCATGATGAATGCGCCGACGGCGGTGATGACGGAAAATACACGCACGAGAAAATAACGGTTCACGCTTTTATACTCCTGCTCTTTCAGGGTCTTCTGATAGGTGTAGTGGATTTCATAGAATATACTGAAAAGATCATAGCGAAATATCACGCATGTGTCAAAGTGCTATGCTTAGCATGTTGAAAATGGAGCGTGTAGATTTTATTGCAGCAGGACAATGTCAAAAAAATAATGTACTTAACGTATGGGGAGAAGCGAGGCAAAAGAGGAACATATGCAAGAACCATCTTTTAACCAGCATAAGGGTCAACATATAACAGCGGATGACGGCTACGATCCAGCCAGTTTTAGTGATGAAGTAGTGGATCAGCAATCCGAGGATTTCGAAGAAGGACGGGAGAATGAAGAAACGTATGACGACGAGGAGCAGGTGCGTCAGGAGGCGGCACGCAAAAATGGTCGTATGCTGCTAGGATTGGTGCTCGGTGTGTTTAGTTTGATCCTGTGGTGGCTTCCTGTTATTGGTTGCTTGATCGCGGCCACCGGCCTGATCATATCGATCAGGCGTTTTCATCAGATTACCGCGCGTAAGACCGCGTACGCGGGTGTGATTCTCAATAGTGTTGGTTTGTTATTGGGGTTGGTATTTACAGTTGGCATCATTTTTAGTATTGTACATACGGCATAGAAAAGCGTTTATTGGTAAGAGAGATATTGACTTACCGATAGCGTTGAAATTATCCAGCTATTCGTTTCATAATGTCATGCTATAGGGTAAGAAAAACAGGGTAAGGAGAACACATGCAAGAGCCACCATATCACAACGACAACCCGTATACGGCGTACGGATCAGGATCGTCTTCACAGGAGAATGTACCGTCATATAACAATCCTTCAGGACAGAACTACGGGAACCAGGATCAACCGTATAGCAACTCCTCAGGACAAAATTATGGGAATCAGAGTCAGCCGTATGGCAGTCCTTCAGGGCAAAACTACGGGAATCAGAGTCAGCCATATGGCAGTCCTGTAGGACCAGGGAGTAATCAAGGTCAGAATTATGCGAATCAACCTTACGGATATGGATCACCGGTGCAGCCTGTGGGCCAAAGCAATGGATGGGCAATCGCGGGATTGATCGTGGGTATTATCAGCATTGCTCTGTGTTGGATACCGTTTTTCGATTTTGTGCCAGCTATCGTAGGTATTATCCTCAGTATAGTGGCGCGCAGGCGGCCAAATCAGCAAGGTCTGGCATTGACGGGATTGATACTGAGCATCGTTGGATTAGTAATATCGGTGATCTATCTGGTTATCCTTATCGCCGCGATTGTATCGGCAGCCAACTCGCAATAGTATCAGGAAGCTATGACTAAACAGGCATCGATCAACAAGAAGAAGGGGCAGCTGCCAACGAAGATCTGTGCGGTGTGTGGCCGTCCATTCGAGTGGCGCAAGAAGTGGGAACGCAACTGGGACGAGGTGCGTTATTGCTCCGAGCGTTGCCGACGGGCGGCACATGGACCAGTAGTTTAAGCGAAAAACACAACGTTTTTAGTCATGAACCGTTCGCAAGAACTGTGTTGGTGTGTGCAAATGGGCGGTAAACTGGGATCCGGAACAGGTTACGTTCCGGGTCTTTTTCATGTGTGACGCATGATGATTTTCACTTTTGCTCAACCGTGGTTGTACAATGAGATTGATGGTAAAGGCATTTATCTGGAACTGAAAAATGGTAGGTAACAAGCATGACAACAGAGCGTGCGGGCGAGCCGCAGCGTCCATATACACGTCGTATCTGGTTAGTGCGCCATGGCGCGACCGAGGCAAATATCGAGGGCCGTCTGTGTGGGTCCAGCGATGATCCACTTTCGGCGGTGGGAGAGGCGCAGGCGCGTTGGGCAGCTGATCAGTTGCAAGCGGAAACTATTTCTATCGTCTATTCCAGCGATTTGATACGGGCGAAAAAGACGGCAGATATTATCGCCCAGCGCCATACGCCAGCGCCAAAAAGATTGATCGAGCCTGCATGGCGGGAAATCTCTTTTGGCGACCTGGAGAATATGAACTTTCGGGAGATTGCCAGGCGCTATCCAGAGCAGATGGCGTATTTTTCTGATCCGGTCAATCATACGCCGCCCAATGGAGAATCTTTTACGCATCTATTAGCGCGTGTGCAGCAAGCGTTCAAAGAGTTAGTCGCGATTGCACATGAGGACGAGCAGGATCGCGGCGATATTGTGATTGTCAGCCATGGAGGCACATTGCGCGCTTTGCTCTGTTATCTTTTCGCTATCCCATACGCCAATCAATGGCAGTTGCGCGTTGATAATGCCTCGTTGAGTGTGGTGGACTTTCAGCCCCAGGCGAGCGATGTGTTGCATACCATTTTGTTGACCGCGTTAAATGTGCATCCCTGGTTGTTTAAAGCAAACGCCACGCTGGTCCCACCATCGCCAGAAAGTTGATCTGTTGATGGCTGATAGTATTGAGAGAAAAGATAGACCACCTTTTCGCGTGTTTGCCCAGTTGCAAGAGTTCGTGGCCGCGTTGCGTTTTCTAAGCACGCTGCCCGTGCCTGGAAGCGCATATCTTTTCAGTAAGCAGACGAGTGATGCGCGCGTCATTTTGGGCAGCGCCTATTTTCCCCTGGTGGGCTTGATTCTGGCCGCGCTACTCTCGTTGTTGCCATTGCTTATAGGGGCATATGTGCCAAAGCTCGTGCTGGCTGCGCTGTGTGTGATTACGTTGATTTGCCTGACGGGCGGCTTGCATCTAGATGGGTTGATGGATACATGTGATGGATTGTTTGCAGGAAGAGAGCGTGAACGCAAACTGGAGATCATGCGCGACAGTCGCGTGGGGAGTTTTGGTGTGCTCGCTGGCATCTCGCTCTTGCTGCTCAAATTCTCGCTGCTGGCGAGCCTGGATCGACACCTGCTGCCATTGGCCTTTTTAAGCAGCCTGCCCATCTCGCGCTGGTCGATGGTTTGCGCGGTGCGCCTGTTTCCTGTTGCCCGTGTTGAGGGGTTGGGCGCAGTTTTTCGACGAACAGTTACGTTGCCGCGTTGCCTTTTCGCAGGTGTAACGGCGCTTGTGCTCGCGGTATGCTGGCTGCATCTTTTTGGCATCGTGCTCTGGCTGCTTGGTTCGCTCATCGCTGTAGCTATAGGACGGTGGATTACACAGGTTGTCGGTGGTCTGACAGGCGATAGCTACGGTGCGATCGCGGAGGTGAGCGAGGTCGCGGTACTGCTGATTTTTGTGTTGGGGCGAAGCTGGATATAGAGGCCTACAATTCACTCTCTCAACTTGAAAAAACATCCTGTTCATGACACAATCAAGTAAATATATATGCAGATTTTGCATGTACTGTGTGGGATAAATTGCTTGATTATTAAAGAATATATTTGTTCAAGTAATTGTAGAGGGGAAGGTGCCAAGGTAGTGGTAGATATTCATATGGATGCGCGTCTGGCGAAGCGAATCCAGTCTAAGAAGAAAGAGCTTGATGCGTTTCGTCCCTTATCTCCTGAGATCGTCAAACGATTATATGAAGATTTGAAAGTGCGATTTACCTATCACTCGAATGCTATCGAAGGGAGTACTCTTTCGCTAGCAGAGACCAGACTGATCATCGAAGAGAATCTTTCGGTCGAAGGACACACCATCACTGAACTGCTGGAGGCCAGAAATCACGGTGAGGCATATGATTTGCTCCAGCGCATGGCACAAAAGGATATTACACTGGAAACAGTACTCAAATTGCATGCTGTGCTGATGGAAAAGCTGCTGGCGAAGCCCGGTGAGTTGCGTGATGGAATGGTGTATATCCGAGGGTCGAACTATACACCTCCACCTGCACGAGATGTATCTGGTTATTTGTTGCAGTGGATACACTGGCTTGCGAGTCGTGAGGCGGCAGCATACGAACCGGTGACGCGTGCTGCTATCGCGCATCATGCCTTTGAAAGTATACATCCGTTTTTCGATGGAAATGGCCGTGTTGGACGATTATTGCTTGCTGTTATGCTGATGCAAGATGGATATCCGCCCGCGCTGATTTTGAAAGAGTGGCGTGTGCGCTATATTCTAGCTTTGCAGGCGGGACATAGGGGTGATTTAAACCAGATTGTGAATGTGGTTGGCAACGCTGTTGAATACAGCCTGGATTTGTATTTGGAGGCATGTCAGGAGGGGACGATGGATCTGGTGCCGCTTAAAGAACTCTCGAAGGTCTATGATTTGGACAGTAACTATCTGGGCCAGTTAGCACGGCAAGGAAAATTGGAAGCAACAAAGCGAGGAGCGCTATGGTACTCGAAACGGGAAATGGTTGAACGCTATCTCCATGAAGCCGCCCAGGAGAAGCGAGGTAGGAGGAGAGAACGATGAGTACAGTTTGTCGGAAAGTAGTATTCGATGTTCGAATGGATACAGAGAGGTCGTGAAATGGCCGATCAGGAGCAGGATGAAGTTTCACAACAGACGCAGCTAGTGCTGATTACGGGGGGCGCACGCAGCGGTAAAAGCACGTTCGCGGAAAAGATGGCTGGGGAGAGTGGTAGAAGCGTGGTGATGGTGGCGACCGCGATGGCAAGTGATGACGATATGCGTGAGCGCATCGCGCGTCATAAAGCGGCGCGGCCTGTCTCATGGAGGACGGTAGAGGAACCTGTGCATCTCGCTCAGGCCGTCCAGCACGCGGCATCACTCGCTGATGTCGTGATCGTAGATTGTATTACTACATGGCTTGGTAACTGGCTATTCGCGCGGCAGGGCGAAGATATTGATGATGCAGCGATATTCAAAGCCTACGAGTACAAAGCTGTTTTGCAAGAGATCGATGAATTGCTCGATGTCATCGCGCTGTTGCCTGTGAACAAAGCGGTTTTGATCGTGACGAACGAAGTGGGATTGGGGATTGTGCCCGCGTATGCGCTTGGCCGTGTATACCGAGATATGCTAGGAATAGTCAATCAGCGTTTAGCGCAAAGAGCGATGCGCGTATATTTGATGGTGGCGGGTATCGGAGTCGATGTGAAGCGACTGGAGGAAGGACCGAAAATATGGTAGGGAGACCCTTCTGTTTTGTTATGGCTGAAAAGTGGGGTTGATGTTTTAGGGGAAGGGTGATTGTGGTGTGTTGAGCATTGACAGTAAGAAGAGCGACGGTTATACTACGGTCTGTACCTATGCTTTTCTTATCAGGTGGCCGCACCAGCACTATCATATGGTAGTTGCTGGGGTTGGCAGAATAGGGAAGCCGGTGTGAATCCGGCGCAGTCGCGCTACTGTAACTGGCAGGTTATTCATCAGTTGGAGTCACTGTTCTTCATCAGTAAGAATGGGAAGACGAGATGGATAGCGAGAAAGCCAGGAGCCAGGAGACCTGCCTGATACAGTTTGCTCATGATCCTTCGCGTAAAAGGAGCGGGCTTCCCAAGGCATTACTGTACCTCTTTTTGTCTTTGGTTGATCTCCATTTCTTCACGCGAGGTGACTGCGGGCGTTTTTCATGGAGGACAGAACCAAGTGCGCACCCACGTCATCTCTTCTCGTTTTATGCTTGTTTTATGCTTTTCCCTTTGTTGTTTGCTCACTGCCTGTGGACAGGCAGCGTCCAACACAGGAAGTACGCAAAGTCGTGCCACAGCGACGACTCCCACCCCAACCACTGCGGTCGATGCATATGGTTCGCCGATCGCGATCCCCAAAACGGCTCCCCAGCGCATTGTTTCGCTGGCTCCCAGTATAAGTGAGATTCTGGGCACGTTGCATTTGCAAAATAAGGTTGTCGGTGTTGATTACAATACGGATTATCCTGCCACGCTTGCTGCTGTCAAGAAGGTCTCGAACATTAACGGTGTCTACAATATCGAAGAGATCGACGCGTTACATCCTGATCTCGTGCTCAGTTCAGGCGGTATCACCAGGACGTATGATGCGCAAATGACGCGCCTGGGTTTGCATGTCGTGGATCTGCCGCCAGCATCCTTCGCCCAGGTTTTAGATCAGATTCTGCTGGTGGGACGACTGACGTATACACAGAGCGCGGCACAAACAGTGGTCGCGCAGATTCGGCAGCAGATCACAGCGGTAGAGACAGCAGTGAAGGGCACCCCAACCACATCGGTGATGTTGGAAGTAGACGATAGCACTCCCGGCAAGCCATATGTCTTCGGAGGTGGTTCGTTCGGAGATGATATTGTGCATGATGCGAACGCGACGAATATCTTCCATAGCGACACTATCAACGATGGGTATCCGCAGGTTACTGATGAAGCGGTGATCGCGGCCAACCCGCAATATATCGTGTTGACGGAAGATCCAGCCTACGGTGGTGACCCGAATCTGGTCTATAAGCGTCCAAACTGGGGTGGGATCGCGGCGGTGAAGCAACATCACGTCTATCATCTGAACGCGGACATCATGCAGCGACCAGGGCCACGGCTGGGGGATGCTCTACGTTGCCTGGCGCAAGTTGTGCATGCTGATAAGTTCAGTGGCAGTTTGCCCGCGTATTGTAGCAAGAACGTGTAGGAAAACGGCGTAACCTTGTGTTGTAGCCAGCTTATGGCAAATCTCTGGTCGATCTATGTCCATGAGTTGGCTACATAATTTCTGTTGTGTATTTGTTCTCAAAGCGCTTCTTATAGCCTAAAAAATATGAGCAAGAAAACATTTTTCATTGTTCCCGCTCTGTATGGCATGGGTGTGCTCGGGTGGGCCTGGCTGTTCGATAGGTGGAGTGAGCCGCCGTTGTGGTTGCATCCAGTTGTGTGGTATGGAAAATTGATCGAGCGTTTGCAGCGGCGAGCACCGAAGGGGGAACACGCGCAATTTTATTTTGGTATAGGCAGCTTGCTGTTGGCGACTATGGTAGTGCTACCACTTGTAATAATTGTGGATCGCGTCATTTCAATCTTGCGGAGAAGTCGGTCTGGTTATCTGGCAGCTATAAAATGGTCGTTGGCGATGTTCATAGAAGGCGTTTGTCTCAAACCATTTTTTGCTCTGCATATGCTGGTGGATGCCGGAAAAGCTATCCGTCTTCATTTGCAGGCAGGAGAGCTTGTAGCCGCGCGCCAGGCTTTGCGCAGTCTGGTCAGCCGTGAGCGCGAGGGCTTGAGTGAGGAACTGGTAATCGCGGCAACGCTTGAATCGCTGGCGGAGAATTTAAGTGATTCTGTGGTTGCACCACTTTTCTATTACGCGCTGTTTGGCTTGCCCGGTGCGGCGCTCTACCGATTGTACAATACATTTGATGCGATGATCGGCTATCATGGTCGGTACGAGTATGTGGGCAAAGCAGCCGCTCGCTGGGATGATGTGCTTAATCTGTTGCCTGCGCGACTGACAGCGCTTTTGATTGTGCTGTGTGCGCCCCTCTTTGGTGGAAATTGGAAACGAGCATGGTCTATCTGGCGACAGGATGCGCGCAAAACGGAGAGTCCGAATGCTGGTCAACCGATGGCCGCGCTCGCCGGTGTATTGGGCGTGCAGTTGGAAAAGGTAGATCACTATGTGCTGGGCGATGCCATACATCCGCTCAGTCCATTAACAATCAGGCAGGCCGAACGCATGACGTTTTTTATCGGCAGTTGCATATTCGTCTTAATCGCATGCTACAAAGCTTACAAAGCGGCAAAGTGGTTCGGAGGTGGCTATGAGTGAGAATGGGCCAGAGTTTGCGCATACTGGTGTGGTGCATGGTGCGATGGACTACACGGAGCTGGAACGTCTGCACCTGCAAGCGGATAGGATTATTGATTTCAGCGTCAATGCCAATATTTATGGGCCTTCGCCAAGAGTACGCGAGGCGATTGCGCAGGTAGCACTAGATCGCTATCCCGACCGTGAATGCCTTCAACTACGGCGATTGTTGCTCGCATATGAACTACCTGCTTACGATATTGCTTTTGATGGGTTAGTATGTGGCAATGGGAGTAGCGAGTTAATCTGGATGATTGCGCGCGCCTTTCTGAAAGAGGGCGATAAGGCTGCGATAATTGGCCCCACATTCGGCGAATACGTGCTCGCATCACGTATGGCCGGAGCGCGTATCATCAAGCAGCAGGCGCAGGAAAGTCAGAATTTCGTGCATCATCTACAGGGATTGCTCGATTGGTTGCAAAAGGAGTGCCCGCGCCTGGTATGGTTGTGCAATCCCAATAATCCAACAGGGATGTATCTTGACCTTTCAAGTGTGGAGCGATTGGCGCAGAAATGCGTTGAACTGAATGCCATATTGATTGTCGATGAGTCATATATGCGATTTGTGTGGCCTGAAGAAACGGTGCAGGCAGTTTCGCTGCTCGCTACCGATGTACGAGCGCATGTGATGATCGTGCGTTCATTGACCAAGGATTTCGCATTAGCGGGCGCGCGATTAGGGTATGCCATCGCTACGGCGGAGAATGTCGCCAGGGTGAGCGCGTATCTGCCCAGTTGGAATGTGAGCGCCTTGGCTCAGGCGGCAGGTTGCGCCGCAATAGTCGATCGCGACCACCTCGCGAATTCGTTTGCCTGCCTGCTGCAAGAGCGTGCGGCGTTTTTTCGTACATTGCAACAGACAGGCTTGTCCGTCGTACCATCGCGGACACATTTTTGTCTACTGAAGGTAGGGAATGCACGACTGGTGAGGCAACGTTTGTTGACGCGTCACCTGCTGGTACGCGATTGTACATCTTTTGGCTTGCCCGCGTTTATTCGTGTCGCGACGCGTCCAGCCCATGATTGGGAAGTGTTGATAGACGCTTTACGGGAGGTTACGCGGTGACGTATGCAAAAACGCTGATGGTGCAGGGAACGGCCTCGAATGTGGGCAAAAGTACGCTGGTCGCGGGCCTGTGTCGTATATTTGCCCAAGATGGCTGGCGTGTCGCGCCATTCAAAGCGCAAAATATGGCGTTGAATTCATGGGTGACGCGCTCTGGCGGCGAGATGGGCCGGGCACAGGTCGTGCAGGCGCAGGCGGCGGGAATTGAACCAAGCGTCGAAATGAATCCCTCAAGCCTGAAGCGGCTTCGCGTAGCCAGGTGATTGTGATGGGGAAGCCGTTGGCGACGATGGAAGCGCAGGCGTACTACCGCGATCGTGCGCGTATGTTGCCAATCGTGGAGCAGGCTTTAGCCAGGTTACGTGCGCAGTTTGATCTGGTAGTGATAGAGGGAGTGGGTAGCCCGGTTGAATTGAATCTCGCGCAACACGATCTGGTCAATATGCATATCGCGCGGCTGGCCGATGCACCGGTATTGCTCGTTGGAGATATTGATCGGGGAGGAATCTTTGCCGCCTTGCTTGGCACATTGATGTTACTGGAGCCGATGGATCGAGCTTGTGTCAAAGGATTGATCGTGAATAAGTTTCGTGGTGATTTAGCGTTATGGCGTGATGGCGAGCGTTTATTGGCGGAGCGTGCCGCGTTGCCAGTAGTAGGAACGGTACCGTACTTCCAGGATATTCATATAGCCGAAGAGGATAGCGTGCCGCTGGAGCAAGGAAGCGCGTTGCTCGGTATCTGTGGTGGTTATCAGATGCTGGGCGAGCGCGTATCTGATCCAGCTGGAATTGAGGGTGAGGCAGGAGTTGTCGAGCATGGCCTGGATCTTTTACCGGTCGAAACGATTTTTACCGCGTTGGAGAACAAGATTTTGCGGCAGTGTAGCGTGCAAATCTCGCCAATGGCGACACGGGGGCTTTTTGCTGCTCTCGCAGCGCAAACCTTACAGGCATACCAGATTCATGTCGGTCGTACAAGAGAGGTGAGGGACGAGCATCATACGCGGCAGGGAGAGCAGGTATTTCTGGTTTCGGATACTCAGTCGGATGGATATATGCGCGAGGATGGGTGGGTGATGGGATGTTATTTGCACGGTCTCTTTGAGAACAGAATTTTTCGGGATGGGGTCGTACATGCTCTGGCTGAGCGACGCCTGGGGGCTGGAGGTGCTGATCAGATCGGGCGAGGCCTGGTACTGGATCGTGAACGCGAGTACGATAAATTGGCACAGGTGTTGCGCGCTAGTCTGAACCTGGTGCAGCTGCGCGAGATATGTGGGTTGGGTTAAAATAGTGCTCCGCATTGGAGCGATCGTTTTTTTGAAAGAACGCGGAAGCGGGAGGGTGAATGTTCGATTTTCCTGGTGTGAAACTTGAGATGTGCGACGAGGCGGCCATTCTTGCCAGCGAACAGCCTTTGCTCACATTGTCGTCGGCTGTGGTCGGAGGAGGGATGCAGCAAAGCTCTGTTATTATCAACCGACATGTGCCATTAGGGTATGATTGTACCCATCCGATTGAGGATCTGCACTCATTCGCCAGAGAGCGAGGGATTATGCGACCATTTGTTGGTATGATGACAGGTGTGCCAATACATGGGACGCGCGTGAGTTCGTTTCAGCATGATGGTTTGCTGGTGACCAGCGTGATTACGGCTGGAGTCGGTAATGCCATGACGGCAGGTGTAAGTGAACCTGTTTCGTTGCGTCCTGGGACAATCAATATTACCGTACTGATTGATGCACTTCTCACGCCATCGGCTATGGTCAACGCGGTTTTGACGACGACTGAAGCGAAAAGTGGTACATTGTGCGCGTGCGCTGTATGTTCGGATGCTGGTGAACATGCGACCGGCACCTCGACCGATGCGATCGTGATCGCTTGCACTGGTCGAGGAGAAGAACTACCCTATGCTGGCCCTGCTACAGCGGTCGGTTATAGTATTGCCCGTAGCGTACGCACTGCTTTGCTTGATGCGCTTGAGCCATGTGGGGTGTATTTGAATAATCGAGTCAATGTCGACATAAATAGTGATATCTAGCTAGATGGAAGGAAATGACGTGAGCGAGAATAAAGAGTACGAAGAGCGTGACGAAAATGAGATGGAGCAGCAGGAAGAAGTCGAGGAGTTGACGGATGAGCGACGGACGCAATTGCGCAAAGAGCAAGCGGAGATGCGCGCACGTCGTCAGCCGAATCGAGGGTTGGTGATTGTCAATACAGGTGATGGCAAAGGCAAGACATCGGCGGCTTTGGGTGTGTTGATGCGCGCCTGGGGTCAGAATATGCGTGTTGTGATGTTGCAATTCCTCAAGTCGCAAACGGGCAAGTGGGGTGAGATTCGCGCGGCGCAACGTATGGGCATCGAGATTATTCCATTGGGCGAGGGTTTCACCTGGAATAGCGAGGACCTGTCGCATGATCGGGCACTGGCACAACAATGCTGGCAACTGTGTCGCGAAAAAATCGAGAGTCAACAGTACGATGTAGTGATCATGGACGAGATCACCTACGCGATCAACTATCGCTGGCTGGACCTGGATGAAGTGCTGGATGTACTGCGAGCACGCGACCCCAAAATGCATGTAATTCTCACAGGTCGTAGTGCGCCCGAGGCGTTAATCAACTATGCTGATCTGGTGACCGAGATGCGCGAGATCAAGCATCCCTATAAGCAGGGGATATTGGCGCAAAAGGGTATCGATTTTTAGTGCTCTAGAAGCGCGTAGCTTGACAAATTTTGGAAGGTACAGGACGGAAAAAAACGTTTGTATTCGGACGAAAATCTTGCGATCCTGGAAGAGATCGCGGCACTCGCCGATGAGGGAGTGAACGCGGTCTGTATTCGGCATATCTTGCAGATGCGCAGACAAGTTGTGACCTTGCAGCAGGAGATTACCGAGGTGCGTACGATCCTCATGCGTGTGCAGTCGACTCATAACGATAATGAGCGGCAAGATTCCTAATAGAAAATTTGTTGGATAAAGAAAAGGAGAAGACCCTGTAGGATCTTCTCCTTTTTGTATGGAACAACATGTTTTGATAAGGTTTAAGAGATTTCTGAGTGTTGATAGTCCTCGACGCGAGCGAATTTGCCGATGGCGCGGAACTTCTGGTAGCGTTGCTCCAGCATTTCGTCGACCGAGAGATGTTTTATTTCCTCCAGATTGCGCAAGAGAGCCTCTTTGAGCGAGAGCGCGGCCTCTTGATAGTTGTGGTGCGCGCCACCCAGCGGCTCGGGCACGATCTCGTCGATAAGATCAAGGTTGAGCAACTCTTTCGCACTTACGCGCATGGCTTCAGCGGCGTAAGAAGCGTGGGCGGAATCACGCCAGATGATGGTGGCGGCAGCCTCCGGCGCGGCCACCATATAGATACTGTATTCAAGCATAAGCACGCGATCGGCCACGCCGATGGCGAGTGCACCTCCGCTACCACCCTCTCCGATGACGGTCGCGATGATCGGCACACGCAGTCGCGGCATCAAGTAGAGTGTAGAGGCGATAGCTTCAGCCTGTCCGCGTTCCTCATCTACCAGGCCTGGGGAGGCACCGGAGGCATCGATCAGTGTGACGACGGGCATGTGAAATTTTTCGGCCTGCTGCATAAGGCGATAGGCTTTGCGATACCCTTCAGGGTGAGGCATACCCAGATTGCGAAACTGTTTTTCCTTCATGTCGCGCCCTTTTTGATGACAGATAAGCATCACTGTCTGGTCGCCAAGGTCCGCCGGGCCTGCGACAATCGCGTGGTCGTCGCCGAAGGTGCGATCGCCATGCATTTCGAAGAAGTTGTCGCACATCAGGTGGATATAGTCCTCAGAGTAGGGACGATCCTTGTGGCGCGCGACCTGCACCGTTTGCCACGCTGTCAGGTGCTCGTAGAGTTTGGCTGTAGATTGTCGCAACTGCTGTTCGGCGTCGCGTAACTGTGTGATTTCGTCTGCTTTGAGCCGATCACCTTTGCGTTGCAGCGTGGTAATTTTCTTTTCGATCTCCGCCAGCGGCTTTTCGAACTCCAGATCGTAGGGCATAATAGTATTTCTCCTCCACTCTATTTTCTACTTAATCGTGTACGCACCGATATATACCTATCTTGCCTGCAAAGCAGAGTCTTTTCAAACTGAAGCCGTGTTTGATGCGTAGAGGCGCAGAAGCTTGCCCAACGTCGAGCGTAGGTCGCGCCGATGAACAACTGTATCGATCATGCCGTGTTGGAGCGCGAACTCGGAGTTAACGGTGCCTTCGGGAAGCTTGATGTGCATAAATTGTTCGATGACACGCGGGCCGGTAAAGCAGATAAGCGCGCCAGGCTCGGCCAGCATGACATCGCCGAGCATCGCAAAACTGGCGGAGACGCCGCCAGTTGTTGGGTCCGTGAGCAAACTGAAATAAGGAATGTTTGCCTCACCAAGTTTAGCGAGCGCGGCAGACGTTTTCGCCATCTGCATCAAGGCGTAGAGGCCTTCTTGCATACGTGCGCCGCCGGATGTGGAAGCGATAAGAACCGGAATTTTTTTCTCGATGCCGAACTCGATGGCGCGCGTAATTTTTTCGCCCACAACCGATCCCATCGTACCCGCGATAAAGAAGGGGTCCATAATAGCCAGTGAAAGAGGCATCTCTTCGATGCTTGCCTGACCGGTCACGACTGCCTCGTTGAGGCCAGTTTCGCGGCGCACCTCGTCGAGTTTCTCTATGTAGGTGCGTTTATCGGAGTAGGATGGTGGTTGGATGGTGAAGTTGAGAGGATCGACGGAGACGATTTCCGCGTCGATCTCCTCAAAGCTGCCGGAATCGACGAGCAGGTCGATGCGTTCATAGGCGCTGAGCTTGAAGTGGTAGTTGCAGCGCATACAAACTTTCAGATTTTTTTCCAGGTCGCGTCCATAAAGAATTTCTTTACACTTTGGACATTTTTGCGCGATATTTCCCATTGCGGGCAGGCTGGGCCTAGTCCCGTTGGGGGAAGCCGCCTGTTTAGTAAGGGGAATAGATGCCTCTTTAACCATGAAGAACCCTCCCAATTAGCCCTGTGCAAAGAGCGCTGCTACAAAACTTTGTGGATCGAATGGCACGAGATCGGTCACTTTTTCACCACTGCCAATAAATTTGATAGGAACATTGAGGTCGTCGGCGACCGCGAAGGCGAAGCCACCTTTCGCGGTGCTATCCAGCTTCGTGATCACGACCCCGGTCAGCCCGACATCGGCGGCGAATTGGCGTGCTTGCAGCAGAGCGTTCTGGCCGGTTGTAGCATCCATCACGATCAAAAGTTCATGTGGTCCATCGGGCACGAAGCGCTGGATGATTTTGTTAATTTTTTTGAGCTCTTCCATCAAGTTAAACTTTGTCTGCAAGCGACCGGCGGTATCGATAATTAGCACATCGTAGTCGCGCGTGGTCGCGGCTTGCAGGGCATCGAAGACCACGGCACCTGGATCTGCGTTGGGTTGCTGGCTGATAACGGGTACTTCGATGCGACGGCCCCATTCCTGAATTTGGTCGATAGCGGCGGCTCTGAAGGTATCGGCGGCGGCGAGTATTACCTTGCGGCCCTCGCGCGAGAGCTTGTGGGCGAGTTTGGCGATGGTGGTCGTTTTGCCGGAGCCATTGACACCAATGACCAGGATAACGGTGAGTGGGGACTGTTGAGAGAAGTTGATGGGAGCGGATTTTCCAAGCAAGTTTGCCAGTTCTTCGCGCAAGGCGCGCTGGACCTGCGCGCCCGAGCGAAAATGTTCGTTCGCTGTGCGTTGACGTAAGCGTTCGATGAGCCAGAGGACAGTTGTGGGACCGATATCAGCAGCGAGCAGCAACTCTTCCAACTCATCCCATAAGTCATCGGTGATCGTATCGGTCTCTTCCACCCGATTGCCCAGGCGGTTGAATAGTTGGCGAGTACGATTCAGGAAATTAAAGTGCTGTTCAGGCAAAGCTGCCTCGTTGCTTTGTTCTTGAGCAGGTTCAGGTTGTTGTTTTGGATCTTCACGCGGTTTTTGCCCAAAGAATCGGTTGAACACGTCAGCATTGACTCCTTTTATGTAGTTAAAACATATCAGTTGATATGGAAAAGTTTTAAATAAGGGTGATCACTTTAGAAAAAAGCGAATAACGGAAGTATAGGTAATCCGCTCTCTATGTTATATCGTAGTTTTGTAGAGAATGCAAAAGAGAGGGACCATAATCACTTCTCCCTCATGTTTTGAAAAGAGAACCTGGGTTTAGGATTATGCCCTTCAGGGAGAGGACAGAATTGAGAGGCGAAAGGCAAAATGACCTTTTGCCTTTCTTTTCATGTTTGTGGGATAGTGGACCATCCACACATGCCTCTCTTTTTGCGATTGCGCGCTCCTACTGTCGACTGTTGCGATAAGTGTGGAGCGAGCCATCACTAATTGGCTCATTAATGATGATATCGCCGTTACGGATTTTGATGTTGTATAAACACGATGGGTTTGTGCAAACCCAGGCTTTATACTCGATAGAAGCTCCCTGGCTACCAAAATCCGAAAGCGGAACCAGATCACCTTCACTACACTTGCGACACCGAGGAAATGCATTTTCCACGAAATCGCCTCCTTCCTTCACTCTGGAGGTAAATTACGCTTGCCTTTTCGCAACGGACAAGCGAGGCTTAGCGAGATAGTAAGCCGAGGGGGAGCCTCCGCCTCTGCATCCGCATCCCCACAGCAGGTGTTACCCATGCCCTACCTATCATACCATAACTCCTTATCTGTGTCAGCATTTAGGTGAAGAATTCTTCATCTTTTCTACATAAAAAAAAGAGTGTCTATTCTTTCTAATCTCACACAAAATAGGGTGGTATGACTATTTTTCGCTTCTTATCTTCAGCATAACAGGAGTTACAACTCTCGTCAACCATGTGCATGCTTAAATATATCTATCGATGAATTATTGCGTAAAAGTCCACATTTCTGTAAATAAGTTCTTTTATATTTTTTATTGATTTACTTTATTTTATCTTTTTTGCTCATAAATATGCTTTATTTAGCCGTAGGTGAAGCGTGTTTTCTACGTTTTCCAGTTGCTATCGAGGAGAAAAAAGCCTTTTCTTGTTTTCCTGTCACGTATAAATGATTTTTGGCATCATTCTTGCTAAAGAAAGATATGGAAAGTATTTTTCAGAGATGGTGGATAGTTCTATTCCTTGCTGGCAAAGAGATCCCTTTTCATCTTTTGCTTTCGATAGTGTATGTGAAGGAGTTATGTGGAAATGGTGACGAGAACCGTGAAAGCAGTGCCAAGTGTCGAGACGAGTGTAGCTGTAAGGGGCAAGAGGAAAACGGTGAAGGACGCGCTGCTTGATGAAGTAATAGAGGATGGTGAAAACGATTTTTCGTATGAGTACGACGATGAGCCAGAGGAGGAGGAAGAGGACCAGCGTACCGCCATTGATGACGCGGTCAAGCAGTATTTGAAAGAGATCGGCATGTATCCCCTGTTGACCGCTGAGCAGGAGCTTTTCCTGGCGGAGCGTATTTCGCGCGGGGATGTACGCGCGCGTCAACGCTTGATCGAGGCTAATTTACGCCTAGTTGTCAGCATCGCCAAGCGCTATTCGAACCAGGGCTTGCCGTTGTTGGATTTGATCCAGGAGGGCAACATAGGCTTGATGCGTGCGACGCAGAAGTTCGACTACAAACGTGGGTTTCGTTTCAGTACCTATGCCACGTGGTGGATTCGTCAGGCGATCAGCCGCGCCATCGCGGAGCATTCGCGCAGCATTCATATTCCGGTGCACGTAGTCGAGCTTATTTACAAGATCAAGCGTGTCGCGCGTCGTATCTATCAGGAGGAAGGTGTCGAAGCGTTGCCGGAGCAGATCGCGGAAGAGGTCGGGCTGCCGCGCGAGCGGGTGGTAGAATTGTTGAACGCTTCCGATCAGCCTATCTCGCTGGATGCGCCGATGGCCGATGACGAGGAATATCACCTGGCGGACACTATCGAAGATGCGTTGACCAGTACTGTGGTGGAAGAGCCTGCGCAACAGCTCCTGCGCCTCCAGATCGAGCAGGCCTTGACGGTATTGAATCAGCGTGAGCGCACAATTATCGAGATGCGCTACGGTTTGCAGGATGGTCATTCGTTGTCGCTGGACGAGGTGAGTACTATTTTTCACCTGACGCGTGAGCGTATTCGCCAGATCGAGGTAAAGGCACTGCGAAAATTGCGGTACCCTGAGCGCTACGAGGGCGTGCGTGAGCTAGCGCGTGTGTGAGTTGTGAGTTAGTGGTCCGTGAAAAACAAAAAGGCCATCAGCAACGATGGCCTTTTTTGTGTCCGTTTTCTAGCAGATGATACGCGTCGTCAATGCGGTCTATTCTATTCGCCAGCTTCGAGCGCCACGACGCCCTCGGCTCTGTCTTGCAGATAGGCATAGATGAAGGGGTCCACATCCCCTGAGAGATAGGCGCTGGTATCGCCCATCTCGTAGTTGGTGCGGTGATCCTTGACGATGGTATAAGGATGGATCGTCACCGAGCGGATCTGCGTGCCGAAGTCGGCCTGCACGTGTTCACCTTTCAGGCGCGCGGTCTCCTCTTCCTGCTTGCGCTGTTCCAGTTCGTAGAGGCGTGCCCGCAGGAGCTTCATCGCGACCTCGCGGTTCTGGATTTGCGAACGTTCGTTTTGGCAGGTAACGACGATACCGCTTGGGATATGGCGGATGCGTACGGCTGAATCCGTTTTATTCACGTGCTGGCCGCCCGCGCCGGTTGAGCGGTAGGTATCGACCTCTAAATCTTCGGGTCGGATGTTGATCTCGATCGTATTTTCGATATCTGGTATGATCTCGACCTTTGCGAACGAGGTGTGGCGGCGGTGTGCGGCATCGAAGGGCGAGAGGCGAATCAAGCGATGGGTACCAGCCTCCGAGCGCAGATAGCCATAGGCGTAGCGTCCAGAGATTTCGATGGTCACACTTTTGACGCCCGCCTCTTCACCTTCGCTATAGTCATAGACTTCGGTACGGAAGTGATGGTGTTCAGCCCAACGCAGATACATGCGTAGTAGCATCTCCGCCCAGTCCTGAGCATCCACGCCGCCGCTACCGGCGTGGATGCTCATCAGCGCGTCACGTCCATCGTGTTCGCCGTTGAGCATGAGGGAGAATTGCAACTGCTCAATCTGAGTTTCAATAGGGGAAATGGATTGCACAACCTCTCGCTGCATCTCTTCATCTGGCTCCTCATCCAGCAGTTGTGCTATGCCGTGCAGATCATCGAGCTGTGTGCTGATCCCTTCCCAGGTGGTTACCTCTTCGCGTAACGCATTCAGTTGTTGCATCTGTGTTTGGGCTTTGCGATTGTCGGACCAGAAGTCGGGCGCCATGCTCTCCGCCTCTAAATCCTGTATTTGGGATCTTTTGCTCGCCAGGTCAAAGACGCACCATAATTTTCTCGACGCGTCTTTGCAAGCGTTCGATTTGATTGGTCATTTCACTCATAGCTTTTATTGTAGCATGTTCGCAATCTGATGGGTATAGCTTTCCGCTGGTAGCCCTTTGCTGCTATCAACTGATAAGCAGGTTGGTGAGGAGCAGGCGAGCGCTATTATTTTGTGCTGTTGGTGGTGCCTGAAGCAGCAGCAGTCCCGGTTGATCCTGGAACGTATCGCCGAAGGCGATGGTGCCGACGTAGCTGCCATTGGCTTGTGTTTGAATCACTGACGTGTCGAGGACAGGGATGATATTGAGCGTGTGGTCGAAAAGGGATGCATGCAACTGGGCTTGTGCGGGTGTGATCGTGCCCTGGATATTGAAAGGTGAAGGGCTGAGCAGGTTTTGCGCGTTTTGTTGGATCGTGATGCCCGCTGTTTGTGCAGCGGTGACGAACCAGAGGCCCGCTGCATTGTGTTGGATGAGGCGCGAGAGCGAGACGATGACGGTAAATCCAGGCTGTTTTTGTTCTAGCAGTACATGGGCGGTGATACCGTTATTGTCTTGTAAAATGCCATGGCTTTGCCGCCATTTGAAAAGGTCGCGCGCCATCTGTTCACTGGTGGCGACGGGGTCTTGCCATAGCATGGGTTGTCCGTTGTCGGCTTGCTGCTGCAGCGCTTCTGCCTCACTACGACTGACGACTGGATACAAGCCAGGGAAAATGGTTTGTTGGAAGGTGCCATTTTGCCATCTATATTCCTGATAGACGTTTGCTTGCTGGGGAAGCAAGAGAGAAGCGCTATCGGACGAAAGAGTGGTATCGAGTTGTCCGATGCTCAGCGTATTGGCCTGGGTGATCTCAGCCGAGCCTTGTAAGAGTCCCTGCTGTTTGAAAAGCAGGACGAGCGTGGGTTTTTGTTGTTGTAGAATGCAGGTGTAGACGTAGACATCGAGGGTGCGTTGAGGGCCGCTATCATTGACGCGGATGAGTGCCGATGGTTGTCCACCCGTAAGATTTTCGCTGAACTGCACCGCACTCATCTCCTGTGTTCCGGTGATGTGTGGGATGATTTTCGTGTAATCGGTATTTTCGATCAGGGATGTACATGGGTTGCTGGCAAGGGAACGTAGGCCACCGACGTGCACGACCGCGATAAAGTGAAGCAGGGCGATGATAGCGAGGGCGAGGAGGATGAATGTGAGTGGACGAGGAGTCTTGCGTTTTTTACTGCTGTTCTGGTTCGCGATCGTTTTTTCGGGAGGATACATCAAGTTCGCCATCTCTTAATCCACATGCTCCTTTTGTTTCTCTTTTCATTCTAACGCTGAAGATAAAATCGAGAGCGAGTGGAAATGAAGTGTGGTCAGGTCAGGAGAGGTTTCTCGAATGCGGTGAGATGGTTTTGGATAGGTTAGAGTAATCCCTGTCCAAGCGCGAAGAGGATGATGGCGAAGAGAATAAAGGCAAGTCCTACGATGATCAGCACCATACCGATCCTTTTGCCCCTGGCGCTGAGCGATGAAGATGGTTGTTGATAGTGATGCGGTGTTTGAGCATAGCCCATAGACTGCGAGGGGAACTGGTTGGCGTAATTGGGATCGACTGTTTGCATAGGTGGACCTGCATAGTTCCCCTGGGAATTGTAGGTTGGGTAGTTGATCGGCGCGCCGTTCGTAGGGTAGGAACCTGGCGCGGGATAGTTTCCATTGGAAGACGGTGGATAGCCGGTGCGTATATCAGGTGTACCCGCGTTGTAGGTTGGATTATAGGTTCCTGGCCCGCCACTCGATGCGTTGGGATTGTAGCCGTTCGTCGCATAACTGTTTTGAGGAGCTGGCAGCGGATAATCCACGCTGCGTGTCTGGCTGGTAGCATCGTCGTTATTATAGTTATTCGTGCCGGTGGAACGCAGTATCAGTGGAGGTTGCGGTGTGTTCGGATTTGGAGCTGGATTGGCTTGCCGATATTGACTGAGAATCGATTGAGAAGCGATGGTGGGATCATCTGTATGCAACTCGCCATTCGCCATACCTGGCTCTTCTACGACCGCGCCACAGCGTGGGCAACGCGTACTCCCTGGTGATAGTTGTAGACCACACTGACCGCAAAAAGTCATCGCGCACTCCTCTCATCGACAGCATAAGTAGTTGCAAATGGATGCCTATCGTTTTGTCGTTTTCCATTATAACCTAACTGGTGGAGTGAGGCAACGCACTTATGCTCTTTTTCTCCTGATTTTCCCTTTAGGTGAGATATGAGAGGTGTAGATAGAACATTTCATCCTTGTTGATAGCGAGAGAGGAGCGTTAGCAGTGTGGGCAGAGGTTGCCCATATGCTACATGCAGGTTATAGTAGAAGGGTAGAAAAAAGATGAAGAGCATGTATGCTTTTGCTAACTCTTAAGTTACGGGAGATCGACCAATGACCCAACCTCTTGAGATCGATTTGAGTTCACCTCGTCTCAAATCGAATCCATACCCTCTTTTTGCCCGCCTGCGCTCGGAAGATCCGATGCACTGGGTAGAGTTTCCAGGTAACCGTCATGGATGGCTGATTACGCGTTATGAGGACGCGGAGAGGGCATTACGTGACGCACGTTTTGTGAAGGACCCGCGGCATGCGTTGACGCCGGAGCAATTGCTGCAGCAATTTCCGGCGACGCGTGAACAGAGTCAGGGACATCAACAGGCCTTCACCTTTGGCCGCAATATGTTAGGTACCGATCCGCCAGATCATACGCGTTTGCGCTCTCTGGTGAGTCTGTCTTTCACGCCAAGGTTGATCGAGCAATGGCGCGAGCGTATCCAGACGATCACCAACGAATTGTTGGATGCCGTTGAGGATAAAGGGGAGATGGATCTTGTAGATGCGCTGGCTTTTCCGCTCCCTATCATCGTGATCACTGAGATGCTTGGTATTCCGCCCGAGGATCGCATGAAGTTTCGGGCCTGGTCCAATAGCGTTATCGAGGCCTCAGGCAATCCGGAGACGTTTCGAGAGCGTCGCGAGCAGTTAATGGAATTTCAAGACTATTTGCGCTTCTTGATCGATGAGAAACGCGGTCACCTCTCCGATGATTTGCTCAGTCTGTTGATTCGTAACGAAGAGGCGGGTGACAAATTGTCGGAGGGAGAGTTGATCTCAATGGTTTTCTTGTTGCTGATCGCGGGGCATGAGACAACGGTGAACCTGATCAGCAACGGCGCACTGGCATTGATGACGCACCCTGAGCAGATGGAAGAACTGAAGCGAGAGCCAGCGTTGTTGAAATCGGCGATCGAAGAGTTTTTGCGTTTTCACGGCCCATTAATGACCGCGACACAGCGCTGGGCCGCTGAGGATATGGAGTTTGATGGTAAAGCGATTCGTCATGGAGATTATGTAGTTGTATTGCTGGCATCGGCCAACCATGATCCGGAGACGTTTCAGCATCCCGATGAGTTGGATATCACGCGTAAAAACAACCCCCATCTCGCGTTCGGCAAAGGTATTCATTATTGTCTGGGTGCGCCGCTAGCGAGACTTGAGGGTCAGGTTGCCATTGGCACTCTGCTACAGCGTTTACCACAGATGCGGTTAGCGATTGAGCCACAAGAACTGGTGTGGCGACCGGGAGCGTTGATTATGGGTCTGCGTGCGTTACCTGTGAAGTTTTAAGGTCTTAAAATAGTGACCTGACATTTCTATGGTAGAGCCTGTTTTTGCTGCACCATATACATAGTACGGCAAAAACAGGCGTTTCATGAGTGTGCACGAAAAGTAGACTATTTTAGATCAGCCAGAGCTTTGCTGGCTTGCTCGAAATTCATTGGTTTATTGTAGATAGGAGAGTTGGGTTGTTGGAGACGACCTCCCTCGTGTAAAAATCCGCTATCAACAGCCGCAAAGCCGATTTCGTCAATCAATTTAGCCACAACCGCTTTGGCTTCGGAGTCGTCGCTGGCGATAAAAATCACCAGACGATCTTTTTCTGGACTATTGGGGCGGCCTTCAGAGGCTAATGTTTCGTAGTACATAGTATTGAACGCTTTGACCAGGCGCGCACCAGGAATGACCTTGAGTATTTCCTCGCTGGATGTCGAATTGCCAAGGTCGACGATGCCCCCATTGCCGTAGGCATTGGTAGCATCGATGGTGATTTTCCCCTCGAACAGCTGTGAGTTGGGTAACGTATGCCGTTGCATCCAGGGGATTGCTATAAGGACCAGTTCGCTGTAACGTACAGCGTCTTCAGCGGTAACGGCACGCGCATTGTCACCGAGTTCGGCGATGAGCGAGGAGAGCGATGCCGATCCACGAGTGTTGCTGATAGCGACGTTATGACCGGCTTTGACAAAGAGCCGCGCCGCGTTAGCACCGATGCGACCTGAGCCAAGAATACCAATATTCATCCTAATATTCTCCATGATAGTATTGAAATGATCTGTTTGCAATGATTTGTAAGGAGCAGGTTGGAAATGTACGTGACCTGTGTGAGATTCAGGTGCTCCTAATCTCTTTATTGTACGCTCGATGCAATAACTTAGATTTGGAAGATTGCATGGTAGTAGGTTGAGAGGAGCGAGCAACCTTACGGTATAAATTCTTATAGCCGGAAAATTTAATGGTAGAAGGCATGTGAGATAATGGTGAGAGAGGAATGTGAGAAGAAAAAGATCAAACAGAACGATCCGGCGAATTTGAAATCAGTTGTGATGGTGTCATGAAAAAGTGGGCACGGTGAGGTTGAAAAGAGAGGAAGGTACCGGTGATAGAGGTGCATTATCCGACGGCGAGTTTGAAGCCGCATAGGGAAGAGAGTTTACTGAATGGACATTTGTGGATTTTTTCGGGCGCGCTACAGCAGCCTCCACGTTGGATAGAGTCAGGCGGTCTGGTGGATGTTAAATCAGCGACGGGCGAGTTTGTCGCGCGCGGATACTACAATGCGCAGACAGACATCGCCATTCGCATTCTTACGCGTGATGTAAATGAGCTGATTGACCAGGACTTTCTACGTAGGCGAGTGCGCCACGCGGTCGAGCTGCGTCGAGTATTCGATCCGGCAAGGACGAACGCGTACCGTTTAATCAACGCTGAGGGCGATAATTTGCCGGGATTAGTGGTCGATCGGTATGCTGATATCCTGGTTGTACAAATTCATACGGCGGGCATGGAACGTTTGAAGTCGCTGCTGTTCGAGGCATTGATGGCCGAGACGGGGGCGAGCGGCATTCTTCTGCGCAATGATGGTCAGTCCAGGCGGCGCGAGGGCCTGGAGGTAGAGGAGCCAGTGGTGGTGGCGGGCGATGTGCCTGAACGGGTCGTGGTGTGCGAGAACGGGGTGCAGTTTCTCGTCGATTTCTGGCAGGGGCAGAAGACGGGTTTGTTTCTGGATCAGCGCGATAAACGCGAGGCATTGCGCAAATACGTGGCTGGCAAACAGGTGCTCAATTGCTTCAGCTACACCGGTGGTTTTTCGTTGGCCGCCGCGCTGGTAAGCTCTGAGACGCAGGTGACCAGTGTCGATATCTCCGCGCCCGCTATGGAGACCGCGCGTGAGCAATTCACAATGAATGGTCTGGACGCGGAACGCTATGGCTTCGAGGTCGCGGACGTTTTCGACTATTTGCAGGAAGCGCACGAACGCGGCCAGATGTTCGATGTCGTTGTACTCGATCCACCCGCTTTTGCGAAATCGCAAGGGGCACGAGTGCAGGCGTTGAAGGCGTACCGGCGGTTGAACACGCTGGGCATGCAGGTGTTGCGCGAAGGGGGCATTTTATTGACCTGTTCCTGTTCTGGAGTGGTGAGTATGGACGATTTGATGGGGGCTGTGGCGCAAGGGGCACATCGTCTGGCACGAACGGTGCAGGTGTTGGAACCCTACACACACGGCCTGGATCATCCGGTCAATATTGCTATGCCGGAAACGAGCTATCTGAAGGCTCTTTTCTGCCGTGTATAAGCTCAGCAAGGCATAAAAGAGCATCAATATATGTTATCATAATACAGAAGTTACTTTTTTCAGGGAATCGTGGAAATGGCATTTCTACGATGGCTACTGACGGGTTGTACATTTGCCTGGAAGATCAATCGCGAGGATTGACAAATAGTTTTGACAGAGTGTAAGGAAACGGAAGACTATGAGAGTTTTCCCTACTATTCAATGATGTTTCTCTTCTCCTCTTCCACTGACAGGTGCTTTTTAGCGGAGTAGTTGGTGTGGTGCTGTGTTTTCTACCTATCTCCTGAGAATGGTAACGTCGAGCAATTATACAGGAAAAGGTTTTATCATCCGGGAGGGCGACAAATGTATGAGAAGAGAGAGAAAAATGTCTATGGAAAATTTGAGACAGCCAGTGTAAGTGGTAGCACGTTGCAGGTGCCGGATCGAGTACGCGAGGCCTACCACGAAGTAGCACAGACGCATAAACAGGCGGATGAGAAGAAGAGCCAGGTCCAGGTCAATAAGTGGTTGGTGTTGGGGTTAGCGGCGGCAAGTAGTTTTGTCACGACGCTTGACGGTTCGATCGTCAACATTGGTCTTCCCGCCATTTCGCAGACTTTTCATGTGGGGATAAGTGGAGCGATCGAATGGGTGATTATCGGCTATCTGGTGATTATCGCGGCAGTGCTGCTCACCTTTGGTCGTCTGGCCGACATGATTGGGCGCAAGCCTATTTTGTTGATGGGCCTCACGATCTTTGTCATCGGTTCGGCTCTCTGTGGCGTAGCCTCATCGCTGTTTTTGTTGATCCTGGCGCGTCTCTTTCAAGGTATTGGTGGTGCGCTGATATTCAGCGTGAACATCGCCATGATCACGAGTACGTTCTCTGCGCGTGAGCGAGGTCTGGCGTTGGGTTTGAACGCGGTAGTCGTGTCGTTGGGGGTGAGCGCGGGACCAACATTTGGTGGAATCATCACGCAGTATCTGGATTGGCGCTGGATTTTTTATGTGAATGTGCCTATCTGTATTGCCATCTTGCTGGTTGGTTACTTCTTCTATCATGAGCAGCGACCGGAGCAGGGGCGGCAAGGACATTTCGATCCGCTCGGCGCTATCCTATTGGGTATTGCGTTGGCATCGTTGACGTTGGGTTTGTCGTTTGGTCAGGAGTGGGGCTGGTCTTCGTTAGGAACATTGTCTTCGATAAGTTTGGGACTGGCATTGCTGGCGGTGACGGTTGCGGTCGAGCGGCACATACGTTACCCCATCCTCGATTTGAAATTGATCACCAATCGCGTCTTTGCTTTCGCGAATATCAGTTTTATTCTCTGTATGATGGCGTTGTTCGCGCCTGGTTTTATTCTACCGTTCTACTTCGAGCAGTTGCGCGGTTTTAGCACGATCCAGACGGGATTGATGCTGACACCGTTGCCGTTGATGCTGGCGGTTGTGGCGCCGTTGAGTGGTTCGTTGGCCGATCGTTTCGGTTCGCGCTGGATCTCGCCGCTCGGTCTGGCTATCGCCTGTGTCGGTTTGTATCTGATAAGTCAGTTGAACGTGCAAAGCACCACCTGGGATATCATCTGGCGTCTGGGCGTGGTCGGTTTTGGGCAGGGATTGTTCCAGTCGCCGAACACGCGTACGATGATGAGCGCGGCCACGCGTGAAGAGCAAGGTGAGGCATCAGGTCTATTAGCGACTGGACGTGTGATAGGACAGAGCATCGGTGTCGCGCTGGCGGGCACCGTTTTCGCGGCCTTAGGTGGCGCTGCGGCTGGTACGATTCTTTCCTCGCCACAGGTACATACCCTTGCGAGCACGAGAATTAGTGCGTTGCAGAGCACCTTTGTGAGTGGTTTTCATGCGTCTCTGCTGGTATGCGCATTGTTTGCGGCTGTGGGCATTTTTACCGCCCTGGCACGTGGCGATGACCGGACCAAACAGCGCGCTTAACTCTTGATTGATTGGGTAAGAGGGTCCGAAGAGCGACCCGGCATCCTTCAAAACAGTTGAGGGATGCCGGGCCGCTCTTTGCTTTCGGAGCTAGTTGGCACCGTTGTATATGTGGTACTACGATGACAGGAATAGTAGGAATCAGTATTTTTTGCTCGCTAGCGGGTCGCCGAGCACTGTACCGGGCACGAATTGAGAGGCATCGTCGTGCAGGTGAGCATGCGAGGCCCATTGTTCCACTACTCCCACCAC
The DNA here is from genome assembly GCA_964657925.1 of uncultured Dictyobacter sp. Classification (GTDB taxonomy): domain Bacteria; phylum Chloroflexota; class Ktedonobacteria; order Ktedonobacterales; family Ktedonobacteraceae; genus Dictyobacter. The sequence goes on from CAZZWK010000006.1 coordinate 65,086, forward strand.
CTCGTCGTCGCTCGTTGTAAGCTCCACTGTGCTGATTGAGCAGTTATAGACCTCGGTTCGCGTAATCAAGTCCATATTGACGGAGGGGCAGATATCTTTGACAGTGCGGGCGAAGATGCCGCCATGGCCGGAGATCACGATGTGTCTGCCATTTTTCCCTTGCGTGATCGCACGCAGTCCGTGGCGCATGCGGGCGAGTAGCGAGTAGTAGTTCTCGCCATCAGGGAAAGAGATGTCACCGTTGCCCGCGAACCATTGATAGACGATATGGTTGTGCAAGGCCCAGTTTTCGTCATTGGGTGGTTGTCCCTCAAGCGAGCCGATATTGATTTCGCGGAAGTCCTCCATCACCGTCACTGGCAGATGGAGCACAGCGGCGATGGCGTCGGCGGTTTCTTTAGCGCGTTTGAGCGGTGAAGAGTAAATCTCATCTATAGGCAATTGCCGGAAGTAAGCGGCGGTTTGTCGCGCCTGCTCACGGCCTTTGGGAGTAAGCGAGTAATCAACGTCTTTGTAAGAGAACTCGTGCGTAATATTGGCGGGATTTTCGCCATGGCGAACAAGATAAATGGTATTGGTGGTTGGCACTTTGGTCTCCTTTCCCTTTATTATGAGTGCAGAAGCGCAGCCGTGTCAATCGCTGCAATGGGATAGGTGCTGTAGTTGGAGATGTCAGGAAGTGTTGGGGAAAAGGATAGCTGTGGTATGATGAAAATACTATCCCGCTGGTGATTGAACCGCGTGCAGAAGAGGGGCGTAGTGCCTGGGATAGAAAGATCAAGCGTAGCATATTTCGTATCTCCGAAGGTGGAGAGTGAAAGGAAGTCCCCGATGGAATTTTCTGGTTCGCAAACGATTGCCGTTCCTCTGCAAAAGGTATGGGCATACCTGGCTGATGTCGATAAGGTCGCGCACTGCGCGCCGGGGTTTCAAAGCCTGGAAGAATTGGGGCCAGAGCATTGGAAGGCGGTGGTGGCTTTGAGTATCGGGCCATTGAAGGCCAAATTCAACCTGGATATGACGCGGCCAGAGATGCGGGAACCAGATTTGATGATGGTAAAGGCACGTGGAAAAGCGCCTGGTAGCGCCGTTGACCTGGCCGGTACCATGAATCTATCGGCAGTCGGTGAGCAGGAGACGAAAATGGATTGGAACGCGAACGTGACCGTCAGCGGTACACTGGCGAGTATGGGTGCCCGACTTATGAGTAGCACTTCCGAGAAGTTAACGAACCAGTTTTTTAGCTGCTTAAAGGCAAATTTACAAGCAGATGACTAAGGGATTGGAAGGATTGGCTGGCGGGATATAGCCTGATAAATTGTGTGTTGTTGGTCTTTTCCACGCTCAAAACTCAAAAAGCGGTCCGATTTAGAGAAATCGGGCCGCTTCTGACTTTTTGCTAGAAGTTAGACGTAGGCGGCTTCGATTGATTTATCAAGATTTTTGAAGAAGCCACTGAGCATATTTTTGAGGATGCCCTGCCCGACCGGGTTATTGACCACTGCGACTGTGCCCGCGAGATCGGCATTGGCGTTGTAAGTCAGGAGCGCGCCATCAGCCTCATCGACTAGATTGACCTGGGCAATGGCGTTGATGGAACCGCCACGACCCTGGCGGGCGAGTTGCAGTTCGAGATAGCTGGGTGCCTGACGATTGACGATGTTCAACGTGAGTAGATAAGGACCTTTGAGGCCAGGGATGGTCGTCGAGATCTCAATATTTAAGCGATCCGATGTTGTGTATTCGACCAGACTACAACCAGGAATTGAGGCCTTCAAAATAGCGGGATCGAGAATGGCCTGGAAAACTTGCGCGCTGGATGCCTTGAATTTATGCGTACCGTTCTGTTTCATCGTGTAAAAGAAATCCTTCCTAAATGATCAACTGCCGAATGATCTTTTCAACTATGCGCATACAGCTAAATAATGTATTTTAAATACTGGAACGAGGACTGTAGCTATTCTATCTCATTCAGCTTTAAAAACTTTTATCCTTTTTTGCGCCCTAGCTGTTGATGGTATTCTAGCGGTTTCAGGCCAGCGTTTCAAGTATGAAGACGTTTATCCGCCAAAATATCCTATGGTTCCAATAACAAAGAGAGGAAAATAGACAAAATTGCTACACATGCCGTGTTTTTCTGATTTAATGCTATAATGCATCTATGTGTCTCACGGTGTATCAAAAAGAGAGTGGTGAATGATGATGGGAGGGAAGTTTGATGGTCTCGAATACCGAAAGATACGAGGAAGAGCAGCTTAATTTTCCACAGGCGGATTTTCCCTTTTCTGTGCTTGTGGCGGAAAAAGACGAGGATGAGGCGCAATATGGGTGGAGATACGAAGATCTAGAGCCACGGCAGCCATTAATGTTTCCTCCACGACTTCGTCTTCAATCGCGTCCAATTTTGCATGGACAGGAGGATGCTGAGCAGGACGAACTGGCCTCATCTTCTATGAAAGCTTTTCTGATGACGGAAGAGCATAAAATCGCGCGTCAAACGAGTCAGCGACAGCCGCAAGAGGAACCTGAAAGGAAAAGTGTGCTAGCGCGCGTTGTACGATGGTTTGTCTCACCGTTTGCACCTTCTTCGCCGCATGAACGTCAGGTGGAGGAGCAGGGGTGGCAAGCGTATAGAGAACAGCAAGACGAGCGGGGCAAAATATCCACATGTATGCCCAGGACGACATCACCACAAGAACCTGAACGGGGCAGTCCGAAGATAGTGAAGCATGTACCTGTGCAGGAAGAAGCTGATAAGAAGGACAATCGGCGCAAAGAAGTAGAAATTCCGCAGACGATGCTGCCAGTTGATTTTCCTGGGCAGGAGGCGGTCGGGCTCTCGCGTATGGGCAGGCGTAAAAATCGGTTGGCGGGACGAACAACGAAGATACGGCTCGAAACGGTTTCGCGACCAGCGTTGCAAGTGGTGCCGAAAACAGATGAACAGGGCAGCATAGAAGGGAAAGAGCATCAAGCTGGAGAGCGGATGGACTTTCTGGATGCCGAAGATTGGACAAGCATGCGCCTTCCCGCTTATCGGAAGTATGCTCACCTGGATGGGATGACCAGCGATAGACTGTCAGCCGTCGATATCTATGAAGGTCATGCCAGTGCTTCTATGCGCAATACATTGGCGGGCCATGGTCGTCTGGAAAGTGGACAAAGTGATGTCACCATTGCTAATGAACATATTACCGCTGCGAGTATTGTAGTGGTAACATTGACTTCAAATCCTGGTCCTGTCGTCGTGCATTACGTCTCATTGCTGCCAGCGACTGGTTTTACTGTGCATCTTACGGCTCCCGCAACCGTGTCAACCACGTTCAATTATGTTATCTTATTGGGCGAATTGTTTTAAAGGGATGTTGAACATCTGTTTAAAGGATGCCATCTACCTCTTGTTGGAGACGTTGAAAGAAAGCCGTCATATAATCGTAGCGCTCCTGAGCTATTTTTCTGCCTGTGGGTGTCGCCATGCGTGACGGAAGATCCTGGAAGAGCAGTTGAAACTCGATATTGGGCGCGTAGTCTGGGCGGCGGCGCAATGCGCGGACAGCGGATGGACTGATCGGTTCAGATATATCCTGCGGTAGGGGTGTATAGATTTTCTGATTGTAGCGACCGGTAATACAATACAAACGACTGATGCCGATCGCACCCAGACAATCGATCTTATCGGCATCGTAGAGGATGCGCCCTTCCAGGGTGGAAGGATAGGTGTCTCCAGTCAGGCGATGTTCGCGGATCGCTTGTTGGACAGCGGGAATAAGCTCCACTGGAAACTGCGTACCGCGCAGAGCGGTGGCCGCCATTTGGGCACCAATGAGGGCATGATCGCCGCCCTCGCGACGCTCGCGCTCTTGTCCCAGGTCGTGAAAGGCGACCGCGGCCCAGATTGTGGGCAGACTGCCCTGTTCGTATTGTTGAATGGTTTCTGCGAGTGAGATGACACGTAAGATATGATCGTAGTCATGTGAGGCATCCTGCGCCTCTTCTTGCAAAAGGATAGCACGAGCACGTTCAAGTAGCCAATCGCGCAGAGGATGAGAACTATTCATAAGGTGGTGGTGCATGTACTTTCTTTGTGTGGTAGTGTGAGGATGAAACGGCTGCCTTCACCGATGATACCATTACTTTCCGCGTGAATAGTGCCGCCGTGAAGGCGTACTATTTCTGCCACGATGTAGAGTCCCAGACCCACTCCATGTGTTTGACTATTGCTAATCGAGGGGGCGCGATAGAAACGCTCGAAAAGATGAGCCTGGGCATCTGCAGGAATGCCGATGCCCTTATCTTCGACAACGACCTGGATCATAACTTTTTCGTTTTCGCACACGTTCCGTAGCGAGATCGTAATCGGACTTCCTTGAGGACTATATTTTATCGCGTTTTGCAGCAAATTCGTGAATGTCTGTTTCAGACGCGCGTGATCTCCTTGCAAGAAGTAGCACGAGGTTGATGGTTGTACCTGATATGAAATGCTATAAGGCAGTGCTGTCGTCTTATAGTCATTAATAATTTCCTGAATGATAGCTTCGATATTGACTGTTTCTAATGAAAGCGTGACCTGTCCGCGATTGAACATGGTTACTTCCAGGAATGTATTGACGATATTGGTGAGGTGACGCGTTTGTTGTTGAATGGAGGAGATGCTCTCGTCCAGGCGATTTTGCAGGGCGGGCACGATATCAGTAGATTTATGCAGTTGGCGTGACATCATCTGGCTGTTCGTAAGAATAATAGTCAGTGGGGTACGGAACTCATGAGCGGTAATAGCCAGGAACTCATCTTTCGACTCGTTCGATTCGCGCATACTGGCCTCATTGCTGCGTGCGATCTGTGCCTCTTGCTGCCAGCGTACCTGTTCGATAGCTAATCCCAGGAACTGAGCGACTCCCTCGACCACAGTCATATCCCATGTGCTGAAAGGAGAGATCGATGCGAGTGCAGGCATTTTTGCCGTGTTGCTAGCAGATAAAGACTGCTTTTTTGCCTGTGGTTTGGTGAGGAAGGGACGGCTGAGCAAGATGCGGCCCAAAAAGGTGTTTTTAGAGGTAATAGGGACGGTAATGGTTTTATGCGTGGAGGATGTTTTTGTCGCCCATGTTTCGAATGACTGGAGATCGAATCCGTACGCACAAAGCGTTTTAAGTTCTTGCTGCGTGGAATCATAGAGTTGGATCGCTCCGTGTTCACAACTCAGGGTATTCATGATCATCGTAAGGACGCGCGAGAGGATTTCGTCGATGGTCGTAATACCGGAGATGACTTCTACCGCGTGCAGCAGAGTATCGAGCGCACCACGCAGACGGTGTTCGGCTTGCACCTGTTTGGTGATATCACGAAAGGCGCAAACTATACCAATATGTTGACTCGCGCCGTCGAGCAGGGGAGCGACGTTGATGACAAAAGATTTTTGCGTGCCATCGGGATAGCGATGTTGAAAGCGTTCCTCGCGTACAGTTTCACCAGCCAGAGCGCGCAGAATAGGATAATCTTCCACAGAGATGGCGTCGCCAGAGAGCGTGAAGGCGGGATTTTTTTGTAAATAGGCGAGTACCTGCTGCTTGATGTTGCGCTTTTTGTCGAAATAATTTTCGATCGCGGTATTGGTCAATAAAACGTTGCCTTGTTTATCAGTAACCAGCAATCCTTCGGACATAGCATTGAAAAGCGCGTCGAGCATGTTTGCGCGTTCGGCGGCCAGGGTGGTAGCGCGATGCGTATTGGAGAGCATACGATCTTTTTCAATAGCGGTGGCACAATGGGTCGCGATCTCTTGCGCGAACGTGAAGTCTGCTTTTGTGAGTGGTGGAGTCGACTGTTTGGTGCGAATGAAAATAAAACCAACACAAGACTGTTGATTAGGGCGTGTTTTGGCGCGTTTTGTACGTGGCGTGCCGAGGAGAAGCGGTACAATGACGCTGCTATGTAGATCGAGTTGTTGCGCGAGGTAGTGTTCATCACCTTCTAACTCTTCGCGTGTGATGAACAAGGGTGTTTGTTGCTGTACCGCTTTTCGCAGATGGGGAAGTGAGATGAGCTTGGTACGGGAGGTGTCATATACGTTAGCAAGAGGGTATATTTGAGGGCGCTGCGCTTTTTCGCGAACAAGCATCTCTTGTTCTAACAAGACAAGGGAGGCATCGTAAGCACGCAGGCTATGGACAAGATGATGAAGCGCAATTGCCAGCATGCGTGTCAACTCATCTTCCGAGTTGATAGCCTGGGCTACGGCATAGAGTGCCTGAGAGCGTTCGACCAGGAGGGCGGCGCGTATTTTTTCATCTTGCGCCTCTTGATAAAGGCGCGCATTATCGATTGCGATAGCGGCCTGCTGTCCAATGGCACGGGCGAGTTGTTGTTGTGCGGGGCTAAATGTGGTTATGTTGCCAGGGTTGTCAAGCGACATAAGTCCCACCAGGCGTCCCTCGCGCATGAGAGCTACCAGCAGAACCGAGTGTACGAAAAACTTTTCTGCAAACGCTTGCATACTGCTCTCAGTTTTTAGATCCTCTACAATGAGCATGCCAGGAGGATGTTGTAGTTGTTCCATCAGATCATTATGGAAAGGGAGCGTACTGCGGTGCCAGCTGCGGTCGGCTAGTTGAATAGTTCTCTGTGGCACATCATGTGTTGCGAAATGATAGGCAGCAGGCTGTAACCGATTTTTTGCCGGATCGAGTAACCAGACTGCGCAACGAGCAACTTCACAGACCTCGGTCGTACGTTTGACCAGGACCTGTAGAATATGGGTAGTATCGAAGGATGAGGATAAGAGTTCTGAAAGTTCACGCAAAAGCTGACTCTCACGCAATGCTTCTCGAAGTTGAGTATGTTCAACATCCTGCTGAGATGTAGAGTGCTTGCTTTGCATAATACACGGCCTCGGTCAAAACTAGGTTGAACTTTGACGGCTGAACACATACCCAGGCGATAAGCACAGGAACGCAACGGAGACTAGCGAATACGTGACGCGACGTTTACAAAGGAAACTGAGATGCGCAAAGAAGCATTCGTTCACAGTCGATGCACAGCGACAGTAGATGCGAGGTTTCTCTTGTTGGGAAAAGTGTACCAGATGAGTCAGGATTTCGTCAAGGAAGCACAAAAATGTTCTTGCGTGGTGCAATAGAGAGGGGAGCAGCCTGTCTCTTTATGTCGACACAAGCTGCTCTCACAAAATGAATCACTTTTTGATATCGCGTGTGCGTAGCAGCGTAATCACCAGGGCCAGCGTGGAGCCGAGCACGACCTCAAGCGCGGTAGGTAGTTTACCCTGCTGTCGTTTTGCGGCAGGTTTCTGATTGGCTTGTACTTGCATGGCTAGTTTTTGTTCTTTGCGTTGATTTTTTGCCTGGTTGCGCTCCTCTTTACGGCGCTGGCGAGCGATATGAGCATCATCAGCCTGTTCAGTTGGTTTCGCATTCACATGCGAAGCTGATTCACTGGAGGGGCGATCTCTATTGATATTGCCCGCAACGGTGCTCACGAAGGTCGCCAGATCGTTGGGCAAAGGAAGGACCTTTTCGAAGAAAAAGGCGTTGATCTCGCCACCGAGCATCAGGATCACCGCGAAGTAGTAGAAGAAAAGCAATAGAACGACCGCGAAACCGATCTGACCCGCGTAGTTTTTCAAGAAGAGTGAGGTGTAGATGGGGAAGAGGGCTACGAAAATGTCGAGCAAGATCGCAGAGACGAGCGCGCCACGCCAACTATTTTTCCAACTGATTTTTTGGTTGGGCACGATGAAGAAGATCGCCTCGAACAGGATGAATGTCGCGATCAGTCCACCAAGGTAGCTAGCAATAGCGAGAACGACAGGATTTTTCAGAATAAAGATGAAAAAAGGGATGCCATTCAAGACTGGTACTTTTTGAATAAGACCAATCGCGAAGCTAGGTAGGGTTGCGGCAAAAACCATAACAGGGATGAGAACGATGAAAATGATCATCATGAGAATGGCTACACCATTGCGCGCTATACTGGGGCGTGGGCGTACGCGATAGACAAGGTCAAGGAATTGTTCCATTACCACGAAGAGGCGTGAGCCACCGAAGATCGCGACCAGGATCGCGATAATGATAAGCCAACCAGCGAAGTGATTGAGTTGAGTCGAGACGCTCTGGAGCAGGCTGGCATTCAAACCACCACTTTTCCCAGTAGAAAAGGCGCTGGTAATAGTCGAGAGATACTGTTTGCTTTTCGCTGTATTGCCACCGAGCACGAGACCGAAAATAGCAACGATCGCGATGGCGATCGGAAGCATCGCAGTCAATAGGCTATAGGCCAATGAGCCAGCAAAGATGGTAGACCAGTCATTGCCGAATTTCAGAAAGAATTGCTGAAGCGGTCGAGCTTCTTTTTCGACTTTTTCGACTTCTTCATTCGATTTGAGTTTATTCAAGGTATTACTTGCCATGGCTATCTTCTTCCTCCGTTAATGTGTGCATGTAAGTATAAGTTTGGATGATACAATGGAAAAAGTATGAAATAGAAAAGGAACTGCTCCCCTCGCATAGGAGAGGAAGAGGGCATACAATATTATCCTGCTTTTTGTACGTGATGCATTCTCCATCCGTTTCATTATGGAAGGAGATGCGGCGAAGAGGGTAGCAGGGCTGAATCGATATGTATAGAGTATATGGCAGAAAAGCTTCTGTATGTAGGAGTAGGAAGGAAAGCGTGAGTTCACAACCACCAAAATCGATTGCCGCCCTGTTATGGGAACTGATGCGCTTGAGTATGAAGGCACTGTGGACGCATAGTGCAAATCCCGCGCGTAGTGCGTTGGAGCGGCAACAAGCATTAGCGATACTGGGATTGCCATCGAATGCCACCCCGGACCAGATCAAGCGGCGCTACCGGTATCTGGCGAAAAAGCATCATCCTGATCGTGGAGGTGATCCGCAGCAGATGCAGAAGATTATTGCGGCGTACACCCTGCTCACACGTGAGCATCGCGTTTAAGGGCTGCGAACAGAAACGTATAGGCGATGAGATCAATACAGACGTGCGCCACAGTTACTACAAAAGCGTTTGCCGGGGCGCGCACGCGCGCCACATTGATCACAAAAAACTCCTGCCTGCTGGGGCGATGACGACTGAGTAGGTATAGGCTGTATGGGTGTCGATGTTGGCGAGAACGAGCCAACTGGTGATGAGGCCACGTTAGGAACGGAATACGTGGGATTATTTTGGGTGGGTTGTGGTGTTTGAGTAGATTGAGCGGGCTGGTTCGATGCTTGCACCGCTTGTGTCGCGCTCTGGACTGTTTTGGCGGCTTTGATCGCGAAACCACCGATGGTGCTTGCGATTTTCAAGCCTTTCGTGATATCATCCATATCCTGTTGCAGGCGGTGGGTGGGGGGTAAAAATGTGGAGTCTGAGACCTTGGTGAAAAGATTGGGGCCAACCTGCATATTTTCGCTGTTGGGAATGATACTCGCGTGTTCGAATCCACCATCGTCGAAGCTGAGTTCTATAGTTGTATCATGTTGAATGTACGAGCCTTCTTTGCGTGTTTCGGGCATGGCCTCCTGCGTTTGTTGGCCCTGAATAAGGTTTTGAGCGACGTGCATCGCGCGGCTGCGTAGCTGAATCGTCAGCAGGAAGCGGCCATTGGCGTAAAGAACAAGCTTGTCGATGCGTGATGTAAAGTAGTCGAATCCAACACCAGAGCTGTGAATGCACTCATACTGGCCTGTAACTGCTTTCATGATGTAAAATCTCTCCTAAACAACGCGGAGGTATCCACTTTCTCCTAGTATTTTATCACAATGGTAGTACCGGTTTGCTGTTTTTTGAGAAGAATAGCATAATACACAGCGATAGAAAGCAAGGAGAGTTGTGTTCGCACTGTGCTGAGGTGATAGGGGCCTTTTCATAAACGTATGGTGAAAATAGTGGGATGTTTTGAAGGACGACAATCTGAATTTCTGTAAAAAAGGAAAAGAATTAGAACTTTTGGTCTAAATATATCTTGACTTTCGCGTGTCGGGGCTGTATGCTGAAAAAGCAAAGCACACTGAAGAGAGGTAAAAAGGTAGATGTCTCGTTCCCCTGATGCGATTGCTCTGACGCGAAACAAGGTGAATACCAATCATGAGCAACTAACACTCTTTACCACGCAAGAAAATGGTGAAAACGAGGGAAAATTGGCTGTAACAAAGATAGAAGAAAAACAGACGGGAAAAGTCAAGAAAGAGAAGACGAGTTACTCCTCCGCCGATATTCAGGTGCTCGAAGGAATCGCTGCCATCCGCCATCGGCCTGGCATGTATATCGGCTCGACCTCTCCTTCTGGCCTGGTCCATCTTATCTGGGAGGCTCTTGATAACGCGGTAGACGAGGCTGTTGCGGGTTATGGCAAGAGTATCTGGGTCGAGATTGATCGTGAGGGGTGGGTGACGGTACGTGACGAGGGGCGTGGTATGCCATTTGACGTGATGCTGTACCAGGGTGAGTATCTGCCAGCCGCCACCGTTATTCTCACCGTCCCGCATTCCGGTGGGAAGTTTTCCGAGGGCGTGTATAAGACGGCGGGTGGTTTGCATGGTGTGGGAACCACTGTCATCAATGCTTTATCGGAGAAGCTAGAATTGACGATCTGGAAAGATGGTCAGGAGTTCCGGCAGACATTTAGTCGCGGCGTTGCATTACCTCACCAGATTGTGCCTTGTGACCCTAAATTGCATGGAACGCAGTTGCACTGGTTATATGATCGCGCCATCTTCGATCCCGACGCGTACTACTCGTTGGAGGCATTGGAGAGTCGTTTGAAGGCCGCAACATATCTCAATCGTGGTGTCACCTTCCATCTTGATGCATGGGATGACGCGGAAAACGAGCAGGTGCAACGCGTATTCTACTCACGCGATGGTTTGCCCGACTATGTGCGCGACCTGGCTGGCAGCACGAGCGAGCCGCTTTTCAAGCAGGTGATCAGTATTGGTAAAGATCGTGATGATGTTCGTGTCGAGGTAGCTTTGCAACCGACGAGTGGCTACAAAATCTCTATGTACAGTTATGCGAATGCTGTGCGTACACGCGATGGCGGAGTGCATGAGGCGGGTTTCAAGGCTGCGTTAACGAAGGTCGTCAATGACTACGCGTTGAAGTGGAATATTATTAAAAATCGTGAGCGCGACGGTTTTCGGCCCGAGGTGATTCAACAGGGGTTGAACGTCGTCATTTCGGTCAAGCTGACTAATCCGCAGTTTCAGGGGCAGACCAAGGATCGTTTGAACAATGCGCCCGTCGAGGGTATTGTGCGCTCGGCGGTGGACGAAGGATTGAAGGATTGGTTCGAGAACAACGTTAGCGCGGGTAAGGAGTGGCTGAGGAACATTCAGCAGATGCAAAAGGCGCGCAACGAGGCACAACTGGTCGAAGAATTGGCACGCACGGGCACCAAAAAGGGTGGCGAGTTGATCGACACCAGCCTATCGAAGAAATTTTTGAAGTGCAACACAAACGATCCCTCGCGTGCGGAGTTGTTCATCGTCGAGGGTGATTCGGCTGGTGGGAGCGCGGGCCAGGGGCGGTTCTCGGATTTTCAGGCGGTGCTCAAATTGAAGGGTAAGCCGTTGAACGTCGCGAAGGCGGACTTGAAGAGTATCGTGGAGAACGAAGAGATTCGCACGATCATCAATGTGCTGGGAACAGGAACGCGTGACCTGTTTGACATCAGCCATCTCAAGTTCAATCGCGTAATTATTGCCACTGATGCCGATGTAGATGGTTTGCATATTCAGTGCCTCTTGTTGACACTGTTTCATCAGGAGTTCAGCGATTTGATCGAGCAGGGACACGTATATATTGCCTGCCCACCATTGTACTCGGTAAAATATAAAAGCAAAGTAACCTGGCTATTGGACGACGAGGCGCAGGTGCAGTTTCTTGCCTCACACCCTGACGCGCAAAATCTGGAGTTCAAGCGTTTCAAAGGTCTGGGCGAGATGAACCCAAAAGAATTGCGCGATACCACATTCGATCCTGCACAAAGAACGCTGAAACGGGTGACGATGGAGGACGGTGTGCTGGCGGCAAGGCTGGTCATGGAACTGATGGAAGACAAGAACGCGGAACGCCGTAGAACCTTCCTGGCGGAGCACGCGCGTAAAGTAAAAGAATTAGACATTTAGAACTACCCATTTTCGGATTGGTAGACTGGTAAAAGAAGTATGGCTCGTACAACAATAGAGACCGGGCGAGAAACCGGTATTATTCGTGAAGATTTTTCAGTAATCCTGTCGCAAGCGTTTGCCACCTATGGTCTCTCGGTCGTGACCGATCGAGCCTTACCAGATGCGCGTGATGGTTTAAAGCCAGTACAGAGGCGTATCTTGGCCGGTATGCGTGACGCGCGCTACCTCTCCTCACGCTCGACGGTCAAGAGCGCCGAGGTCGTGGGCTTGATCCTTGGCAACTACCACCCGCATGGGGATGCATCGGTATACGATGCTGCGGCCCGTATGGCGCAATCGTTCACGATGCGTTATCCATTGATTCAGGGGCAGGGAAATATGGGCAGCGAGGACGGTGATGCTCCGGCTGCCTATCGTTACACCGAGATGCGATTGAGTCCACTGGCGGAAGCGTTAATGGCGGATATGGATAGTGATACCGTCCCGTTGCATCCAACCTACAAACAGGACCCGCGTGTGGTTGAGCCGGATTATTTGCCGGGTCGTATCCCCCCGATCGTCAATCCCGCCAGTGGTATCGCCGTCGGTATGTCGACGAATATTCCTCCGCACAATCTGGGCGAAGTGATGCGTGCGTGTATCGCCCTGCTGGATCGACCGACAATGACCGTCGAGCAGATTATGGGCTATATTCAGGGGCCAGACTTTTCGCAGGGCGGTCGTATTATCGGCATTGATGGCATCAAGGACTACTTTACCACAGGCAAGGGGCGTATCATTGTGCGCGCGGACATTCGCCTGGAAGAGACGCCTCGCAATCGTTTACTGGTCGTCACGCAGATACCTCCGATCGGACGCGATCGCGTCAAGGCCTCGATCGTCAAAGCGATCAACGCGCGTAAGCTCGAAGGATTGATGCCCGATCTACGCGATGAAAGCGACACGGAGAAGGGTACGCGTATCGTGCTGGAACTACGACGGGACGCGGATGCCGCGCAAACGGTCTCACAACTTTTCCGTGAGACCGATCTACAAGTTCCGCTCTCATTTCAGATGGTCTTTCTTTTTGGCGAACCGATGCAAGCTGGTAGGCAGCCGAAGCAGACAGGCGTCATCGAACTATTGAATTACTGGAATGATCACCAGATGGATGTGTTACGGCGGCGGTCCGAATATGAATTGCGCAAAGCGCGTGAGCGGCTGCATGTCGTTGAGGGCCTGGTAATCGGTGCTGCCCATGCCGACGAGATCGTGAAAATCTTCCAGCAGGCGGAAGATCGCGCGGTCGCACGAAAAGAGATCGAGCGCCGTTATTCGCTAACGGCCATCCAATCCGATGTGATCGCCTCGATGACCCTGGCGCAAGTAACGCGACTGGATGCCAGCAAATACGAGCAGGAGCGAACGGATTTGCAGCGTCGTATTGGTGAATTGGAGGTGTTGCTGGCCGATCGAAAGGCGATGGTCGCTCTGTTGAAGCGCGAGATGCAGCAGTTGATCAAACAGTTTAGCGACGAACGGCGCACGGTAATCGATGTCGAGGGGCAGGTACAGGCGCCAATCGAGGAAGTTGCCAGTTTGCACGAGCGCGAACAGGTGCTGATCGCTGTAACCAGGAACGGTGGCATAAAAACGTTGCCGACAGAGACGTATAAGCCGAAGGGGAAAAGTGGTACGATCACGCCAGCGCGTGGGGATGAGCAGATACGTCAGTTGATTGGGACTACCTCGCAGGATTATCTGTTGTGTCTCTGTTCGAGCGGGCGTGTATGTCAGGTTGCTACGCATCGTATACCAGTTGCCACGCGTGCGGGCAAAGGTGAGCCGTTGGGCGATCTGCTAGAGCTACGTCGCGGTGAAACGGTCGCGACGGTCGTGCCAGTAGAGGCATATGACGAGGACCGTTATCTGGTGACCTTCAGCAAACTGGGTAAAGTCAAAAAAACGCCTTTGAGCGAGTACCGTACCGCGGATACTGATGGTTTCCAGGATATGAAACTGGCCGATGGCGATCAGGTTGTAACCGCGCTGGTTTCGCAGGGACGCGGAGAGTACTTTGTGACGACGGATAGTGGGCAGACGCTGCGTTTCAGCGATGAGCAGCTGCGCGCGCAAGGTCGTTCGGGCCAGGGTGTGGCCGCGATGACGTTGGGCAGGGGTGCGCTAGTCGTCAGTGCAAACTATCTGGATAGTGAGCAGGATGGTAGCACATTCGCGAACATGACAAACATGCTGCTGGTTACCGAGCATGGTCTGGCAAAGAAAGTGCCGCTGAGCCAGTATCCACAGAAGGGACGTGCGACCGCGGGCGTTGTCTCGATCGATGTGCAGGACAAAGATCGCGTGTTATTGACGATGTTGGTCCACGAAGTCGATGCATTGCTGGTCACATGGGCAAGCGGCAAGAACGAGCAAGCTGTGATACTCAAAGCGGCGGATATCAAGCCTTTCACACGTGCACATAAAGGCGAAGCGATTGTGCAGGGAAATATTACAGGTATCGTACAACTGTAGTTGGGCAACGAGAGAAGGACAGGTCGGGTTGCAATAAATCTGGCCTGTCCTTCTCTCGTTATTTTCGGGATAAAATTCAGCATTCTTTGTGTTATCAACTGCAGAGAGTATTTTTAAGGTGAAGAAGAGTTGTATACTGACCTGGGCATCGGGGAGTAAAAGACAGGTTGGCCTCGCATAAGGATAGGACAATGACATTACCACTTTCTGTACTTGATCTTTCGCCGATTGACGCGGGCTCCAATAGTGGAGAGGCGTTACAGAACACGATCAAACTCGCTCAACTGGCTGATCGGTTGGGATATACGCGCTACTGGATGGCTGAGCATCATAACACTGCAATGCTGGCAAGCTCGACGCCGGAGATTATGATCGCGCATGTCGCTCAAATGACCGAGCGTATTCGTGTTGGTTCAGGCGGTGTGATGCTGCCGAATCATTCGGCTTTGAAGGTCGCTGAAGAGTTTCGCGTGCTGGAGGCGCTGCATCCAGGTCGCATTGATCTAGGTATCGGGCGCGCGCCAGGAACGGACCCACGTACCGCGCTGGCGTTGCGTCGATCTCGTGACACGATGAATGCGGACGATTTTCCGGAGCAGCTGGCGGAACTGTTGGCTTTTTCTGGCGAAGGCGATGAGTTTCCCGAGGGACATCCATTTCGCACGGTGCAGGCTGTGCCAGTCGACGTAGCGTTGCCACCTATCTGGTTGCTGGGATCGAGCGATTATAGCGCGCAAGCGGCTGGAGCACTCGGTGTTGGTTTCGCCTTCGCGCATCATATTAATCCCAATTTCGCGGTTCCCGCGATTCAGATGTACCGCGCAACCTTTACGCCATCGGAGCGTTTGCGAGAGCCGCACGTGATTTTGACAACCTCGGCTATCTGTGCGGAGACCGATGAGCATGCCGATGAACTGGCAACCTCGATGGGATTGGCGTGGGTGAGGATGCGTAGTGGTCATTCGGCTCCATTGCCGAGTCCTGAAGAGGCAAAAGCATATGATTATTCACCGATGGAGCGACAGATCGTGCGGGAGTATCGCTGTCGGCAAACAGTGGGGCGTCCTGAAGTAGTGCGCGATAAATTGCTCGCCCTGGTGCAAGAGACTGGCGCGGATGAACTGATGATCAACGCAACCGTCTATGGCTACGAGAATCGAGCGAGGGTATACGAGTCGTTGGCAGAGGCTTTTGCATTGCAAAAGCCTGCCTTAGCGCATTCTTAAACTGGCTCGTTGTAATGCTCGCGAGTTATCCTCTTTGAAAAAGATAACTCGCGAGCTTTTTTATAGCCGCATATGTAGCCGACATTCAGTTATACTCTCTACAGGCGATTGTTATTTAGTAGGAAGAAGATGTGCTAGATATCAGGGGAGGCAAAAATATGGATCAAAACACACAGGGATCGAACTTATCTGAGCATGCACTGAAGAATCGTGCGCTATGGGAAGCAACCAGCGATGAGTACGAGCAGCAGCACGAGGAGGCTCTGTCTGGTGAGAACGCGATGGCTTGGGGACTCTGGCGTATTCCAGAATCAGAGTTGCATGTGTTCGCCGATGTTGTTGACAGGGATATGTTAGAATTCGGTTGCGGAGCTGCTCGCTGGTCGATTGCTTTGGCTCAGCGTGGTGCGCGTCCAGTCGGCCTTGATATTTCTCCACGGCAATTGCACCATGCTTTTCGACTTATGCAAGCCGCGCATGTCGATTTTCCCCTGATCGAGGCCAGTGCTGAAGATGTTCCTCTACCTGATGCTAGTTTTGACATTATCTTTTGCGACTGGGGTGCCATGACGTTCGGTGATCCTTTCCGTACCGTGCCGGAGGCATCACGTCTCTTAAGACCGGGTGGTTTGTTCGCGTTCGCGACTTCAACGCCCATCGCGACGGCTTGTTACAATGTGCAGACGGATCAAGTCGAGCAGACGTTATTTCATGATTATTTTGGTATGAGCCGGTTAGAATGGGAAGATGAAGTTGATTTTCAACTTCCCTATGGCGAATGGTTGCGCTTGTTCCGCAAGACTCATTTCCTGATCGAAGATCTGATCGAAATACGTCCACCTGCCGATGCCATAAGCACGTATCGAAGTGCAGCTGAGACCGAATGGGCAAGGCATTGGCCGATGGAAAATATTTGGAAACTGCGCAAGGAAGGGTAGCGTATTCCACTATCAAACATTGAGCAAAGACGTAACTTATATCTTCATCGCCTGTTTGAGCGTCCGAATTTGTTGAAGATGAGTTTCGGCATGGTCCAAGTACATGACGAAGATGTCATAAAGCGTCAAAGGTCCGCGTGTTTCGTGGATGGCGGTGCGTTCCCAGTCTTCTGCACTGACGATATCCAGCAGAGATGCATTGGTATCGCGAAGCAAGGCGAAGAGTTCGAGTGCCTGCGTGCAATCCTGCTGATCGTATTTTAAAATAGTGGCCCAGGCGGCTTCGTCGTATTCCGAGAGTATGGGTTTATCCTCCGTCAGCGTTTTACGCAGACGCCAGGAACCGACGATCTCGCTATCGGCCAGATGGACAAGAACTTCGTGGATACACCACTCGTTCTCAGCAGGTTTGTAGCCTAGTTGTTCGAGCGTCAATGCTTGTGTCTCTGCGGCGATTTGTGCGGGTACAGCCGCAAAAGAGGTCATCTGTTCCTGTGTGGCGCTGGACATAATGAGCGCTCCCTTCATCACAAGTATTTTTGTGCTTATTTCTGCTGTTCCTGCCATTGTAGTTGATCTGCGGTGTCTCCCGCAAGTTGTATACAGAGCTATTCATGGGTAGCAAGTACTACGGATGGCATATCGGCTATACGTATAAAAGTATCGCCTGTGTGTATATTGTTAGTGACATAGGTGATAAATGAAGGAATAAGCGGGTTATTGATGGACTGTTTAGTGTACATGCGTTCGATGGCCCAGAATTTGTACTGATTATTCTCGACAAAGCCAGGAGTGGGTGCATTACCATCAATATCAATAGTCGACACAGTGCCACTGGCGGCGATGCCTGATCCCAAATCGCTATAACCAATAGCTCCCGGCATAGAGCCAACTCCATTGATGACTTCCTGCGTGCTGGATACGGTTGTCTGCGCAGCTCTGGCGGGGCTATTGAGCACAAAGTGTGTAAAGGCGAGCTGTGTTCCGGAACCGGATGGACGCCCAAAGAGCACGATGGGAAGATCAGGACCTCCAACTTGACGCCAGTTTGTGTACTGACCAACATATATGCTGGTGATTTGCGCGCGCGATAGAGAGGTTATACCGGTCACTTTTTTGTTGATAATCATAGAAAAGACGATGACCGCGACCTGATGTTCTGTAAGATCTTTATAAGCATACCCCGCTTCCACGGGCGAAATTTCTGAATCGGCGATGTCGAGATTATTGCCTTCCAATTGCGTCAGGCCAGCTCCACTGTCGCTACTTTCGACATGAAGAGCGGTTAGGAAAGAAATAGGGCAGGCGTTGCGATAGTCTTGAGCCTGAGCCTGTACAGTGTGATAGAAAGCAGTAGAACCGCTAATGTTCACCGGAGAAAAACTGAAGGCACAACGGTTGAAAACTCCACTACGGCTAACGAGAAAAGGAGAGATGAGCAAGAGAGCGATGATTAAACCAATGAGGACACGTGGGAGCGTAAAGATGGGTGGAGCGGGTTTGTAGCGCACAACTTTGCCACCTTTGAGTTCGCCTTTGACCTTCATTTGAACATGTCCACGCGTCACGAATTTAAGGACGATTGCATTGCCTTTATTAAGTGTACGACCATCCAAATCTACGTAACGATGTAAATGCGGATTGCCAAGTGTGTGACTGATCGAACGCATACCTTCAGGGGTATCAGGAATGGGAGGGCGGTCTAAAGGATCGAGATGAATAATTTTCTGTCGACCCTCGGTTGAGATAAAATCGTCGGGTTCTGTATGATGGATGGCGCAGAGGATAAGCTTAGCCTCCTCGAACTCGAAGCGCAGTTTTTCTTCCTCGTCGAACGTAAAATCTTTCTTTTCTATAACGCCAGTACCTGTATTCGTCAGTTTCAACATGATCAGACGGGCGTCATCTACCTCAGTTGGCTGCCCGAGCGCGCCTCCTTTTAGCGTGATGATCATATCTTCGCCCAGATCTTTGCGCTGATCTATAAGCGCGGCATTAGATATTGTTTGATAGCTAAGCTGTTTGCGTGGTTTACTGAAAATACTTACAAGGATGGAAAAAAGTGTTGGCAGCCCAATAAGGGTCATAACAAACGATAAGATGCTTAGCCAGAAGGACCAGACTGGATCGCTCGGGTTGAAACTAAAGGCAAAGACCGCAAGAGTGAGTGGCATATACATACATTCCCCCATCTGCGTAATTGTGAATAGTATTATCTCTAATTAATTAAACGTAGAAACTCACGGATTATATCATGCATGTTTTACCTATCCATAAGGATAAGTACAGTGAAGAAGTAAGAATACAAAAAATTATAAAGAGTGCGGAAGGTCATGAGAACCTTCCGCATATATAAGGTTTTTTAACATGTGTAGTAGAGGATGAGGGGAATTTAAAGAGTGAATAAGGTCAAGAAGTCATGAACGGGCATCGTTTCCAATTTTTGTCCATCCAGGCATACGTCAAGAATAGTTTGCTGCTGGCGATGCGCGAAACGGGTACCCAGATTATTGACGAGTTTTTCCTGTAAGAGTGGTAAGGATTCCGCACGGCGACGACGGTGACCGAGAGGATATTCGACCGCGACTTTCTCTGTCTGGGTGCCATCCTTAAAAAAGATTTGAAGCGCGTTCGCGATCGAGCGTTTGTCGGGATCGAGGTAATCTTGACTGTATTGTTTGTCCTCTTCAACTACAATTTTGGCGCGCAAGGCATCGATGCGGGGATCGGAGGCGCGTTCGTCTTCGTAGTCATCTGCGCTAAGATCGCCGAAAAGGAGGCCGATGGCGACGACATATTGAATGCAGTGATCACGGTCGGCGGGATTATCGAGTAGGCCGGTTTTGTCGATGATGCGGATGGCGGATTCCTGCGTCGTGAGTACAATTTTCTCAACCTGATCGAGTTTGTGAGCAACCTGTTCGTGTAGTTGAATGGCGCTTTCCGCCGCTGTCTGGGCGTGAAATTCTGCGGGATAAGAGATTTTGAAGAGGATGTTTTCCATCACATAGGAGCCGTAGGGACGTGCTAAAGCAAAAGTGTTGCCTCGAAAGACAACGTCATCGAAGCCCCATGTTGGCGCGGTAAGGGCGGAAGGATAGCCCATCTCGCCCTTCATGGTCATAAGCGCGAGACGCACGGCACGGCTGGTGGCGTCGCCCGCGGCCCATGATTTGCGTGAGCCAGTGTTGGGTGCGTGCCGATAGGTACGCAGGCTACCATTATCGATCCAGGCGTTGGAAACGGCATTGATGATATCCTCTTTTGTGCCGCCCAGTAGACCGGTGACGACCGCGGTAGAGGCTACTTTGACGAAGAGTACGTGGTCCAACCCGATGCGATTCAGGCTATTTTGCAAGGCCAGAATGCCCTGGATCTCGTAGGCTTTGATCATAGCGGTCAGTACATCACGCATAGAGAGGGGAGCTTGACCATTGGACACACGCAGTTGACTTAAATAGTCTGCAATCGCCAGGATGCCGCCGAGATTGTCGGAGGGATGCCCCCATTCGGCTGCGAGCCAGGTGTCATTGAAGTCGAGCCAGCGAATCATGGTGCCGATATTGAACGCACCTTGAACAGGGTCCAGGACGAACGCGGTACCGGGGACACGGACACCATGAGGAACGATGGTGCCTGGCACGATGGGACCCAGCAGTTTGGTGCATTCGGGATAGCGCAAGGCCAGGATAGCGCATCCAAGCGCGTCGATAAGGCAGGCACGCGCGGTGGCATAGGCTTCCGTGCTATCGATGGTCGTATGAGCAACATATTCTGCGATATCTACCATCAGTGTATCGGGCGCTGGTCGTGTGCTATTTTTCTGTATGTGCCGGGTAGTCATTGATCACCTTTTCTAATGAGCGCACCGACATGCGGTGCGCCTACGCGGACGGTAGGGCATCGATAGGTGCTGGGCTTCGCAAGTTTTTTTATTGTTCATGTCATCCTCTTGCTGCCTTTTCTCTTTTATAATAGGAAAAGAGAAAAAGTAAAAGGTTAATGGCAATCAATAAAAGTTTAGATAGAAAGTACTCTATCTATTGTGTATTAGAGTACTTTCTTTTTTACATTTAGCGTTCTGCCAAGGGAATGTACGTTTGAGGGGTGGGTCCGACGTAATCGGCGTCAGGTCGGATCAATTTGTTGTTCGCGCGTTGTTCGAAGATGTGCGCGGACCAGCCTGCAGTGCGGGCGATGACAAAGAGTGGTGTGAAGAACGATGTTGGGATATCACAGAAGTGGTAAACGGCTGCGCTATAAAAATCAAGGTTCGGGAAAAGGTTGCGTTCTCGTCGCATGACCTGTTCTACACGTTCCGAGATATCGTAGAGCACATGCTCATCACTTTGTTCTGATAGATGTTGTGCCCATACTTTGATAACATCAGAGCGTGGATCGGAGATGCGATAGACGCGGTGTCCGAAGCCCATAATTACTACTTTTTGTGCTAGCAGCTCCATTACGCCTTGCTCGGCCTCTTCAGGGGTCTGGAAGCGTTGGATCAGTTCCATCGCTGCCTCGTTCGCGCCTCCGTGTAAGGGACCTTTGAGGGTGCAGATCGCAGCGGTAGTGGCGGAATAAAGATCAGATTTGGTTGAGGCCGCGATACGCGCGGTGAAGGTTGAGGCGTTGAATTCGTGTTCGGTGTAGAGGATGAGTGAAGCATTGAGCGCCTGGCGTTGTAGTTCATCTGGCTGTTTGCCATGCAGGAGATGTAAAAAGTAGTCGGCAGTTGTATCATCATCCGAGGCTGTCTCGATGCGTTTGCCATTGTGTTGGAAGTGGTGCCAGTAAAGAAGCATAGCGGGAAAGGTTGCCAGGAGGCGAGTGGCGGCTGTGTATTGATCATGGTCCGCGTCTTCCGGCTCTATGACACCCAATGCGGAGCAACCAGTGCGCAGAATATCCATAGGATGGGCATCACCTGAAAGGTGTTCGAGGATATCTTTCAGATCGGCAGGTAGCGCGCGCATACGAAAGAGCTGTTGTTTATACTCGGCGAGTTCAGCCTTATTGGGTAGTTTACCGTAGAGCATCAGGTAGGCCACTTCTTCGAAGGAGGCATTTGCGGCAAGATCTTCGATTTGATAGCCACGATAGGTCAGTCCCACGCCTGTCTTGCCGACTGTAGAGATAGCAGTTTGTCCCGCGGTAATTCCGGCGAGGCCGCCGGTTTTTTTCTCTGCCATTATTGTTCCTCCTGATTCGAACCAAAAAGCTGATCAATCTTTTGTTGATAGGATGTGTAGTCGAGAAAGTCGTAGAGTTCCTGTCGCGTCTGCATTGCGGGCACCACACTTTTTTGCGTGCCCTCCTGGCGTAGTGTCGTGTAGAGATTTAGCGCTGCCGCGTTCATGGCACGAAAGGCCGAGAGGGGATAGAGGACCATACTGACGCCGACGCTACCGAGTTGTTCAGTAGTGAAGAGAGGGGTCAAGCCAAACTCGGTAATGTTGGCGAGGATGGGAATCGCGACTCTATCGGCGAACGTCTGGTAGTATTCGAGCTGTGTGAGCGCTTCTGGAAAGAGCATATCGGCGCCCGCCTCTTTGTAGAGCGTCGAACGTTCCAACGCGCGATCAAGTCCTTCGACCGCCAATGCGTCAGTACGTGCCATCACGACGAAATCGGCATCAGTTTTGGCATCCACCGCGGCCTTGATACGATCGACCATCTCATGTGGAGAAACCAGGGCTTTGCCGGGCAGGTGACCGCAACGTTTGGCGACAACTTGATCTTCGATATGCACTCCGGCGGCACCCGCTTTAATGACGGAGCGAATAGCGCGGTTGATCATCAAGGCATTGCCCCAGCCGGTATCGATATCGACGAGCAGGGGAAGATCAGTCGCGCTGGTAATGCGATGGATATCTTCAAGAACATTGTCGAGTGTGGTCATGGCTAAGTCGGGTAGTCCGTACGAGGCATTGGCAACTCCGGCACCTGAGAGGTACAGAGCGCGGTACCCGACGCGCTCCGCCATTAGCGCGCAGTAAGCGTTGACTGTTCCGACAATCTGTAGTGGTTGTTCAACAAGCAAGGCTTCGCGAAAACGTTTGCCCGGTGATTGATTGGTCGTGCTCATGAAAATGTGACATGCAACCCCTCCTGATAGAGAGAGCTACACTGCCTCTCCTTTCTCTGCTACAGGTTACTAACCTCATTTTACCAGCAATGAGACGGAGATAACAACTTTTTTCAATGCTCTCTAAAATGAGCGGCGTACAATTATAGATAAAATCCCTACAGAGAGATACATAGTTTGCGTTGTTTCTCGGAGAGAGCCTCCATGACCACTTCGTCACGGAGGCTCTCTTTTCGATAAAACAGGTTTATTTCTAGTGGAATGACTCTATGAGGCGGGCACGAGTTGCCATTGTTGGTTGGTGCCACCGTTGCTCGTCCATTGGATGACCGGCGCGCTATCGGCAGTCGAGGCACCCGTGACATCGACCAACAGACCACTATTACGATTGGTAATCGTATAGTAGCCATCGCCAGTAGCAGTAAACTGCCACTGCTGGTTGGTGCCGCTGTTGCTGCTATATTGATCAAGTTGTTGACCAATGGTCGTCGATGAATTCGGGACATCAAGCACCTTGCCGCTGTTCAGGTTGGTAACGGTGTAGTAGCCACTACCTGCATCGGTCAATGTCCATTGCTGATTGCTGCCCTGGTGATCGGTATATTGGATTATCTGTCCACCATCGGCAGTTGATGCACCCGAAACGTCGAGCACCTTGCCGCTATTGCGGTTGACGATTTCGTAGGGCACGTTGGTGGTCAGCACTGGCACCAGCGACCATTGCTGATTGATACCACTATTCGCGTTCCACTGGATAACGGGTGTGTTGTCCGCTGTCGAGGCATGATAGACATCGACGACCTGTGTATCGCTATGGCTGACAATAGTATAGTAGCCATTGCCCGCATCCTGTAGCTGCCATTGCTGGTTGGTGCCACCATTATCTGTCCATTGATCGAGCTGCTGCCCCTCAGTTGTCGACTGGTTCGGGATATCAAGGACTTTGCCACTATTGCGATTGACCAGTTTCACATATCCATTCCCTACTCCGACAAGTTGCCACTGTTGATTGGCTCCTCCATTCGCTGTGTACTGGATAATCTGAGCACCATCGGTGGTCGAGGCACCCGAGACATCGAGGACTTTTCCGCTGTTGCGATTGACGATTTCGTAGTAAGTACCACTGACTGCTTGATTCGAGGTAACGCTGAAATTATCGAACTGTGCGTTCTGCCAGCCGCCCAGCGCCAATCCCACCTGTCCTGAGCTATAGGAGCTATCCGAAATGGTGGTCACCGTGTTGCCATCGATCTGCGCGCTGATGTTCGAACCATTAAAGGTGAGCGCGAGATGATGCCAGCTATTGATGCCCAGTGCTGCCACACTGCCGGATGCCAGCGTGGTAACTGTGCCCCCAGTGGTATTTTTGAGAATACTCCAGCTGCCAGTGTTGCTGACACTCAAGTAGTAGGCATTGATGTTAGCGGGACTGAATCCTTGCTGCGTGCCAACGCGACCCATCAGTTCGACGGAGCCCGCCTGTTCTAGTAAGACATCACTGCTAACGGTATAGTTTTGCCAGGAGAGGTCGCCCAATAGTGTGTAAGGATTGCTTGGATTATCCCAGTTAATTGGTGCTGTAGGCGACATTTGACGCAGACAGTTGCCGCTACGACCACCACCGCAGGCGGCGATCTCGAATGAGCCGTTCTGATCGGAGAAGTATTGCGCCTCCTGACCAACAGAGTAGCGATCGAAGTTGTCCGCATATGGCAAGCCAAGACTTGCGCGTGGCGGTCCAACCACGGTACCTTTGCCCTGCCCAGAGGTAGTTGTTACGCTGTAGACGTAGCCCGGTTGTAGCGTCAAGGCGTACGCGCCGTTGGATGGCGTGATATCAGGTTGTTGCACGAACCAGTCGCTAGCGTTGCTGGAGTTGAGGTTTGTGGCCCAGACATGGACAGTACCGGTCGAGAGACCACCCGAAACCTGAACATTGACCGTCTGGCTAGCGGTCGCGCTGGTGGTCTCAAAAATGGTGCTGTAGTCGGTGTTGTTGGTGGATTTGAGTGTGACATAGCTGCCATTGCTACGATCGCCACCGAGATAACCGCTCGCGCTATCGATATAGTGCCAGCCGGGTTGCGTAAATTGGGTCGTCTGCGCGGCCACCCATAGTTCTTTGCCCACGCTATACGCGCCGGACCACGGCTGGTTGGCGACCATCAGGCCGACAGTATTGTAAGGTAGGTTGGGATAGATCGCGGCGATAAGCGGCCAGTTGATGTAGGCGGTCATCTCGCCATCGAGGTAGCCACGATTGATAGAACGGGCCATCGCGGGCGCACCACTATTGTAGTCTTGCGAGCCATTTTCGCTGGCCCATAGTGGTTTGTTCAAGCT
The DNA here is from genome assembly GCA_964657925.1 of uncultured Dictyobacter sp. Classification (GTDB taxonomy): domain Bacteria; phylum Chloroflexota; class Ktedonobacteria; order Ktedonobacterales; family Ktedonobacteraceae; genus Dictyobacter. The sequence goes on from CAZZWK010000006.1 coordinate 90,344, forward strand.
TTCCGCGTTCGCTGTGCTCGGGCACGAGGTCGCGTCTCCGCCATCACCACCGGTGCAGGGATAGTGGGTACCTACGATGTTGATGGAGTTATTGAACGTGGAATCGCTGACCATGGCATCGGCTACATCCCAGCCAGAGTCAGCCGCCACGACCTGTGTGGACAGTCCATCGGCTTTTAATGTATTCTGCAGTGTCTCGTAGAATGTTTTGTTGTACCCGCGTTCGTTCCAGCCACCGATATAGTCGATCGTCAGGTTGTGCTGGCTTTTCGCGCCCTTGATCCAGTTCACATAATAGTTAACCATATCCTGAGACCAGAAGCGGTTGTTGGTGTCATAAACAGGTGCACCAGTGGTGCCAATCCAGCCTGGTGCGCCCCAGGCCAGGCCATACAGTTTAATGTTAGGATTGCGCGCTTTGGCCTGTTCCATCAGCCACCATTCGTAGCCTCGGTTGAAATTCTGGTCGGTGGCCGTGTGCATATAACTTGGCTCGGAGCCATCGGTCGAGTTTGTGTCACCACCCACTTCGACTTTGAGAATCTGCAGGTCGGCCCCATAGCCTGGCTTGAAAAGATAGTCGAGAATCTGGCTGCGGTACGGCTCTGGATAATCGATTAAGAGACGTGAGTTGCCACCACCCCCACTGATCGCACCAATGCCGTCGAATGTTCTACCACTGCCCTGTCCATTAATAGCAATTGATGTGCTTACATTAGCTTGAGCGTGGACCGGTAGCGTGGCACCTAAGAGTAAGAGGCTCAGAAGGAGGAATCCCAACAGTAAAATGTGTGAAAACCTCTTTACAAAGCCTATAGGTGAAAGGAAAATGGGAGTGTTGTTTGCCATCTGTGCTTGCTTGGGGTTGGTATTTTGCGCTGGAGATGATGGCTGGTTAAATAGAGAGCGATCTTTTAGCAGGGGGACAATGGATCGATGCCTCATATGTTTTTCTCCTTCCATGGATCAAATATATAGGTCTCGCAACAGTGCGAGTGTAGAACTATCTACATGAATAGAATACAACATATACCTGTAAATATCTAGCTATTCTTCCTTTTTGCTAATGCTTTAATTGTATAACAATAGAAAGATTCTGAAACTATCAGAAGATATTTGAAAGGAAAAGGAAAGAAAGAAAACGTGGTGTATACGAATGGTGCTATTTTATTGCTACAGCCAGGAGAGAAGTTGGGGAAGCGGGAATAAAGCAATGGCTGTCTCAGAAAAGGAGACAGCCATTGTTCAACAATCGTGTATCGATGGTATCGGCCACTTAGAGTGTACCAGAGTTGGTGTTTACTTCTTCGACATTGCTTACGGGAGGAGTATCCGTCGATGTTGGTTCAGAACGAACCACTTCGATAGTGCAGTGTGCGAGCAGAGCACCAAGCACACCGATGGCCGCGAAGGTTGGGGCCAGCACGACGCCTGCCACACCGAAAGCGAGTGGAATTTCCACGTAGGTATGACCGTCTTGCTTGATGATGATTCTGCGTACATTGCCTTCATGGATCAGTTCTTTGACACGCGCGAGCAATTGTTCGCCCGCCACCTGGATCTGTTCTTCGAACGCGCTGGTGTTGTATACGCGTTGCTCGAAATTGTTCGCGTTTGGATCTGTCTCAGTCATCGTTTTCGCCTCTCTTTACAAATTACAACCGATATTATGTTCACGTGCATACCAGCTTTTTCGACGTTTTTCAATTGATATCGATAGATGAACAGCAACGTATGTGTTTGTACAATCGGCGCCAGATTGTCAACAATCCTCTGCTGAAGTCTAGTCGTATGCTCTCGAAACTGTTATGGTAACGACTACATTCTTTATACGATAGGAACAGCCTTTGGGTTGGAGGGAGGGAGCAATGCCATTTTTTGATGTGTTCTTCCAGATGACTAGCTCGTTTAGTATAAAGAGATGCATCGTTTTGACGATTGGAGCCTCGTGCGCCAGGGCCGACTTTCGACAATGGCTGTACCAGATACGTTCGTTGACTGGTTGCATGAGCGCGAGGTGTTGTAAGCAATTATGTAGGCTTAAATAAACTACTGGTAGTTATGAGCAATAGAGATTTGAAAGGGTGGTGATTATGTTGGACACAAATGCCTGGTGGTATATCAATGGAGCGTGGGTGCATCCACAAGACGCGCAAATCTCGATTAATGATGTTGGTTTGTTGCGAGGATATAGCGTCTTCGAATCATTGCGTACCTATGACCGTCAGCCATTCCATCTCGCTGAGCATCTCAACAGGCTCTACCACTCGGCTGAAATTATTGAGATGCAAGTGCATTACACACGAGCATCCTTAGCGGGGATAGTCTACGAGGTGATCGAGCGTAATAGCTATAAGCACGCGACCGTTCGTATACTGTTGACGGGTGGTGTGAGCGAGGACGGAATTTTGCCAGGGGACAACAATGGTCTGGCGATTTTGATCAGCAAGTTGGGCGAACGCGATATGCAACGTTTCGCCCGTGGGGTAAAGTTGATCACCACCAGCCTTCAGCGTGTATCTCCGCAGGCAAAGACCTCAAATTATGTATCTGCCATTCGAGCTTTACAGGGGGCGCGGCAGCACGAGGCCAGCGACGCGCTTTTTGTCAACGAGGAAGGGCATGTGTTAGAGGGGACGCGCAGTAATTTCTTTGTATTTCGGGGCGACACGTTAATCACACCGGCTCAAGGAGTTTTGATGGGGGTGACGCGAAATGCTGTCGTCGACCTGGCACGACAGCACTTTCGCGTTGAGGAACGCCCTATTCTGTTCGACGAGTTGAGGCAGGTCGACGAGGCATTTATTACAGCCTCATCGACCGAGATTACGCCAGTTGTGCAGATCGATGATGTAATAATTGGGAATGGTCATTCCGGTCAACATACGTTTGAATTGGAGCAAGCATTTATTGCTATGGTCGAACGAAATCATATGGTGTGAGTTCTGACCTGCCGTACTCAAAATGTCCTACGTGGATAATTGACGTTGTCGCCCATATTCAAGGCGACTAGCGCCAATATGGTAGGCAAAAGGGGGAGAGTGTCACAAAATAGTAGTGATTGGTGTCTTCATTGTGAACCGATTGGTAATAACCATTTCATGTGTTGAAAGGAAATCTTCGGTATGATTGAAGATGCTACAGGGGCGCTGGTGGCAAGGTCCGCTAGTGCCCGTTCTGGGGAAGCTGTGTTGCGGCTGAACCATCTGACGAAGCAATATGGGCACCGTCTCGCGGTAAACGACCTCAATTTAACCATTCAACGCGGCGACATTTTTGGTTTTCTTGGACCTAATGGAGCGGGCAAAACAACAACGATCCGTATGGTTTTTGGCTTGATTACGCCAACTTCTGGCTCCGTCGAGGTATTAGGGCAGGATATCGCACAACACCGCGCCGAAGTCTTGCCACGTGTTGGTGCCCTGATCGAGACGCCCGCGCTGTACCTGTATATGTCTGGCCTTGATAATCTTAAAGCGGTTGCGGCGACCTTAGGCGGTGTACCGAAGGGCCGTTACGAGCAAGTGTTGCAACTGGTCGGACTCAAAGGGCGAGAAAAAGATCGTGTACGTACCTACTCGCTCGGTATGAAGCAACGCCTGGGGCTGGCAATTGCCTTACTGCAAGATCCAGAGTTGTTGGTGCTCGATGAGCCTGCCAATGGCCTTGATCCCGCTGGCATCGTCGAAATGCGTGATCTTATGCATCGGCTGTCGCAAGAGGGCAAGACGGTGCTCATCTCCAGTCATCTATTGACCGAGGTGCAGCAGATCTGCTCGCGAGTCGCGATCATCAATTTAGGCAAATTGGTAACGGAGACGAGCGTCGATAACCTTATCCGAGGACATGGAGAGTACGAGGTCAAGGTCGAGCGTGCTGAAGAAGCTTTCGCGTTACTACGACACGAAGCATGGGGTCAGAACGCGCGTCTTAATGAACGGGGAATTATCATTACCCCCGCACCTGATGGTCGTGGACGCGATCTCAACTTGTTCTTAGTCAATGCTGGTTTTGTCCCTGATAGTATCGCGCCAGCCACGCAGGATCTGGAGCAGGTCTTCTTGCAATTGACCAATTCACAGTCAGGAGACGTTCATTGAGCACAGTAATCTCGCAAGCACCGATAGAACAACATACGATAGTCGCTCGAAGACCGAGTTTTTGGGGCCTGGTCGGCGGTGAGCTTTTCAAAGTGACGCGCATGTGGAGCATCTGGATCTGCTTGTTGCTCATGCTGGGCGGCATATGTCTGCCTTACCTGATAACTCTGACAGTGAGTGCACAGGCGAACAGTTTGAAAAATACACCACTGCACTTTTTCTATAACTCGGTTTCCTTGAATTTCTTCGTCTTGCGCGTGTTCATCGGCTTTTTCCTCTTGATTTTGACGGCCAGCGTTTTCGGACGCGAGTATCAGGCGGGAACGATTCGTGTCCTGTTAGCGCGTGGTGTCGGACGCGTTCAGCTCCTATGGGCCAAACTGCTGGCGGTTGTGCTGGCCGCGCTGATTACGTTGGCGATTTGCTTGCTGCTCACCGTGTTGCTGCAAGGATTGCAGATGATCGTGCTGGCGGGCAACTTCAAGGGATTGCAAGCGCTAGATGCCGATTTCTGGCACAATATGGGAGTGTACCTGTTCACAATCCTGGTGAGCATGGGCGCAACTATTCTGCTTGCAGTAGCTTTGACCGCGATTGGACGCTCCTTTGTGTTCGGTTTGAGCGCTTCCCTGATCTTCTTCCCTATCGATAATATTGGCACTGTCTTTATGCGCCTGGGATATCGTTTGACTGGTAACGACTTTTGGAATAACATCACTGCCTACTTCCTGGGACCGAATCTCAATCAGATGCCCGCTGCGTATGTGCCTTCGAATTTTGAGAATAACGGGGTTGCTCCATTAGTAAATGTGGATGCTACTCATACGCTGATGGTAGCAGTAGTTTATGCCGTCATCTTCCTGCTGCTCGCGTTCGTGTTAACCTGGAAACGTGATGTAAAGGAATAATAACAACTCACGATGGACACTCTTCTGGGGATCGACCTGGGCACCAGCTCGGTGAAAGTTATTGTACTGGATATGCAAGGTCGTACGCTTGGCATTGAGAAGCAGAGCTATGCTGTAAAATCGCCGCATCCTGGTTGGGCCGAGGGCGATCCTCAAGAGTGGTGGAGCGCGGTAGTCGTTGCTGTACAGACGATTAGCGCCCGATTAGAGCATATTACTATTCGCGCGGTCGGACTTTCCGGTCAGATGCACGGTCTGGTGCTTATAGATCAGCGGGGACGACCGGTGCGCGATGCTCTATTATGGGCGGATGAGCGGGCGCGCGAGGAAGTAGCGCTTTATAAAGCGTTGCCAGCTGACATGCAACAACGCCTGGCTAATCCGCTCGTAGCTGGTATGGCTGGTCCTATGTTGTGCTGGTTAAAGCGACATGAGCGGGCCAACTATAAAGCAGGACGCTGGATGGTGCAACCGAAGGATTGGATACGTTTCTGTCTGACTGGCGAGATCGCGAGCGATGCCAGCGATGCGTCGGCCACACTGCTCTACGACCTTCCCGCCGATAGTTGGGCCTTCGATGTGGTTGACGCATTGCATTTGAGGCACGAACTCCTGCCCGAGATTTTGTCGTCGAGTAGTGTAGCAGGTGCTTTGACTGAGCAAGCGGCGCAGGCGCTGCATATACCAGTGGGCACACCAGTTGCTGTGGGTGCGTCTGATACAGCGGCGGCAGCCCTGGGCACAGGTCTACTTGCGCCAGGACCGATACAGTTGACGGTAGGAACCGGCGCGCAGATTGTACAGTTACGTTCTGCTCCAAGCGCTGATACTACGTTGCGTACTCACCTTTATCGAGCCGCGAATGACAACACATGGTATAGCATGGCAGCAGTGCAAAATGCCGGGCTTGTGCTCGATTGGGTGTGTCGAATGCTGGGTGCCAGCTGGAACGATATGTACACGACCGCTACGACGGTAACGCCTGGATCACAAGGTCTTCTCTTTCGGCCCTACCTCACACAGGAACGTTTTTTATCGGCCTCTGATGGTGGCGCGTTTCTCAATCTACGTATGTATCACCGGCGTGAGCATTTGCTTCATGCGGCCCTGGAAGGCGTTGCTTTCAATCTGCGTCGTGCCCTTGAGATATTGCCAGATATTGGAGAGACAAAGGTGCTCCGCCTGGCAGGCGGAGGTACCATGAATGCTGCCTGGCGTCAAATGCTGGCAGATATTTTGCGTTGTGAACTCGTCGCAGTGGATACCCCTGATGCCTCTGCACGTGGAGCGGCTTTGCTGGCTGGTATAGCTATAGGCGTCTGGCCTGATACGTTGGCAACCGAAACCGTCGCTCTTGCTACTCATCGTGTCGCAAAACCACACCACGAAAATGTCTCTCTTTATAACATACTCTATACGCAGTATCTTGAAAAGATGCAGTAGTAGAGAGAGAAAACGATCGAAGCGAGCGCAATGATCTAAAAAGATATTTCCCGCGTTTACGATTATATATCTTCTTCCTTTTTTTGCACGATTTTTTGCGCAACAACTCGTGAAACAAATCGGATGTGATTATCATCTTACTCATGTGACTACTTTCGCGACTCTTATTCATGCAACCCTTTTGAGTAACTAAATTGCATCATAGCGAGAAGGTATAAAAGTAGATGTGAACTGAGGTTGCAAGAGAAAAATGGATTTCCACTGAGTGGAAAAAAGGAATGGACATGAAACAAGGAAAAACGTACAAGGCGATGAGCAATACTATTGCTCCTGTCCCGTACGCCCCCGGTAATTTGAATAACGAATTCGTAGTTTTGAAACAAAGAATTAAAGAGCGAGGCCTGCTAGAAAAACAGCCCGTCTATTATACATTGAGAATTTTACTGCTTTCAACCTTATTGATAGCTGGTATTGTCTTACTTGTTATACTACGCAATAGCTGGTTTGAGCTTTTAGATGCTGTCTACCTGGCCTTTGTCTGCACTCAAATAGGTTTGCTCAGTCATGAAGCCGGTCATCGACAAATGTTTCACCACATGTGGCAGCATGATCTTGTCGGTTTGATCGGGGGAGACCTCTGCATCGGCATGAGTTATGCATGGTGGGTTGACAAGCATAATACTCATCACAGCCATCCCAACCAGATAGATATGGACCCGGATATCGAGATTCCTTTTCTTGAATTTACTGGGCGCGAAGATCTACTGAGCATTGGGAAATTCCGACAATTTTTGATCAAATATCAGACACTCATTTTTTTACCAGCGCTAACGTCGGTCTCGATTACGCTACAGATCCATAGTGTAGAATTTCTTCTGCGTAAGACAGCTAAAGCAAAGTATCGTGGACTGGAGCTATTCCTCATGTTCGCACATTTCGCGCTCTACTTCGCCGCTGTCTTTTCTTTTATGCATTTCTGGCAAGCGATTGCCTTTATAGTGATCCATCAGACGTTGACAGGATTTTACCTGGGTTCCATCTTTGCGCCGAACCATAAAGGCATGCCGGTGCTTGATAAAGAAAGCAAGATTGGTTTTCTGCACCGGCAGATATTGACGGCTCGTAACATCTTCCCTCATCCCGTCATCGATTTCATCTATGGTGGTTTAAACTATCAGATTGAGCACCACCTGTTTCCCAGTATGCCGCGCAACAAACTGAAAGAGGGACGTGCGATCGTGAAGGATTTCTGCCAGGAGAACGAGATCCCTTATCATGAGACCTATGCCATACAATCTTTGCAAGAGATTATGCACCACTTGCATACCATCGGTGCGCCACTACGGGCGCGCAAAGCTGCGTATACAGTCTAATGTAAGCGAGCAATAAAGCGGGAGTAGTTCTCAATTGTCAGCAATAGGTGAGAAACTCTCAAAGGCGAGCAAAGATACTGGGCAAGACTGCGTTTTTGAAAGAACGTTGCCTGCCCAGATTTTTTTATGCCGCGCCATGGAGTTTATAGTCATCCTTGTGAAGAGCTCTTTCGGCGGTGTCGCGCAGACGAGCCTCGCTCCGAATGCCGAAACCAGGCAGGTGACGAATGCGCTGCTGTTGCGCGGACCAGCGTAGCTTTTCAATCGAGTCGATGCCCAACTCTTCGTAGAGACGAAGAGCGGTATACGGACCAACATGATCGAGTTTCATCAATGTACGCACACCCTGAGGAAGTGTTTGCGCATAGATGCCCATGTTGATGGTCATCGATCCTACCTCGATCAACTCTTTGATGCGTGCGCGCAAGCGGTCGCCGAGTCCGGGCACCGCTAGTTGTTCGCCACGAGCCAGGATGGTCGCCGCCGACTCCTGCAAATCGAGAATGCCACGCGCGGCGTTACGATAGGCCTCGATGCGGTACGGATTACCATTTTGAGACGCGACAATATCGGCCACACTGGCGAGTACCTCCGCAATTTGTCGGTTGGTTACCTGCGGTTTGTCATCAGCTTCAGCTTCCATGCCTGGCAACATGGGTTGCTCCACACGCTTTCCCGCTCGTGGCTGTGGCGGCTGCATGATTTGGATTGTTTGGGTGAGTTGCATAATGCTCATATACGTGGTTCCCCTTAGAAAAACAGAGACACGAAAACATTCTTTTCGAGTAGCGAAAAAGTGGAAAACATACGAGGAACGCCTGTCATTATAGTGCTATCTTTTATGACCACGGGGTGGAATTACCACCGCGAGAGGTTCGAAATCTTGTTCTAATTATAGCACAAAATAAGGTGTGGAGCAACATAAACGTAGCTAATGCCATGTCTTCTACTTGCTATGTAGTCGAGCTAGCGTACATAATTCAAGAGAGAATAAATCCCTTAGTGACAGATTTTATATATGGTTTATCAAGCAGTGTGCATGTAGCAAAACCCGTGAGATTATTTTTTGCAGATTTATTGTAAGGTGATTTTTTGTGGGGAGGATGTATGACAGAGCAAGCATTTTGGATTGCGCAAGGTGACGATGTCTTCGCGGCCACTATACGCACACAGGGACCATGGAATCCGCAATTTCAGCATGGTGGACCTCCGGCTGGACTGTTGGTGCGACAACTAGAGCACTGCGCACCACGTCCGGATATGATCCTGGCGCGTATCAGCATCGACATTCTCGGCCCTGTGCCTATCGCGACCTTCCATGCGCACGCACGCGTCGTACGTCCTGGTCGCAGTGTCGAGCAGCTTGAGGCGTTTCTGGAACACGATGGTCGCCTGGTTATGCATGCCTCCGCGTGGCGTATTCGCCTACCAAATGTTGCGCCGCCCGAGACCGAGCATGTGGTCGCGCCCAGTTCACTCGCGCAAGGTGTCGAGGAGACACTGGCGCCCGAGTGGACATGCGGCTATATCGAATCGGTGGAGTGGCGCTATACAAAAAGCGGTTTCAGGCAGCAGGGTCCTGCCACGGTATGGGCGCGAGTTCGCTGCCCATTGATCGCGGGTGAGGAAATATCGCCTATGCAGCGTTTGATTACGATCGCGGACTCTGCGAATGGTATCAGTGGTGTACTCGATATACGCGAGTGGCAGTATGTGCCGCCAGAGTTGACCCTTCATGCGCAGCGACCACCCATTGGTGAGTGGATTTGTATGGATGCAGTCACCCATATTCAATCCGCGGGTACAGGTTTGACAACCTCGCACCTGTATGATGAGCAAGGTATCGTCGGACGCACTGCCCAATCATTGTTTATCTCGAAACGGGTGTAGCGGTTTCTGATAGTTATAGAGCATGTTGTCAGGGCATATTTTAGCATAGTTGTTTTGTTATGAAGGTCAACCGTATATCTATCGATGTCTGACAGAAATTTGAGGATTATGAGGAAAGCAGATGAAAGTCGAAATTTGGTCTGATGTGGCGTGTCCCTGGTGCTATATCGGGAAACGCCGTTTTGAGTCCGCGCTTGCAGGTTTTGGGTACCATGATCAGGTTGAAGTCGTGTGGAGAAGTTTTCAACTTGACCCAGAAGCTCCACGCGTTGCCGAAGCATCGCACGACGAGCTATTGGCAAAAAAGTTTGGCGTGAGCGAGGCACAGGTGGCGCAGATGAATGCGCAACTGTCAGACCTTGCCGCTAAAGAGGGCCTGGATTATCGTTTCGACCTTTTAAAAAGTGCTAATACATTCGACGCGCATCGCTTGATTCATCTGGCTGCTGCCCATGGCTTACAGGGCGAGATGAAGGAGAGCCTGATGCACGTGTACTGGACCGAGGGATTGGCGTTGTGGGATACCGAGGCCCTGGTACAAGTTGCTGTGGAGGTAGGGCTTGACGCGGACGAGGTGCGTGCAACGCTTGAGAGCGACTCGTACGCGGACGAGGTGCGTGCGGACTTACAGCGCGCGAGTATGTTCGGGATCAATGGGGTGCCTTTCTTCGTGTTCGATGAAAAATATGGTGTTTCGGGCGCGCAACCGGCGGAAACATTCGGCAAGGTACTTGAGCAGGTCTGGACCGAGTCACATCCACTCGTACGTGTAGGCGGTGATGCTCCAGATGCAGGTATCTGTGAGGATGGCTCTTGCGCTATTTAAGGCACAGGAGTTTAGGTAGTCGTCGGATCTTGCACTTCAAATCGCGCCTTATCTCTAAACAGTCTACAGGCTTTTTAGAGACGAGGCGCGATTTTGTGTACAATCTCGCGTGCCACATGATAAGGATCGCGTTCGTGATTGCTGATATCGTGTAAGATTGCTTGCCAATCCTCTTCACTGACAGTATCCTTGAGCGTGTTCTGGACCGTTTGCAACACAAGCAATTGGACCTCGTTGCGCATCTGGGCATTTGTGCGTTCAGCCAGTTGCCCGGTTTCATGTAGGGAGGCACGATGGGATTGTAAAGCATCGGCCAGTTGAGTGATGCCTTGTAGCTTTATCGACGATGTTTTGAGAATCGGTATACGCCATGGAACCGCGCGACGGCGTGGGTCGAGACTGAGCAACATCGCGAGTTCGGCCACAGCCTGGTCCGCACCCGGTTTATCGGCTTTGCTGACCACGAAAATGTCGGCGATCTCTAAAATACCGGCTTTGATGGCTTGAATATCATCACCCATACCTGGCGCGACCACCACCACCACGCTCTGGGCGGTACGCATGACCTCGACTTCCGCCTGTCCCGTGCCCACGGTTTCAACGATGATAGGATCGTAGCCAGCGGCATCCATCGCGCGAATAACATCGCGCGTGGATGATGCCAGACCACCCAGATTGCCGCGGCTCGCCATACTGCGAATGAAGACATTGGGATCACCGGAAAGCTCCATCATGCGGATGCGATCACCCAGAATCGCGCCACCAGTATAGGGACTCGTTGGATCGACCGCGATCACTCCGACCTTGTATTCACGTTGTCGTAGCTCACGCACCAGTTTTGTCACCAGCGTACTTTTACCTGCGCCAGGAGCACCGGTGACGCCAATAATGTGCGCACGTCCGCTGTGTTGATACAGTTCGGCGAGATAGTCCTGTGCTCGTGGAATGTTGTTTTCGATCAGTGTGACCATACGTGCTAGCGCGCGCCGATCGCCTTGTAACAGGCGTGTAACGAGATCGGGTGTTTGTGCGTGCGAAGTTTTCTCCAAAAACACCACCTATACTTCAACTTGCAGACGGTTTGCCTGGATGTGTGTACGAACGAATTGGATAATTTCGTTGGTCGAGGTGCCAGGACCAAAACAACCTTGAATGCCTAGAGCTTTGATCGCGGGTATATCCGCGTCGGGCAGGATACCGCCAGCCGCCACGAGCACGTCATCGACGCCATTTTGTTTGAGCAGGTCCATCACTTTGGGGAAAAGCGCCATGTGTGCGCCAGAGAGAATACTCATCATGATCGCGTCCACATCTTCTTGAATTGCCGCCTCAACAATCATCTCCGGCGTCTGGCGAATGCCGGTATAAATGACTTCCATGCCCGCGTCGCGCAGCGCGCGCGCGATCACTTTCGCTCCGCGATCATGCCCATCCAGCCCTGGTTTCGCCACCAGCACGCGAATAGCACGTGTATCAGCCATCCTAACCACTCCTTTGTCACCTTGTTTTAAGAAGAGTATGTATGGTTCCAGAAACTAAAAGACAGGTTAATAGACTGCGGGTTCCAGATACTCCCCAAAAACTTTGCGGAAGACATCTATAATCTCGCCGAGTGTCGCGTAGGCTTTAGTGGCATCGATAAGCGCAAACATGGTATTTTCCGTCCCCTCGGCTGCGCGGCTGAGACTATCCAGTGCTTTTTGCACCTCTATCTGGCTGCGTTCGCGTCGCACGCGTTGCAGGCGTTCGATATGAGCGCGTTCGCCGACCTGATCAATATAAAGCGTCGGCACTTTGATCTCTTCTTCGATAGTGAAGTCGTTGACGCCGACAATCGTACGCTGGTGCTGGTCGATCTCCTGTTGATAACGGTAGGCTGACTCCGCGATCTCACGTTGGAAAAAACCATTTTGAATACAAGCCTGCACGCCGCCCAGAGCCTCGATCTGGTTCAAGTAGTTCATCGTCGCCTGTTCTGTCTGCTCGGTCAAGGCCTCGACAAAGTACGATCCACCGAGCGGATCGATCGTGTTGACGACGCCGCTTTCGTGCGCGATGACCTGCTGTGTGCGTAGTGCGGTGAGCACCGCGCTTTCCGTCGGCAGGGCCAGCGCCTCGTCGAGCGAATTCGTGTGCAAGGAGTTCGTGCCACCCAACACAGCAGCCAGGGCTTGAATCGTGGTACGAATGACATTATTTTGTGGCTGTTGCGCGGTAAGCGAGACGCCCGCGGTCTGCGCATGACAGCGCATTAGCAAGGAACGTGGGTCCTGAGCGTTATAGCGCTCGCGCATCAATTTCGCCCACAGGCGACGACCGGCACGGAATTTAGCGATCTCCTCGAAAAAGTCGTTGTGCACATCGAAGAAAAAAGACAGACGTGGCGCGAATTCATCGATTTTGAGTCCACGCTGTAGCGCGGCGTCGACGTAGGCCAGACCATCCGCGATCGTGAAAGCCAGTTCCTGTATAGCGGTCGCACCAGCCTCACGAATATGGTAGCCACTGATGCTGATCGTATTCCAACGCGGCATGTAGCGGGTGCCGAACTCGATGGTATCCGTCACCAGGCGCAGCGACGGTTCGGGCGGAAAGAGGTATTCTTTCTGCGCAATGTACTCTTTCAGGATATCATTCTGGAGCGTGCCACCGAGTTTGGCGCGTGGAAAACCGTGCTTTTCCGCGTTGACGATATACATGGCCCAGATAGCTGGCGCAGGACTGTTGATCGTCATCGAGGTCGTGATTTTGTCCAGTGGCAGGTCCGCGAAAAGGATTTCCATATCAGCAAGCGAGGAGACCGCGACCCCACATTTGCCGAACTCGCCCGCTGCCATAGGGTGATCGGTATCGTAGCCATAGAGTGTCGGCATATCGAAGGCGGTCGAAAGACCAGTCTGCCCTTGTTCGAGCAGGTATTTGAAGCGAGCATTGGTATCTTCGGCGGTGCCGAAGCCTGCGAACATGCGCATGGTCCATGGTTTAGCGCGATACATCGTCGGCTGTACGCCACGGGTATAGGGATATTCACCGGGCAGGCCGAGGTCGCGCTGGTAGTCGAGATGCCCATTCTCAACTGGCGTATAGAGCCGTTCGATCGGTACGCTGGAGGTCGTGATCAGGTGATCACGTTCAGGTAAACGTGCCTGTGCCCCTTTGACACTGCTCGCTTCCCACTGCTCGCGTTTCTCTTGTATCTGCTGTAGCACCGCTGGCTGGAAGAGCATTCCCATCTCGGCTGCCTGTTGCTGCTCTGCGGCGCTATCTTTATTTTCTGTATGCGGTTGTTGTTCAAGCATAGAAGGACCTCCAACGTTGGGGGATAAAAAGACAGTCTAATTGCTCTATCTATACTACCACGAAATAGTAATGTGAAAGAAATGCAGAAATTCTTATAGCCGAAAGTAAATGCCTCTAGAGTAGGCAAAAAGGGGGCATAACGTCGAGTTTATAAGAAAATATGCTATTCTGGAGTGGAAGGATTCCGGTCGGGCAATATGGCCGCTCTGTGATGAAAGGAAACTGCAGCGATGAGGCGATACACCTTTGTTTCTGTCGTGCTACTCTGCTGTCTCTTCTTGCCATGCGTTGTGGCGTGCAGTGCATCCGTCAGCAAAAAGCAAGCGCCCGTAGCGCAGAAGATGGAACAGAACTTCACGCAATACGTGAATCCTTTCATCGGGACCGCGCCAACGCCGACCGCGCATGCAGGCTTTTCCTTCGACACGGGCGACGTGGTGCCGGACGCAACCTACCCGTTAGGGATGGTGCAGTGGGGGCCGGATACGAAGACGCGCATCCCTGGTCACTACTATTACCCTGACAAGGTGATCGATGATTTCAGCGTGGATCATTTCAGTGGGAGAGGCTGCGGTGCCTGGGGCGATTTTCCACTGATGCCATTTATCGCTCAGTCGACCTCCACAACGAGCGAAGAAAAGGAACAGGTGCCCTCATTATCTTCGCTGGTTTCTCCTTTCTCACATCAGCAAGAGACAGCACATCCAGGATACTATCAGGTGTACCTGGAGAAGCCGCAGGTGAATGTCGAGTTTAGCGCGACCGCACACGGAGGTGTGGGTCGTTTCACCTATCCCGCGTCAAAGCAAGCATCGATGTTGATAGATGCCGGTGGCAGCACGAATGGGAGCACACATGCTTCTGTACATATCGATGCGAGCACGCAAGAAATTACGGGTCAGACGACGAGCCGTGTCGGGTGTGGTACGAATCTGTATACCATTTACTTTATCGCTCATTTCGACCGTGCATTCGCTAATGTTTATGGCAATGGGAAAGCAGCGGCGGTCGTCTCGTTCGATACGACCAAAGCGCGGAGTGTGCAGTTCAGTATGGCAATCTCTTTTGTCAGTGTTGCCAATGCGCGTCTGAATATGCAGAGCGAGATTGGTAGCAGCAGTTTCGCACGCATTCAGCAAAAGGCTGATCGTGCCTGGAATGCGCGTCTTGAAAGTATCGAGGTGCAGGGTGGGACGAGGAATGAGCAAACTATTTTTTACACCGCCCTCTATCATACATTTTTTCATCCGAATATCTTCAACGATGTGAATGGACAATATCTCGGTTTTGATAATAAAGTGCATGTTTTGGTGCCCGGCCAGCATGCGCAGTACGAGAATATTCCTGGTTGGGATCAGTATCGCGCCCTGACTGCTCTGCGTGCACTGATCGCGCCGACGGAGGCAAGCGATCTGGCGCAATCGCTGGTAAACGATGCATTACAAGGTGATGGACATTTACCACGTTGGGAGGAAGCGAACGTAGATTCTCACGGCATGAATGGTGATAGCGCCGATGTCGAGATCGCTACTATGTATGCGTATGGTGATACCAACTTCGCTAGTAAAGCGGCACTGCATGCCATGGTTAATGGTCAGCCGCACGTGCGCGAAGGTTTAGACGATTATATTGGACTTGGCTATGTGCCTGCAATTGTGGCGAGCAACTCGGCAGTTATCACGCAGGAGTATACCAATGACGATTTCGCGTTGGCGATGTTCGCAAAAGCATTGGGAGAGGACGCGATCTACCGTACCTATCTACAGCGCTCGGGCAACTGGCGCAATCTACTCAACAAGACAAGCGGGTATGTACAGCCGCGCAATGCTAATGGTTCATGGACCGCTCATTTTAGTCCGACCAGCGGCCATGGTTTTCAGGAGACTGATGCCACACAATCGACCTGGATGGAGATTTTTGATACGCACGATCTTTTCTCCGCGCTCGGTGGTGATCAAAAGGTTGTCAAACGCCTGGATACTTTTTTCACGCAACTCAATGATGGTCCTGCTGGCAAATATGTCTTCATGGGCAACGAGCCTGACATCGAGACGCCGTGGGAGTATGACTTCGCAGGCGCGCCCGCGTATACGCAGAGCGTTGTACGTCGTATTCAGACGCAATTGTATGCTGCAACTCCATCAGGTCTACCAGGAAACGATGATGGTGGCACCATGTCCGCGTGGTATATTTTTTCGGCCATTGGTCTCTATCCTGCCTTGCCTGGCGTAGGTGGTTTTGTGCTTGGCAGTCCACTTTTTCCTTCGATCACATTTCATCTGGCCGATGGAAAGGTAATCCACATCACCGCACCAACGGCCTCGGATAGAACACCATATGTACAAACGCTCACTCTAAATGGGCACGCAACCACACAGGTGTGGTTACCCTGGAGCAGTGTCAAAAATGGAGCTACCCTCAATTTCACGCTTGTCGATCATGCTACAAGCTGGGGAAGTGCCCCCGAAGATGCCCCGCCCTCCTTTTCACCGCCTGCATAGACACATGGACAGCTAACCCTCTATTGAACTACATAAATCAATGATCGGGTAGGCGTATCAGAAGTTCAAGGGCTTGTAGCCTCATCGCATAATACCTCTAAGTTTTTATTTCCTTTAGCTGGTCAGCTTTCTGCATCCCCTGTTCTCCTTGACACAGAATAAAAATATGGGTTATACTGTGACTTGTGAGTCAGGAAAAAAAGATTCATCTTGTTACGATGTTTGTTCAGGTGAAAGTTAGTGAAAAGGAATGAGTACTGAAACGAGTCTGGAGGGTGCTCCCCGTTCGCTGCGAGAGAAGCAGCGTCAGGAGCGGCAGGATCTGATCTTGCAGGCGGCGGAGCAGGTATACGCGGAAAAAGGCTATCGCGAAACATCGATGGATGAGATCGCGGCGCGTGTGGGCATAGCGACGGCCACCATTTATTCTCATTTCTCTTCGAAAGAGGATCTAATGGTGGCAGCTATTTTTGAGAATAAGCTGCAACGCGTCGCGCAAGAAACAAAACGCATCGCTGAAGAGCCAATGAAGGCGAGCGATAAACTGCTAAAACTTTTTCAATTTCTTATCAATGATGATTTTTTTCCACGTCGTGTGCAACTTGCCTATGCGCTTGGTGATAGCCCTCAGGCGCAGCAGGCGTTGTTGACACGTAAGAAAACAATGTCGGAAAACACAAAACTTTTTTCCAACTCTCTGGTAGCAATCATTGAGCAAGGGAAAGCGGAAGGTGAGTTGCGAGCGGATATCGCGACCACTACGATGCTCAAGGCTTTTATCAGTGTCGTACGTGCTCAAAGTGTGCCCGATAAGTTACTGAGCGACACCGAGGATGCACCCGCTGAAGAACTGCTGAACATTTATATGCATGGTATTGTTTCTAACTACCATTGAGTAGCTACCCGAAAAGTAGCTATGGTAGCTGTTTTTTTATCCTTTGTTCACTGAAAATGATGGAGTAAGTGGCATGTCTGTTGCAAGAAGTTCGTCGGTCGCTGTTGGGCCGCGCTATAAATGGATTGCGCTTTCCAACACGACGCTTGGTATTCTGATGGCAACGATCAACGCCAATATTGTGTTGATCGCGTTGCCCGCCATTTTCAATGGTATTGGTATTAATCCGCTTGCCCCCGGTGAGACCAACTATCTGTTATGGATGTTGCTGGGGTATATGGTGGTAACGGCGACCTTA
This sequence comes from uncultured Dictyobacter sp., assembly GCA_964657925.1. Taxonomy (GTDB): domain Bacteria; phylum Chloroflexota; class Ktedonobacteria; order Ktedonobacterales; family Ktedonobacteraceae; genus Dictyobacter. The sequence continues at coordinate 107,878 of CAZZWK010000006.1, forward strand.
CTGGTCACGTTTGGGCGTATTTCCGATATGCTTGGTCGTGTCCGTCTCTATAATCTGGGTTTCGCCATTTTTACGGTCGCCAGCATTTTACTTTTCCTGACGCCAGGCAAGGGCAATACCGCGGCACTGGAATTGATTGTTTTCCGCATGCTTCAGGCCGTGGGTGGAAGTTTCTTGCAGGCCAATAGTACGGCCATTTTGACCGACGCCTTTCCACCTCAGCAGCGTGGTATGGCGATGGGTATCAATCAGGTGGCCGGTATTGTGGGTTCCGTGCTCGGACTGATCCTGGGTGGTTTGCTCGCGGCTATCAACTGGCGCCTGGTATTCCTGGTGAGTGTGCCGTTTGGCATCTTTGGCACTGTGTGGGCGTATCTGAAGTTGCGTGAGACCTCGCAGCCAAATAAAAATCAGCGTATTGACTGGTTGGGAAACATTACCTTCTTTGTGGGCCTGGTCGTTTTGCTGCTGGGTTTGACATATGGCATCGAGCCGTATGGAAGCGCAGCCGTAGGTTGGGGCAACCCCTGGGTAATCACCGGTATTATCGTTGGTATCGTGTTGCTCGGCCTGTTTGTCTTTGTCGAGACGCGCGTGCCTGATCCGATGTTTCGCTTGAGCCTGTTCAAGACGCGGGCCTTTTCAATTGGTGCGCTATGTAATTTTCTGTCCAGTCTGGCGCGTTCCGGTCTACAGTTTATGTTGATCATCTGGCTGCAAGGGATCTGGCTGCCACTGCACGGCTATGCGTTCGCCGATACACCATTGTGGGCCGGTATCTATATTCTACCTATGCTGGTAGGCTCGGTCATCTTTGGTCCAATTAGTGGTGTACTGGCCGATCGCTTTGGCGCGAAGGCGCTAGCGACCGCTGGTCTGTTCACACAGGCGGCTGGTTTCTTATTGCTGACCCTGTTGCCCGCGAATTTTAACTACATCTGGTTCGCCGTCCTCCTGTTCATCATGGGTCTCTCGCAGGGCCTGTTTACCGTGCCGAATACCACCTCGGTGATGAATAGTGTTCCAGCCAGTCAACGTGGCACGGCGTCGGGTATGAACGCGACCACGACCAATGCTGCCTCGGTCATGAGTCTCGCTGTTTTCTTCAGTATCGTTACCCTGGGTCTGGCCTCTGCGTTGCCGCCGACGTTATCGGCTGGCCTGATCCATGCCGGGTTACCTGCTGCACCCGCCAACGCGATTTCTCATCTACCGCCGATTGCGGCCCTGTTTGGTGCGTTCCTGGGCTATAACCCGATGAAGACGTTGATTCCGGGTCAGGTATTGAATCTACTGCCCGCAAGCAGTCAGAGCCTGATTCTGGGCAAGACCTTTTTCCCGAACTTGATCTCGGGTCCATTTATGGTCGGCTTGCAAGGCGTATTCTACCTCTCGGCAGGCCTGTGTCTGTTAAGTGCGATTGCCTCGCTCTTCCGCGGCAAACGCTTCGTCTACACGGAGCCAGAAGACGCGACCTCGCTTGAGAGTTTGCAGGAGGAAGCGGTCTTTACTGGTGGCGAGGCCTAAAACAATTGTTTGTGTAAGGTTCTGAATCGATGAACAGTGGAGCAATAATATCTCCACTGTTCATTTTTTGTTTGGATATCCTACCGTCAAAATGATACTGACAGGCCTACACTCAAAACATTCCTTTGCTCTCCCGCACAACTAATGAGTAATTATCGAACACTATTCGTGCTTCATAAAAGAGCTTTTTTCAAGTTATCGGTATATACCTCCGCCGCCTGGGTTTCTACCGCTTCCAGGATCTTTTCGGCGACGGACTCGGCGCTATCGACGGACGTAGCACCGGCTGGTCTTGCAGCAGGTTGTTGGCTCCCGACGAGGTTGTCGTAGAAGTTGGTCGCGGTCACTCCAGGATAGACCAGCCCGAGAGAAATGTTGTCTGCAGCAAGCTCCTGGCGGCCTATAAGCGTAATAGCGTTGAGCGCGTACTTGGTGGACGCGTAGGGGCCGACGGGGTTCGTCTTGTTGTATCTCTCTGGTGGGATCTTCGAAGTGCCGGAACTGATATTGATGATCACGCCTTTGCCCTGCGCTCGCATAATTGGAATGACCTCTTGCATAGCTACAATGACGCTGACGACATTTAATTCAAAGACGGAACGATACGTATCTACATTCACCTTCTCGATCGGCATATTTAGCCCCTGCCCGGCATTGTTGATCAAAACGTCAATGTGTTTATAATACTCCTGCGTTCGGACCACCATACGCCGTACATCAGCCTCGTCACGCATATCAGTCGGAACCGCAATAGCTTCCGGCAGTTCTGAGGCGAGTTGTTCCAACTTTTCAGCCGAGCGAGCAGCCAGGGCCAGTTTTGCTCCCTTCTGGGCAAAAAAACGGGCCGTTGCCAGCCCGATCCCGCTCGAAGCTCCAGTAATCAGGACAACTTTTCCTGCAATCTCCATACAAAAAAACCTTTCAATGTTCTCTTTATTATCAAAGTAGTTCTCTTGCTTTCACCGACTCGGACGCGCATCCCAGACATCCAATGTAGATGGAAAAGATGCTCCGCCGCATCAAGAATTCTGTCTGGAAGTCAGAAGTGGGTGGATTGAACAAAAATGCCATTAAGGGGGGATAATGGAGTGCAGTGTCGTTTGCATCGTGCTTGTTCCTTCTCATGTCATCAATTGATGCTTCATTTGTCCGAGAAGGTGGCAAACAAAAAAGCCAGACACACATCTTCTACAGATGAATGGAGAACATCGTAGAGTCTCAAGATGCTGGGGTCTGACGTATCAGCTCACGGCCAACCATTCCAGCAGAACTGGAAGATTGACATAGGTTGTTCTATTTGGTTTTTACCATAGCATGCAGCTTATTTGTTGTCAATACCAAAAGAACCAGCGCGGGCTTTTTCAATGGAAAAGAATCGCGAAGAGCGCAAATTTGTTCCAGCTGATATCTCTCCGACTACTGGACAGGGATATGGAGTTCATCTATACTTGTTTGCGATAATCCATTGTGGCACTCACTATTTTTTTCATGGCAAAAGGAAGTTTCATGGCAGACGATTACAGTGTGCTTGTTGTCGGTGGTGGCCCGGCGGGATTGGCGGCAGCGGAGGCGGCGGCTAAGCGAGGTGTAAGCACGCTTCTTTTAGAGCGGCAGAACGAGATTGGCTACCCGATCCATACCAGTGGAGGAAGCTGGGTAAAGGATATGCAGGGGTTGAATGTCCCTACCCACCTGTATCATCCGATCAAGACGGTGTTATTTTTGACACCGCATCGTGAGGTTGCATTTCAGTACAATCCTGGCGTAGCCTGCGTGGTCGATATCCGAGGCTTGTACCAACACCTGGCTGGCCGCGCGGTCGCGGCAGGTGCTACCATTCGTGTGCGACATACCGTCGAGCAGGTGTTGACAGAAAACGAACGCGTGCTGGGTGTTACGGCGAAGACGCACGTCGGTGAGCGCAAAGAATTTCGCGCGCCAGTCACGATCGATGCTTCCGGCGTGGCACGCCATATTGGTGTACGTACCGATATGGGTGATGCCTTCCATCGCTATGGCTTCGGCGCGGAATACGATCTCTACGCGCCTAATTATCCGCAAGGCGAGCTTTTCTTGCTGATGGGCGATGCGTATGCCCCTAATGGGTACGCGTGGGCCTTTCCACATGGTGACGGGCGCGTACGCCTGGGTGTGGGCGTCATCCATCCCGACAATGACGCGGATGCGCGTGTCTACCTGGATCGCATCATGCGCGACGTGCCGCAATTGGCGACCCGTTTCGCTGGTGCCAGTCCACTAGAATATCATACCGGCCTTTTTCCGTCGGAGGGACCGGTGGCGCGTTTCTCACGTGATGGCCTGTTGCTGGCCGGTGACGCGGGCGGCCAGGGTTCGACGCTGGTGGGTGAGGGTATCCGTTTCGCCATCTACTCCGGTCAAATGGCCGGTGAAGTGGCAGCCGAGGCTGTGAAGGCTAACAATACCTCAGCCAGTTACCTGGAACGTTTCGATAAACGCTGGCGTGCTCGCTACGGACGTGATATGGATATCTCGTACATGATCAACAAACATATCGCGAAGTACACCGATGCGCAGTGGGATGGTGGTCTCGACCTGTTGCGTCGGCTCACGCCCGCGCAGGCCGCGCAACTCTTACGTGGCGATTTCACCGCCAGCCTGGTTATGGGTATTCTGGCACGCAATCCTTCGCTGGTCGCCACCGGTGGCAAACATTTTCTGGATTTGATGCTGGAGCGCATCAATAAGCAGCCCGTCGCGGTGGCCGCTGAATAACTGCTGGAATATCGCTGGACGTGAGTGTGTTTACTGAAATAGAGTAATTGAGAATGTCCAGACAAAGGAGCGATATAGCTATGGCAGAGGATCAGAAGACGGAAAAAGGTATTGTGATGTATGCAACTACGTGGTGTGGCGATTGTAAAGCCGCCAAACGCTGGTTTGATTCGCATAACGTACCGTACGAGTACATCAATATCGAAGAGAACGAAGATGCGGCGGAGTACGTCAAGCAGGTGAACAATGGTATGCAGAGCGTGCCCACCATCGTTTTCCCGGATGGTTCGATTCTCGTCGAGCCAAGCGCCCGTGACCTGGCGGCCAAGTTCCCTGTCGAAAGCAAATAATCCAATATCATCCTTTAAAAAAGACACCTTTTTATCATAAAAGGTGTCTTTTCTTTTTGTGTTATTGGCTTTGCAACGTGTTTGTATCGATATCAGGATCGATGATCTTGATGACCTCGACCGAGTAGAAGCCGGGGTCGAGTCTATACAATGTGCGTTTGATAGCCTGAATAAGCTCTTGCGCGCCCTCTAGTCGGTAACCGGCCAGTGTAAGTTGAAAGTAGATGCTGTGCAGGAAGAGCTTATAATTGTGATACGCGTTGATCTCCTCCTGGCGCGCAAAATGCGCGATGTCCTCCCATTTCAGCCGCTCCTCCACCTCTACAAATTGTCGGCACCACCAGCCCCAGAAAGTGGGCTGAAGCAGCCTTCTTGTCAATGATGCGATAATCACCAGCGCCAACCGTTCCTCTTCCAGCGTCGTATAAATATGCTGGCTCGGAATAGTCGTTTTCTCCGCGATGGCGATGACGATGCGTTTGATCTCTGCTTCGTGCAGAAAACGGTTGCGCGCGAGCACGCCCAGCAGGTCGCCCGCGTGCGCCAGGGCGTGCAGCCATCCCTGACCCTGCACGTAGCCGCGTAAGTCCTGTTCGCGCATCAGGTAGTTGATGGCGTGCTCCAGCACGGATTGAATTTCATTGTCGCGCAGAAATGGATGACTATTCTCATATTTCATGATTTCCGAAAGTGTGAGCGCGGAGAACGAACGCAACAGAACGGTTGGATTGCTACCGTTATCTGCTTCTTCGCTTAATCCAACAGTGAGATTGTGTGTAAGGCGAGTGATCATGGCGCGCAGCTGTGCGTATGTATACTCACCCTGTTGTATCCAATGTTCAAGCGTGGAATAGATGTAGTAGTCGCGCAACTCGGGATCAGGTTCGCCCAGTTTTTGCAGCAGTTCAGCGCTCAATTGATCGCGTGTATAGCCTGCTGGCAGTTGAAAATGGTTGGTGGCGATGGCGCGCCAGAATGCTTTGTCCAATACAATCCTCGTTCGGTTATAGCGTTCAATTTATAGAACGTGAAAGTACCATAGATGGGCGAATTCGTAGTACAATAACTGATATCCGTTTTCCACCAGGGTTAGCGATACGATTTATCGGCCCACTGGCACCATTCATAGGTTCGAGGTAGTTCACCGCCTCGTTTCCTCACCATGATGGTACCCTTGAATTTTGATAGAATGACAGCATTGTTTTTGATGATTTTCTATTTTAGCAGTCTTATAGTAAGCGCAAAAGATCACGAATAAAAGATGAACACAAATGGAAGATGAAAAGGCATGAAGGATCATAGTGATAGTGCCAGTGAACATCCAGGTTTGCGCACTGGACCGATTTACCTGGATTATAACGCCACCACGCCAATTGATCCAGTGGTAGTGGACGAGATGATGCCGTATCTCGCGGTCTATTTCGGCAATCCGTCGAGCGGACATAGCTATGCACAAACGACGCACGCTGCTGTGCAGCGGGCGAGAGAGCAGGTTCGCAACCTGCTGTCGTGTGAAGCGGACGAAATCGTATTTACCGGCAGTGGGTCCGAAGCCGATACGCTGGCGATTCGCGGTGTATCACTGGCGCGGAGCGCGGAAAAAGACCATATCGTCACGCAAGTTACCGAACATCCAGCAGTGCTTAAAACCTGTGCTGCCCTGGAGAGATTGTACGGCTGGCGTGTAACGTATTTGCCGGTTGACGAAGCTGGACGTGTCGATTCGCATCAGGTCGAGAGGGCAATCGATGATCGGACCGCGCTGGTCACGATTATGCTGGCGAATAACGAAACGGGGACCCTTCAGCCCGTCGCTGAGATCGCGCGTATCGCTCATCGTCACGGTGCGTTGATGCACACGGACGCCGCGCAGGCCATCGGGAAGATTCCGGTTAACGTACGGGAACTGGGCGTTGACTTGCTCACCGTCGTGGGCCATAAGTTCTACGCTCCTAAAGGGATCGGGGCACTCTATGTGCGCTGTGGTGTGCAACTGGAGCCGATGGTGTATGGCGGTGGACAGGAGATGGGACGGCGCGCGGGCACTGAGAATACGGCTTTCATCGTTGCGCTGGGTGCAGCGGCACACCTTGCGACCAGACAGATGGACGAAAACATGACGCGAGTCGAGCATTTGCGCGATATGTTGCAGCAACGTCTGGAACAGGCTTTGCCAGCTCAGGTTCACCTGAATGGACATCCCAGCCAGCGCCTACCCAATACGCTAAATGTGAGTATCGATGGTATTGTTGGCGAAGATCTACTAGCTGCGCTCCCTGAAATTGCCAGTTCGACCGGCTCGGCTTGCCATGAAGAGAGTACCGACCCTTCACCTGTTTTGCTGGCAATGGGGAAGACGCGCGCACAGGCGTTAGCAGCGCTGCGTCTGACGCTTGGTCGCTGGTCCACGCAAGAAGAGATAGAGCAAGCAGCACATTTGCTTGTGTGGAAGATACAGGGGGAGCGGGGAAAAGTGTAGAAAAGAGATGTGCGAAAGAGTTGTGTGCCCGCTGCTTGAAAAAAGGTTGAAGGAGTTGTTGCTATGACCATTGGCGAACCCAAAATGCAGTTTCCCGTACCACCTGCGCTCGAACATCCCGAGCTCCTCGCGTATCGAGAAGAGTTTCCTATTTTAGGGCGAAAGACGTATCTCAATAGTTGTTCTTTGGGAGCGTTGTCGCGGCGTTCAATGGACAATATGAATGGGTTTATGGAGCTGTGGAACGAGTGGGGCGCGCACGCGTGGTACGAGATCTGGCTGGGTGAAATTGCTAAAGCACGTCAGAAGTTTGCAACACTCATTGGCGCTCAACTACACGAAGTTGCTATTGCGCCCAACGTCTCGACAGCTCTGAGCGTTATCGGCTCCGCGCTCGATTATACAACGCGGAACAACGTCGTGATGACGGAGATGGATTTTCCGACGCTTACCCATCAGTGGTTGGTAAAAGAAAAACTGGGAGTCGAGAGTCGTTTTGTGCCCACGTCCGATCGTATCACTGTTCCCGTCGAAGGATTTGAACACTACATCGATGAGAAAACAGCGCTTGTCGCGACCTCGCGTGTCTTTTATACCAGTGGCTATATTCAGGACGTGCGTGCTATCGCTGACCTCGCGCATAAGAATGGATCGTATATCCTGGTGGATGATTACCAGGGGACGGGCCAGATTCCGATCAATGTCACTGCACTGGATGTCGATTTTCTGGTTACCGGTACGCTGAAATGGCTGATGGGCGGCCCTGGCCTGGCTTTTGTGTATATTCGCGAGGGCCTGATTCCGCTGTTGGAGCCCTCGATTGCCGGATGGTTCGGGCATCGCGACCAATTTCAGTTTCAAGCGCAATCATTTACGTTTCGTGACGATGCCGCGCGCATCGAGATGGGCACACCCGCGATGGCTGCAGTCTATGCCGCCAATGGAGGGCTGGATATTGTACACGAGATCGGCTCGCAACGTATCTGTGAACGTACACGCTACCTGACGAACGATCTCACCGCCAGAGCCAGAGAGAAGGGTTGGACGGTGCGTAACCCTGACGAACCCGGTTTGCGTACATCAATTGTGATGTTGGAACTTGCGCAACCGGAAAAGATCGTAGATGCCCTGTTGGAACGTAATATAATTGTCGACCATCGTCCAGGGTTGGTGCGGCTCTCGCCCTATTTTTACAACACTATTGAGGAAAATGCACTGATCATCGATGCGATCAGCGACATTTTGGAAACACGGTAGCGTTTGTAGCATGAATATGCTGGGAAAAGTGCCTGAAAATAGTACAAAGGCCCAAATGGTAGCGGAATCGGTGGGGAAAACGTTCCTTAAAAAGAGCATCCAAAAAACCTATTAGAGAACAGCTATTATTTTTTAGGCAAGTTGTACGAGAGAGCATACAATCGTTTTATAATTTATACAGACGACTTTTAACGTATTGTAATGAGAGGGGAAAAGATGATGCAGTGTCCCGAGTGTCATGTTAAAAATGAGAAGGATGCGACGTATTGCCGCAATTGTGGGGCGGATTTACAGGTGAAATCCAAGAGCCTGGTCCCTTTTAAGACGAATTTGCCCACCCTGGCAGCGAGTCCACAGGTCTCACGTGGTGTCGCCGCGGGTGTGGGTGCGATCGCGGTCGGCGTTGGCCTGGAACTCCTGCGACGCAATCTGCTGGCTCGTCTGGTTGGTGGCCGTGCCGTCCAGCAGACGTTGCCCGCGCTCCTTGATGCGAAGGATGCTTTGTTGCCGCGATCTAATAAGGCCGCAAAGGTGCCAAAAGGCTATGAAGTGCAAGAAACCGCTGTCTATATACGTCGCGTTATACGGCGTGTCAATTAGGTAAGGATCGCCTATGGCCCTCCTGTTACGTGAGAAACATGTGCACGCGTTGCTCAGCATGCACGACACTGTTGCGGTGCTGGAAGAGGCATTTGCCACCAGTGCCCTGGGAGGAGCAATCAATCAGCCGCGAAGCCGCTTGATTTTTCCGCATGGAGTGCACAATTATTTCGCGGCTGCTCTGCCCTCTTATGGTGTCTATGGCTATAAAACGTATACCGCTTTTCGGGAGCGGTTGCGTTCACTTGTCTCGTTGTTTCATGTACAAGATGGTCATTTGCTCGCGCTCATTGAGGCGAACTGGTTGGGTGCGATGCGTACTGGTGGGACCAGTGCGTTGGCGACTAAATATATGGCGCCAAGGGAAGCCAGGACGGTAGGGCTTATCGGTGCGGGCAATCAGGCAGTGACGCAGGCGATGGGCGTCTGTGCTGTACGCCCGATCCAAACAATGCTGGTTTATTGCAGGCGGCCACAGGAGCGGCAGTTTTTCTGTGATGAGATGAGCAGCATGCTCGGTATCGAAGTACGCGCCGCTGAATCCGCGCAACAGGCCGTTGAGGGGGCTGATATTATCACGACCGTCACCACCGCGAAAGATCCAGTGTTGTTGGGAGATTGGTTACAGCCGGGATGCCATGTCAACGCGATTGGTTCAAACTGGGCGCAACGGCGTGAGATCGATAGCGAGGTACTCAAACGCAGTGTTTTAGTGGTCACCGATTCCGTCGAGCAGGCGGAGGCGGAGGCGGGCGATTTGATCATACCGGCGAACGCGGGCGAGTTTGATTGGAACGACCTCTATGAGCTGGCTGAAGTGGTGCATGGAAGCGCGCCCCAGCGTGAATTGCCCGAAGATATCACGCTTTTCAAGAGCGTTGGCATCGCGTTAGAGGATATCGCGCTGGCAACGCATGTCTATAATCTCGCGTACCAGCAGGGCATCGGCGAGGATGTGCCTTTTTTATCTTGAAAGGTCAAAAAGAAAAGATGCAGGTATGGCTCTCCCGTCGTATCAGGTCATATATTCGCTCTTTGCCACTGTTCGGTTCCAGTATTTTGCTGCTATTTTTGTTTGCCTCGTGTGGAATAAATAGTGGGCAGTGGCAGCAGAGCACAGCACCATCCGTGCGTATGCAGGCTATTGCTGTCGATCCGACGAACACGAACAAGGTCTACGTGGGAAGCGCGCAAGGTTCTATATTTGTGAGTAATGACGCGGGCAATCATTGGGCCGCTGCGGCGATGGGTTTACCGGCTGCGAATGCCATTGTCATGCTGGCCTTCGATCCTGACGGCAAAAATCTTTATGCGGCGACCCAACAGGGACTTTTTCGCAGTGCGATCGGTCAGTCCTGGCAGCGTATAAGCGCAAAGCTATTGCCGCCCGCTGGCTACACCGCGCTTGCCTTTGATACAAAGCACCCGAGCGTCATCTATGTGGGAACGGCACAGTCCGGTGTGTATGTGAGCAAGGATGGTGGACAGTCATGGCAATCAATACAGGCCAATCTCCCGCCTGGATTAATCGTACACGGTCTGACCTACGATCCGAATCAGCAGCAGTTGTGGGCGGCGACATCGGCTGGTATTTACCGTATGGCTGGGCAACAATCATCCTGGATGGAACTGAATAGCGGACTCGCGGAAAGTACAAATACCTACGCGGTTATGCCCGCGTCATTAGTTGGAGGCGCGCAGGATCAGGTCTACGTGGGAACACAACGTGGTTTTTTCATTTCAAAAGATAATGGTGTGCACTGGTCGAATGGGCAAGAAAGCATCAATGGACTTGCTGTCTATACCATTTTCGAAGATTTTCGTGATACCAGCGCGAAGACGTTGTATCTGGGCACGAGTATCGGCGTCTTGCGCAGCGTGGACCAGGGACAGACCTGGGATATGGTCGCGGAAGGTTGGCCGAGAAATGTGGCCGCGCCCGCGCTCGATGTGGGTGGAACGAATTTTGCGCGACTGTTCGCGGTTGGTGCTGGCGTCTATTTTTATCCTGGTGTAGGCAGTAGCAGTTTTTCTGACCAGATTGTCGCCATCGTGTTGATTATCCTGTTTTTCATCTTTCTCTACCTATTCATCATGCGTAGTCGCAGAAGAAGACCTTCAGCGCCTCCAACGGCGGAGGAACAAGCGCCTGTACAACCCGTGCCGCCAGCGCAGGATTCTTGAGACCTTGTTCTTCTGCTGCTATGATTCTGTGACCCATTGCATAATCGCGCGTACGTTTTGATCATGCACCCAGCTATAGAAACCCGCGTCATTGACCTTTCCAGCCTCAGGGACAGCGGTTTGCCAGGAATAATCAATGGAATGGCTGACATGTTCAAGTTCATTGGCTGTAGGGTGTGGATGATCGGTAAGAAAGGCGCGACATTTTTGCTCGATCGACTGAATATAAGCGAGGTTGTGTTGAACGAGCGCGGCATCTGTCGTTTCGCCGTGTGAGCAGAGCACAATTCGAGGTGCGAGCGTGATGAAGTGTTGCAGCGTATGGAGCATCAAGGGGACGCTCTGTGCATTTTCTATGCTTGGAAAAGGATATTCGACCGCGTCGAATGCCAGCAGGACCTGTAGTTGAGCGATCCAGATGGCGATATGGTCTGCTTGATGGCCTGGGGTATAAAAGAGTTCAAGCGTTAAATCGCCACCGTGCAGCGTCAGTGTGTCGTTGAAAGTTATGTTTGGTGGAGTGAGCACGACATCATGAAAGATAGCGTAGCGTTGCTGGTAATCGGCGAGAATAGTACGCATTTCATCGGATTGCCAGCGAGCAAGCGCTTTATCGTGCGCGATGATGGGCATGATAGGTATGGTAGGCGATGGTGAGAATGTGCTGTTGCCCCACACGTGGTCCCAATCCGCGTGACTATTGATCGCGATCACCTGTCGATGGTGCGTTTCGGAGCGCAGTGTTTGCAGCAGTGTCGCGCTATCTTGTGGGCGGAGCGAGCTATCACAGATAGCGATAAAGCGTTCAGTGGCAATAGCGTAGCAATCGACTTGTAGCATTTCAATCTCGCCGGGTAGTGTCGCTATGCGGCGAAAGACATGGATGCGTGGATCGATCGTATCCATAGGAACCTGAAAAAAAAGATCGTCAGGCATGCGAGGAATCCCCCAGAATCTCGGTCATTGGTCGTTTAGTGATGTAGTGTACCGAGAAAAGCGACCAGGAGGTAGAGTCCATACACGATGAGGCAGACCAGGATGCATGCGCCCAGGCAGGTGAGACTCCAGGCGCGACGATTGTTGAGAGCCTGGCCCAGTTGTTCGTTCATATCCGGTGGATCGAGTTCGAGACCGGGACAGAACTCCAGCAGGTGTGGGAGCATCTCACGGAAGCCACGCGCATTCGTCATGCCATTGACCAGCACGGTCGAGGTGCCATCCATGAAATCGGCGATCAGCACCAGCTTGGAGGGTGTGGGATCGCCTGGTACCAGCGTTAAACGGGTCAGCGCATCGAGGCGAACGCGTGTCTCCTGAATTTCGTCCAGACCCGTTATGACAAGCTCATCGGCATATAATTGAATCTCCTTGCCAATGCCGAAACGTACAACACTGACAGGATATTTTTTTGTGGTTTCGTTTTCTTCCATTCATTCATCCGAATCAGGATTAAAGATCATGCAGTCAACTGTAGATGATCGATTGTGTGTAGATTGTACACCGTTAGATTGTACCGCAAGTTGTCATGGGCGTCGAGTCCATAATTAGTCCTATTGCCTTACCAAAATGAATGTGTATAATAGATATAGATGAGCAAAGGTGTTGAACTGATTGTTATGGAGAAAGGTATCCTGGTAGACTGTTGATCGTGTAGCGCTGGATCTGTCAATATTGTTCAGTTTTTCAGTCTGCGAGACGATAAAAAAGTAGGCATAGTGCTTTGTAGAACGACACTAGCTAGCCACCAAGGAATAATTGTGAGTCTATGGCCCGAGTAGGACTGCTCGAAGATAATATACGTATCGGGAAACTTTCCTCAACAATGTTGCATCATGCTGGACATCAGGTGACACTTTACGAACATGCACGCGACTGCATGCAGGCCCTGGTGCCGGAAAAGGAAGCTCGCCGCGGCAAGGCAACTGCCACTATCGGGACACTACCGGTGGATTTATTGATTCTGGATCTCCATTTGCCAGAAGTAACAGGGCTAGAGGTGCTGCGTTTCTTGCAAGAACATCCACAGACGCGCGAACTTCCACTTATTTTTTGTACGGCGGCCACCCCATCCGAGATTGAAACCGCCTTACAAATTGCTCCTCACGCGATTGTAATCGAGAAGCCTTTTACCTTTCAGGCGCTCGTCAACGCGGTCTCCTACGTTGAGCATTTGATCAGAAACGAGTAATGCATCGTCACTTTTAACGTGATGATCGCATCACGTTATTTTTCTCCTCTAGCGGCTACATCAGTAGATATCTTGCCTCGCCTCTTTTTCTTTGCGTATCTTCCTCTTTCTCAACGCGCGCGCATAAAAGAGAATAACGATGAGCAGCAATATGGTGCTGAAGGCGAACCAGACGATATTTCTGGTAATAGAGTGTTCTACGATAGCCGCAGCAAGCTCGACAACGATGCTGATCAGCAAAATGAGTGCGGCAAGCAGGTAGAAAATATACGGTTTACCTTGATTAGTCATTGTTCCTCCACAAATCTCTTTCTTCCTCTCAATCTGAACTTCAGAGAGCATCAATTCTATAAGATATGATATAATAAC
>CAZZWK010000007.1:0-114174 GCA_964657925.1 uncultured Dictyobacter sp.
TACGTACAAACCTTGCTTGAAGGGGTTTCCCTCGCCCCTCATCTCCAATTGTAAATTGTGGGTAAAAGACAGCCCTTTCAGGCACGGGGAGCATGTCAAGTTCTAGTCTTCCATAATCACGCGCAAGAGTGTGGATATCACTCACATGCGATCAGACCGGTTTTTCATTGACATTCTATTATAGAGATGGTACTCTTTTTTACAAGATTTAAAATATTGTCCGCGTTGAACGAAAATAGTATGAGCGCAGTGTCCAACAGCGAACCGGAGCAAGGTGAGAGTTCGGTATGGCTACACAACCTCAGAACGCCTTCGTGAGCGGCTGACCGAAGAAAGCTCTGCTCTTTCACGAGCCGATGCAAGTAGGACAGGTGGATGGTTCCCACACAGTCAACAACCACAGAAAAAGTGGTCACTGTCATTGGATCACGATGGTGTGAACAGGACGCGTAGCGACAGATAGTGACAATCGGGGTGGCACCACGGGAATTCGGTAGAGACGTTTCTCTCCATTCAACACATTCTCGTCCCTTCATTACTCATGGAGGGCGCGAGATTTTTTTTACCCTCGCACCCTCCATCATTCCCAACTTTTTCTTTGCCGGTATCATTTCAGAGCACAAGCGTCTGAAACACCGGCAAAACAGTTCCGGAAGAAGAGGTGCAACACTATGCAAACACAGTTGACAAAAATTCCATCCGTGGTCCGCAAACTGAATCTATCCAATACCGTTGAGATCAGCGATCACATCAACCCCAACGAGGGCGAGGTAATTGTGGTCAAAGTGCTCGCCGAGGGCGGCAAAAACAATCTCCTCGAATTCACCACCGGTCGTATCGGCTTTCTGGTCGAAGGCGATATCCTTCCCGCCGTGCTCGGCAAACGCCGCGCCTTGCGCGAATACAGCGGCGATATTCCCACCCACGTCTCACCCGGCGACATCCTCCACTACCTCTGCGAAAGCGGCGTCGTCGGCGAGATTCGCGGTATTAACGAAAAATGGGGTGCACCCCTCACCGTTGAAGTGCTCGGCACCCTGCTCATCGACGACCAGCCCGCCAATATCAAAAACTACTCGCTCCCACGCGCCACATCCCTCCCCAATAGCGCGCCCATCATCGGCGTCGTCGGCACCTGCATGAATATAGGAAAAACAACAACCATCTGTAAGATGATCAAACACTTCAAACGGCAAGGTCTCAAAGTGGCTGGCGTGAAACTCTCTGGCGTGGCCTCGACTCAGGACCTGGATACCATCTCCGATGCCGGTGCCGAGCCCGTCCTCGGCTTCATGGATGCTGGCCTCCCCTCCACCTGCATGGACGCCAGCGAGGTAATTCAGGTCGCCCTCGGCGTTCTCCAGGCCGCCAACGAAAGTAATCCAGACCTGATCGTGGCGGAATTCGGTGATGGCATTCTCGGCGAATATCACGTGGGCGATATCTTGCGCTGCCCCGAAATTCAACAACATATCAGCTCATTCATCGTTGGTGCGGGCGACTTCGTCGGCACGTGGGGCGCGAAAGAGATCATGGCTCAATACGGCCTGGCAATCACCCTGATCACTGGCCCCGTTGTCAACAACGATACTGGCGTCCATTTCGTAGAATCTCACTTTGGCCTGCCCGCCGAAAGCAACCAGCACGCCATGCCCAAAACCTTGCGCCTTATCGAGGAAAACCTGCGCCTTCACCACAAAACACAATTACCAGCCATCGCGCTCCCATCTTAAAAGCCCTGTAGGAGCCGATTTATCGTGCTCACACCGATTTATCGGCCCTCCTCTTATCACAAATGTCACGAAAATACATGGGCACACATAAAGGAACACGATTATGGTCCAACTCTCTACACAACATACTCACTACAATTTCCTGAATACAGCCGACCTGCCTCAATCCGAGATTCTGCGCCTGATCGGTCTCGCCCTCGACCTCAAACATGGTCGCGTCAACAAAAGCCTGGCCGGTAAAACTCTGGCAACGCTCTTCTTCAATCCGTCCGTGCGTACACGCGTCTCTTTCGCCAGCGCTATGGCGAAACTGGGTGGACAGGCTATCGAGATCAGCGGCGACAACGCCTGGTCCTTCGAGTACGAGGATGATGTGGTGATGGACGGTTCGACCATCGAGCATGTAAAAGACGTGGCACAGGTGCTCTCTCGCTATTGCGATGCCCTCGCCATTCGTTGCAGCGAACTGCTGACCAAATCCGCCTCAAGCGCGCAAGTAGGATCGTGGGCATCCGCGAAACAGGATACCGTCATCAACAGTTTCGCCAGATACGCGACGGTACCAGTCATAAATATGGAATCCAATCTCTATCACCCCTGCCAGGGACTCGGAGACGCGACGACAATTACCGAACAACTGGGCACCACCCAACACAAAAAATATGTCATGACCTGGGCCTATCATCCCAAAGCCCTACCGATGGCTACGCCTAACTCACAAATACTCGCCGCCTGCGACCTGGGTATGGATGTGGTGATCGCCCACCCCCACGACTGGGAACTCGATCCTGGTATTCTCGCTAGCGCCCAGGCCCGCGCGCAGCAAAGTGGTGGCTCGCTCGCTATCTCCTACGACCAGCAGGAGGCTGTCGAGGACGCACACATCGTATGCGCGAAAAGCTGGGGCGCGCTGCAATACTACGGGCAATGGGAAGAGGAAAAACAACTTCGCGCCGACCTTAAACACTGGATCGTCGATCAAGAGCTCATGCAGCGTACAGATAACGGCAAATTTATGCACTGCCTGCCCGTTCGTCGCAATGTCGAGGTTACTGATGCTGTCCTCGATAGTCCCGCTTCAGTCGTAATCGATGAAGCAGAGAATCGCATGTGGGCCCAGATGGCACTCCTCACGACTCTCCTTGACATAAACAATTAATCATAACAACATACGTTTCATATCATCTCCTCTCACGGTTTGAGAAAAGATGATAGAAAGGTTTTCGATCATGCAGACGCAAACAATTTCAAAGCCACACACGATCGCACAAATACAGTATGGCCGCTTAGTCCTCGAAGATGGTACGTCCTTCGAAGGTCGTTCATTCGGCTACGCCGGCAGCCGCGCGGGCGAGGTCGTTTTCAGCACCGGCATGGTTGGCTATCCCGAAGCCATCACCGATGCCTCGTTCGCGGGCCAACTCCTGGTGCTCACCTATCCATTGATCGGCAGCTACGGCGTCCCACAACCATCCGCCTGGGAGCATGCCCATATCCACATCTCGGGCCTGATCACGTCCACCTATATCGATACACCCTCCCATGCGCAGAGCACAATGACGTTGGCCTCATGGCTCCAACAAGAAAAAATTCCCGCGCTCGAAATCAAAGACACCCGCCTGCTGACGCAACATATCCGTGACCATGGTGCCATGCTCGCCAAAATCGTGATCGACGAGGACATTCCGTTCTACGATCCCGACCAGGAAAACTTGATCCAACAGGTCTCGACCACAAGTCTCTCTATCAGCGGTACTGGTTCGAAAACCATCGCCCTCATCGATTGCGGCGCGAAACGCAACATCCAACGCTGCCTGCTCGCCCGCGACGTGACGCTGATGACGGTGCCCTGGAACTACAACCTGTTCGCGCCCGATCAATCCAATCGTTTCGATGCCGTCATCATCTCCAACGGCCCCGGCAATCCCAAGTTCGCCACGGAAACTATCGCGACCATCCGCCAGGCACTCGAAAACAATATCCCAACACTCGGTATCTGCATGGGCAACCAGCTTCTGACTCTGGCTGCGGGTGGCGATACCTACAAAATGAAATTTGGACACCGCAGCCAGAATCAGCCCTGCATCATGCAAGGCAGCCAGCGCTGCTACATCACTACCCAGAACCATGGCTACGCGGTCGGCACCGTTCCCGCTGGTTTCCGTCCCTGGTTCATCAACGCGAATGATGGCACCAACGAGGGCATCAAACACGAAAGCAAACCCTTCATGTCCGTCCAATTTCATCCCGAGGCCGCGCCCGGCCCGGTCGATACCGAATGGGTCTTCGACTACTTTCTGGAGCAACTGTAATGTACGATCAGCACATACCACAACAAACAAACATCCACGACATCCACAAAGTCCTGGTCCTGGGCTCGGGCGCGCTCAAGATCGGACAGGCGGGCGAGTTCGACTATTCCGGCTCGCAAGCACTTAAAGCCTTAAAAGAAGAGGGCATTCACACTATCCTCGTCAATCCCAATATCGCGACCATCCAGACATCGCAACTGCTCGCCGATCAGGTCTACTTCCTGCCAGTCACACCTCACTTCGTAGAAGAGATCATTGCACGCGAACGGCCCGATGGCATTCTGCTGGCCTTCGGTGGTCAAACCGCGCTCAACTGCGGCATCGAGCTTTATGAACAGGGCATCCTGGCTCGCTATAACGTCAGCATTCTAGGCACACCTATCTCCGCCATCATCCTCACCGAAGATCGCCAGAAGTTTGCGGAACACCTGACATCTCTGGCTATCCCCACGCCGCGTAGCCATAGCGCAACCACGCTTGATGACGCTCTCACCATCGCTGACCAGATCGAGTATCCGGTTATGGTGCGTGCGGGCTTCGCTCTCGGCGGTCAGGGCTCCGGCATCGCTCATAGCAAGACCGAACTGACTACGATCGTCAATCACGCGCTCTCGTTCGCGCCCCAGGTCCTGGTCGAGCAATACCTCCACCACTATAAAGAGATCGAGTACGAGGTGGTGCGCGATCGCTACGACAATTGCATCACCGTCTGCAATATGGAGAATATGGACCCGCTCGGCATCCACACCGGAGAATCGATCGTGGTCGCGCCCAGCCAGACGCTGACCAACTCCGAATACCAGACCTTGCGCGCCGCCTCGATCAAAATCGTGAAAAGCCTGGGCTTGGTGGGCGAGTGCAACGTTCAGTTCGCGCTCGATCCTATCACCTCTCAGTATTATGTAATCGAAGTCAACGCGCGCCTCTCCCGCAGTTCCGCGCTCGCCAGCAAAGTCACTGGCTATCCGCTCGCCTACGTGGCGGCTAAACTCGCGCTTGGCTACAACCTGACCCAAATTCCTAATAAAGTCACCGGCGTAACTCAGGCCTGCTTCGAGCCCAGCCTGGACTATCTGGCCGTCAAAATTCCTCGCTGGGACTTCTCGAAATTCAAAGGTGTGGACACGACTATCGGCACCGGCATGAAATCGGTCGGCGAGGTTATGGGTATCGGTCGCACCTTCGAGGAGGCCTATCAAAAAGCCTTACGCATGCTCGAACAAAACGTCGATGGCGCGCTCGCACCCGACACCTTCTTCACATCCGAGAACGAGGTACAACACTATCTGGAAGTTCCCACCACCAAACGCGCCTTCGCGATCGCACAAGCGTTGCGCACCGGCACTCCTATCGCAACCATCCACAACCTGACCGGCATCGATCCCTGGTTCTTACAACGTATCGCATGCATCATCGACACCGAACAATCCCTGACCCTCAACAGCGAAATCACTGCCAATAGGTTGCGCGAACTGAAAGGTCTCGGTCTATCCGACAAACGCATCGCGCATCTCACCGCTCAAAAAGAGGAAGATGTACGCGCGCTGCGCAAGCGACTCGCCGTGCTCCCCTCCATTCTCCAGATCGATACACTGAGTGCCGAATTTCCAGCCACCACCAACTATCTCTACCTGACCTATAACGCTCAGCATAACGATGTGCAACCCAGCAGCAGTTCCGGCGTTATCGTGCTCGGCTCCGGTCCCTACCACATCGGCTCCTCCGTGGAGTTCGATTGGAGCAGCGTGAGCACGGTCGAAGCGCTGAAAAGATATCAGCGCCAGGCCATCATTATCAACAGCAATCCCGAAACCGTCTCCACCGACTACGATGTCTCCGATCGCCTCTACTTCGAGGAACTGACCTTCGAGCGTATCGCGGATATCTATGACTTCGAGCAACCACAGGGCGTTATCATTTCCGTCGGCGGCCAGACACCCAACAATCAGGCTCAACACCTCGCTACTTATGGCTGCCACTTGCTCGGCACAACCGCCGCCAACATCAATCGCGCCGAGGAACGCAGTATCTTCTCCGCGCTCCTGGACACGCTCGACATTCGCCAGCCGGAATGGAATTCGTTCCACACTGTCGAAGAGATCGCGGCCTTCGCGGAACACGTGCACTATCCCGTCCTGGTCCGCCCCTCCTATGTGCTCTCCGGTAGCGCGATGAAAGTCTGTGATACACCTGAAGAACTCGAACTCTATGCCCACCAGGCCGCGATCCTCTCACCCGAACATCCAGTGGCCGTCTCCAAATTTTTCGAGTTCGCGCGCGAGGTCGAGTTTGACGCGGTCGCACAAAACGGCATCATCAAAGCCTCTGTGATCTCGGAACACGTGGAAAACGCGGGCGTTCACTCCGGCGATGCGACCATCGTGCTCCCACCCCAGACGCTCTCGACCCAGATTCAACAGGAGATGCAGCATATCGGTCAACACATCGCTCAATCTCTCGCCATCACCGGCCCCTTCAACATCCAATTCCTGCTCAAAAACGAGCATGTCTACGTCATCGAGACCAATTTGCGCGCTTCCCGCACCTTCCCGTTTATCTCAAAAGTAACCGGTGTCAACTTCATCGATCTCTTCGTGGATGCGCTTTTCCAGCCCGATATTCCAGCAGTCGCGATGCCCACCCTCCCATTCATCGCGGTCAAAGCCCCACAGTTCTCCTTCACGCGTCTCAACGGAGCCGATCCTGTCCTCGGTGTAGAGATGACCTCGACCGGTGAGGTCGCCTGCTTCGGCGCGGACATAGAAGAGGCCTACTTGAAAGCAAAGCTCGCGACAGGCAACCCTATCCCTCAACAGGGCATCTTCCTCAGCATCAACGGCGAGGAGAAACTCGCGGCCCTGCTCCCCAGCCTGCCCGACCTGCAAAAGCTTGCCCTCCCCATCTACGCCACTCTCGAAACCTGGCACTTCCTGCATACCCACAACATCGCCGCCACCCTGGTTATAGACGCATCTTCAGAGCAACCTACGACAATAAATCAATCAAAACAGGTAACCAGTGCAGCTACAACAGATCAAACCATCACCCTGACCGATCTCTTTCGCGCACAAAAAGTCGATCTCGCCATCGTCATCGTCGCCGGTCGCCTGCAACGCGATTTCGACCAGCATTACGTGCTGCGCCGCCTGGTCATCGATAACAACGTCTCACTGATCACCAAAATCAAGCAAGCACGCCTCTTCCTGCGCGCCCTCGCCCACAAATCCCTTCCCGACCTCCTCGTCGAGCCGTGGAGCACCTATCAACCTGCCAATCAGCAAGCAGCAGTTTCAACCTATTAATCAACCAATAGAATAAGAAGGAAAGCTGTAGCAACAAATTTTGCAAAATTTGTTGCTACAGCTTTCCTTCTTATTCTATATAAACATCTTCTCAATCGAAGAGACCAGAATTCCTTGCGCGCCGTGCTCCTTCAACTGCTCGATCGCGTCCCAGAACATATCCTCGCGAATGGCGGTATGCACCGCCGTCCACTGCGGGTCTGCGGTAGGCAAAATCGTCGGTGACTTCAACCCTGGCATCGTATGCGTAATATACTCCAACGCGCTACTGGGCACGTTCATCATCACATATTTGTAGTCCGTGGCCGCTAGCACACCGCGAAAACGCGTGATCAATCGATCAATGATCGCCTTCTTCAACCTGTTTTCGATCGAGGACTCGTTGGCAATCAACGTCGATTGCGAGTCCAACACGGTCGCGATCGGCACCAGATCGTTGAGCTTCAAACTACTACCCGTGCTCACCAGATCCACGATCGCGCTCGACACACCCAGCGCGGGCGTAATCTCGACACTCCCACTGATTGTGATGATATTCACCGGTATCTCATGCTCCTCGAAAAAACGATTCGTCGTCACCGGATATGATGTCGCGATCTTGTTATGCGCCAACTGCCGTATCTCGTGAATCCCGCTTTCGGCTGGCACAGCCACCATCAGCGCACAATGCCCATAATTCAGCGGCAATAGCTCCCGCACCGGCTTCTCCGACTCCGCCACCAGATTCTGCCCCACGATCCCCAGGTCCACCACCCCTTCGGCCACATACTCGGGAATATCATCATCGCGTACATACAAAATGTCCAGTGGAAAATTGCGACAAATACTGAACAAACGCTGCTTGTACGACTCGAAATGCAGCCCGACCGTCCTCAAAAGATTGCGCGTATCCTCCGTCAAACGCCCATCCTTCTGTATCGCCAGCTTGATATGATCACCATTGAATTTCGCCATGTTCACACACCTCTCTCGTAAATTTGCCCATAAAAAAACCTCCATTCCTCGCATCGCGAGGAACGAAGGGTCAACTTCGCGGTCCCATCCTCATTCCCGTTTATCTCTAAACGAACACTCTCCCCAGGAAATACACCTCACCTCTATCAAATCCAAGCTATCTCCTGGTATTCATCATAACGGACGAACTCTATCCGCTGTACGACCGGCTCCCACCAATCTCGCACAGAAGGCTCTCGCGCTGTGTTCGCTACGCTCGACCAACACTGGACTCGCACCAATCTCCAGCTCGCTGCCCCGTCGCGCATATCTACTCGTTCGCGATCCAAACGCCCATCACTTATTCTTTTCTTTGCCTACCTCTCGTAGTATATTCTCTCACCAAAATGACCGTCAACAGCTATTTCACCACCATCACGCCGCCCAACATGTGAACTTTGCCCTATCAGCCCACCATAAATATGTACTCCGCCACATTTGACATTTCTCCCGTACACTGTTATCCTTAACCACAATACATCGATACTGATATCAGCACACGTTGAAGCGAAACGAGTACGCAAGCACAACGACCAACAGCGATCCGAAGTTATGGTGAAAGTTCGGAATGGCACGCCGCTTGCAGAACGCCTTCGCCAGTGTCCGACCGAAGAAAGCTCCTCTTTCAGAGAATGCAAGTAGGACGGGTGGGCGGTTCCCACGCACAATAATCACCAACGAAAAGTGGTCTTTCACTCTTCATCTCGTCAGAATACCTTTTTCCTGACCAGATGTAATCGTTTAGCGTGGAAGACAAGCAGGGTGGCACCACGGGTGTGATAGGACGTAAAGCTCCTACACTCTCGTCCCTTCAAGGTTAAGGAAGGGGCGGGAGTTTTTTGTTGCCCCTTCCCTGGTTTTACGGACTTCGCAGTGCACATGCGAAATTCAGATGCACTCCATGGTCCGCGAAATCCTCCTATTGAAACACATGGGAAGAGGTGCACAATGACCAAAATTTGGCAAAAAGGCTATACCGTCAACACACTCGTTGAACGCTATACCGCGTCCCAGAACAGCCAGCTCGACAACCGCTTGATCCGCCACGATGTGTGGGGATCGTTGGCACACGCGACGATGTTGCAAAAAATAGGCATTCTCAGCGCGGACGAGCTACAAGCCCTTCGCCTCGCCTTGCAGCAAATCCTTCAGCAAGAGGCGGCGCACGAATTCGCCATCCAACCCTCGGACGAAGATGTGCATACCGCCATCGAGAACTATCTATCGCAGCGCGTCGGTCCCGCGGGCAAAAACATTCATACCGCTCGCTCACGCAACGATCAGGTGCTCGTCGATATACGGCTCTATAGCAAAGAACAACTCCATCTTGTGGGCCAAAAACTTTTCACGTTCGTCGAGACGCTGCTGTCATTCGCCGAGAAAAACAGCGCAGTCCCCATGCCAGGCTATACCCACATGCAGCGTGCGATGCTCTCGTCCGTCGGACTGTGGGCCGCTAGCTTTGCGGAAGCCCTGCTCGACGACGAGCACCTGCTCTCAACCGCCTATGAACTGAACGATCAATGTCCACTCGGCTCTGCCGCGGGTTATGGCGTTCCCTTACCCATCGATCGTCAGCTAGTCTCCGACCTGCTCGGTTTCGCCCGCGTGCAAAACAACGTCATCTACGTACAAAATGCCCGTGGCAAGATTGAGGCCGCGATCGTCCAGGCCCTGACACAGATCATGCTCGACCTGAGCAAATTTGCCCAGGATATGCTGCTTTTCACCACCAGCGAGTACGGCTTCTTTCATCCCGCGCAAGAGATCTGCACCGGCAGCAGCATCATGCCCCAGAAACGCAATCTCGATATTATGGAACTGGTCCGCGCGCGCGCCCAGACTATGCTCGCCCACCAGCAGCACATACTGGGTATCGTCAGTGGACTCCCCTCCGGCTACAACACCGACTACCAGGAAACCAAACGCTCTCTGATCGAGGCACTCGACCTGGCACAGGCTAGCCTCGATATCTGCACACTGACCATTGATAACATCACCGTCGATGAAGAACGCCTGGTCGCGGCCTGTACCTTCGAACTTTTCGCTACCGATCACGCTTACGAAATGGCCGCGCAAGAGCATATGCCATTCCGCGACGCCTACCGCGTTGTGGGACAAGAGGTTACCGCTCAACTCGATCAAAAGGCTACTTTCCCGCCTGAGAGCCTGACGCACCTTCAACAACGGCTCGCCGCGCGCGCTCATCTGGGCGGCACCGGCAATCCTGGCCTGACTGGATCACAACAACGCTTACAACAAGCACAAGACCACTGGCAACAACGCGCCAGCACCTTCAAAAACGCTATCCAACACCTTGTAGGCACACCAACTATCGCTATTCTTGAGGAGGACTAAACACTTTGGGCACAGTTGTACTCGCTTATTCCGGCGGTCTCGATACCTCGATCGCCATTCGCTGGATCAAAGAAAAATATGACCTCGATGTGATTGCAGTCACCATCGATGTGGGCAATGAACGCGATCTACCCGCCATCGCCGAACGCGCGACCCAGATCGGCGCGGTCAAAGCGATGGTAGTCGATGGCAAATCCGATTTCGTGCGCTACTTCGTCTGGCCCGCGCTCCAGGCGGGCGCCATCTATGAAGGCCAATATCCCCTCGCGACCGCTCTGGCCCGTCCATTGATCGCGCGTCTGCTGGTCGAGGTGGCGCGCCAGGAGGGCGCGGTCGCGGTCGCCCATGGCTGCACCGGCAAAGGCAACGATCAGGTTCGCTTCGATGTCTCGATCGCCACGCTCGCGCCCGATCTCAAGATTATCGCGCCCGTGCGCGAGTGGAGCATGACACGCGATAACGAGATCGCCTACGCCGCCGAACACCATATTCCCATCAAAGCCACCAGCGCCAGCCCCTACTCGGTCGATCAAAACCTGTGGGGACGCAGCATCGAATGCGGTATCCTGGAAGACCCCTGGGCCGAACCGCCCGCCGATGTCTATGCCTGGACAAACGATCCCGATACCTCCGATCACCTGGAACCTACCTACTACGAGATCACCTTCCAGCATGGCATACCCGTGGCGCTCAACGACCAGGAAATCGAGGGTTTCGAACTCGTCGAACTGCTCAACAAAGAGGCAGGCAAATATGGCATCGGTCGCATCGACCACATCGAAAATCGCCTGGTCGGTATCAAATCGCGCGAGATCTACGAAGCACCCGCCGCGACTGTGCTCCACGCCGCCCATAACGCCCTGGAAGGCCTGACCTTGAGCCGCGACCAGACCCGCTTCAAAGAGATCGTGGCAGGCGAGTACGCGCGCCTGATCTATAACGGCCAGTGGTACAGCGCGCTCCATCAGGACCTCGCGGCCTACGTCCAGAATACTCAGCGCTTCGTCAGCGGTACGGTGCGCGTCAAGCTGTCTCGCGGCCACTGCTCGATCGTCGGTCGCAAATCCGAACACTCGCTCTACAGCCTCGGACTCGCCACTTACGACAGCGGTGATCAGTTCGACCATAACGCGGCCCTTGGCTTCATCAAACTCTGGGCGCTACCGCTCAGCACACAGGCTCAGGCCCAACTGCTGCCCTCTATCGGTATCGAGGGCAACCTGCTCAATTCCAGCAATAGCACAGTGCAGATCGCCCAGCAACGCGAAAGCAAAGAATCCTGACCTCTTTCCTTTGATCCTACTCGATACGACGTTGCACTGAGTAGGATCAAAGCTACACCCTTGTCTCCTCTACCTTTTTCTCCTGCTGCCCATCAAACGCTTTCTCGCCGCGCCGTTGCTGCCTGCGATGTTTGAATTCCACCAGCCGCCGGTAGAGTTGATACACAATCGGGTTATACGGCAGATCATAGCCGCCCATCGACAAACGCGCATACCCACCAAATCCCCGCTTGAAACTATACACGCCCCATTGCGCGTCCTTTCGCCCCTCCGGCTCCTCCAACACGGTCGGTATACCCAAAAAGTTGTAATACCAGCAGCCATGCGCCTTTGCCCATTGCATACCCGTCCACTGCAACAAATGGTTCGGCATAACATTGCGCGCCTGCACGGACGAGGCTCCATAGCGGTACCAGCACCAACGGCCATAGCGCATGACGATAATGCCCGCGATCGCCTTCCCCTGATGTTCAGCTAAAAACAGTTCCGCCTGCTCATTTTCGCCATAGAGACGCATGAATAACTCGTAATGCTCGATCTCATGAATAAAAAAATGATCCCGTTCACTCGTTTCCTGCAAAAGACAATAAAAGGTCCTCAGATCCTCCTCACTCCGTCCTCGACGTACACTCACACCCTTGCGCACCGCCAACCGAATGTTATAACGCCATTTCTCCTTCATCTGCGCCAGCAATTCTTCTTCAGTAGGGCGAATGTCTAAAATCCATTCGTTGCGCACATGCGTCGCTTGCTCCGCCGCTCGAAACCCATTGCACTGCAACGCCTCAATCCATTTCACATCGCCCTCGCATACCCCCGGCTCGATTTTGAGCATGAATGCGCCCCGTTTCTTCGCCTCCGCCTTCACGAAATCGAGCAAAAGGGCAAAAGCGGGCGCGGTAGGATCAGCCAGTACCGGTCCGCGTGGCACATAAAAATACGTACTATGCAACGTCGCCAATTTTGATATCAATACCAGCATAGCCGCTTGCAGATTGCCCGACTGGTCCATTACGCCGATATGTAATGGCAGCGAGCCCGCGTGCTGCGCCAGAACACCCCACGCGTACGACTGCGTGATCGTGCCATAGTCGGAGCGTGCAACAAACTCGTCCCACAGCCTGGAATCATCCACCAGACATGCCCGCAACTTCTGTTCGTGCGTCAGCCGAATGATACTGACAGTATCTTCATAGCTGATGAACGCCAGGTAATACGTCTTGTAATCGACCTGATCAACCAGTGATGAGACTACACGCCTATCACTTACCTCTCCGCTAGCTCGACCGACTGGTGTAGAAGGCAACCCGCGTTCATCGGTCTCAGGTGGTGTCCTTATCTCAGCCATGTCCATAAACCGTTCGTGCTTCCCACTAACAACAGCATGCATTGGCGCCCATGCCAGCGTGTTTATCATCAAACCCCGACAGACGATCTCTTTGCCTGGCTGACTGCATGTATATTGTCGTATACCACTCGGCACATGCCAGATGGATAATACACGGCTCGTGCTACTCATCGCGATAAGCTGACTATCGGGCGACCACGCGATACAATCAATCCAGTGCTTCCCATCGCCTTGCTGCTTAAATGTCTGCCTATACGTTCCGTTTGCCGACTCCCAGATATGCACATCGTCTCCGCCACCGGCGATCCAGCGCCCATCCGGTGACCACGCGACATTCAATATCCAGCGGTCCACCGCGTCACGACAACAACACACTATCTCACCACTCATCGCATCCCACACCTGTATCGTGCTATCGCTCCCCGCCGATGCGATACGCGTACTATCGGGTGACCACGTGATAGCATTAACCCCGTAAATAGCCTGCAAATGCCCATGATAGGTGGCAATTACATGTCGCTCTTCTAACGAGATGATCTGCACTATATTGCCCTCGCTCCCCATCAACAAAAACCGGCCATCAGGTGACCAACTTAAAACCCGCACCGTCTCCTCTTGCCCACGATACACCCACATGGTTTCACCATTATAAGCATCCCATATCTGTACCGTCCGATCCTTGCTCGCCGAAACAATTCGACTCCGATCAGGTGACCATGCCAGCGCGGTAATCTCATCACTATGCCCATGGTAACTCAGCGCGCAGATCTCCTGCCCCTCTCGATCTCTCGTTTGCAATTGCACACTACAGCCCGGCCCATTGCGCACAAAAGAAACTGCATCGGCATACTCATGCCTCTGTTCACCTATATGCCATACCGCGCTTAACACTGGCGCACTATCAGGCGCTTGCACGTTTCCTTTATAGCGGGGAGAGACAGCAGTATTGGCAGTGGCAACATACAAAACATCTGAAACATCCGGCTTCACATGTAATTCATTCACTTGATCACCTCATCAACACATCCACTAGAATGAAACTCCGGGTATCATAGGGGGATTAGTTATGCAGCATACAGAATGCGAAGATCGTTATCCACGTCCAACCCCAATCCACGTCCCATCAACTCTTTCTTAACCACAATCGCGTGCAAGTATGCTGTACTCCATACAATTGCGCTACATCTCAAGAACCTTGATCATCTTTCTACAAAATATCGATTAATCCTATCGTAATGCAGTTTACCATCACACGCCGCTCTGCGCCAATAAGTGATACTATAGTCATAGGCAACACTAGCCACGGGCAACACTATTCTTTCGCAGAAAGAGATGCGCGAATGACAACATTCGACCTGATAAAAAAACGTCGCAGTATCGGCAAAATGACACCCGAAGCACCCTCTCACGAACAGATCGAACGCTTGCTAGAAGCAGCCACCCACGCTCCCAACCATCATAAAGCCGAACCCTGGCGTTTCTTTGTCCTCACTGGCAGCGCCCGTGAGCGACTTGGCGAGATCATGGTCACCTCCCTGGCTTCACGCCTCGCCGCCGAACCCTCCACCAACAAACAGGCCATGCTTGATAAAGAAGGTCACAAACCTCTGCGCTCGCCCGTGCTGATCGTCGTAACCTCGGAATACCCACAGCAGCCCAACGTCCTCGACATCGAAAATATCGAGGCCACCGCCGCCGCCGTGCAAAATATGCTCCTGACTGGCGCGGAAATGGGCCTTGCCTGTATCTGGCGCACGGGTGACGCCGCCTACGATCCACACGTCAAACAATGGCTCGGCCTCTCGCCCGAGGATCACATCGTCGCCATCGTCTACGTCGGCTTTCCCGCCATCACCACCCCGGACCGCGAACCCCAGCCGTTCTCCACCAAAACCACCTGGCTATCCGAATAACAAACCATTTCACGCAAAACAAAAGAATAAGCCTCCAACATAACTGTATGGAAGCTTATTCCTTTTACCTCAACAGATCGCTTTTGATCCGCTACATACTATTCTTCTTTTTCAAGAGAATCGCTAGTATTTGATCAGTGCGAACACATCCTGGCTCTTCAAATGCTCGCGTCCCTTCAAGAAACCCAGCTCGACCAGGAACGCCACGCCCGCGATATGCCCTTGCAAACGCTCGACCAGCTCGATCGCCGCCGAAACGGTGCCACCGGTCGCCAGCAGATCGTCCACGATCAGCACCCGCTGCCCCGGTTTAATCGCGTCGTTATGCATCTCGACAATATTTGTGCCGTACTCCAACGCATACTCGACACTGGTGGTTTGAAAAGGCAGCTTCCCGAACTTGCGCACTGGCACAAAACCGCAGTTGAGCAGATACGCGAGAGGAGCACCGAGTATGAACCCGCGCGACTCAACACCAACCACAGCTTCAATACCAGCCCCGGCATAGTGCGCCGCCATACGATCCATCGCCGTATGAAATGCCGTGGCATCCTGTAGCAAAGGGGTGATATCCTTGAAAAGGACACCCTTCTGCGGAAAATCAGGAATATCGCGCACCCAATCTTCCAGACGTATAGGCTCAGATGTTGATGCCATGAACTATTCTATCTCCTCTATCTTATCCTGCACAACAACTACAGAGGCACGCTCAGACCAACCTCGCCATGCCTCTTCGCTAGACGCTAAAAAAGCCACACCAGCGATCTACTCCGTTAGCAGTATACGCTAGCGACACATCACATGCAAGAGCCAAATCGCGTAGGGCAAACCACGCGTTTGCCCTACGCGGTAGTCGCCTGCATCGTGTCTGCTGGTGGCAACTGCGCCGTGCAATACGCGCAGCGCGTCGCCTTTAACGGCACCGTGCTCAAGCAGAACGGACAATCGCGCGTCGTTGGTGCCGCCGCCGGTTTGTTCCGATTGAACCGATCATTCAACGCATTTACCGGCTTGACTACAAAGAAATAGACTACAGCAGCAACTATCAAAAATGTGATAACCGTAACGAGAAACGCTCCAATTAGGAAAGAACCTTCGTGCCAAGCACCTAAATTCTGAAGTCTTTTACCAGCAAAAAGAGATACTAATGGACTGATAATATCGGTTACAAATCCTTGCACGACTGCATTAAAAGCCGCACCAATCACGATACCCACTGCCAGGTCAACAACATTGCCACGCAAGATAAACTTCTGAAAATCACCGAGTGTGCTCAATCCCACACGCAAACCACGACCACCGTAGTTCCTGGCTGTGCCAGCTAAACCTGAATCATCCGGATCTTGACTCATAAATATTCCTCCAATAAATGCAACAAAACAAAGATACAATACCAATAAGTGCAATCAATCGTAATCTTCATTCGCCTTCTGAACAGCCTCTCGCCACTAGCGAGTTTCTTCCCATCAGGCAAATACCCCATTACGCGTATACTACGTGCCACCAACCAATTCCGCTACAAAAGAGGAGGATTGTCCCATCTACAATATCTACTTATAGCTTCATCGAACTTCTCCAACAAACAAATTTCGTCCCAAGGCCCAATACCTCCTTGATTTGTCTCGCCGCTTATGGTATCTTCGAAAGAGCAACAATAAAAAGGGGCACTCTGTTTTATGCGAACAGGCACACCATATAGACGACAGAATAAGATTCCCTGTTTCCTTCCCAAGCTTCTATGTATGAGTGCGCCCGCTAACCGCTACTGACACCTGCTCAACGCAAAGTTGCCACGGGAACACTCTTACCCGTGGTTTTCTTTGTTCCTCTCCGAGGCTTTCACACTCCTGTTACGTATGACAACCACGGGTCCTGCTCGTCTCGTGGTTTATGTTGCTGTCTTCGCCATACTCTCTTACTCTTGTTATCTTGATAATTGAGGAGAACAACAGTATTCATCCTGCGTATAGTGAAAGGACGATCTTATGAGCACCAGGCTCTCATCCTCATTCAGTTATCGCACTTTGCTCATCACCTATCTCAAACCACAATGGCGTCAAACGCTCTTGCTTGGTCTGCTCGTCCTCGCCAGCGTCACAGTCCAACTGGCGAACCCACAAATCCTGCGACAGTTTATCGATCAAGCC
This sequence comes from uncultured Dictyobacter sp., assembly GCA_964657925.1. GTDB lineage: Bacteria > Chloroflexota > Ktedonobacteria > Ktedonobacterales > Ktedonobacteraceae > Dictyobacter. Next base: position 17,390 of record CAZZWK010000007.1, read on the forward strand.
ATCGCAGATCAACAATTGTCATCACTTCTCTTGTCAGGCTTCATTTTCGTAGCTCTCGCCCTGCTTAATCAGGGTATTACGCTTTACTCGACATACATCAGTGAAAATCTGACATGGACCACCACGAATGGGCTTCGTACCGATCTGCTCGCACACTGTATGAACCTCGATATGGCCTTTCACAAAACTCATACCTCCGGTGAACTAATTGAACGTATCGATGGCGATGTGAATACACTCTCAAACTTTCTCTCACAATCGATGCTACAGTTTTTTGGTAGTGTTCTTCTCATCGTTGGCGTAATTATCCTCCTCTTCTTGCAGGATTGGCGTATCGGTACAGCCATCGGCCTTTTCGCGCTCGTCGCCTTTCTACTGCTGCTTGGTATTCGTAATCATGCCGTACGCTACTGGATATATAATCGAGAGCAGGATGCGAACTTTTTTGGCTTCTTAAGCGAACAACTGACGGGCACTGAAGATGTACGCGCCAATGGAGCCACTGGTTATGTGATGCACCGTTTCTACCAACTTTTGAACGACTGGCTACCAGCTAGACGACGTTCGAGTATCGCGAGTTATTCTGTCTGGATGACGACGCTGCTCATCTTCAGTCTTGGCAACGCAACCGCCCTGGCACTTGGCGCTTACTTGTGGAGCACTAAAGCGATCACGGCAGGTACAGTCTATCTTATCTTCTACTACACCAACCTGCTCAACGATCCGCTGGAACAAATTCGAACACAAATGCAGCAGATGCAGGAGGCAGGTGCGGGCATCGAACGCATTCGCCAACTGCTGCAAACACAACCCACTATTCACGATGGAAGCGCTACACTTCCGACCGGTCCACTCTCGATCGAGTTCTCCGATGTCTCGTTCGGCTATAACGCCGATGAACCTATCATCCATCACCTCAGCTTCTCGTTATCGTCCGGACGTATCCTGGGCATTCTCGGTCGTACTGGTAGCGGCAAAACCACCCTGGCTCGTCTGCTCCTACGCCTCTACGATATTCAAGAAGGGTGCATCAAAATAAATGGCACACCGATCACCGATCTTCAATTACGACATTTGCGCCAGCATATCGGTATGGTCACACAGGATGTACAACTTTTTCATGCGACCGTGCGCGATAATCTGACCTTTTTTAATCGGTCGATCGATGATCAAATGATCCTTCAAGTTATTTCAGATGTTGGCTTATCATCCTGGTATCAGTCACTCGCTCAGGGACTAGACACCAAACTGGGATCGGATGGCGAAGGATTGTCCGCGGGCGAAGCTCAACTTCTGGCCTTCACACGCGTCTTCTTGACCAATCCTGGCTTGGTCATCCTCGACGAAGCTTCCTCTCGCCTTGATCCTGCGACTGAACAATTGATTGAAGGCGCAATGCAGAAATTGCTCAAACATCGTACCGCTATCATCATCGCCCATCGCCTCGTCACAATTGGGCGTGCCGACGACGTTATGATTTTGGCACATGGCGCAATCATCGAATACGATGCACGCGAGACGCTAGCACAAAAGAGCGATTCTCATTTTGCACAACTCCTGCGTACAGGTTTAGAGGAGGCACATGCATGAAAGCCTACCAACATATGTGGCGTCTGCTTCGATATCGTCCACTGCTCTACACTATCAATGGCCTGCTCTGGACACTGATTCACGTCGCACCTATCATCCCTGGTCTACTGGCACAACAATTCTTCGATCGCCTATACCAGATTGGACATCTCAATAACGAACTCTGGCTGCTTATCATACTCTTCGTAGCCACAGCGCTGGCTCGCGTGATCATCATCCTGTTCGGCGGTATCACCGATAACCTGCATCGTTTCTCGATGAGTGGCATCCTACGCCGTAATCTGCTCACACGTATCCTGGAACGGCCAGGCGCACATGCAGTACCTGGCTCTTCCGGAGAAGCCATTAGTCGTTTCCGTGACGATGCAGAACAGGCTGAAGATGCGATTAGCTGGACACTTGATAGCATCGGCACAGGCCTTTTCGCGCTCATCGCGATCATTGTCTTACTCCATGTCGATGCCCTGGTAACATTGCTCGTCTTTGTACCACTCGTCTGTGTGGTTGCCATCACACAGATGTTACATAAACGCCTGGAGAAGTATCGTGTCGCCAGCCGTAAAGCAACTGGTGGGGTTACAAGCGCTATCGGCGAGATCTTCAACACCATTCAGGGTATTAAAGTAGCAGCTGCCGAGCCATATGTGGTTGCTCACTTCCATCATCTCAATGAGGCCCGCCGCACTACTATGATCAAAGATCGACTCTTAGAGCAACTGATCAACTCCACGTTTGGAAATACAGCGAGTATTGGCACTGGTTTGATATTGCTTGTCGCGGCACAGGCCATTCATAAAGGTCAACTCTCTATCGGTGATCTTGCTCTGTTCATCTATTACCTGGCTTTTGTCGCAGACTTCACACAATTTTTCGGCATGTTCCTTGCTCACTATGCGCAAACCAAAGTAGCCTTCCAGCGCATGGAAACTCTGTTACAGGGAGCACCTCCGCCTCGTCTCACTACCCATCACCCCCTCTATCTCAATGGTAAACTGCCAGCACTACCATTGCCAAGCACCCAACAAGAATCACTCACGTCCCTGCAAGTGAAAAATTTAAGTTATCATTACCCCGATACTGGACGTGGTATCGACGATATCAGCTTTGACATGCGTGCCGGATCGCTTACAGTCATCACTGGTCGCATCGCATCCTGCAAAACAACACTTCTACAGGTCTTACTCGGTCTTCTACCCAGAGACACTGGTACGATTAGCTGGAACGGTCAACCTATAGAAGATCCCGCAAGCTTTTTTGTTCCACCTCACAGTGCCTATACACCCCAGATTCCACACCTTTTCAGTACGACCTTAAAAGAAAACCTTTTACTTGATCAACCAGAGGATTCAACACGCCTGGCTTCCGCAATCCATACTGCGGTCATGGAACAAGATCTTGCCACTCTCGAAAATGGCCTGGAGACAGTCATCGGTACACGTGGCGTCAAACTCTCAGGAGGTCAGGCACAACGTACCGCTGCCGCACGTATGTTCTTGCGCGATCCCGCGCTCCTCGTCTTCGACGACCTTTCAAGCGCTCTGGATGTCGAAACAGAACAACTCCTCTGGCAACGTATCTTCACTGGAGAACGGCGCAGTTACCTCGTAGTCTCTCATCGTCGCTCCGTCCTGCAAAAAGCAGACCATATTATCCTGCTACAAAATGGCAGACTGATCGCACAGGGCACGCTGACCGAACTACTTCAGACTTCTTCCGAAATGCAATATCTCTGGTCAGGCAACTCATAACCCAACCAATGGGACAAAAATACCCTTTCATCCTTCTAAAGGAACGTATCGTATACCTCATTTCGTTTACTGTTAAGAAGCTTTTTGGCAAGCTTCCTACAAGAAAAAATCTTTTCTGGCTCGTACATATACGCTCTTTAAGCACAAGTAAGCCAGATCGCTACTCACACAGCTCTATTCTGTAACAGAAAATACCTTTTTGCCGACAACAACAATAACTATAGGAAAAGGAATCAAAATTATGTGGCCGTTCAACAACGATAATCAGTACCTGTATCAGCAGTACGCGCAGGGATACGATACCAATAACTACTCCGCCTTCGACCCCATGCAAGCCCTGGGTCATCTAACGCAGTTTATCCAGGGCGCGCCTGTGGATATGCAGCAACAGTTGTTCCAACAACATTTCACCAATCTTCCATTCGAGCAGCGGCAGTTTCTGGCCCAGCAAATGCCGCCCGAATATGGCGTCGATCCCAACAACCCCTGGTCCCTGGCTCAAGGTGTCAGCAGGATGGGACAGGAAAGGCCCGATCTCTTACAACGCATCCTCGGACACCCATTCCTGCTCGCGGGCGCACTGGCCTTGACCGGCCTCGTCGCCAAACATATGCTCACCCACCATGCCCAATCCTATCAGCAATCCTATATGGAACAGCCTTACATGCAACAACCGTATGGCGGTGGTTATGCCGCTCCTCCTATGGACGAGGCCTTCTACCAGCAAACACCCTACAACAACCAGGGCTTTAACCAGCCGCCCGCTTACTACAACAATGCTGGCTACACTCCAGGCTATCCAAATCAAGAGGGCGAACTACGCCAGGAAATTAATCACGAACGTCGCGAGGAACATGAGCTACAACGCGAGATCCGCCGCGAAGAACGTCGCGAGGAAGGGCTCGAAGACAGGGAACGCCGTTATCGCGACAACTACTAATTCCGCTACCCTGACTATTCATAACAGGTACGGGTCATCCCACGCTACCCGTACCTGACCCTGCTATGCTATACTCATTCTCGCGCACATACTTGCATGTTCATTGATCAATGCATTCTACATACATTCATGCCATACCTACGTTGGAACGATGAAGAGGGGAAACACACTGATGCCTGAGTATATCTGGGGACGCAATCCGGTCGCGGAAACGCTTGCCGCGGGCCACCGCGTCAAAAAGATTCTGCTTGCCGATGGCGTACGCGAAGCAACATCCGTAGCCAATATTCTCCACGCCGCTCAGGCTCAGCATGTCCCCATCGAAACTGTGCCACGCTCACGCCTCGACCAGATCAGTCGCGGAGCCGTCCATCAGGGCTGCATCGCCGTAGTGGAGGAACGTAAATACGCGCAACTCGACGACATTTTAGCCTTCGCGGCCAGCAAACAGGAACCACCCTTTCTGCTCATCCTGGACGCCATCCAGGACGTTAACAACCTCGGCTCCCTGCTACGCACCGCTGAGGCCGCGGGCATCCATGGCGTGGTCATTCCCGAACATCGCTCCGCCGAAATCAACGCGACCGTGGTCAAAACCTCTGCCGGTGCCAGCGAACACCTGCTGATCGCGCAGGAGACCAACCTGACACGTACCATCGACGATCTCAAAAAACAAAATATATGGGTGGTCGGTCTGGCGGGCGAGGCCAAACAACTCTACACGCAGGCGAACCTCACCGGTGCCCTGGCTCTGGTCGTCGGTAACGAGGGCAAAGGACTTGGCCGCCTGGTGCGCGAACACTGCGACTTGCTGATCAAACTACCTATGCACGGCCATGTCGATTCCCTCAACGCCGCCGTCGCCGGGAGTATCGCTCTTTACGAAGCGCTCCGTCAACGCGCTTCACAACAAAAATAAGGAGCTAGCGCACGATGTTGAAAACACTTCTCAAATATTTCGGTGCCCTCTTGCTCGCCGCTATCGCACTCTTTCTATTGGCGCTGAATTATACCGCGCCGACACTGGCCGCTCCACGCCAGATACGGGACGATCCACCGACCGCGACCACTACCGCGACACCAACTACCAATGCAACCCTTACCATCGCACTCCCCGCTGCTGCTCAACCCGTCGGACACCCTGGCACAGCAGTAACCATCAACGGCACCGGCTTTCAGCCCAACAGTACCATCAGTTTATATACCACCCCCGATAAAACACAGTGCACGCCTGCGACCGTGGGCAACATGCAACCACTACCCACCCAGAGTCCCGTCACCGCGCAGGGCGATGGCTCTATCGCGGTCACCACAACCTGGCCCTCCAACGCGGCGCAGCCCACCACGCCTTACTATGTGTGTGCCATCTCCAATACGAATACTGTCGGTATCTCAACCAACACCTTTACCGTGGCGCAAAATGTGACCGTCAGCGTCTCGACCCAAAATGCCAGGCCCGGCGATACCATCACCGTCACGGGCGCGAACTGGCTGCCAGTCCAGGCATTAAACGTCTCGATCACTCCCGGCCAGGGCGCGACAGCCCTCGTTACACAGCAGATTATGCCCAATAGCGATGGCACGTTTAGCGTCAATCTCGTCATTCCACCAACAGCCTCACCCGGCAGCTATGGTGTGAATGTGACCGCCCAGAACGAACAAACACTCACGACCTTTCAAAGTGGCCTCGTCACTATCAATGCCCAGGCCACACCGACTGCCGCCCCAACCCCGGCACCCAAACCTACTCCGACGCCCACGCTTACACACAACACGACCACCCCGCACAAAACCAATAACACGCTGAACTTTCTCAGCTTCGGCCTCGGCGGACTCGGCATCGCACTCGTGGTCGTCGGACTCATCATGTTCGTCTCCTACTCCAACGTCCACTAGCCCTACCTACCTACTACATATGGCAATTCTACACATGAAAATGGAGATCCCTCGCGGACCTCCATTTTCATGCGCGGAATTTTAGCGCTGACTGGTATCTACAATGGCAAACGCTTGAAAATGCCTTCCGGTATGCTCTTCAGCACAATAGCGATAAGCGCCCAAAAACCTGGCAGATACACCACATCTTTGCGCTTCTTGATCGCTCCATAAATACCCTCACCCACCGTGGCGGCTGAGGCAAACAATGGGCCTTGCTTGATATGCGCAGTCATCGGCGTGGCGACAAAGCCAGGCTTGACGGTCAACACCGACACGTGCGAACTGACCAGGCGCGCGCGTAACCCCTGCAAAAAAGTACTCACCATGGCCTTCGCGGTTCCATACACATAGTTGCTCTTGCGCCCACGGTCGCCCGCGATCGAGGAAACAACAGCGATATGACCTCGTTTGTGCTGCTCGAAGTAGTTCGCGCCAAGCGTCAATAACGAGATCACGCTGAGCGCGTTCGTGCGCAACTCCTGCATGGTCTCCTCGACGCTCAGCTCGCATTTGCGCTGATCACCCAGCGTACCATGCGCGATGAACAGGACATCGATGCCGCTCAACGTTTCAATTGCACGGTGCAACATCTCCTCGTGGTGCTCTATCTCGTTCAAATCCAGTACATACTGCTCGACGCTGCGTGCCCCACGCACCTTCAAATCATCGGCCACGATCGCCAGCTTTTCCGACGATCGCCCGACCAGAAAAAGGTCGGCACCATCGCGCGCGAAATATTTCGCGGTCTCATGCGCGATCGCCGAACTCGCACCAATCACTACTACTCTCATCGTATCCAAACTTTCATTGTTCTTCTGCTATTCTTGCCATTAGCGTATTATAAAACAAGCATATTGAGAATGCGTACATGCGTATATTCATCCACTACGCCGAAACCACAACCTCCTCCGTCACCCGTCGCCAGAAACTGGACGAAAAATGCGGATCGACATATTGCTTGAACTCGCGCCACTGCGGATAATACTGCTGGAAACTTCTGGCGCTCATACGCGCATCCTTGGCCGGATACACGACTCCACCATAATGCGTGACAATCCTATCGAGATCGGCCAATAACTGCCATGTACGCTGCCCCCGATTCGTGAAATCTAGTGCCAGCGTCAATCCTGGACGCGGAAATGACATCAACCCCGGCGATTGAATATCCCCGAACTCCTTCAAGACCGTCAAAAACGAACCTTCGCCCGACTGCCGAATACGACTCAGAATCTCACGCATCGCCTCATGCCCATCAGCGAACGGCACAATAAACTGATACTGGAAAAATCCGTTCGATCCATAAATACGGTTCCAGTCGTGAATGCTATCCAATGGGTAGAAAAAAGGATCATAAGGCACAACCTTGCGCACACTCTTCTGCGTCTGCACATGATAGTAAGCTTCGTTGAACGCTTTCACGGTCCACGTGTTCAATACAAATGGCGGAAAATCGAGTGGTACCGTCAGCGACAGCTTCTTCTTCAATGGCTTCCGCGCCAGTTCGGGCGCTTGATTGTGATTACCGCGACTGAACTTCCCGCGGCACAATCCCTTCCCACCAATCAGAATATCCACCCACGAAACCGTGTACTCGTAATCCTGCGCGGACTCGGCTGAGATGGCGAAAAACTCTTCTAACGAGTCGAAACGGATCGATTCCATATCGATATACGCATTGACGATCGGCTTCAGTTGAAATTCCGCCCACACAATAATACCGGTTAAACCCAATCCACCAATCGTGGCGCGAAACAGGTCGACGTTTTGCGTCGGCGAGCACAACAAACGCTCACCACTCGAACGCACCAGTTCGAATTGCCTGACATGACAGCCGAACGTGCCCGCCTTATGATGATTTTTCCCATGCACGTCGTTAGCGATCGCGCCTCCAACAGTCACAAATTTCGTCCCCGGTGTTACCGGCAAAAACCAACCTCGCGGTACCGCGAAATTCAACACATCCGACAATAGCACGCCCGCCTCGCACCTGAGCAGTCCGCTCTGCTCGTCAAACGCCATCAGGTTCGTCAGGTGACTGACATCGATACTCACCCCACCATCATTCAAACAGCTGTCTCCATAACTGCGACCATTCCCGTACGGCAGAATCGATTGCCCAAACGCTGCCAGGTCCGGCAACTCATCGCGCCAATACACTGGCACCACGTCGCTCGCCTGTGTTATTGGATACCGCCCCCAGGACTGGGGTGTTGCTTTCGTCATCTTACTCGCTTTTTCAGATTTTGTGGAAACCATCAGAATTGTCTATTCCTTTTTTAAAACTCTCTTTCCCTCTCTTTCTAACGAATGAACAGGGACAATTGCTACCTGCTCACCGAAAGAGCACTAAAAAAGGAGACATCTCACCGTTTTTTTACACTCGACCGTTCACCCACTTAACGCAACGTATTCAACCAACCAAAAACACCTGCCGCAACCATACACACAGCCAGCGCAACATACGTGCTAAAACCGAGTACATTTTGCAAAGATGCGGTCACGATCACCACCACAAAAATAAATAATAACGCGACCACCAGCCTTGTATTCGCGAAAATCGGTTCCATCAAGTTCTCTTTCTAGAAAAACAGTCCTTTATTTTATCATTGCACGCAAGAGTATACAGTAGTTTTACAGCGCGCAAAGGGTTTTACATCTATAGTACTAAGCTCCGCACTGGCTGCTCGCACCATTGCGCTATCCACCACAAATTGACATCCCGCTCATTGCCCGATTATAGTTAAGATTACATGAAGGCTATACCTATCTTTAGCCCATCCACATAGGAACAAGGGAGAAACACATTCATGCCAACTATGTCTGACATCGCCAAACGCGCCGGTGTTACACTCAGCACCGTTTCGTACACACTCAGTGGCAAAAGACCTATCTCCGAGGAGGCCAAAAAAAGAGTCTACCAGGCGATGAAAGAACTCGGCTACCAACCCAACTCGCTCGCTCGCGCCCTGGTCACTAAACGCACCAAAATTATTGCTCTCCTCTATCCCACCTGGGGTCCCAACCTCGGCCCTCAATCCGAGTTCATTACCAGCATCGCCGAATCCGCCACCGCCTCCGGTTACGCCCTGCTCCTATGGACCTCGTCCTATACCGACGATCAGAGCGTTATCGATATGACCTACCAGGGCTTTATCGATGGCGCCATCCTGATGGAGGTCACCCTGCACGATCCTAGAGTCGAGATTTTTACGCAACAAAATATACCGTTCACGATGATTGGACGCGGCATCAACAACGATAATATCAGCTTCGTCGACCTGGATTTCGACTACGCACTGGAAACAACCATCAACTATCTGGTCGCTTCAGGTCACACGCACATCGCCCTGATCAATCAATCCGCCCTCCTGCTCAAACGCGAAACAGGCTATGTTGTCCGCTCGCGCGACGCTTATTATCGCGAGATGCAACATCACGGCCTCCACGGCATCGATATCTCCTGTGAATCGAACGAGCAAGCTGGTTACCAGGGCGTGCTTCACTTATTATCACAAGATCCAGCCTTGAGCGCCTTCATCCTCCTCAATCCCTGGACCAGCGGCGGCGTTATCTCCGCCCTGACGGATAAAGGCTTTCGTATCCCTCAAGACACCTCACTCGTCGCTATCTTCTCACCCCACCTGGCGCAGATGACCTCTCCCGCCCTCACCTCGATCGATTTTCCCTTCCATGAAATGGGTCGCATCGGTGCCGAAATGCTGTTCAAACAACTCGCGGACGAGACAAACAACCCATCTCAAATCTTACTCAAACCCCCTCTGACCATCCGCGCCAGTTCCGGACCACTCGTCCATTGATCTCGTAATTTTCATTTCCAACCCTTGACAACTTCCCCTCCTTCAGTCTATACTCTTTTTATCGAAGCGCTTCGATAAAAAGAGTGCGATCTAGCATACAGCATCCAAACTTTGTTCCGTTAATCCAATGTTTGCGTATCCAAAGGAGGATAGCCATGAGTTCCTTACTCCATGGTGGCCTGCATCCATCACCCACGTCACGACAGCCTCGCGCAACCCATTACTTGCATCTTCTTTCCGTCAGTTGTCTGCTCGTTTTCGCAATGGGTCTGTTCCTCACCGCCTGCGGTGGTTCATCGACAACATCATCTAGTCAGAACGTTACGTTGACTGAACTTGATTATCTTAATACCGAACCATCCAATACCGAATTAAATAAACTTTTCAACACCTACCATCAACTCCACCCTAATGTGACGATTCAAAGAGATGCCGTGCCGATCGCTTCAGAGGTTTCGAAAGCTTCTCAAGAGGTGGCTTCCCACACCCTTCCCGATCTGATGGTCATCGACAATCCCAACCTGCCCACCTTCGCCTCGACTGGCGCTCTCACCTCACTGGACTCATATCTGACCGGCCCCCTCAGCACCTCTAATTTCTTCGCTGGCTCGCTCTCATGTATGCAGTACCAGGGCAAAACATACGCCATCTCCACCGGCAACAATGACCTGGCCCTGTTCTACAATAAAAAGTTGCTACAGGCCGCCGGTCTCACTCCGCCCACGACCTGGACAGAACTCGCCAGCGACGCGAAAAAACTCACTACAGGCAACACCTACGGTTTCGCACTCTCAGCCGCCGCTGAAGAAGAGGCCACCTGGCAGTTCGAGCCCTTCCTCTGGTCCAATAAAGGCGATCTGACAAAAATAAATAACGCGCAAGGTGTCCAGGCGCTCCAGTATCTCACTACGATGGTGCAACAGGGCTCGCTCTCGAAAGCATCTTTGAACTGGGGCCAATCCGATGTACTCACCCAGTTTGAAGATGGACATGCCGCGATGATGGAAAACGGCCCCTGGAATCTGAGCCTGCTCAAATCAACCAATATCAGCTACGGCGTCGTTCCCATTCCCGTCCCTCATGCTGGAGACCAGCCCGTCTCACCACTCGGTGGCGAGGTATGGACCATCCCACAGACCGACTCCGCCCACGAACAAGCTGCCTGGAACTTCTTGAACTGGCTGATGCAGCCAAAACAGTTGCTGGACTATGATCAGGTCAGTGGCTACCTTCCCCCACTGAAAGCTGTAGCCCAGACACTGCTGAAAAATAACTCCAGTCTGACGGTCTTTACCAATGAGTTGAATACCGCCCGCGCTCGCACCGCTGTGGTCGGCGCAAAATATCCCAGCATCTCACAAGCCATCTGGACCGCGGAACAGTCCGCCTTCTCTGGCAAACTCTCGCCACAGACCGCGCTCGACCAGGCCCAACAGAGTATCAACAAAACATTGCAAAGCTGACATTCATACTTTTTAGCGCGTGATGGTGACCACATACATTGTATTCATTGGACCACCATCACGCCTCCCTGTGCCGCCACTTCATGGACAACCAATGGAGATGTTTCATGACTACCTATACACACGAAAAACCGGTCGAGATTCACCATACGATATCGCCGCGCCGCAAAAAGTTTCGTCTTTCCAGCCTGCAACGCTTCTCGTTCATCCTCCCCATCGTTCTCTACCTGCTGCTCTTTTTTGGCTACCCCCTGTACTACAGCATTAGTGTCAGCCTGGAGCAGTATACTTTGCAAACCGAATATACAGGCATCGCGCCCTTCATTGGCCTGGCGAATTATGTCAACGTCATCCAGGACCCTGTCTATCAGCAAGCGGCATGGCACACCCTTATCTTCACGGTCGGCTCGATTGTGCCGCAATTCGTCATCGGCCTGGCGATGGCAATCTTTTTTACCCAAAAATTCCCGCTCAGCCGCTTCCTGCGCTCACTGATCCTCTTGCCGTGGCTCCTGCCCCTGGTCGTCTCCGGCACTATCTGGCGCTGGCTCTTCGATGGCACCAACGGCCTCATCGACCAGCTGCTCTCCGGCTTGCATCTCATATCCGCCCATTTCGGCTGGCTGACCACAACCGGCTGGTCACTCGGCGCGGTGACCGTGGCAAATGTCTGGATTGGTATTCCCTTCAATATGGTGCTGCTCTATAGCGGCCTGCAAAGTATCGCCACCGAGTACTACGAGGCGGCTTCCATCGACGGCGCCAACGGCTGGCAAAAATTCTGCTACATCACGCTTCCCTCGCTACGACCTGTGATCGGCGTGGTCCTGATGCTCGGCCTCATCTACACACTGAAAGTCTTTGACATTATCTACGTGATGACCCAGGGAGGTCCGGCCAACGCGACACAAATCTTCGCCACCTGGTCCTACAGCCTCTCCTTCTCCCAACAACTATTCGGACAAGGCGCGGCTGCCGGAAATATCATTCTCATCATCTCTCTACTGGTCGCCCTGATCTACACACGCTGGAACGCCCGTGTCAACACGAATTGATCACAATAACAACCCACTCTGGACACCTATGCCCGTGGTCAAAACCCATTTCCGCGTAGGCCAACCCTATGTCCGCGTAGGGCAAACCACGCGTTTGCCCAAAGGAGCCTGACAATGCAAGCACAACTCATAACGACCAATCACAATAAAAGAAAACCCCTCTCAGCGAAAATGATCACAAATACCGTCATCGGTATCGTGATTACCGCGATCATGCTCTTCCCGCTCTACTGGATGGCGATGAACTCGCTGCAAACAAATCAGGCCATCTTCAGCATTCCCGTGCCGCTCTTCCCCACCCAGGTAACCTTCGAGGCTTATACCGCGACATTCCTGGACCAGTTCCCTCATCTGCTCACCAGCCTGCTCGTCTCGCTCGGCACGGTACTTGTTTCGCTGGTCATCGCCACACCCGCCGCTTACGCGCTGGCGCATTTTCGCTTCCGCTTCTCGCCCATCCTCGTCTTCTGCCTGCTCCTGACACAGATGATTCCAGCGGTGACCCTCGCCACACCTATCTTCTTGATCTTCAGTAAACTCGGCCTGCTCAATAGCTATCTCGGCCTGATTCTCGCCGACACGACCTACGCCGTTCCCTTTATCGCGCTGATCATGGCCGCTTTTATGCAATCCTTGCCCGGCGAGCTTATCGAGGCGGCATTTATCGATGGTACCGGCGATTGGGGCGCGTTCTTCCATATCATGCTTCCCTTGTCCCTGCCCGGACTAGTCACGGCGGGCCTCTTCGCCTTCCTGTTCGCCTGGGGCGACTTCCTCTATGGCCTGACCATTATGACAACCAACACCATCCAACCCATCTCGCTGAGCATCTACAACTATCTCGGCCAGTTCAATTCGCAATGGAATAATATGATGGCAGTGGCAACGCTCGGCACCATTCCAGCCGCTATCATACTCATCGCCTTCCAACGTTATATTACCGCCGGTATTACGTCCGGCGCGCTCAAAGGCTAGCATCAAGGGATAACTGAATCTGGACAACACGCTCCTCCCGCCCCAATAGGGAACCGTAAACAACGAGATTAAAAGGAATTTATCATGCACAACATAACTCAAAAGGACAACGCTCTGCTCTATCACAAAAACTACGAAACACTTTGTATCGAACCCTGGGGCCTCGATAGCCTCCGCGTGCGCGCGACCGTCGCGGGCGAAATTCGCGATGACTTGATCAGCGCGCTACTACCACCGACCGATAACACACAAGCCACCATCGATATCGCCGACGATACAGCCACTATCCGCAATGGTGCTATCGCTGCCACTATTTTCTCCAATGGCACTTTACACTTTTATAACACCGACACCAATCAGGAACTCCTGGCGGAAAAACGGCCCGTACATGCCACACGCATCCCTCCGCGCGCATTCAAATCCATCCATGGCGACCTCTTCCACCTGGAAACGCGTTTCGTCGCCTACGACGACGAACGCTTCTACGGACTGGGTCAGCATCAACACGGTCTGCTCGATCAAAAAGGCGCGACCATTGAACTGATCCAACGCAATACCGAGGTCTCCATCCCCTTCCTCTTCTCTAGTCGCGGTTATGGCTTCCTCTGGAATAATCCCGGCATCGGACGCGTGGAACTGGGCACCAGCGAGACGCGCTGGGTCGCCGAAGCCACACCTCAACTTGACTACTGGATCACTGCTGGCACCACTCCCGCCGCCATCATGGAACACTACGCCGACGCCACCGGCCATCCTCCCACGTTCCCTGATTGGGCCTCCGGCTTCTGGCAGTGCAAACTACGTTATCGCACCCAGGAAGAACTCCTCTCGGTGGCCCGCGAATACAAACGCCGTGATCTGCCCCTCTCGGTGATCGTAATCGACTTTTTCAACTGGACGCTACAAGGCGACTGGCGCTTCGATCCCGAGGCCTGGCCCGATCCCGCCGCTATGGTACGCGAACTGTCCGCTCTGGGTGTGACGCTGATGGTCTCCGTCTGGCCCTCGGTCAACGCGCTCAGCGAGAACTTCGAAACCCTGCAGCAACAAGGCCTGCTACTGCGCACTGAGCGCGGCATTCCCGTGCTGATGGAATTTCAGGACAATCACCCTGAAGGACCAGTCGGTATCTATTACTACGACTCCACCAACCCGCAGGCACGCCAATTCATCTGGGAACAGGTCCGCGAACACTACAGTAGCTACGGTATTCAAACATTCTGGCTCGATGCCTGCGAACCGGAAATGCACCCCATGGACCCCGACAACGTTCGCTTCCACGCGGGCAATGGCCTGGCGGTCGCCAACGCCTATCCAATGCTGCACGAGCGCGGCTTCTACGAAGGTATGCGCGCGCACGGTCAGCAGCAAATCCTTAACTTATGCCGTTCCGCCTGGGCGGGCAGCCAGCGCTATGGGGCCGCCATCTGGTCCGGCGATATCGAGAGTACCTTCGAAGCCTTACAGGTTCAGGTTCGTTCCGGCCTCAACATGGCCTTGAGCGGTATTCCCTGGTGGACCACCGATATCGGCGGCTTTTATGGTGGCGACCCCGAGTCACCGGCCTTCCGCGAGTTGGTCGTGCGCTGGTTCCAGTACAGCACCTTTTGCCCACTCTTCCGCCTGCACGGCTATCGTGATGTTACGCGTAACACCGAAGCTATGATCGGCACCGGTGGCCCCAACGAAGCCTGGTCCTTCGGTGAAGAAGCCTACACCATCATCAAAGACCTGCTCTCCCTGCGCGAACGCCTGCGCCCCTACATCATGCAGCAGATGCAACTGGCCCAGCACAAAGGTCTGCCCCCCATGCGTCCCCTCTTCTTCGACTTCCCCGACGATCCTACCAGTACCGCGATCGACGACCAGTTCCTCTTCGGACACGACATCCTCGTCGCCCCCATCCTCGTCGCGGGCGCACGTCAGCGCTCAGTCTACCTCCCCGCTGGCACCACCTGGACCGACGCCTGGACCGGCCAATCCTACGACGGCGGCCAACACCTCACCGTCGATGCCCCCCTCCACACCATCCCCGTCTACACCAGCGGAGAAGTTAAACTCCCTTTCAAAGCAGAATAAACAAAAAAAGCTGAGTCTGGATTATCAAGTCAAACCTGACATCTAGACTCAGCTTTTTTCTTTTTACCGCACACTTACTTCACGAACGACAGGAACAAACTCATCGCCGCCGGATTCGCCGCGTTGATGATAAACTGGACCGCGACCGTCAACACCAGCAGCGCCGCCACCGATAAAGTAATCGACGTGCTCAAACTCAATGGTGTGACCAGGCGCGTGTTCTTCTGTGGCGCGTCAAAGAACATCGACTTCACAATTCGTCCGTAGTAGACCAGCGAGACGATCGTGTTCAGTAGCGCGACAACCACCAGCCACTGCTGCCCCAATTGCCAGGCAGAAGCGAAGATATAAAGCTTGCTGAAGAAACCCGCCACTGGCGGAATACCGGCCAGCGACAACAGGCACAAAGCCGTACCAACACTGAGCAACGGCGCCCGTTGCCATAACCCCTTGAAATCCTCGATCTTATCCCCGCCCGTGAGCTCTCCCAGCGCGATGATACCGGAGAACGCGCCCAGGTTCGTGATCACGTAGATCAGGATAAAAAACAGAATCGCCGTCGTGCCGGTCGCGGCACTGCGCGGATTCTGCTGCGCCAGCGCCAGGCTACCCACAAAACCAACCAGGATATATCCAGCCTGCGCGATACTGGAATACGCCATCAGACGCTTGACGTTTGTCTGCACAGCCGCCACCAGATTGCCCAATGTCATCGTCAACGCCGCCACGATCGACAACACGATCACCAACTGCGGCAGATCCACATGCCACAAACCCCCATACGTGAACACACGAATCAAAGCCGCGAAACCAGCCGCCTTCGAGCCGACCGAGAAGAAAGCTGTGGCCGGTGTGGGCGCTCCCTCATAAATGTCCGGTGCCCACATGTGGAACGGTACCGCCGATATCTTGAAACCGAAGCCCGCGATAATCAAGACATCCGCGACCAGTACCATCAGGTTTCCGTTGCCCAGCGTAGTAAATGTGTGCGCGATACCTTGCAGATCCGTCGTTCCCGTCAAACCGTACAGAAGGGCAAAACCATACAGCAAAATAGCCGAGGACATCGCACCCAACAATACATATTTAACCGCTGATTCCGCCGACTTCTCGTTGTTGTGGATCAGACCCGCCATAACGTACAGTGGGAAACTCGTCAATTCCAGCGAGATATAGACGGTGATCAACTCGCCCGAACTCGCCATCATCATCATGCCCACGGTCGAAAACAGCACCAGCGCGTAAAACTCTCCATGCGCCTTGACATACGTCCCGACGTACGAATATGATGCGAGCAGGATCACCGCGGCGATAATCAAGAAGATCACTTCAAAAAAGATTGCATATTGATCGACCACCAGCATCTTAAAAAATGCCGTATGTGGACCTGTATATGTCACCGCCTGCGCGATCGTGAAGCCCGCTGGCACCAGCAAACCCAACAACGCGATGCCAGCCACGACAATGCGCCGTTTTACGAACAGGTCGAGCACGATCACGATCAGGCCCAGCAACATAACGCTGATTTCAGGCGCTAGCAGGTAGAGATCATATAGCTGAAACATAGTAACTCCTTTACCTCGCGACGGATACGACCAGGATCACAATCCATTGTCGCATCCGCCGCAGAGACCTCCCCTACTTTATATAAGTGACAGCCGTGTGCACAATCGGCTGTAGACTGCTCGTAATCACATCGATCAAAGGTGCCGGATAAATACCGACAAACACTATTAAGCCCGCCAGCGCGAACAACGGTATCAGCTCACGCGCCGACGCATCCGGTAGCCAGCTCCACTTCTCATTGAACGGCCCAAAAAAGACACGATTGATCATCCACAACAGGTATGTCGCGGTCAGAATCATGGTAAAGACCGCAATTCCAGTCGGTATCGTCCAGATGCGGAAACTACTGGTGAACACCATATACTCGGCGACGAAACCCGCTAAGCCTGGCAGTCCCAACGATGCCATAGCCGCGAACGTGAACAACGTTCCCAACATCGGCATACGCTTGGCAATACCGCCAAAAACCGCGATTTCACGTGTGTGCGCGAGATCGTACACGACGCCAACACAGAAGAACAGCAGCCCGGTGATAATACCATGGCTGAACATCTGTATAGTCGCCCCCGTCAAAGCCGCCTGCCGGAACGCCTCGGTCGTGGCATCGTTGGGAAAGAAACCACCACCAGCGCCCGCCGCTGCCGCCACACCTAACAGAATAATGCCCATATGACTGACGCTGGAGTACGCGATCAAGCGCTTCATATCCCTCTGCACCAGACACAAGCCCGCGCCATACAGAATATTGATCACCGCCAGCACGACCAGCACACCCGAGAATTGTCCCAACCCGATCGGAAACAACGTGAAGCAGAAACGGATCAACCCATACGCGCCCATCTTCAATAACACGCCCGCCAGCAAAACGCTCACCTCGGTCGGCGCGTCCGTATGCGCATCTGGTAACCACGTGTGGAACGGGAACATCGGAATCTTGACCGCGAATGCCATGAACACCAGCAAGAATGTGAGCAATTGCAGTCCCACCGAGATGCCGAAAATGGTCGTCGTCCCACCAATCAAATGCTGTGACAGATAGACCATATCCGAGCTATGCTGGTTGACATACAGCAGGATAAAACCCGCCAGCATGAAAACACTGCCGAAGAAGGTGTATAGCAGGAACTTCCACGCCGAGTAGATACGACCCGGCACACCATGTTTGATCTGCTCGTTCCCCCACACACCGATCAGGATGAACATCGGCGCGAGCTCGACTTCCCAGAACAGGAAGAAGAGGAAAATGTCCAGCGCCATGAATACACCCATAACGCCCGCCTCTAAGAACAGGATCAGCGCCATGTAATCCCTGACACGGTTTTTCTTCCATGCACCAATGATAGAAAGCATGGTCAACAGACCATTCAGCACGACCATCGGCAGACTCAAACCATCCAAACCCAGAAAGAAGTTGACGTTGAAACGCGTGCTACCAGCCGCGAAGCTGATCCACGGCACATTGATCGTCAACGCCGGGTCCAGGTGCTGCAAACTTCCAAAACCGGTGATGCCATTGGTCGATAGCACCATGAAAAAAGGCACCAGCGTCAATACAAACGTGATCGCCGAAGCCACCAGCGCGACCCAGCGCGCAGCCCTATGTGGTACCGCATAGATTACGACTCCCCCGAGAAACGGCGCGAGGATAATCCATGTGAGCACACTTGAGAATATCGACATGATTATCTATCCTCACCTCACGAGAAAGAAGACGACAATAGCAAGTACCGCGATACCACCGAAAAAGGCCAGCATGTACGACTGCACACGACCAGTCTCGACATAGCGCACATCCCTACCCGCGGCACTGATCAACCAGGCCACGCCGTTGACAATACCATCGACGACATAGGTATCGAAAAGCTGCTCCAGCTTCGCGATTCCCAACACGATGCCTTGCGCGATCCATTTGTTGTACAGCGTATCGATATAATAACGGTTGTACAAAATACGGTGAATCACACGTAAGGCGGCTCGATTTTCCACAAACTGGTGAATCTTGACGATATCGACTCGTCCATAGATCGCCCAGGCAATCACGAGACCAGCCAGCGAGACAATCACGCCGATCCAGGTGTCAGGAGTAGTGACAAGCTCAGTGACATTGAGGTTATGTACATCGAAACCGGTGACGTTGATGTACTGGAAGAAACCGAACCAGTAACCCGCGATGATTGAGAATACGGCCAGGATGATCAATGGAATGGTCATCGTCAGCGGCGACTCGTGTACCTCGCCCTCACCGCGATAAGGTCCACCCCACAAACCCATCAGATGTCCACCTTTACCACCAAACGCCAGGATGAACGCACGCAACATATAGAAAGCGGTCAAACCCGCTGTAACCAGCGTCAGGATGTAGATGCCAATCTGCCCCTGCGCCAGCGAAAGACCAATAATCTCTTCTTTACTGAAGAAGCCCGCGAAACCAGGGAAACCGGAAATCGCCAGCGTCGCGATCAGCCACGTCGCAGCAGTGATCGGCATGCGTGTCGCCAGACCACCCATCACCCGCGTGTCCTGCACCTCGCGATGCGTAGCATGGTGCAAACCGTGCAGCACGCTACCAGCGCCCAGGAATAGCAACGCCTTGAAGAAGGCATGCGTGAACAGGTGGAACATCCCTGGACCCGCGCCATACTCAGAGCCACCGACTCCCAGACCCACAAACATATATCCCAGCTGGCTGATCGTAGAGAACGCCAGCACACGCTTGAAGTCCGACTGCACCAGCGCGATCGTCGCGGCGAAAAATGCGGTGAATGCCCCGATCCACGCCACCACTCCGAAAGCCGCGGGCGTCGCTGTGGCAAACAAAGGAAATGTGCGCGCCACCATATACACACCGGCAGCAACCATCGTCGCGGCATGAATCAACGCGCTCACTGGCGTCGGACCCTCCATAGCCGATGGCAACCACGTGTGCAACGGGAACTGCGCCGACTTACCGATCGCGCCACAGAACACAAAGATCATCGCCACCGAGATTAGCACAGGATCGATATGATTCTGGAGGATTGCATTGTGAATGCCCACGAAATCGAATGTGCCCGTATTGACGAAAAGAATCATGATGCCAGTGATAAAACCAACGTCACCAATACGGTTCATAATGAATGATTGCAGGCTCGCGTTCGCGGGCGACGGTCGCTGCTCCTCCGGCTTGGCCCGTTTGTTGATCCAGAACCCGATCAGCAGGTACGAACTCAGACCGACCAGCTCCCAACCACAAAAGATCACCAGGAAGTTCTGCGCGAACACAATCAAAAACATCGAGAAAACGAATAACGACAGGTACGCGTAATAACGCGAGTAGCCCGCCGAGTTCTCCATATATCCCTGCGAGTAGAACTGCACCAGCAGCGCGATCGTCGAAACCACCACCAGCATGGCGATCGCCAGTCGATCCAGGTGGAACGCGATCGTGTAATGCAATGGACCAGCATTCAACCATGTATAGGATAAAACGGTAATCCCATTGGTCGGTAGAACGCTGGAACTTATCGAGCTGAACAGCAGCACATACGAATAAACACACGCCAGCGCCATGATTACCAGCGCGACATACGAGCTCGCATACGCCCAACTCGATAGATGCGGCACCTGCGGATCATCATCTTCATCTTGCGCACTGTGTTCACCATGCGCGTCATGCCTGCCCTGGTCACCCACATCTCCATGCGTCCCCTGCTCACCAGCGGGTCCATGTTCATCGACCGTGACCGGGTGAGCCTCGGTGCCGTGCTCGTGCTCTTCTCCATGAACGGCTGCGACTGTGACGCGTGGACGACTGAGCATATCTCCAACACGCGTGACAAACAGGATGACAGCGAAGGCGAAGAGTGGTGCCAGCAGGATCAAATACGAATATTGATACAAAGCCATAATACTCACCACTTCATCATATCGATCTCGCCTACATCAACTGTGTCGCGTTTGCGGTAAATGGCGATAATCATCGCCAGGGCAACCGCGGCCTCTGCCGCCGCCACAGTGATAATGAAAATAGCGAAGATCTGACCGGTCAAAAACCCCGAGTACGGCTTGACCTGGTTAAAAAACGAAAATCCAACCATCGTGATGTTGACGGCGTTGAGCATTATTTCAATACCCATCAAGACCGCCACCGCGTTGTGCTTGGTGATCGCGCCGAACAACCCGATACAGAACAGCAACGCACCCAGCACCAGGAAATCGTTGAGCGTTACCATCGCGTTAATCCTCCCTACCAATGATAATCGCGCCAATAATAGCTACGAGTAACACCAACGAGGCAATTTCAAAAGGCAATACATAGCTGTAACTCGTCGGGCTATACAATAATTGCCCGATACGCGCAACATTATTCACTCCATTTGTTACCTGCACCTGTGACGCCTGAGCGATCGTCAAACTATTGTGAATAGCACTCTGGCTGGTCGTGACTGAATAGATGATTGCCGCACCTAACAAGACGCAAATAATACCCGCGATCGGCCACAACCGATTCGACGGGTTCGTCTGCGTCGACACATTCATACGTGTCAGCATCAATGCAAAAAGAACCAGGATTGTTACCGCGCCAACATAAATGAGAATTTGTACAATCGCGATAAATTCCGCGCTCAGCAACAGATAAATGCCTGATGCGAGTGCAAACACACCCACCAGCGCCAGGGCACTATGCACAATATTGCGGAAGGTTACCACCATAAGCGCGGCACCTACCAGAAAAATTGCGAAGATCCAGAATAAGAGGCTGGGCAGATCCATATCAAAGACATACCTCCAGACGACATCAAAATACGCTCCAGGCTCAAGGAAGCTTAAGCAAGAAGTTTCATGCGTAATACCTATAATTCGTTATCTATCAATCGCCATTGTATCATTCCACGACACATCCAGGTCCACTGAAGTAGGCACGGTGTACTTTTGGGGAAAGTAACGAGCATAGACAGAGTATCCCATTGGGATTCTAGCAAAACATACGGCAAGTGACAAGGGCAAAGCCTCTACCAGTCTATTCCCAACCTATCATCTTCATACTCATTTCCCTCTCATCCTGTCCGATTATGAATATATAAAGCAGCATTTTCTCTATTCCACCTGGCACAATATACCTGGAGGTATCCATGCCGACATCCTACCTATGGCATCGAAAATACAACACGTTAGCATATTCCATATGCTATAATCTCAGGGGACGATTATAACTTCACATAAAGTATGTATGAAAACAGTATCGTTTGTCTTTAGATTGTCTCTGATCACCCTTGACTCATCTATCTATCCATTAGTTATGATGTATGCAGACTTGACTCACACAAACGAATCGTGTGTTTGTCCACGTCCATCAATAACGGCTCTCGTTTGTCAAACAGGAACATTTCTCTCTATCCGTTCGTCAAATATGCAACTGACGACAACTTATTAAGAGACTAAATACTTCGGAAGGCATCCAGTTGGCATGAGCGTAACACATAAATCTCCCAAGCAGAGTTCACCTGACGCATTGCTCCAATGCCCGTTCTGCTCAGCAGAATTACCACATTCCGCCACGTTCTGCGGCAATTGTGGAGCACGCGTTCCTCAGTCGGGACACGAGATCACCTCACCACTTTCCGCCGCGATCGCTGAAAACTATCGCGTGACTTCTCTGGCCCGCAAAACTCCCTACACTCAACAGTATATCGCTGTCGATATACAACAACACGACACTGTCGCGATCAATGATATCGATATTAGCAGCCTGGATGATTCCCAGCGCGCACAGGTAACCGAGGCGGTGTCCGAGGAATACAATCTCCTTCGTCTACAGCCAATTCCTCATCTCATGTCGCCTATTAATTTCCGCTCTTCCGACAACCATCTCTACACTGTTGCTCAATACCCAGCACAACCATCCACACAAACAAAACAAGCCGCACCACAACACTACGCCCATCGCCTCCTGACACTCCACGACCTCCTGCAAACAGGCATCGGCCTGCCCCAAAAACAGGTCGCTATCAGCTGGGTCTACCGCCTCAGCCTGGCGTTGGAGGATCTTCACAAACGCGAGATCATCATCGGCGACATCGACCCTCGCATGATCATCGTCGACAACCCCGACTACAGCGCCTCTCCAGCCTTCATGCTCTCATGGCTACCCGACGCTTTGCGCGATCTGTTCCCGCAACAATCGACCGATATAAATACAATTCCTTTTTATGCACCCGAAACATCTCAAGGCGATGTCGAACCTCGCTCCGATATCTACAGCCTGGGCGCACTCCTCTACCTCCTGCTCACCGGCCTCACACCCGATAGCCCCCTGGTTCGCAGCCAGCATCCCCTTCCAACACCTCGTGAACTCAATCCGCTCATCGGCAACGACCTCGATTCTACCGTGATGCACGCGCTCTCCCTCGATAAATCCGAACGCTTCCAGAGCGCCAGCGAGTTTTCCGAAGCCCTCGTCCTGCTCCTGGTCGATCCCGATGCGCATTCCGTTACCACCAACAAACCTCGCCAGACTCGCCATCTCTCCGCCATCAAACCAGCCTCCGTAGAGATAAACGTCTCTTCACAAGCGGTCGATAATGAAAAAGGTGACGATGACTCAAGTTCACAACCTCCTGTAGAGCCAGAAGAGGTCACCGTCTCTATCGTTCCTCTACAGGCCCGCATGGCCCGGCGCTACCTGTCCAAAATCAAAACCAGCAAACTGGACCTGGAGGCAAAACGCGCCGCCGATGCTCAACTCAAAGAGATCGCAACCGAAAAGAAATATCGCAGAGAGGTGGAAGTAGAAGAGGGATTGGCGAAAAGAAAACAACCTACGCGCTCAAAAGACGAGGAGCAACACGATCTCACATCACATGATGTTGAAGATACCCCTACCATGACCATCGCGCATGAGCAGGTACAAAAAGCTTCATCTTCCGCGCCTCAAATAGCAGAACAAAATAAGGCTCCTTCGACAAAAATAGCCGAGCCTGATGTTGCTGAAATTCCTACTCAGCTTGTGCAGTTAGATGCTGTCTCTCGTCAACTACTGTCTCAGGCACAAACGGAAACGTACGAGGGGAAAAAATCATCCAGTGACAAAAAACAGGCACTGCTCGCTACATCCGCTCCGTCTCATGAGTCCAATTCGGTAACAGGTACAACGACAGAAACAGAACCATCTGTAACACCACCGACATTGTCGTCAGCATCCGACTCTGCCGCACCTGCTATCGGTCAGGCCAGCGCTGCTACCAGCATACCTGCCGAAACGGACGATTCTCAAGGCGCGCCCGCCAGTTCTCCTTCAGCACAAAACACACCCGCTCCGGAACCTTCAGCTTCAGTAGATGATCCCGATACTACGACCGCTCCAGAGAGAACCACACGTGATCATAATCGTTCGCTCTCCGGTCTCAAAAATCGCATCACTCGCTCTCTTGTTCCTCGTTCCAACCAGACACACGTGTTGGAGGTCAGCGAAGCGCAGAAACCTGAGCGCGTCAAGGACAAACAGGAATCATTCCTCAAACGCCTGCAAAGCTTCGTTCTCGGCGAACCACAGTACACCACGACAGCCGCCGCGCTGATCGAAACGCCGATGCGTGTGCAGCCCAACCAGAACTATTCCATTCGCATCAATGTGATTGGTCGTAACACCGTGAAAAATACGCGCGCTGGTGGTCTCAGTGGACTGCATGAGGGCGAAAAAGTGCATATCGAAGTACGCTCGGCCATCTACCAGAACTACGCTTACATCGTACAGCAGGCCAATATTAGCATTCCCGCCAGCGGCTTCATCGCCGAGGTCACTATGCCCATGCAGCCTCTCACCAGCGGCCCCAGCGGACGCCGCGAACGCCTGCACATCTTCTTCATGGACGAGGAACGCACCGCCCTCTACGAAAAACCCTTCGTCATCGAAATCTTCGTCTCCCACCTCGTCCAAAATGGGCACGAAGGCCACAACGTCCTCTCCATTCCCATCTAACCCCCAAAACCACACCCATCCCGGTTCCGCGTGGGGCAAACTACGCGTTTGCCCCACGCGGAACCGCATCATACTTTCCCAAAACGTTTTTTCGTGTTCAGATCTCCCAACCAATGCAAACAATTTCTGAAGCGGTAGCTATTCTGTAGTCCGGTGCGGTCCACTTCGGTGCAGACTCTTCTCAACCAGATATATAAATGCTCAAAAAGACCTTTTTATTTCTTTTTTGCCGCCTCAGCAGTGAACGTCGCGCTTAACGCTTTAGGAGAAAGAGGACCAAAACAACCCTTAGTATTGCAAGGTTGCGTGGCTGATCCTTTATTTGTTCCTGCAAACTGCTTATACTCGGCCTCGCTAATTACTTTAACTGGATTGTCTACTCGTAGAAACAGGCGTGACGCATTCGTCTTCGGTTGGTTTAACTGGAAAAAGGCCACGCTGACGTACTCTCCACTTGAACCATCCCACGTTATTTCAGGCAAGTACCCTTGATCAACACTAAAACCTCCATTTATTTCAGGCTCTGGCTCAAGTTGCTTTAAAGGACTGATATCTAAAGGGACATTTTTCGAGAACATTATGTGGAAGGTGATTATCTGACCAGCACGATTCATATAGGGAATCTGCATTACTCCAATAGAAATTTGCCAAGCTTGCCTAATAGCTGATTTTTTACACGCAATGGTAACTCTTTTTTAGGCTGAGAAGAAAGTACCGAAGCAGCACTTACCTGTGGTGATTGTTCCTGAGCGGATGAACTGAAAACATAGAACAAGCGAAAACCCTGACTCATCCCCTCGACATATTTAATAGCAAATACATCAGTACCACTTTTTGCAATCGTTTGCTCTTGTTGCACCTGCCAGAAATTCGGAGCACCACACGCAGAGCATCCATGATTAGCATTCGCACTTTTTACTATGAACTCCAATAAAGTCGGCGCGAATGCTACGATGAGTACGATCAAGCAGAGGGCCGCGGCAAACATGCCAAAACCAAAATATTTTGCATACTCTCTCATATTAACCTTCCTTTTTTTGTACCATCAGCGAACCCACTTTCTCCTTTTGCTTTTCCTTACTATTTTTAGTATGAATGTGAGCAAGCACACGTTTAGCAAGTATCGAATCACAAGAACAACTCTCAAAATATCCAAATACGGACAAAAATACTTCAACAGTAGATTAGCATTATCATACATTCCCAAAAATAAATACCGTCCCCGCCATCGTAGCATACATCAAAATCAACAAAAACCCTTCCAACCACACTAACTCCCCATCCTTCGTGATCTCGCTGAACAAAAACGTCGCTAACGCCAGCACCGCCAGGTCCACCAGGCTGAACACGAAACTCAGGTGCGCAGGCATCAACAGACTCACCAGCACGAGCACAGGAGCCATCAACTGCGCGATCTGCACCGAAGAACCCGCCGACGCCTCCAACACCATCTCGATTCGCTTGTCCAGCGCCATCGAAATAGTGTTGAAATATTCCGGCAACCCACCGATCAAAGGCAGAAAAACCAGTCCCACGAACGCCGCGTTCCAGTGCAACGCCTCCGTCATTGGCTCGATCGCGTTCACCAGGATCTCCGAGAGGATCGCCACACCCACAGTCGCACCCGTCAACAGCAGTAAACTACGCCACAGCGGCACGCTGCCACTGCTATCCTTCGCCTCCTCATGCACGAGATGCGTGGGGTTCATCGGTGGTGTCACTTGCTCTTTCGCTTGCTCTTGCCCCGACAGGATCGTCTGCAATGATGCGCTCACCTCGGGCGTACCTGCCTGCGTTATCGCGGTTAGCGGCACTGCCATATTGCCCTGACGCTCCGGATGCCGCGTCTCGTGCGCGACAATATTCTTTACCTGCCCATCGATCTGCTGCAATACACCCGTCTTCCCTGGTATACCACTCCTCGCTACATGATAACGAAACGTCAATAGCCGTATGATAGCAGCCGCGGACCGCGCCCCCATCAACAGCTCGCTCTCCTCCTCCGCCTCCGGCGAATGATCACCAATGTGAAAAACACTGAAGAGGATCGAGCCGATATAGCCCACCAACAAAAGTACAGCGATAAAATCGGAGAGCGTTACATCGTGCGCGGCAATCAATGTTTGATGACTGCGCTGCGCCAGCAGATCCGCTATCGTCGGCAACAACAATCCCCCGATCGATAGCGCGAGCAGCGAAGCATACTGACTGGCTGGTCGCGTCTGAAAATGCAACCTTCCATGCTTCATCCCACCGATAATCACCGCCACCCCCAGTACCAATAGTAAATTCCCGATTACCGACCCGATAATCGAGGCGCTGACGACACTCACCAACCCCTTTGTCAACGCCAGAATGCCGATAATCAACTCCGTTACATTCCCGAACGTGGCAAACAACAAACCTCCCACTCGCTCACCCGTGTGCTCCGCGATCTCCTCCACCGCCTGCCCGATCAATGCCGCCAGCGGCATGATTCCCAATGCCGCGATCACAAACAGCAGCAGTGATGACACATGCAAAAATGACAAAATAACTGCCAGCACAGAAAAAATTAATAAAAAATAAAACCAGCGCGGCATCTACCCCTCCAACAAACAAAGTTCCAATACATCTATTGATTTTGTCATTGTAATAGATAGTTCCACACAAAACAACCATCCACGTAAACAAACACAAAGTTTGCCTATGCGCATGGTCGTTTTACGCAATAGATCGTTCACACCTACCGCTGATTAGCCATGGTGCATTTGAACCCGCGTAGCCGCGTCCCCTTGTGGGCGCGCGCTGGAACTTCGCTTGCCTTCACTCTCCTACTTTTTGAACCCGCGTAGCGCGCTGGAACTTCGCTTGCCTTCTCACCTACTTTTTGAACCCGCGTAGCGCGCTAGAACTTCGCTTGCCTTCACTCTCCTACTTAGCGAATGCACCAGACGCTGCTAGACTCCGACAGAGCACTACGGGACGAAACGATGATATCTGCCTCGATACCATCGTATCGTCAACGTATATTCAGCATGGCTCCAGGTCAATGGCGAAACACTCAAAGGGTCGCCAGTGATCGGGTTCACCTGCTCCGCCATCACTCCACTATCTAACGCATGATCATATACCCACTGCAACAAGGGCAACGCCTGGTGCAACTCGTCTACGTTCTTGGAGCACGCGATCTTATACTGCGCCAACCACAGCGTACAGATAAACCAGGAATTTCCTTGCGCCTGTGTTAAATCATGTGTCGATTGGTAATAGGGATCGTTCTCGTAGCGTGCCATTCCCCCGATCTTCGCCTTCGCCCACAACGTCTGTTCGAGCTTCTGCATCGTGCTCGTTATATGCTCATCACTCGCCTCGAACATACCGAACTGGAACAGCCCGCACACACTGCTATCCAACGTGGTATCCTTCTGAATACTACCATCGTCCGCCACGTTGATCATACGCACGAAATGTCCTCGCTCCTCGTCCCACAGATACTGCAACGCCGCCGCCTTCATCTCGTTGGCCGCCTGCCGATAGGTGCTCGCCAGACCCTCATCTCCGAATAATGTAGCGAAATTCGCCGCTGCGTCCAGCCCCGCGTATACCGTCGCCGTCGTATAGGTCAGGATTCCGCGCCGCTCCTCCCACAGATCGTACGACGGACTAGGCAATTTGGTGGTCGCGTCACGATAGGTCGCTAGAAAGCTCCCACCCGTCGTCACCAGCGAATGATAGTGCGGCGCCACAAATTCAATATCATGAAAAATGGTGTAGTGCTGCCACAAACTGTAAATGACCAGCGCGGTCTCATCCTCCTGAATCGGCAATTGTGGCCTTCCCTGACTATCGATCCACGCATGCCAGCTGCTCCCCCACGACCGATCAGGATTGTACTTATGCAACAGATAACCCTCGGAAGTAATCACCTTGCTGCAAAAATCATAAAAACTGCGCGTGATCTCCGAGTAACCCGCATGGCTCAATGCGTTCGCCACCAGCGCTCCATCTCGCGGCCACATATAAGAATAGCTATCGCTGTTGTATCGCTGCACGTCCGCATCGTTAGCCGCGACAATCGCACCATCGTTATCGATCTGCGTACGCAGGATCAACAAACTTTGCTTATACAAAGTTACCAGTGCGGCGGGCAAATCTCCAAAATCTTGCTGATCCTTGTTTACCCACGTGCGCCAGTAATTATAGGTTCGCGACAAAAACTCGTACGGACCCCGATCCAACACCAGATCGTTCAATCCCACCACCATCGGCAGATTATTTCCTACCGCCAACCAGTGATACACCTCTCCACTCGCGCCCGCGCCAATATGCGGTATGGAAAAACTAATCGTGCCATCCACCGAACCTTGCGCGATCGGGTTCCCACTTAACTCGCCATCCTCCGCGTCCCGCCACGTCCCCTGCTCTCCATTGAACTCCTTCACACCGGTTGCCCAACTCGTAATTCCTTCCTGTGAATGTCCATCCTGCACCACCTGCCCATTCATCAGGAAATAGGTTCGCTCTTTATACGCCACCAGCGATTTCAGTGGTGGATAGAAAAATACCGTGTTGCCATCGGCGCTACCACCGATATGCCAATCATAGTGGAAGAAGAGCCGCACATTCCTGCTCGTGCTGGCCTGATTGATGATCTCGACATGCCGTTGAAAAATGGGACGCGCGAAATCCACGCTATCCTTGAAAATTAAACTCAACTGCAACCTGGCATTCGTCAATGTCACCAGCGTGACCAGCGTCTCGCTCTGGTACTTCATCTCTCGCTGCCATTCAGCCGCGTCTAACCAGGAGAACTGTCCATCCACCCACACACCGGTATGCGAGATATCCCCGTTCGTGTGCAACTCCTGTCCGACGTGCGGCCAATAGATATCGCGCAAATTATAATCTTTGTCAAAATTGATCAGTAGCGCTCCGTTGCCAACTGGCAAATCTCGTGGCATAGTCACTCCTTTTTTCTTACTACCTTTATTGGTGCATCCAGTAAATCATTAGGTAACCCGCGTAGCCGCGTCCCCTTGTGGGCGCGCGCCGCGGCTTTGCTTACCATATCTCCCAAAAAGTGCTGGATGCTCCATTTATTGTACTCCCTATTTTTTCAGACACACTATTCTTGCTATAATCATATATAGAGATCTCGCTACGTCCTTTTTCTGCTCTTTTTGAAAGTACCTATTATGAAACGAACGTTACTTGACCGCCTCCGTACAAACGGATATGCTTATATCATTGCTGCACTACTGCTGCTGCTCGTCATCCCCTCTTACCAGCTACTCGTGCTCAATCCCAGTGGCTTCAACGCCGCTCTCGATACTACCGGCAGTGGTCGCTATGCCACCTACCTGGCCTGGATTGGTGCGCACATCTTTCAGTTTGTGGGCTACCGACTGATCCTCATCCTGGCTTTCGCCCTCCTCATCACATTGCCTTTCTCGCTCTATCGCATCATCGTGGCCCAGGAGATTCTGGCCCAACAACAGCACGAAACGGACAAGCAGGGCGATAATAACACGGATACAGATACAGACGAAGATATCTCTATAGCAGACCAACCCTCGGAGATTGCCGACACTCACACCGCTGACGATGGCATGCCCGCCTACGCCTGGCGTGGTCGCGGCTTCGCCGTCCTGGCCGCATGGGCAGGCTTCGTGGGCCTGCTCATCTACGTACTCAGTTCACTTGCCAGCACAGGCTACTTCAGCCTCAATCATAGTGCCGCCACCGGCAACGTCCTGGCGACCGCGTCCCTCCTGACCATCCTCACTAATACCGTCGGCATCGGCCTGCTGGGTATCGGCGCGCTCTTCTCAGGCGCGATGATCGCAAGAACCGGCACGAACCTCTGGCCCGGCATCTGGGTCGCCTTCGGCTACACTTCTCTCTTCATCGGTGGTCTGCTCTGTATCAGCGCGCTCGCGGTAGCCACAACACCCGGCACCGAACAAAGTTCCCTAACCACCATTGCCACTCTGCTGCTCGCTCTCTGGACGCTCTGGCTCGGCCTCATGCTTGCCCGTCTAAAGCCCGAAACCTGATGGGCTCTACTCGGCTACAAACCTGCCGCTTGCGCGATCTGCTCCACTTCCGTCACGTCCAACTGCCAGCCCACCGCGCCCGCATTCTCGCGTGCCTGCCGTGCATTCTTCGCACCCGGAATCGGAATGATCAACTCGTCCTTCGACGACAACCAGTTCAACGCCACCTGCCCGATCGTCTTATCGTGCGCCTGCCCAATTCGTTCCATCGTCTGGAACAGTGGCTCTAACGCACTCAAACGTGCCGCCCGAAAGTTCGTCTGCACCCGCCGCGCCATCGGCGGCAACTTTGCCTGGTTCTGCCCTGGCCGATACTTGCCTGTCAATAATCCCTGCTCCAATGGACTGTACGCGATCAGCGCGACATTCAAATCGCGACACGCATCGAGCACACCATTCTTCTCCGGCTTGCGATGCAATAGACTATAATGCACTTGATTCGAGGCTAGAGGAATACCGTGACGCGCCAGACGTGCCTGCGCCTGCCTCATTGCATCTACTCCATAGTTGCTCACCCCCACCGCCCGAATCTTGCCCGCGTGCACCGCCTCCGCCATCGCGTCCATCACATCGTTGATCTTCAGCAACGAATACGGCCAGTGCACCTGATACAAATCGATCGACTGCATGCCCAACCGCCCCAGACTATGATCCAGCGCATCCAACAACGCGCGCGCGGAAAGACGCGTCGGAAGAGGCGCGAACTTGCTGGCGATCACTACCGGCCTTCCATCGCCGCGTACACACTCACCCAAAATACGCTCCGATTCCCCACTTCCATATATCTCAGCCGTATCGAAAAAGTTAAGCCCGGCATCCAGACATACCTTGTACGCTTCGTTGATATCCTGCCGCGAATAGTTCGTCCCATATCCCCAGAAACCCTTATCCCCCCAACTCCATACCCCTATCCCCAACGGCGGTACCGCAATACCGGTGGCCCCCAGGTGACGTGCATCCAGTTGAATCATTATTTTCTACCTCTCTTCACAATGTACAAATTCCACAGTATAAGCAAAGATCTACACACACTATGCAGATCAACAGATCCTATAGCAAAGCATCCTCTTGTCTTCACACTCCTCTTTTAAGACGTTTCAGCGACAAGCGGAAGATACTTTTCCTACCTTTCTCACTGACCTGCTATCCTCCTGCATATATGGTAGCATGTAAACACTTGCATACCGAAACTATCACCACCACAAAGGGAACCTCTATGTTGCACGATCCTGTTTTGGTCAACGATTGGCTCGCGGTCGCCGCCTCACAAGATCTTCAACCTCATACTCCTCTCGGCATTCGTCTGCTCGACGAGGATATCGTTCTGTGGCGAGCAGGCACAAGTATCTGCGCCTGGCGTGACCTCTGTATCCATCGCGGCACCAAACTTTCTTTGGGAAAAATCGAAGCTGAACACATCATCTGTCCTTATCACGGTTGGACCTACAACACCGAAGGACACTGCACACGCTATCCCGCTCACCCCGAACAAACACCTTCGGAAAAAGCTCATGCCCTGGTCTATCACGCTCAGGAAAAGTACGGTCTCATCTGGGTATCCCTCGGCCAACCCTCGCATGATATCCCTCCTTTTCCACAATGGGACGATCCCGCCTTTCGCAAAGTGCTCTGTGGACCATACACCTATCAAGCCAGCGCGCCGCGAGCGATCGAAAACTTTCTCGACGTGACCCACTTCCCCTTTGTACACCAATCCTACCTCGGCGACCCCGCCCACGCGCAAATCAATGACTATAACGTCGAAACCAGCGCTGATGGCATCATCGCCAGCGACATCTCCGTCTGGCAGCCCGATCCCGATGGCACCGGCCAGGGCGCTCAGGTCTCCTATACCTATCAGGTACATCACCCTCTTACCGCCAGCTTCGTCAAATCATCCTCTGGCCCGCGCTTCGCCATGTTCTTCACCATCTCGCCCGTCTCCCAACGTCAATCCATCGCCTGGTCCTATGTCGCTATGGACTATAGCCACCTTTCCGACGCGGAAATTCGCGCTTTTCAAGACATCATCACCTATCAGGATGTGCCAATCGTTGAATCACAACGGCCCGAACTGCTTCCCCTGGACCTACAGGCGGAACTTCACCTGCGCTCCGATCGTACCGCGATCGCTTATCGCAAATGGCTTACACAACTTGGCCTCACTTTCGGTACCGCCTGATACTTCTATCAAAGCTATTACTCGATTTATAGCAATACAAAAGGTCTATTTCTTGCGAGCTACGAGTGGTCGTGATAGACTATCGACAGCCATTTACTTGTTATTTCCTGCCCATCGCTGGTCAGAAAAAAATGGTTTTTCGCCATAAACGCTAGCATTGACATATAGGAAAAGTTGAAAAAGGTAGTAGACGTTTTGTTCATCCATACATCAAGAGCTTTTTATACATACAAGGGAGTAGACTGTGACTGAGGCCGACAGCAATCAAGGAAAACAAGAGACTCTATCCACCCATCATCATATAGAACAACTTGCCGGACGGCGCGTTGTCACCATCGGCGGTGGCTCTGGCACATTCTCGCTCCTCTCTCACCTGAAAAAGTATCCCGTCACCATCAGTGCCATCGTGACCATGTCCGATAGCGGTGGTAGCTCCCGTCGGTTGATGGACGAGTTTCGGCGCCAGCTGCCGTTGGGAGATCTACGCCAGTCTCTGGTCGCCCTGGCGCGCAATGGTGCCCTCTGGCGCGATGTCTTCATGCATCGCTTCGAGGAAACCGATGAAAGCAATGGCTTATCCGGTGGCATCGGCGGCCACAGTCTCGGCAACCTGATTCTCAAGGGCCTCCAGGATATCAATAACGGCGATCTCCTGCTGGCTATCGAGGACGCGCAGGAACTGCTTGGCACCGCGGGCAATGTGGTCCCCGTCACCCTGGCCCAGACTACTATCTGCGCCGATCTGGCCGATGCCTCGACGATTTGTGGGGAAACAGATATCGATACCCGCGGCAAACATCAACCCGGCGAACTCTCTCCAGTCAAATGCTTGCGACTGATCCCCGGCGATGCTCCCGGCTGCGCCCAGGCCATGCGCGCGATTCGACGCGCCAATACCATCATTATCGGACCTGGCGACCTCTATACCAGCCTGTTGCCCAATCTGCTCGTGCCCGATATCGCACGCGCGGTACGCGAGTCCGAGGCCGAAAAAGTGTATATCTGCAACTTGATGACCAAACACGGCGAGACCGACGGCTATAAAGCATCCGACTTCGTCAATGCTATCCATACCTACCTCGGTTCGCGCGTCGACCGCGTCCTACTCAACGATGGCGATTTCTTGCCCGAGATCCTGCATACCTACGCTAACGAACAAAGCCATCCCGTGGTTATCGATCGCGAACGCGTGCAATCTCTGGTGCCCAGAGTCGTGGTCTCCCATCTGAACCTGGAGGGCGATTCTCTGGCCCGCCACGATCCAGAACGCGTCGTGCACGCCATATTCCCCGAACTATCCTGATCAACCATCTCCCGTCCACGTCGGGCAAACCACGCGTTTACCCATGCTTTGCCCAACGCGGACAGGTCTTGCCTCTTCAATCGATCAAGTACGCCGCTTGAAGAAAACCCATCGCTCTCCCAGACCAGCCAACGCGCCCGCGAGCAGAAAAAGTGCCATATGCCCATTGCTTGTAGGACCGAACGCGAAAACACCACTCGTCAACAACAGGTAACTTAAAACCGCCAGTATCGCACCGATAAATGGCCGCGTAAACCACGTGATAATAATATACGGCGGCGGACAGTTGGCGCGAAAACGCCCCAACGTGATAATGCTACTGATACACCCACCCAGCAAGCCATACATCATCACCAACCAGGGCACCGCTAGCGGCATAAATTGATTCGTTAGCGCGTCTTGCGCGAAACCAAGCCCCTGCAATACCGCGAAAACCAGCGAGACTAACAACAACGAGACCAGATAGAGCGAAAAAGCGATCAACCAGCGACTTTTGCCCGGCGCAACCACCGGCGCCGCAGGCAGTGGTGTTGGTGTGAGATCCATCTCGTGCGGAAAAAACGGCTCGCTGAACGCCGGGATCGGCTCGGTATTGAGTTCGTCGTTGTGATCCTGCACCATCATCTCGTGCTCGCTCTCCTCGCGTTCCTCCATATCTGTCACTTCACCCATGCCGCTATCCATATCGGTCTTCGGCATAGCCACCTGTACGCGCGGATCGGTCTCGCTATTGTCATCCTCTTCACCAGCTATACCTTCCATTTGCATCCTCGTCCGCGCCGCTGGCTCCGACTGCGCCATCGATCGCTCGTACTGGCGAATATAGCGCTCCGGCAATTTCTGCTTGCGCGCGATAGACGCCAGCCGTTGCACGAACGATGTATCGCCACCCCATTGCTCGACAGCGACCAGCTGAAGGCGTTGACGCGCGCTCTCCGTCGCAACATACGTCACACTGGTGACCGCGCGATTGCGATAGCTTTCCTGTACCACGACCTGCACTCCTTGAAAAAATTTCTGCGGGGTTATCGCGACATGGATCGTATCCAATAAAGATGGCTCGCTCCCACTTTGCTCAGCCACACGGCGCGGAATACGATACAATACCCCCCATACCTCAGCGCCCGGCTCGGCACTGGGCACGATCGCGACAATGGTCGACCCCATATTGCCATGAATAGCTTGTGCGCCCATCACCACCCGATAACCAGGCAATCTCGCGGGTCCATAAAAAAGCGCCAGCCCATTCAATCGCTCAGGACTGTTGATGATCGCCGCATCCATCTCCAATCCATACTCGAACAGCCACATAAACTCTTGCGCTTGCTCCATCGCGCCCGCTTGCGCTGGCCGTCCCGCCGCAACCATACTGCCATCATTCTCCTCTTCATCGTGCTCACCCAACTCTTCGGGTAGCGGCGGGGCCGACGGAGCTTTAGCGGGAAATTCGGTTGATACGACCCCTTCCCCCTGTTGCATCGGCACGAATAAGCGACTCGCGGGCGGCTTTCCGCCAAACGAACGCGGCCTCGGTGTACTGCTCCGAATGATAGCCACACCGGGCACCACCTCTTCCTCACCCACTCGCTTCTCTCCTCTGGCACCCGCATCGCTCTCGCCCACTCTATCTTGCCATTGCTCACTCTCTGCTTGAGAGTACTCCTCATGTTTCATCTCGATTGCAGCCTCCTTCCATTCACATGCCCATCATTCAATCGAAAAAGGAGCTTCTATCATGGTAGGATACCGCTATCCTCGCATTTCACCAAATGCATAGGACTAAGTGGCGAAAAACAGTTATAACCCCTTTTGCACACTTGCTAATATGCGCTCGTTCTCCTGTGTGCGCGCCGCGATCTCACGAATACTCTTCCGATCCAACTCACCCAGCTCAGTAATCAAATGTAACACCAACTTGAATGGTGTATGATCAAAATAGAAATTACGCACCTCTACCCCCGCTATCGGATGTTCCAACACTTCCTCTGGCTCTTTCTCCTCCAATAAAGCTGCATTCTCCTCAAGAAGTTCATACCTACCCTGAAGCCAGCGCTTCGGCGAGATTTTCCAACTCTCACACACGACAATCATCGGCACATTGCGCCCCTTTGCAGCCCATCCCAACAACGCCGTTCCCGCTTTATTCAAGACATCTCCACTTGCCAGCACACTGTCTGCACCCACAATTATGCCATGACAGCCCTCCAGAAAAATATCAGCCTGCGCATCTGTAATCAACGAGACCCGTATCCTCCTCTCGCTCAATTGACGCGCCATCTCACGTCCCTCGTATCGCGGACGACCCTCTAGAACCGTCACATGTTTAAAGCGATCGCTATTCTTCGACAGCACATCCAGCACTGTGCCCGATAGACTGCACGTCATCATTTGACCAAACAAATGAGGAGCCGCATGATAAGCAATAGCCTCGGTCGACTCCTCAAAGTCCTTCAAAAACCGGTTCGCCTCGCGCTTGATCGCATTCAGACCCCTTTCGTACGGACGCGTCACGCGGGAAATCGAACTCGATAACGCCTCCATCGCCGGTCGCGCCTGGGCCATCCTATACGCGCTTTTCAGCAACGTACGCATCTGCTCATCCTGTGACGAAACTTCTTCCTGCGCCAGGTCGCGCAAAAGTGTGATCGCCCCTTTCACCAGCCAGCGCGACCCATGCTCTCGATCGTTGATCACCTCATTCACACGTTGCTCAACATTCTCCATAATTAATCTCCTGATTGGTTCTTTGTCGTTCCGCCAATTGGTTCTTGTCCTTTCTATAAACATTCAGTTATAGTGGTAGGTAACAGCCAATGGGAGGACCAAACATGAAAAAAGCAAAATCACGCTATCAATCACAACCACCACTCGTCATAAACCTCCAATCCTGCGTTCACCTGAAACGCGACGATACCACGCCGCTCTATCGCCAGATCAGTCAGGGACTACGCGAGGCGATTCTATCCGGAGAGATCGCGGAGGGATCACAACTGCCCACCGAACGCGCATTCGCCCACGAACTCGGCGTCAATCGCACCACAGTCATGAATGCCTACAATGACCTCGCCAGCGATGGCCTGATCGAAGGCTATGTCGGTCGTGGCACCATCGTCAAAAGGAGCCAGTACGGCAAAACAGACGACTTTCTCGAACCAGAAACTCCCTCCTGGCTCCTTGGATTAGCCGCCAGCGAAAGCGAACTGGCGACCGCCAGTAACCTCGCCTCGTCGAACTATCCATCATCGAACGATCGCCAGCACAGTATCTCGCTGGCTCCCGGATCGCCCGCCCCCGATATGCTGCCCGTCGACCTGCTCGCCTCGATCATCGATACAGGCCTTTCAAAAACCTATCGCCAGGCCCTCGGCTACTGTCCCGCCGAAGGCTCACCAGACCTGCGCCGCGATATCGCCACACATATGCGCGCCCGTGGCGTGAAAGTCGATAGCCAGCATATTCTGATCCTCTCCGGCTCAACACAGGGTCTCGGCCTGATCGGTCGCTTCCTGCTCCAACCAGGCGACGAGGTCGTGGTAGAGATACCCACCTACCTCGGCGCGATCCAGACCTTTCGCGCACTGGGCGCGCGCATTATCGGCGTGCCTACCGATAACGACGGTATGCGCGTCGATCTACTCGAATCCATCCTGATTCGCCACCAACCACGCTTCATCTATACCCAGCCCACCTTCCAGAATCCCACTGGCGCGGTCCTTGCGCCCGAAAGACGCCGCCGCCTCCTGCTGCTGGCGAAACGCTACCAGATTCCCATCATCGAGGACGACCCCTACGGCGAACTCTACTTCGAAGGACCAGCACCGCAGCCACTCAAGGCAATGGATACCTACAATAATGTGTTGTATCTCAGCACCTATTCGAAAATTCTCGCCCCCGGCCTACAGGTGGCCTGGCTCGCCGCACCCGAATTGGTGATCGAACGCATCCTCACCCACAAACAAATCTTCGACCTGGGCACCAACGCGCTCGGACAATGGGTCGTGCACGAAATCTATCGACGCGACCAGATGCACGATCATCTTAACGCCATTCGCCAGCGCTATCAAGCACGACGCGACCAGATGCTCCAGGCCATCTCACGCTACTGGCCCTCCAGCATTCGTGTCAACCAACCCACGGGCGGTATGCACCTGTGGTGCCGCTTACCAGCCGCTATGCGCGCCCGCACTCTGGCACACGAGGCCGAAAACGAACGCGTCATCTTCGTGCCCGGCGAACCTTTTCACGTCGATGGTGGCGGCCATCACTCCCTCCGTCTCAGCTTTGCTTCACCTGAAACGGAACACATCACCGAAGGCATTCGGCGCATCGGTCTCGCTATCCAGCACCTGCAAAATCGACATCGCCCTCTTGATGACCTCAACACAGAGATAGAGAGGCTTCCCATCGTCTGATGACGATGAAAGCCTCTCTATCTCTCTACACGCTCCCTTGCGGCTAGCATCTACTCATGCCACACGAACAACGCTCCCGCTCCCGTATGATAGGTGACATACGACAAAATACCTGGCGCGACATAGTTCCACGCGCTTGTATACACCGTTCCATCGGGATTGATGCTCTCGACCACCGCGACATGTCCAAATTGTAGCGCGCCCTGTACCCCCGGCTGCAAGACGATGATCGAGGGCACATGTGGCTGCGACGAGACGATCCAGCCAGGATAGTTGGCCGCGTCAGCCGCCCAGCCCGAGGCGTTATCCACCCACGGCTCGTAATAACCCGTCAACGCGTGGTAGCGATAATCGGCCCAGTAAACACATTGCCCTTGCGCGTACGGATAATTGATCGTCCCCGCTAATGCTGGATCGTATCCCTGCTTGGGCACGTTCGCGTTCACCATCGCGAAGACGCTGGCCTGATTCGGACCTTGATACGCGTAACCATCGCGCAACACCGCGGTCGCCGTCGCCGCTTGCGCCTGAATCAAAGCTGTATTGCCCTGCTTCGACGATTTGATGTTCAACAACGGGTTCTGCGCGCCGAACAGGCCCGTCTGCCCATGGGTACTGACCGGGGCGACTGCAAAGAAAGCACCACAGACAATAATCACTAGCACAACACAGACAATTGCATGTGTAAAAAGACGCCGATGCTTAAAAGGTTGCGGCTGCGCACTACCAGTACGCGCTTTGGCGCTAGCAGGAATGATCAACATGCTACGCGCCATCTCCTCCGTGTTCCTTTCGCCCGCGACCAGCACAGGCAAACGAACCTCTTGTAGCTGTAGCTGCCTTAAATCGTCTTGCGTACTTCCTGTATCCTGTCGCGTATCCGTCACAGATTTCTGAGAAGACTGCTGCATAACCCTCTACTCATCTCCTTACATTACACATATTACCCACAATAAACGTTTCTCGTAACAACCCCTACGCACGCCAGATATACTGCACACCAGGGCCGCTCTGGTACGTCTGATACGACAGCACACCCCAACCAACGATGTTCCAATCGCTCGTATAAACAGAACCATCAGAATTGATGCGCTCAACGACTCCCACATGCCCATAAGGGCCTGCATACTGCGTGCCCGGCTGCAAAACGATGATCGAGGGCACATGTGGCGTAGACGAGACGACCCAGCCAGGCGTGCTTGCCGCGTTAATCGCCCATACATCGGCGTTACCGGTCCATGTCACCGCGTATCCCGTCAACTGATGATAGCGATAGTCGGCCCAGTAGGTGCATTGACCAGCGGTGAAGGGATCGTTGAAATCCGCGTCCGAAACGGTTCCACTACCACCACCACTGGATGTACCACTACTAGATGTAGTTGGCCCGCTGTTCGTCGGTGTATTCGCCACTTGCTGCGGCGCGATATTCGTATTTACATCGGCAAAGGTGTAACCACCGCCCGCTCCGTTGTATTCATACCCATCCTGCGTGACCGCCGTCGCCGTCGCCGCTTGCGACTGAATCAGCGCTGTATGCGCTTGCTTCGATGTCGTCATGTTGAGCAAAGGCCGAAAAATGCCGAAGCTTCCGGTCTGACCATGCGTATCAACCGGCAAAAAGGCCGAAAACACACCAACTAGAATAACCAGCAGCGCGACAGCGACACCCGCGTGCAACACAATACGCTTGCCACGCGCGGGCGCGCGCAGCGTACCGACGCTCTTCTTACCAGTTGTAGGAATGACCACAGCGGGACGCACAGGTCCTTTACTCTCTTCAGCCGCAGGACGAGCCAGAGGAATGATAATTTGACCGGTGGGCTGATTTGACACCACATCTCGCACAGGAGTCATAGCGGAGGGCAACTCATTGTTTGGTCCCGCTGAAAGAGATGAGTTGGAAAAATGTGTAGAGACGTTGGAAAATGGCTCCTGGCCCACTTCTGGAAATGGCAATTGATCACTTCCACCCGACTTTCCCGTTGGTCCGTTGGGTACTTCAGGCACAACAAAACCGTTCTCCTGTAATGCTGTACTACTCTTTTCTTTATCACGATCTTTCAACAACATACAAATTACCTTCAATCCACTAGAATAAATACGAAGACTGCGTTTATCACGTTCTCTCTTGTACGAACTTTACTGGACTGACTCACCTGAGTCAAATCCTTCACCCCTTTATAGGACCTTGTGACTAGCAACATCACCAGGAGTCCTATCACCGCTCACTCAAATTCGCCCTTCGTACCGTATTAGTACCAGACAAAAGTGACTCCAGGCCCTGCGTAGAACGTAACCCAGCTCTCGGTCGCCCATCCACCATTCCAGTTCCAGTTGCTTGTTAGCACACCGTTGTTCGCAGTGGGTTCGCCCTGCTCGACAACCGCTACATGCCCATACCAACCGGCACCTTGCACACCATCGGCCAGCACGACGATCGAAGGACCATTCGGATTTGGCTCGGACGACACATGCCAACCATAGGCCGCCGCTTGACCAGCCCATGCATCCGCATTACCCAGCCACGGCACATAGTGACCACTCAGTTCTCCATAACGCATGTTCGCCCAGTACGTGCACTGCCCATAGAAGAATCGATCCAGATTCGCTCCAATTCCACTGTCGACCGGCATGCTCCCACCAGTGCTGCTCGTTCCAGTAGTCGTATTCGCAGGGCCGGATGACACCCCCGCGTATGACTGGTTTCCAGCATCATACCCATCCTGCGTGACTGCCGTCGCCGTCGCCGCTTGCGACGCAATCAACGCTGTATCGCTCCTCTTCGATGTAATCATGTTCACGATCGGCTGAAAAAAACTCCCACTCTTAGCTTCACCCGATCCTGTGGGCAATACCGCGATCAATGCACCCGCTACAATGGCGACGAGAAAAATAGTGACGGTCGCATGTACGACCAATCGTCGTCCTTTTGGGGTAGTCGCCGTGCTCGCACGCTTCTTTCCATTCCCGCTAATAAATATAGGCTCCCTCAACGATGTCGTCTGCAAACGCGCATCCGTGGTGGGTAGCAAACCAGTTGTTCGCCTTCTGATGGGAATCTCAAGCTGGCTGAAAGAGGTGGTAGGGGCGGCAGGGATGGTAGGTATAGGAAATGATCCCTGATGAGGAGATGTCTCCTCCAATCCTTGAGGAAACGAGGATGCAGGCAATACGCCTTTTTGCGCTTTCGTCACATCGGTCACAGCCCGCACTCGTGAACGTTCATCTAACATTTACGCACTACCTTTTCGTCTTATACAAGCACTTTTCTCTTGCACTTTTACTTTACACACAATTTCACGGTGTATCACGATGTATACCTCTAGACTGTACTAATAAATTGCTACTTTCGTCAATTAATTGGAACGATTTTAGGACCATATAACTATAACAATACCGAAGTTGCTCCCTTATTAGTCATACCAGATAAAACTGACACCTTGACCAACATGAAACGTTTCCCAGCTTTTCTTACCCCATGCCCCTTTCCAATTCCAACTACTCACCAGTACCGTACCATCACGATTCACTTTTTCTACCACCGCCACATGCCCGTACGCTCCCGCTCCTTGCGCATTGGGCGCAAGTACTAGAATCGAGGGTCCGTGCGGATTAGGCCGGTCCCCGATCCTCCAACCCGCCACTGGTGCCTGGTAAGCCCATTGATAAGCACTACCCACCCACGGCACCCAGTGTCCCGTCAACTGGTGGTAGCGCATATTCGCCCAGTAGGTGCACTGCCCATAAAAAAATCGATTTAGCCCGTTCTCTTCTACCACACTGCGCTGCTGGTTGCTCGCTGCCTGCGGCACATCCGCGAACGTGGCGCTACCGCCAGCATCATACCCATCCTGCGTGACCGCCGTCGCCGTCATCGCCGCCAAAACACGCGTAGATGGCGCATTTTTAGCAGGTGATATCATACGTATGACCGGTTGAAAAAAAGTAACGCTCATCGGTGTTATCGTCGGTTCAATCGGGAAAAGCACCACCACCGTTCCAAAAAGGAGAAATGCGATCAGTAAAAAGGTAGCACCATAAACAAAAAAACTTCGTTTCGCCGGTCCCACTCGCTCAGTCCCTGTCGTTTCTTTGCCGTCGGACGAACCCGCCAACGATAACGCTACCATGTGCGTTTGCGCTTGCGGCACAAGAGATGCTTCGCTATAATATTCTCTCCATAGAGGCGTGACTGGATTAGAAAGGACTGCGGAAAGATGCGCTCTCTGCTTGTCCGCAAAAATATCCATATTATAATAGGATGCAAGCGAACCAGGAGCTATTGAATGCTGCGAGGGCGTGGTAACAACATCCCTTTGCGTCGGCAACGAAATATTTGGCGCAAAAATAACGTCCCTTTTAGCATGCATGAGTTGAGAGGAACGAGTAGAGTTGGAGAAATCAGAGCAATGAACCGACAACGTTTCATCTTGCCCTTTAGCTTGAATCGTCAGCTGCTTAAACTGGGAAGGCGTCTCTACATTGTTCACAAGGCTGTAGTCTAACAACGTTTTACGCTTGACAGAGGCAGAATCACCGCTCACATCACAGCCCGACAAGAACTGTGCTGCCTTCGCTCGCTGATGGCTATTCTGTCGTTCCGACTGCTTCCACTTCTTATAACGATTCATGGAATCCATTACACGCTACTTTCACTGCTAACAGAGCACTACCCATTCTTTGCTCTTCTTCAAACTATACTGAAAGACGATAAAATAGTCAAATAAGTATTTTTGTAAAGCCATAGTTTCCTACATCTAATAGATGTATTGATCGCTATCATCCGTTTATTGCCGTTATTAACCTACAGACATCTTGCACGCATATAACACATCAACAAGTAGTGACGAATAGGAACAAAATATGCTACTCAAAAAATTTCGCTGGCTTCCTACCCTGGTCCTCTTTCTCTTTCTGGCTGCTTGCACCACTTCGGTGACCGGCGTAACCACGCCAGGAGATACCGGCATCGCTAAAACGGCGACCGCTGCAATCGCGACGCCAACCGCGGTCGCGACAGGCGATGCGTGCCCAACAGCTCAAAACCTGCCTGACACTTGTCTTAGTCCGCATGCCCTGCAGGTCGCTTACAATGCTGATTCGCTCATCAACAAGGGTTTCAACGGCAAAGGCCAGACGGTCGTCGACATCGTCTCATTCGGTAGCCCGACCCTCCAACAAGATATGCAGGTGTACGATCGCACCTTCAATCTACCGCCCATCGATCTCCAGGTCATCTCTCCCCTCAATGAAAAACCATACGATCCCGACAACGATCGTGGGGGTTGGGCCGAAGAAACGACTCTGGATGTGCAGATTATTCACTCCATCGCCCCTGGCGCAAAGGTTGTTGTACTGGAAAGTCCGGTCGCGGAAACTGAGGGCACCATTGGCTTGCCTGAATTTCGCCAGTTAGAGCAATACGTGGTCGACCACAAACTCGGCAATGTCGTCTCACAAAGTTGGGGCGCTTCAGAACTCACACTAACCAATCAGCAAGGTCAGGCTGAACTGCAAAAATGGAACACACTCCTGCAAAAAGGTACCACCCAGCAAGGCATCACCTACTTCTCCGGTTCAGGTGATAATGGTGCCACCGATTACAGCGATCTCCAGGGCAAAAAACTGGGTACCGTGCCCACTACTAGCTTCGCACCTGATTCCCCCTGGGTCACCAGCGTGGGTGGTACCGCGGTAAGACTCCAGGCATCGAGCCGCCAGGAGGTGGCCTGGTCTTTGAGCGGCGGCGGCTTTAGCCGCTTCTACCAGACC
The DNA here is from genome assembly GCA_964657925.1 of uncultured Dictyobacter sp. Taxonomy (GTDB): domain Bacteria; phylum Chloroflexota; class Ktedonobacteria; order Ktedonobacterales; family Ktedonobacteraceae; genus Dictyobacter. The sequence goes on from CAZZWK010000007.1 coordinate 62,226, forward strand.
CCCGACTACCAAAAAACGTTGCCAGCCTCCGTCCTATCACAATTTGGCGGGAAACGCGGCGTGCCCGATGTCTCAGCCGATGGCGATCCCGATACAGGTCTGGCGATGTATATCGAGGGCCAATGGACACTCGCGGGCGGCACCAGCGCCAGTACACCGGTCTGGGCCGGACTCACCGCCATCGCCAACCAGATGGCCGGTCACCCGCTCGGTTTCATCAATCCCGCCCTCTACAAAATCGCCACCACCTCCCACTATCACCAGGATTTTTACGATATTACCTCTGGCAACAATACCAACACGACGACTAATGTGAAAGGCTACGACGCAACCACTGGCTGGGACCCCATCACTGGCCTCGGCTCCCCTAACGCCGCTCACCTGTTGCCCGATCTCATCGCTGCCACACCATAAAACATCTGTACAAACAACAATAAAACGTCCCCACCGTGAGCAAATCGTGTATTTGCTCACGGTGGGGACGTTTCGTTCATGTCCCTCATCAGTCTTCATTGCAACTGCTACGACAAAACACCCTGGCTGACACACCATTCAGCGTTGAGAATAGAACCGCCCGCTGCGCCACGAATCGTATTGTGCGCCAGCAACACGAACTTGTAGTCCAGAATAGGACAACGGCGCAGACGACCCAGGGTGACGCTCATGCCATGTCCCGCATCCCGATCGCGCAGCGGCTGCGGTCGATCCGGCTCTCCGCGATACAACAAGGGATGCTCCGGTGCGCTCGGCAATCGCATCTGTTGCGGCTCTGGCGTGTACTGTTCCCAGGCCGCGATAATCTCCTCGGCGCTCACCTCTCGTCCTAACTCGATACTCGCGCACTCCAGGTGACCTTCACGTGTCGCGACACGCGTGCACTGCGCGCTCACCGTGATGCCCGCGTCAACAAAACCCTCGCCCTCTCTCCACTCACCGAGCATCTTCTGCGTTTCGCTCTCCAGCTTCTCTTCTTCGCCTCCGATATAAGGAATCACGTTGTCCAAAATATCGTACGAGGACACACCAGGATAGCCCGCACCCGAAATAGCCTGCAACGTGGTCACCATTACTTTACGCACACCAAAGGCCTTCTGCAATGGCTTGAGCGCCATCACCAGCGGAGTGGCCGAGCAGTTCGCGTTCGTAATAATGAATCCAGACCAGTTGCGCCGCTTCTGCTGCGCCGCGATCGCCGCGATATGCCCCGCGTTCACCTCAGGAATTAGCAGAGGCACATCGATCGCCATACGATGATTTTTCGCGTTGCTGAATACCGCGACCCCGGCCCGCGCGAACGCCAACTCGATATCGCCCGCGACCTCTCCCGGCAACGCCGAAAAAACCACCCGCACACCTTGCAACGCCTCGGGTGTACACGAAACTACCGGCATAGCCACAACCACACCTGGCATCTCGCTATCAGGCAACCTCCAACTGGTCACCTCGGCATACGCACGCCCGTTATGTCTCTCCGATGCCGCCAGCGCCACCAACTCGAACCAGGGATGGTCCTGCAAAAGCTCGATAAATCGCTGACCCACCATCCCCGTCGCGCCCAGTACCGCGACCGGTATCTTCGCCCGCCCCGTCGTACTCATAACAACCCTCCCCTGTACATACGATTCCGCCTTACCGTCGCTACTCGCGTCAAACACAATGTGCCAGGATACTACACCTCTTGCAACGTCTCGTCAACAATCGCGGACGACGGAGGTCTGAGCAGAGGAATTACCGGCGCGACCAGATCACGATGCAAACACCGCAGAGCACGCTCGCTGCTTCGATCCTCCACAATCAACATAATACCTTGCTCGGATGCCCCCTGCGAAATCACCGGAATACGCTCGCTCGCCAACGCACCAATCGCTCGTGCGCTACTCATAGGATCAACCGTAAAACCGGAGCCGATGCACGCGCACGCCGCCAGATCCCGTCTACAATTCACCATCCACAACGCTTTGTCCATGTGCTGGTGCAAAGACGACACCACCGAGTCAGCCGCTTGCTCATCAACCACGAACGAGAGATGATGGCCCGAGGAAGAACAGATCGCCACCGGTGCCGCGCCCACACGCGCCGCCAATACGAACACCTGGCCCGCGTTTTCCGGTGCACCAAAAAGATCTGTGCTCTCCACAGTGATTAAGGCTAACTTGCGACGAATAGTGATCGCGCCCGCTCCACTGGGCTGCTTTCCCACTGGCCCAATGATCGTGCCACGTACATGCGGACGAAACGAATTGCGCACACGTACAGGAATATTGCGTGGCGCGATAGGAATAAGTGTGCGCGGATGCAACACTTTCGCGCCGAACCAGGAGAGACGCGCCGCCTCCGCGTATGTCAACTGTGGCAGTAGACGCGTATTGGCGACCAGCCGTGGATCAGCCGACAAGACACCATCCACGTCCGTGTAAATAGAAACATCGACACAATCCAGTGCCGCCCCGATCACGGTCGCAGAGTAATCCGAACCGTTACGCCCGAGCGTGGTGACAAAACCGGTGATCGTTCTGCCCATAAAACCCGCCGCCACCGGCACGACCCGCCTCTGCACCAGCGGATCGATCAACGCGTGCGCGTTCGTCCGCGTCTCCTCCTGCAACGGATCTGCGCCCACGACAACCCCGAATGGTTGCGTGAGATCATGTGGTGGATGTTTGGTAATAATGACTTCAGTGCGTACCGCCTCCGCCTCGACATGGCACTCGCGGATGGCCGCCGCCACCAGCAATACCGAGAGACGCTCACCCCATGCCGCGACTGCCGCGGTACGCAGATGCACGTTCTCACCGCTTATCGCTGCTGTGCCTAAAATACGCACATCTTCCCGCAGTAAAACCAGCGACGCCTCGATATCCTGCATTAACCGCTGCCGCGCTGCGCCCTCCGCTACTATCACATTCGCCGCCTCGCTATGCTTGTGACGTAATGCTACTAGCTCTTGCTCCACTAATACCGCTTCGTTTTCACAGGCATAGCGCGCAATACGCAATAGTTGATCGGTCACTCCAGACATAGCCGAAACAACGACGACCGGAAAAGCATGCTCATGATCTTCGCGCGCATCCGCGACAATCCTGGCAACGCGTCGAATACGCTCACCACTGCCCACAGAGGTTCCACCGAATTTTAAGACGCTGACACTACAGTGCGATTCTTCCATTACAGTCCACCACCAATTTCGTCTAGAACTACTACCACTATCTTCCAGCATATCGCGTAGGGCAAACCACGCTCTACCCTTCATCGCGTAGGGCAAACCACGCGTTTGCCCCGCGATGAATTCTACACCGGAAAAACAGTGGTAGCCGCCACTACTCTTTCACAAAGCACCCATCACACCAGGCACAGATCCGATTTTACCGCATCCGCGCCTGGCATCTGAGCATCTCGACAGCAAAGCATTGACCCTATGAATTGACGGGCTCGCTCACATCCGCGACCGCCGCCTTCAACGCCTGGTCCAGGTCCTCGATCAAATCTTCGACCGTCTCCAGGCCAACCGACAGGCGAATGAAATCGGGCGTCACACCGGTCTCGACCTGCTCCTCCGGCGTCAACTGCGAGTGCGTGGTGCTCGCTGGATGAATGATCAGCGACTTCGCATCCCCAATATTCGCCAGGTGCGAGAACAGCTCGATATGTCGAATCAACTGCTTGCCAGCTTCCAACCCGCCTTTGATGCCAAAACCCACAATCGCTCCATAACCATGGCTGAAGTACTTCTGCGCCAGCGCGCGCTCCGGATTGTTCTCCAACCCTGGATAGTTGACCCAGCTTACCGCTGCATGCGTTTGCAGAAATTCCGCGATGCGTAACGCGTTCTGGCTGTGCCGCTCCATACGCAGGGGCAGCGTCTCCAAACCTTGCAAGAACAGCCAGGAATTGAAAGGCGTCGTGGCCGGACCCAGGTCGCGCAACAGCTGCACACGCGCCTTGATAATATATGCCAGCGGCCCGACTGCCTCGACGTAACGCACTCCATGATACGAAGGATCAGGCTCGACCAGCCCAGGGAAACGACCACTGGCCGCCCAATCGAACTTACCACCATCCACGATCACACCACCGATCGAGGTACCATGCCCACCGATAAACTTCGTGGCGGAATGCACCACAATGTCCGCTCCGTGCTTCAACGGTTGTACCAGATACGGCGTCGGCACCGTGTTATCGATGATCAACGGCAAACCATACTCGTGCGCGACATCCGCCACCGCCTGAATGTCCAACGTATCCAGACGCGGATTACCGATCGTCTCCGCGTAGATCGCTTTCGTGTGCTCGTTGATCGCGGCACGGAAATTCTCCGGATTGCGACCATCCACAAAGTGCACGTTGATCCCGATCTTCGGGAACGTGTAGTGGAAAAGATTGTATGTGCCACCATACAAACTGGCCGACGACACGATCTCATCGCCCGCTCCGGCGATATTCAAGATCGCCAGCGTCTCAGCCGCCTGCCCCGAAGCCGTCGCCAACGCACCAACTCCACCCTCAAGCGCCGCCACACGCCGCTCGAAAGCATCCTGCGTCGGATTCATAATACGCGTATAGATATTTCCGAACTGCTTCAACGCGAAAAGATCGGCGGCATGCTCCGGACTGTCAAAAACATAGGACACAGTCTGGTAAATGGGAACGGCACGCGCACCTGTCGCGCTATCAGCAGTCTCCTGCCCCGCGTGTAACGACAACGTCTCAAAACCATAACTGCGATTACTATTCAATGCCATGAGAACATCACTCCTTGTTACTAACACCATAACGTTACTAATGCCCAACTACTACGCCAATTCGACTACAATACTTCCCCGTCCGCGTAGGGCAAACCACGCGTTTGCCTTTGGTTTGCGGGCAAACGCGTGGTTTGCCCTACACGGACAACACTACAGTTGATGCAGAGCCGCGGCCATTTGAGACCACTCCTTCAGGAACGCATCATGGCCGTGCGGCGAGTCCAACTCCACATACTGCACATCACCACCCTGTTCGCCCACTTTCTTCGCCAACCAGCGCACATGCGCCGCCGGAAAGAGAAAATCTGAACGAATCCCTACAAACAATGCTTTGCTCCGTATACGCCCTAACGCTGTTTCCAACGAGGTATACCCTTCGCTCACATCATAGAGATCCATCGCCCGACTCAGGTAGAGATAACTGTTCGCGTCAAAACGCTTTGCCAGCATATTTCCCTGATAAAACAAGTAGTTTTCTACATCGAAACGTCCTCCAATATCGGGCGAGGCCGTAGGCGACGAGACCACCTGCTCGCACTGCACTCGGTTACGCGAGAAACGCAACTCCATCGCCTCTTCGCTCTGATAGGTAATCATTGCCAGCATGCGCGCGATCGACAAGCCCATATTGGGACCTTGTCCGGGCAGGTAATCCCCACATTGCCAGGCCGCATCGGCCATGATCGCCTGTCGCCCCACCTCGTTAAAAGAGATCGCTTGCGCTGAAATGGCCGCGCTGGCCGCGATGACCGCCACCTTTTCCACCAGTTCAGGATAGAGCACCGCCCACTCCAGGGCCTGCTGACCTCCGATCGATCCGCCCGCGACCATCGCCAGTCTCCGAACTCCCAGGTGCTCGATCAACTGGCGCTGCGCTCGCACCATGTCGCGAATGGTAACGACTGGAAAACGCATGCCGTAGCGACGACCGGTGCGCACATCGATCGATGAGGGTCCCGTGCTGCCCGCGCAGCCACCTATGACGTTTGAACAAATCACGAAGTATCGCGACGTGTCAAAATAGCGTCCCGGCCCGATCAACGGATTCCACCATGCCGCTTTCGCATTGTCCGCTGCGTCGACATCATGCGCGTGCGAGTTGCCCGTCAATGCATGCGTGATCAAAATCGCGTTGTCACCCGTCTCGTTCAACGTTCCCCACGTCTCATAGGCGACGGTAACCTCGTTCAATTGCCCTCCACGCTGCAATGCGAGTCGCTCGAACGCATAACTCCTTACGCTATTCGCCGCCAGCATCCCTTCCTTTCTTTGTTGTCTGTCTTCTAACTGTCCAATCATGCCTGCTCCTTCCTGGAAAAAGAGACAAAAAAAACCCTCACCCGACAGGGGCGAGGGGTAAACGTCTTCGCGGTACCACCCTGATTTATTGATACCTCACGGCATCAACCTTTAGTAGTGTTGTCCTCCTATCGAATAAAAGTATAAGAGCGTGAAAACAAATGACAACACTGCGGCTGTAACGAAGCCCACGGCAAGGTCTACTCACTCCTACACAAGACCATCCATCTTCATGAACAGCAGTCGTAGCAGTTTTCAACGTGCGACTCGGAGGCCATCTTCAATACTGGAACAGCGCTGATCTCTCATCATCATCAACTCTCTGTAGCTGCCCGCGATATTTACTCTTCCTCTTCAATGTCTTCTGATGCACTCAATCGTTAAAGTACTGAACAGTCCAGAGAGTCGGGAAAAAGGTAACAAAAAACCCCTTTTTCGTAAGGGGTTGCTACGTCGCGCATTCCCCTCATCTTGTGAAATACACATGCTATTTCACCGGAATTGGCACCCTGTCTGCTACATTGCAAACGGGTTGCCGGGCTTCACAGGGCCGTTTCCCTCCACCTCTCTGGATGAGAGCAGTAATTACTGCGTTATTCTGTTCTTCAATGTTCACCACGCTCGGCTTGCGAGCATGTCAATCTTGTATTGTTTAAAAGTATACACAGTGGAAAGAAGGAATGTCAAGGATACAACGGTCACCTTTTCATGTGCAAACTACACATAGCACGTTCCTTCTATTAGCGATGCCGTGGAAGCGTATCATTTCCACGGCATCCACTCAACACGCTTAATCCAGCCGCTCGATAATCATGGCATTCGCCATACCGCCGCCCTCGCACATCGTCTGCAAACCATAACGGCCACCGCTGCGCTCCAACTCGTGCAAAAGCACCGTCGCCAGACGCGCACCGGACGCCCCCAACGGATGGCCGATCGCGATCGCGCCACCATTGACATTCACCTTCTGCATGTCGGCACCAGTCTCGTGCTGCCACGCCAATACAACACTGGCAAAAGCTTCGTTGATCTCAACCAGATCTATCTGCTCGATACTCAAACCTGCTTTGTCTAACGCCTTCTGCGTGGCCGGAATCGGCGCGGTCAGCATCAAAATGGGATCATTGGCCGCCAGCGCGAACGAGACAAAACGCGCCCGTGGCTTCAATCCCAGGCTCTCCGCGACCCCTCGCTCCATAATCAAAACAGCGGATGCGCCATCGCTGATCTGTGACGAGTTTCCCGCCGTAATCACACCATCGCTACGAAAGGCCGGTTTCAAATTCGCCAACTTCTCCATACTGGTATCAGGTCGAATACCCTCATCCCGATCGAACAGACGCATCGTTCCGTCCTCCTGCGTCACCGGAATCGGCACGATCTGCGACTCGAAACGCTTTTCAACCGTCGCCCTCTCCGCGCGCCGATGACTCTCCAGGCTCAATGCGTCCAAATCCTGTCGGCTCAACCCCCACTTGCGCGCAATAAGTTCCGCGCTGATACCCTGCGGCACCAGTTCATGCGCGTAACGCTCCTCCATCAACGAGCCGAAAGGCGACGCTCCCTGCGAACTCGATCCCATCGGCACACGCGTCATCGACTCGATTCCTCCGGCGATCACAATATCGTACGCCCCACTCATCACGCCTTGCGCCGCGAAATGTATCGCCTGCTGACTCGATCCACACTGCCGATCTACCGTCGTTCCTGGCACCGACTCGGGAAAGCCAGCCGCCAGCACCGCGTTGCGCCCAATATTCAAACTCTGCTCAGCTACCTGACCAACACACCCGACGATCACATCGTCAATGCGCTCCAATGGCACATTCGTGCGTCCCGCCACCGCCGATAAAACCTGCGCCAGCAAATCTACCGGATGCCAATCCTTCAACGCTCCCCCGCGTCTCCCGATCGGTGTACGCAAGGCTTCCACAATAACCGCTTCTCTCATTCCTCCTGCCATAGTCATTTTTCCTCCTCGAAACCGACTACACATGCTATAAACGAGTACTCCATACGTCTTCTTCAATTAACAGTAAGTCACAACACAAGGACCGCGACAAGGTCAAAACCTTCATCACGGTCCTTGATTGCTCGAACATTGGCAGAACACGTTCGCCGCTAGATCTCAGCACTTCATCTAATCATTAAACAGGTTGGGCGAACATAACTGGCGCGCGCCTCACTGCTCGCTGCCCAAAAATGAGGTAGAGGAATGGCCCCACAAAAGGAATCGCCCAGATCACCAACAACCACAGCACCTTGCCCAGCACAGAATGATCATCCTCAATAATAAAAATGGTCTCGATAATATGACCGATAACCGGAATAAACACAATCACCAGAAACAATACAGTATTCGCGGCACAACCTCGATGTTCCATTAATTTTCCTTACCCTTTCAAAAAGAAAAAGGATTTCTTTTTTATCCTGTACTCTCAACACATCCTTCTTATAACTGGATGTATCAATGTGCTTTTAGCAACAGAAACAAAATCATGAGTTAACTATCTTTATTACGGCTCAGACGCTCGCTCTGTTGCACTACATCCATATAAAGCTAGCCAACAAAAGCAAAGGTCCCGTCAGCCTTGTCTCGACCCCAAGGACCGACAGAACCTTTGCAAAACTTCCTGATATGTTGGCGCACCCTCCATCATAGGTACAGGGTTTGTCCTCTATGATGGAGAAGTATGATCAAACATGAACGCGCGAGCATTACACCGGCACGAACTCCATACCATCGGCTGCGACCTGCAATCCACTCTCACCCGTCGCATTGCTGATCACCACATTGCCACTTGTACCCGCGTTGAAGTAGTATGTGCCCAACCCAACCCACTGCGGACCCGTCACCACTCTGCCATATGAATTGGTGAATGTACCGATGTGCAAGCCATCCACATACACCGTGTGACGAACGAGCGCCGCATGGTTCGACGGACTCGCGCTGGTAATAGTGTACGGTATCCATCCACTCGTCGCATCGACCTCAGGAATGTACACTCCTACCTCGTAATACCCACTCCTCGACAAGCCCGGACGCCAGGTCGCAGCCGCCGTGGCCGCACCGCTCACCGTCCAGGCCCAGTGCAAATTTCCGCGAATATCCGTTTGATACGTATCGCGATGCCACGCACCCGTGCCATGCCAGGCCACCACACTATCATCGACAAGCGTCGCGCCAGCATAGACCGCATTACCATTAGCGCTCAAGTCAGGAATTATAGAACTGGTCGCGGGATTATTCACCCACAGATAGCTGTCCTGCACCACGTTCGGATCACGAGACCCTCCACTCCATCCAAATGGATCAGTCGGCTGCCAGTTGGGCAGATAATAGACGGAAAGGTGCAGATGCGGACCAGTCGAAGCACCTGTTGTCCCACTCGTGCCGATCTGCCACTGACTCCCAACCGTATCTCCAACCGCTACCTGGATAGAACTCAAATGCCCATATGCCGACACCATGCCGTTCCCATGATCAATGGCAACCCACAACCCGAACGAAGAACTATGGTCGAATGCGTCGTACCAGTTCGCGCGAATCACACGGCCAGCCGCCACACTCAGCACCGGCTCGAACCACAGATTCAGATCATACCCGTTGTGTCCATCGTAACAACTCACACCCGCCGAGCAATCGTAAACGGTGGCACTATAATTTCGCCACGTCGCCCCATCGTAGCGCACAAACGTTCCGTCGTCATCGTACCAGGGATCATCGTGGTCGAAATACGAAATCGTCCGTTGCAAAATCGTGCGACTCCCATAATAGGGACGGTGCATGAATGGGGCCACGGAACTCATCTGCCCACTGTGTACAGCCTGCCCCGGCGCGGCCAACGCACGTTCCGGCTGCAATAGATTCATCACCAGAAAAAATGGAAACACACTACAGAGCACACCCACACACACTACAGTCGTTATCCATAGCGCATCATGCCGGATTTTATCGCTCACTTTCATCAAACGCTCCCCTTCCTGGCTGCTCGAACAAGCACCCTTCACAATACACGACAAAGCGAACAACACTAATTCCAGGCGATCACGTGAACCACATTCTGCGAGATGGGCTGCACCTGTGTGTGACCGTTCGTAGGCGCGAATTGCGCGGACCAATAACGCGATGTACCACCAAACACACGATTGGTGGGATTGAGCGCGGTGAAAATGACATGACTTCCATCACTCGACCAGGACGGATCAACGTTCAAACTCTGTCCCGTCTGCGTAATCGATGCCATCGTGCGCAATTGATGGCTCTGGAGATCAAAACCGACAATGGCTGACTGCAATGCCTGCGCCTGCGTATCAGCCAGCGCATTGTTCTCGTTCGTTCGCACGACAAAAGCCAGCTTTTCGCTGTCCGGCGACCAGCTCGGCATATAGCCATGACCGCCATCCACATCAGTCACATGCTGCTGCTGCATACTCAGCGCGTTTATAACCCACAATCCAGCCGGCGCGTACGGCACGGCTCCGTCAGCAAGTCGCTCATAAGCAATCTGTGCACCATTCGGCGACCAGCTAAACCCACCCGCGATCGCTTGCGTTCCCGTTGAATTGAACAAATGGACGCGATTTCCCCCCTGACTGTCCATCATAAAGGTTTCACTGCCCTGTCCCAGGCCGGTACTGGTCGAATAGATGATATGCGTACCATCCGGCGAGGGCGCGGCATCCACCAGATCAGCGGATGGCACACCGAGCGCAATATTCTGATACGTTCCCGTGGCGGCATCCACATTCCACATACCAGGGTTCCAACTATTACTGCCCTGCACCGCCTGTGGACCCATCGGAAACATTGGTCGATACAGAAATGCATGCCCGCCCGGCAACCAGCGCAAGAAGTTGCCTGTGACACCACTCGGCACCAACTTGATGTTTGCATTCTGGGTATCGTACATCCATACCTGCTCGCCCTGGTCGCGAATACCATCTATCTCCAGGTAACGCCCATCAGGCGACAGTTGCAACGAGGCAATACTATCTGACTCGGAGAGTCCAAAACCTTTTTCAATCAGTATGACAACTTGTGGCGCTGCCAGTGGCTGCCCATCGGCCCCTCGCAGCGCTCGTGCAAGCATAAATCCATTTGATTCCTTCAATACACAATAGAAGTAGGCACTAGACTTGTGCGAGTTGCCCAAAAAAATCGGAGAAACTGTCCACGCGATCACCCCAACCGCAACCAGCGTCGCGGCACATACTATGATCAATACAACACGCAGTATTCGTTTCATCACCATTCCTTTTCCTGCTACGCAAGCAGAAAAACGCTCTTTTTAGGGATCAGAACGTGTTTTCTATGCAACATAAACAAACACTATCTTCTATCCCTATCGGATGGCAAACAAAATACTACAGCGAGAAGAGGGGCAAACGTCATCAATTTGAGGTTACTTTTTGATCATACCATCGGAACATCAACTGATCCGCATACCACGCCGCTGCAAAACTTGCTCGAACCACTCTCTCGGCGCGGGATCTTTCGAACTGGTATCGCTATCGGCATAAAAAAAACGTGCGTACAGCACAGCGGCTTCCCCCAATGAATCCAACAGTTGGTTGACATATTTCTCCGCCCTTTGCCAGTGCCCCTTGTACCGCCCAAGCTGCCAGCAGTGGTACGCATCGTCATGATGCTCGATAATCGTGAGCAGCAAAGCATCATCGATATAATGGGCCGCGAATACACGCGCCAGGTACGCGTGATGATTCGTCCCTACCTTGGGCCTCGTCTCATCCACCTGATACTTGAAAGTATCGTGCACCAGCGCGATCAAACGCAACTGACACCGCGCTTGCTCCTCGGCACACTGCCCATCGATATTTCTCAACACGTCGGCGATGTGATACATCACCTGCCCCTCCAGATGCCCTCTTCTCGGCTTTCCCCACACCACCCCCTTCTGCCATGCAGGATCAGCCGCGATCCTCTTCTCCAAATCAGTTTCCAATGTGAAAGGAAGTTCCATATATTCTTATAACCCTGAAAAGTTTACAAAAAAAGCGAGGTAAACCAACAAAAACGCTAACCTCATCTTATAAAACGACTGGCAACCCGCATCAACCAACGACGGTACGCGTACTCGTAACATCCCACAAAACGCGCCACCCTCCCACCCCAACCACGTTTGAAACGATAAACACCCGCCATCGCTTCATCCTCACCCTCCGTCTCGGGTATCCCCCATAAATCATACATTTGCGCTCCCCGCGTCCTGGCCCAGCGCATAGCCTCCCACTGCAATACATAGTTCGGCATCAACTGTCGCTGCTCATTGCTCGATGCTCCATACAAATAAATCGCTTGTCGCGCGAACACGCTCACAAAAATGCCCGCCAGCAAACGACCCTCGCCTTCGGCCAGAAACAGCTTCAATGTATCACTCGACGCGAATAAATCCCATGCCCGCACATAATATGCAAGCGGATGAATCCCAAAGTGATCCCGTTCACTCGTGGTACGGTACAATTCATACCAGGCGCGCACATCATCCAGCGACTGCGCACACCGTACCGTCACCCCTTTGCGCGTGCCCAACCGCACATTATAACGCCACTTCTCCTTCATCTGTGCCAGTAAAGTAGCCTCATCCGGCGCAAGATCCAGCAGAATGGTACGCAGAGGCTGCACAGCCGCTACCGCGTGCGCCCCTAGCATCTGCATCTGACGCAACACCTGCTCGCCCTCTCCGCCCTCCTCGACACCAGGCTCTATACGCACCGCCAACGCGCCCTCACGCCGCAAATAAGCATTGAGTTGCGCGAAAAAGAGGCCACACAACTCTTCGTGCGACCAATCAATCACAGGCCCTTTAGGAATATAAGCGAGATGGCCCAGCTTCAAGGGCATAAACGGCAACGTCTTCTGTAAAACTTGCGCACCCGCAACAATCTTCTCATCCTGCCATAATGCTAACCGCAGCGGCCTCCAAAGGGCTTCCGCCTTGAGTTCTCCCCATCCCCAACTTTGTAACAGATGTCCCGCCGCATGCTCGTTCACGAATCTATCCCATAACGCGCGCTCGGCAACGGTCACCGCACGCAACTGGTAGCCAGCTGTATCCTTCACAACTATCGTTGATGCACGTGTAAACATGAAAATAACAACACTTTCCTCTCATCTTCGCATGTCTTTATCATATCTCATCTCGCTGAACCTTGTCATACCGCCAGAAACGATGATTACTCGCAACAATCATGTTTTTAACTACATGACCTACGTATATAATCATCAACCACACGACGCATCGTTGAGTCAGCAGGAGATGCTCCGTAACATGCTATAATTGTCTTAGCTTACCTGGATCTGGCTTGAAACAAACCTGTTTCCTGACACGAGCGTATCGTGTCCTTGTGGCCTATTAGATTTGCCATATCTTTGGACCAGAAACATCTCCAGGCTCTTCTTCCTGGAAAACAAGTTTACCCTGGTAGCTATCCAAAAACCATCTCTGAACCGATTGGAGGCAATTCATGAGAATTGTAATCCTTGGCTGTAGCCGCGTCGGAGCTACATTAGCAATGCAAATGGAACATGCCGGACATACCGTCTCTGTTATCGATAGTAGCAGCGACGCGTTCCAACGCCTGGGTACCAAATTTCGTGGCGATAAAGTTCTCGGCAATGGCGTCGACGAAGAAACGCTGCGCCGCGCTGGCCTGGAACACGCCGACGCATTCGCCGCGGTCACCAATGGTGATAACCGCAATATTATGGCGAGTGAAATTGCCAAAGAAATCTTTCATGTGAAACGCGTCGTCTGCCGCGTCTATGATCCTTTGCGGCAACGTACCTTTAACGAACTCGGGCTCGAAACGATCTGCCCTACCACGATCATCGCTGGCATGGTCGAAGAGGCCCTGCTGGGCACAAAATTAACCAGTAGCGATAACAATGGCTAGCACAGTTCTTTCCATTCAGTACGCTACTCATTTTTTGAACACTCGACTTGTGCATACCCTGGCACAGCATTCCATACACCTCACCCGCAATCTTGTTTACTCAGAAGGGGAGTAGGAGAGCCTTAAATGTATATTATCATCGGAGGTGGTGGCGACGTTGGCTACTACCTGACACGCAATTTACTCAATCAAGGCCATGAAGTCCTGCTACTGGAAAAAGAGAAAGAACGCTTCCAGAGCCTGAGCGCGGAACTTGGGCAGTCCGTTTTCAGGGGCGACGCCTGCGAGGCCAGTACGATGGAGGACGCAGGCGCTAAACGCGCTGATGCCGTCATCGCCGTCACCGGCGAAGATGAAGACAATCTCGTCATCTGCCAGCTCGCCAAACAACGCTTTCACGTGGGACGCACCATCGCCCGCCTGAACAATCCTAAACACGATGTGCTTTTCCAAAAATTGGGCATCGATGTCACCGTCAGCCCAACAAAAAGCATCCTCTCGCTCGTGGAATCAGAGCTCCCTGGTCGTCGCTTCATCCTCCTCATGACACTCAAACGCGCGGGCCTGGAAATCCTCGAAATGACGGTTCCTCCACTCTCGCCAGTCGTGGGTAAACGCCTGCAACAGATCAATCTACCACGCCGCTCAAACCTCGCCTTGATTATGCGCGGCAACGAACCAATCTTTCCTTCTGGCGATGTCGAAATTCAAGCCAACGACGAGATCTACGCCCTCGTCAATCACGATGGCGAGGAAGAACTTCGCAGTACGTTTGGGACAGCGTAAGGCGTCTCCTCATCGCCTTACGGTTTTTCATCTGGCGGAACATCTGGCGTGTAAATCAATGTATCCGCCTGCCCCTGCCTACCCTCTTTTGGCATGCTTAGAGCACCCTTTACGTCAATAAGTGGCCGTGTTCGTGCGCTTGCTCTCTCTTCAAACACTGGCTCCTTCCGGTTCAAATGCGGACGCGCTATGTTCGGTCTATGAATCGTCCATGGCGCGCGTTTGTGCGCCAGAATCTGGTCCGCGGTCTCACCCCTCGCCGAACGGTAAATGCTGGAAATGACCACCCATGCTGCCGCGACCACAGGCGTCGCCAGCAGGGCACCAAACACCCCGAAAAGATGAGCAAACACAAGCAACGCAAGAATAGCCGCGATCGGATGCAACCCAACCGCGTGCCCGACGATACGCGGCCCCAGCACGTTGCTCTCCAACACCTGCAAAACAACGAACAGAGCGATAACAATGATCGTGCGCTGCCACATTCCCCCTCCACCGATCAATAACGAGAGCAGGATCGGCATGATCGACGCCAGCGCAGGTCCCACCATAGGAATCGTCTCAAAGAGAAATGCCAGCACACCGCAGATGAGCGCGAAATTACTTAAACCACATGCAGCACAGATAAGAAATGTGCATGCCCCCACAATCACCGCCAACGTCAACTGCCCTCGAATATAATTGCCCACCACACGATTCAGCGCGTCCTCGAACAGTAACACATTGGGCAACCATGCCTTCGGCGCGATATTTACCAGACTATCTCGCACCCGCTTCCCATCCAACGTAAAGTAGAAACTAAGCACCACAATCACAAAGATATTCGTGAAAACACTCACCGAGTTGGTCAGCAAATCGATAATATTGTTCAAAATGGATTGCGCGAAATTGTTCGCCTGCGCCTGCAACTGCGCAATGATTTCATTCACCGGCACATTCTCTTTGTTCAGCGCCGCAATGATCGGTTGCACCTGCTGCGGTAAATTGCTCAGCGAATTCGCGAAATTGACGATCTGATCCTTGAACGCATAAATTTGTTGCACCAACGAAATCACTAACTCGTACCCTATACCTCCGATCGCCGCCAACACCAGCAGGAAAACGATCAACGTCGCCAGCACTCGCGGCAATTTATAGCGGTGCAGGAAGTTGACCAGCGGCGTGACCAGGAACGCAATCGCCAGCGAAAGCAGCAACAAAACGATCGCATCCACAAATTGACCCAGGAACATCCAGGCCGCCCAGATAATAATACCAATACAAATAACGCTGATCAGAATGTCACGCGTGCGCTGCCAATTAATACGATCCATGTTTTTTATCCTTCATTAATAGAGCATGAAAATGTATATTACTTCTCAACGCTGTCTTCACTAGCAATCACATACATATCCACTGAAAAGCGCTATAAATACTTTAACCAAAGTTGGTCACCCCCACAATCACATAGGACAATAAACCCTGCATGAACTCTCAATGCACGTTGATAGAAAAATGAGGTGTAAATAAAAGATCGCACTATCGTCTACACAGTGATACGCCAATGCTGATGCTCTCCTGCCCATCATACCATCACTCTACTTTATACTACGGACGAAACACTGCTCAAGGTGTAAAGCACATGGACTTGAGTACTAAAAAAGATGCAAGTTTGGCAAAATGTGCTAAAAATAGCATATAGACGAATCGACACATACTGAAACTTTTTTTAAAGATATTTCGTCATTTTATTGAATGTCTGTTTCCTCGGTGGTAGGACGCGGCTTCGTACAAGAACATTACCCCTTCCACCTTACATACGAACAGGGAAAACAACATTCACCTATTCTACTATTTTTCGTTGGACCAAAAACGAAATTTACGGCAAAATTTTTGCTCACCATATGAGTCTAAAAGGACGTGTTTCTCTATGTATGCAATGCTTGCACCATCACAACTCTTACTGTGGATACTTTTAACCTGCCTGCTCGCCTGGACCGCTACGTTCCTCTGGCTGGCATTCCGGCCCACGCCCGATACCAGGATAGATGTCGCTGAAATGATGATCATCGAGGAGTCACCCGCTCAAGCAGCGCACGTGCCGCTCGCTAATCTAGCAAACATCGATGCGATCTCACCAGCTATCGAACTCGCAACAACCAGTGAAAGAGATCTGGTCAACGCAACCATCGAGTAACTATCATATCGCTAAAACGATGGCACCAGGCGCATTTAAATTGCATCTTCCCTGGTGCCATCGCTTTGTCCTCCAGTACCTCCAGTACCACTCCCCATCTTCAGTGTGTAACACATAGCCAGTTCATGGCGGTCCGCTCTTCTCTTCACCATTGAATGCGCTCACCAGGACGCGCAGGCCGGAACTGGCCGCCATCGTTAATAAACACAAAATGACTTCCCTGCACGTTGACAATCATATCTACCTTCCCATCCCCATTCACATCCTTGAAACTTAAAGTCACTGGCGCGAGATCCTGTCCCGGTCCCGTCAAAACCGGCCCCATATACATCTTGGCCTTCGTACCATCACCACCCGGCATTTCGATAACTTCAACATGACGATTCAAGTTAATCGCAATAAAATGGCTGGGATCAGACGCCGCATCATTATGCCCCACTACTTGATCCACCTGATATGTGCGCGGACGTCCATACAACAAATCATCCTGCGTCACCTGCCACCAGTGATAGGCTGCACTCAAAACTGCCCATCCTACTGTCATCATAACAACCGCTAATCCTACATAGGTTAACCAGTGCATACGGGGCGGTTGCATCCTGTGTCCATCCCGCTGCTCACTCTCTTCATCCTCTTCGCTCCACCGATCCTCGGTCATGTCTTCGGTCACAATCGCGACATGACGCGAGCTAGTATCAGGAGCCGAGGTCGCCGTTCGACGAGGAGGCACCACGTTTTTGCGCGATGCACGCATTACTCGCTGCTCACCTCGCGACCAGGCCAGATCATCAACTGGCGCATGCCCGATCTCTTCAGCTACATCGCTACGATAGCGACGTACACTGCTCGTTGGACGCGAAGGCCATATATCATCGTATTCCTCATCGAAGATATCCGGAGTACTTACCTGCCCTTGCGTCATCCCACGCTTTCCAGTCATACGCCTGGTCCGTAGCATCGAAGTCTGTTCCAACTTACACCTTCCTCTCACTCCAAAAACATTGCCAGCTTGTTGATACCTTCGCCATCATAACCCTGGGTATATCTTTCTCGTTACCCCTGGCGCTACCGGAAATCACTCTTCCTCCGACCCTTCACGAGCAAGATATGTGCCATCTTCGTTAGAACATATATCAGGGAAAACTCTCATTATCGCCTTCCAATAGGATCAAGAACTTTTGTTCTAACTGAGACTCATAGTACATGAGATCCGCTGGCCTGTCAACAGTTTTGGAACAAATTTCCTAATCAGCGAAACATCTGTATCTGGGCATACATTAAAGAATAAGGAAAACACTACCCCCAGAGATCTTTTTGCACCACATCCACTTGCACGGTCGCTGCTTTCGATCGCTTCTTTATCCCCGCTCGCCCTTTATGCATGCCCGTTCGCGACTCCTCAACCCCTTTTTCGGACGCTTCGACGGGCTTTTCATCCATCACCTGCTCCTCATCGTTTCCCTGCCCACTCGCACCAACATACTCCACCGTGCTCTCAAACAACGATTGATGCTGCACACGCGTCTCAGCACCCATATTTATCAGTATCTCCAACGTGCTATCTGCGCACGAGTGCAACACCGACCAGCGCTCTCTGACCTCGCGCATGACAGTACTTAATGCTGCGCCAGACACTCCTTTGAACCAGGCCAAAAACTGCGTTTGAAAATCCATGAACCAGCTCTGCCGATACAAACCTACCCCCGGCAGATACACAATGTCGCTTGCCGTCTCACACACGCGCCTGGCCGCCTCCTGCAATTCCGAGCGCCGATAACAATGCAATAGCGCGTAGCACTGCTCTTCCTCCAGCAAACCGTCCCGCTCTACACGTGCACACACCCCCACCACATCGATCTGCCGCAGTCGTTCGCTAAAATCATCGAAGCGCTCACGCAACACCTGCAATATCTCGGTCGCCGAAAGTTGCCCATGGTAATACACAATAGGGAAAAGGGTCGCGATGGCGGCAAAGGCATCCTTCGCCTCGACCGGTATCGCCAATAGCAGATCTTCGCGCCCCTGCAACTGCAATAATTTCTGTATCTTGCGTTCACGATACGCGGGCGTCCAGAATCCCAATATCTCCGCATAAAGACGTTTCTGACCGCGTGTGAGCGCGAAATCCGCAATAAAAATGCTGTGCGTCAACAACAATGGCTCTGGCTCTCGCTCCAACAACCAGCCATCCGTCCCATTGCTCCTGCTCAAGGCGGCGAATGCCTCGGCAAAAAGCTGCTCGACACCGCTATCAAAAACGGTCGTGCTCTCCTGGCTATGCCGCTCTCCCCCCTGCTCTTGCAGCGAGGGCAACAACTGTAACAAACGATCATCCATCGTAAAGCGATAGCTGCGCTGCAACAGGTGCACACGCGCTTCCGCCACTCTGATCCCTCGTGAAAGCGCGACGTTCTTGCGCTTCCGTACCTGCCCCCGCCCATCTCCCACTGAAACTCCATAGCCTAACAACACACGACATAAACGTGCCAGCCGCAAACCATACTGTTGTGGCAAACCAGTCACATCTTGTGGTCCATACAGCGTCAGTTTGAGCAATGCCTGCTCCGTCCCTGCGCTCGCGTCGATATACTCAAGATCGTAATACACCCCCAGTACACGCGCAAGGTAGCATAGTCGCTTGATCACCGCTCCCACACCTACCGCCGCCACCTGATTCCTACGACTCTGCGCGGATTCTCTATCAGGCACCTCCACGGCACTGAACGCGCGATAGTCTATCGTAAAACATACTTCCGAAGCATTGAATAAAGCCGCTTCAAATGCCCATTGATTGTAATAGGCCACAACCTCTGCAGAGCCAGGCACCCGCTCACTCGCACACGTGAGTACCGCCTCGGCTTCGCTATCGACCACCAGCAGGTAATCGAGTTGTGCCGCGCTGACCCCATACTCTCCAGCGAACACGGTCAGCACCTGCTGTCGTTGCTCACCACTCAAAAATCCATGGTAGTACTCATTCACGTATGCGTATAATACGAGCCGCAGCTGCACCGGTGAGGACAGCGCGGCAAGAGCCTCGTTCCCCCCATACTCCTCCACCACCTGCGACCACGTTCGCGTCTGCCAGCTATACCAGTGACTGAGCGTCGCCATCAAACAATTCGCGAGCCGGTAATCTCTGATGTTGCTACGCGCTTCATCAACCGAGAACGTTCGTTGCGCCGTACCACGTGCCTGCTCATAGTAGTCGATTAACCGCTCTATCTCTTCCTGCATGTCGTCCACATGCAAAAAGGTGAGCTTCATGCTCAATTCACCATTGCTCCGCTGGATCGATTTTGGGATGTCCTGTAAACTGAAGCGCACGAATACCCTCTCCTTGCGAATATCTTCGCAATCTCATATCATAGCAGTAGAGCAATATGAAATCGCGACTTCACTCGATCTATTGACAATTGACGACTGCCAGCATACCAACCAGTAAACTGTCATCGTTCCCTTTTCTATTCCAACTTCATTGTACCTTTTCTACTGCCGTAGGACACTAGTCCTACAACGTTGAGCCTTACCCTTGACTCTGCTATCGTAAATAAGGGACTTTTTCACATCTGCCATTATTTGCTTACTCTGGAGGAGGCATGAGCACAACGCCGCGCCGCCTGGGGAAATACGAGCTGCGACAACTCATTGGAGAGGGAGAGGTGGGCACGGTATGGACCGCGTACGACCTGTCTCAACACCGAAACGTCGCTATCAAGATCTTGCACAACGATCTCCAGGCCGACCAGCATTTCATGAGTCGCTTCAACACGGTTGGAAGCGAACTCGTTGCGCTTCATCACCCGCATCTCGTCGCCGTCCACGAGGCGAGAATAGCACGCATGCATGACTCGCAAGAAATAGCCGCGTACCTCGCGATGGATTACATTGAAGGTATTCGGTTGATAGACTATTTGCAAATGACCTCCCATATGGGCATGTTTCCTTCCGTTTCAGAAATCATCTACCTCTTCACCGCCCTTGGGGCCGCGGTCGACTACGCCCACGAACATGGTATGGTGCACGGCAACATTACACCAGGCAATATTTTCCTGCTGCAATCTCCGCGTACAAACTCCAGTCTGGGCGAACCACTGCTCGCGGACCTCGGCATCGCGCAAATCGTCGGTGATAACCATGCCTCTCACTCCCCCACCTACATGTCGCCCGAACAGGCCCAGGGCCATCCCGCCAATACCGGCAGCGATATCTACTCGCTCGGCGTGATTCTCTACGAACTGTGTACCGGCGTCGTGCCTTTTCGCGACGAAAGCTCCGTCGCGATCATGATGCAGCATATCAAAAGCCTCCCCACTCCCCCCAGCCTGATCAATACGAATATTCCACAGGCGCTTTCGAGCGTTATCCTGCGCGCCCTGGCAAAAGATACCATCACACGCTACGCGACCGCCACCCAATTCGCGCGTGCTATCACCAACGCCTGCGACATGCAATCCATGCTGCAAGCAACCGAAGAACCAAAAAGAGAGGTCTCTGCGCCACTTTCCGGCAACCTACCCTCCATCCTGGGCGTCCCACAACCACCCATAACTAATCCGCCCGCCTACACCCGCCCCCTGCAAGGCTTGCGCCCCCGCATCTCACAAACAGGCTTCCCTACTCTCTCCGGAAAACTATCCGCCGTACAGCCTGCCGTTCGCCCACCACAACCCAACCCCACTATAGCAGCGAGCAGCACCCCACCCGCTCCACCCGCTCCACCACCTTCTACCACTTTATCCGCTCATACCGGCCAGATGCCAGCAATCACAGCATTGAATGGGGTCAGCCAGCAAAATCCAATCCCAGCACCTTCGACACCACCCTCCATCACTTCTCCCAGCATGGGAAATCCCATCGGCATACCATCTACCGCCGCGACCGCTTTCTCTGCCCAGACATGGCAACCATCTCCCCCAACCCCTGCCTCCACACCTCTTCCCCCACTTCAATCCGCTCCCATCCACCAGAATGAGATGCCACAGTCCGCTCCCTTACCATTTCTATCGCAAACGTCAAGTCTTTTCCAGCCCAGAAATCGCATACTTTCCAGCATCATCATACCTATCGGTTGCATCGTCCTCATCATCTTGCTCTTCCTGGTTATCGGTCTTGGCGTCGGCTTTTTCTTCAAAGGGCAGCATAAAAATCCTGATCAGCCCATCCCCTACACCAAACCCAGTGGCGGCTACGCCTTTTTTCAAGATAACGCCCTCGGGCATAACGACCAGCTAGACATAGAACTGCAAGGCATAAAACCTGCTCCGAAGGGCAAAACATATTTCGCCTGGCTCCAGCAAAACACTAATCAATTCACCCCACTCGGCTTCATTCAAATACAAAACAACAAGGGCACACTCCTCTATCAGGGCACCAACCAGCATACAAATCTGCTCACTACAACACACGGCATCTTCATCACCACTGAAAATACTGGCACCACGCCCACTACACCTTCATCACAAAAAGTGTACCAGGCAACCATTAACACCACCATCCTACCTTACATCCAAAACATCCTGGTCTCCTCGCCAGGCCTGGCAAAAAACGAAACGGCGCTCACTGATACACTCGAAACTATTGAGTCGATCAATGATAAAACCTTTAGCATCCAACAAACACTACAAAGTACCCCCAATAATGCATTCGTAGAACGTCAGGCCACGCGCGTTATCGAATTGATCGACGGCACCGCGTACGCCACCAGAAGCGGCGACCGACCCGCCAATCGCCCCAGCCAACTGCAAGTCACGCGCGGCTTACTCTCATCACCCGGACAAACAGGCTACGTCGATCTATTGAGCAATCAGGTTGCCGCGCTCCAACAGCACGCCGGAAACAATACACAACTCACACAACACATCCAAAACGTGGAATACGCAATCACCGATCTACGCACCTGGATAACACAGATGCGCACCTACGACATTCAGATCCTCAAGGCACCCTCGCTCAAATCCGCCTCCGTCCTGAACGCAGCCATCCAGTTGAAATCCGCTGCCGACTGGGCCTACACTGGCTACACCATCTCACCAAATAATAGTCCCCAGCCGACCGCCGGGTCAGCCGGGGCGCTTCAAGCCTATACGGAGGCCCAGGACTTGGCCGCGCTTCCACTGAAAGCTATCTAAGCGTTGCGCTTATTTCCATACTTACTTCGTCTGCTTCGACTTCCGTCCACTAGCTTGCAATGATCAACGTTCCGTTCGAAATTGGGCCAAAACAGGCAGGTGGTCGCTGGCCTCATAGCCCTGTGTCCCTTCACCTTCTGTCAACACCTGACATTCCACCAGCCGCTCAGCAAATGATGCATTAGCGAAGATATAATCGATTCGTCCGGCGGGCATACCGGCAGGACAGCTGAAGCCCGCTTCTTGCGGGTGCAACCGCCGAAAACAATCAACGTATGTCTCCTTGATCGCACGAATACACCCTCGCGGCGCATATTCACTCGCGATCGCGTTGAAGATTCCGCTCAACATCGGATTGCGCGCGATCGCGATCAACAATGGCACAAAAAAGAGCAACGCGGGCGGCACCACGTTCGCTAGCCTAGGATGACCATCCGTCCCACTGATCTTGACGCCCGCAGTATCCAGCCGCAAGACATACCGCAAAAGCAGGTGCGCTTTGAATGCATCGCCCGGTGCCAGCGAATTGAAATCTCCCATCAGGACGTGTGGCTTGCCCTCCGTTTCCACCACGCTCATAATCTGCAAAATCTCTTGCACCTCGCGCATGCGAATACTTCCACCCGCGCGACCACGATTGAACGCCGCCGAAAGATGCGTCACGAACACAACCAGCTCCTGCCCATTCTCCTCCCGCACACATACCTCCAACAATGGACGCGCAAGCACGCCAGGCCGCATGTGAACTTTGCTGTAAACGACCGGCAGACGCGTCATTAACGCCACTTGGTAGTCGCGCTGGTTCTTCGGATCGTTCCCCAGTATCAACTGCATCCCCAGCTGCTCCGCAAGCTCTTCAATCACCGCAGGCTTGCTGCGTACCCATGGATGAATCGCCTCAGGCATACCAACAATGTCAGGGTGTGCGGAGCGCACCATATGCGCTATCTCTTGCGTGCGCCGCAGCCCCTGGTCTCGCCTGTTATATCCGCCCGCCAGAATGTTATAAGTAAGAATTCGCGTCATTTATTTTCTATCCTTGTGGAAACATTTTAGACATATTCACTTTGCAAAGATTTCACTACTTCTCCTAACCTCATCATCTCTATTCATTTAACGAGTAAATATTGTGCAAAGTCCATGCTTCCTACCCATTATAACGCGAAAGTACGGCTTCTAACCTTCTCAATAGTGTATCGAACGCACAAACTGGCAAGCCTGGTACTCGCTATAGCACACGAATACACAACTTGCCAGTTCTGCTGCTAGATCCGTTTAATCGGCGCCAGCATCTCTATTTCCAGGTTACACGCTCCAACAGGTACATCGTCAACTCATCGATCGGCACCCGTACCTGCGTCATGTGATCACGCTCACGCACGGTAACGGTCTTGTCCTCGACCGTTTGAAAATCAACGGTAACGCAGAACGGCGTCCCAATCTCGTCCTGGCGACGATAGCGGCGACCGATCGCCGCTACATCGTCGTACTGTGAAACCATGTAGCGCTGTAGATTGTGATGAATCGACCTGGCCGTCGAGGTCAACTCCTCTTTGTTCTTCTGCAACGGCAATACCGCGACCTTCACCGGCGCCAACCACGGATGCAAACGCAATACGGTGCGTGGCTCTTTCCCATTCGCATCGGGCTCCTCTTCATACGCATCCAGTAGCAGATTCAAGAACGTACGATCGACTCCACCCGAAGTCTCGACAATCCAGGGAATATAACGCTCTTTCGTGTTCGGATCGGTATAGCTCAAATCCTGCCCACTGAACTCGCTGTGACGGCGCAGATCCCAATCTTGCCGCCAGTGGATACCTTCCCACTCCTGCCACCCTAGCACCGTCTGATACTCGATATCTACCGCCTTTTTCGCGTAATGCGCCAGTTCGTCTGGCGCGTGATCACGGAAATGCAAACGATCTTTGTGGTTGAGCAAACCCTTATACCACTCAAAACGAAACTTTTTCCAATGCTCGAACCACTTGTCCATCTCGTCCGGGTGCACGAAAAATTGCAAATCCCACTGCTCGAACTCTCGCTGCCGGAAGAGAAAATTTCCCGGCGTGACTTCGTTACGATACGCGCGCCCAATCTGGCAAATCCCAAATGGCACCTGCACACGCGAAGATTTCACCACGTTGTCATAATCCAGGTAGATGTTCTGACAGGCCTCTCCACGCAAGTAGGTCTTCATGCGATCGCCCTCGACCACACCGAGATACGTCTCCATCAACAGGTTAAAAACGCGCGGCTCCGTGGTCAGCTCGCCCCCGCACACCGGACACTTGTGCTGCTCCAAATTCTCCAGGGGCAGGTGATCGATACGGAAACGCCGCTTGCACTTCTTACAATCCACCAGCCGATCCACGAAATTCTCAACGTGCCCGCTGGCCTCCCACACACGCGGATGCGTGATAGTGGCTCCTTCGATACCGACGATGTTGTCGTGCTTCTGCACCATCGACCACCACCAGTACCGTTTGATGTTGTTGCGAAATTCGACGCCCAGCGGCCCAAAATCATAGATGCCCGCCACCCCTCCGTAAATTTCAGAGTTGGGGTACACAAAGCCACGGCGTTTGGAAAGAGAGACGATCTTATCGATCGGTACAAGAGGAGTGTCGTTTTGCGCGACAATGTTTTCTTCTGTTTGTGTCATGAGTGGTTTCCTCTCACAAAAATGCCCCAGGCGTTTTACTGCCAGGGACGAATGTGTCGCCGTCTGCCTGGGGCATCACGGCCTTTATAACCACATGCGCGGTTCCACCCTGCTTCTTTACCCTCTACAAGAGTAAAGCCACTCATTCTCGCTTGGTCCAACTCCGAAGCGCCCTTCACCCGTCTCCGATCACCGACCTTTCACCATCTATCGGCTCGCTGCTATCCTCAACAGGCTACTCCTCTTCATCAACGTTGGAGTTTGGTGTCTTCTCTTGCACCAGTATAGCGAAAACCTCCCCAATGCGCAAGAGCACACGCGCCCAAAAGTACTTGTGAACCACGACCGTAAATGCTACAATAAGCCAGCATAATACACTTTCAATAGACACGTTCGATCATTCACTGTAGGAGTCGGTTTACCATCGGGTACTCTGCTCACTCTGACGCATCGACCCTCCACCCCCGACAACTTTGACACATGAATACGCTTTTACATTTAGTTAAAAAAAAGAGATGGAACAACACGTGCCAACCGAGCAAGACCCGCTCGCGGATATTCAAACGTTCGCGGCCCGCTATTCATTCCCGATCGATGCCTTCCAACTTGATGCCATGGCATACCTGGCTCGCGAACAGTCTGTTCTGGTTGTAGCACCCACCGGCACCGGCAAAACACTGGTCGCCGAATACGCCATCTGGCAAGCGCAAAAACGTGGACAACGCGTCATCTACACCACACCCCTCAAGGCGCTCTCCAACCAAAAATATCGTGACCTGCGCGAACTCTACGGCTCCGACGCCGTGGGACTCGTCACCGGCGATATCGTCGAACGCAGCCATGCCTCCATCGTGATCATGACCACAGAGGTCTATCGCAACATGCTGCTCGAAGATGGCGGCGATAACAACGATAACCAACCCTCTTCGCTCGCGGATGTCGGCTTCGTGGTCTTCGACGAGCTTCACTACCTCAGCGATGTTGGTCGCGGCCCCGTCTGGGAAGAGGCCATCATCTGCTCCCCACAACACGTTCAACTCGTTGGCCTGTCCGCTACCGTGAGCAACGCCGAAGACCTGGCGAATTGGATCAGTCGCGTCCATCGCCCTATCTCCCTGATCATTCATGAACAGCGCGCAGTGCCCCTGGAACACTACTATTTTCTTGATGGCAAACTGTACCTCGTACAGGATGCCGACGGCAACCGCGTCGAACACTTTCCGGATGTCGGTGGCGAGGCCAAGCTGGCACGCGCCCAGGGCCGCGGTCGCGTCTACCATTTTGGTGACGAAGACGACGATGATGAAGACACCATCAGCTGGCATCCAGAACGCGACGGTGTCTCAAATGCCGACGCTACCTCCGACAATTCGGCCACCACACAACGCACACGCCCCAAACAACACCGACAGGCGGATGCAGGCGAAGTCCTCACCGCGCTGCGTGACGCGGACAAGCTGCCCTGCCTCTATTTCTTGCCCGGCAGGCGCGTGGTCGAGGAGACCGCGCTCAGCGCGGCCCTGCACAACTTCACCACTCCCGAGGAAGAAGCCTCCATTCGCGCGGAAATCGAGGTCTGGCTGCAAAATCTTCCTAAAGAGGACCGCAACCTGCGACAGGTGTACTCTCTACTCAGCCTGCTCCCGCGCGGACTGGCCTTCCATCACGCTGGCCTGCTCCCCGGCCTCAAGGTTCTGGTCGAGACGCTCTTCGCTCGCGGACACCTGCGCGCCGTCTTCGCGACCGATACGCTGGCGCTCGGTGTCAATATGCCCGCACGCTCAGTCGTAGTGGGTAGCTTGAGCAAATTCGATGGTCAGGAGATGCGCCTGCTGACACCCAACGAGTATCGCCAGTTGACAGGGCGCGCCGGTCGCCGCGGCATGGACACACGCGGGTCCGCCATTATCCCCTATTCGCCCTGGGAACCCTTCGAGTCATCCTTCCAGCGTATCACTGGCGAACTGCTGCCCATCACCAGCTCGTTCGTCATTCGCTACAACTCTGTACTAAACCTGTGGCGACCTGCCGACCTGCAACACCTGCGTCACATCTGCGCCTCCAGCTTGCGCGAATTTCAACGCTACGTGCTCTGGGAGATCAACGAACTCCAGCGCCTGGAAAAACGCTTCCAAAAAGCCACTAAATCAGGGAAAAAGAAGAAAGGCGCCGCCTCGAAAGAGGCGGAACACGCCCTGGAAAAACGACGCGAGCGCATCGGCGACTTTCCGTTGAGCCGCGCTGGCGCCGCCGAACTCGATGGTACCATCTTTGCCTTGCGCGCGCTTGGCTATATCGGCCAGGACGATCACCTGACCCTGAAAGGCCGCCTGCTACGCAACATCTTCCACCCCGCCGGTATCGTGCTGGTCGAGATGATCGTCCATGGCTTCTTCGACAAACTTTCGGTGGGAGAGATCGCGGAAGTATGTAGCTGGTTTACCTACGATAACGACCGCCGCCTGAACAACAAACATGTTTTGCCCAATAATCTCAACACGCTACGACGCGAACTATGGCATATCATTCAACATGTGCATGGCATCGAGGAACGCGCTAATGTGGGCTTCACACCCGGCATCGTGCAAGAGTTCCATGGCCTCGCCCTCTCCTGGTCGCGCAATATGTCCTTGACTGGCCTCCTGCAACGCATCGAACTGGCCGAGGGCGACATCTTGATGATCCTGAACCAGACCATCGACCTCGTACAACAACTCCAGTCCGCCGTTGCGCAGGTACTGAACACACCGGATAGCTGGGAACAAATCTCACCCGTGATGATCGAAGATGTTGACGTCGACTCCTCTTCCACTCATGCTCGCCAATCCAATCAGACATCCTCCCGTCAGCAAAAACAGCAAGAGCAACTTCGCCTGCAACAGGAACGCCTGACTCACCTCTCTCCTATCCTGTCGCAGGCCGCGGCATCCCTCATGCACGGTATTATCGTCCAGAGCCGCACCGTCCCCTCAATGGTCGCGCTGGTCAACGACGAAATCGTTCCTCTCGACGCCGAGGAAGACCGCGATGCCCACGATCTGCAAGCACCTCAAACCCTCGCCACCGATATCTGACAGCAGGATGATACTCCATCTCCTCTGTACCGTTTTCTCTCCCCTATACGTCCTTTTTTCTACCAAAAAACTGTTTCCCTCCAATTTCTTCCCCTTGCGCATTTTGACGAAAGTGAGACAAAGATAGATTAAAACGATCATAAACATTACTTTGGTCATGCCCACACGCTCAATTCATTGTCAGATGCGTAGAAGTTGACTACTATGTACGTGAACACTATACATAACCGTATCAGGATCAAAGTACAGAAGTAGCAATGGGACAGGGGATGGAGGGAAGACAGGCATTCAACCAAAAAGACGCAAACAGTCATCATCTGTAAAATCTGTCACATATCCTGATGATACTCGGCTATGCAAGGTGCGATTCAATGGGTGAGCAAGGTAGCTTTTTAAAAGGGATGTAACTTTGATGAACGCAGAAGCATTGATTGGCACAGTATTAGGCACATGTACATTGCAAACACTCGTCGGTCAAGGTGGTATGGGTGCCGTGTTTCTTGCTCAACAATCGCGCCCTCGCCGCCAGGTGGCGGTCAAAGTCCTGCTCCCTATGACTCCCCTCAACGCTCATCAACTGGCCGCATTTCTGGAACGTTTCCGCCGCGAAACGGACGCCGCCGCCTCGTTGGAGCATCCCAACATTATCCCCGTGCATGAATATGGTGAACAGGATGGCATCGCTTATCTGGTCATGCCCTATATCGCCGGTGGCACCCTGCGCGACGAACTCGAACGCGAGGGCCGCTTCTCTCTGCAAAAAACACTGAACTATATAGAACAAATCGGGGCCGCGCTCGACTTCGCGCACAATCACGGCGTCATCCATCGCGATATCAAACCCGCCAATATCATGATCACACCCGAGGGACGCCTCCTGCTCACCGATTTCGGCCTGGTCAAGATCGTTTCCCTGGCACAAAGCTCTCAGAAACGCCTCACCGGCGCCGGAGCACCCATTGGCACGCCCGATTACATGGCGCCCGAGCAGGTCATCGGCGACGATGTCGATCCTACCGCCGACCTCTACTCGCTCGGCGTGATCCTCTTTCACCTGCTTACCGGCACCACACCCTTTCGCGGCGAAACACCCATGCAGATCGCGGCACAACATCTACAGGTCCCACCTCCTTCACCACAAATGCTGCGCCCGGATCTGCCTATCGCGGTCGAACAGGTGATCTTGCGCTCCCTGGCGAAACGACCCGCGGATCGCTATCCCCATGCCGCCGACATGATCGAGGATTATCGCGCGGCCTTGCGAAGCTCTGGCATCGCTATCGACACTACCTCACTATGGACCGGCCTGATGAGCGGGGCAACTGCATCACGTATCGCGATCGTGAAAGGCCAGTTCGATCCCATGCGCCAGACCAATTCATTGCCAAGAGTAAAGAAAAATCCCGCTCCCAGCACCTCTAACGACAAAAAATCATTGCCCGGCATTAAACGCTCCTCCATCATTACCTATACACCTCCTGCTCCCACTCCTCCCCCTCCCACACCGGACATCGCTCCGCGGAAAGGGGGCCTGCTGAGCCGCGCGGGCATGAACCTCTCAACCCAGCAAAATCGCTTGGGTCCCGCTCTGCCCACCACCAACCATCAAGAGGACCTGCGTACAAAACAGCCTCCATTTTCTCTCCTTGGCAGTCAAGCCAATCCTGAGACGCAGAACGATACACCGTCTTCCCACTGGAAACCTTTTCCGGTCGCGGTCGGTATGCAAACTGTTCCCTCTTCCTGGCAACACGAGCATGCGCTTCCACAACCTGTGGCTGTACCACGAAATTCAACAACTTCTCTGCAAATACAACCCATGTCACACATACAATCCGTGCCCAGACCAGGTCAAACACGCGTACTCCCTGAACTACATCAGCCAGGCACAACAGTCAAATTGAATGATCCCGTTAAGATAGTGAAAGTACCCGTGGCCGGACAGCCAGGTCAGTATGTAACTGGCCTGCTTCCATTCACCAAATCACTCGAAGAAACTCCTTTTCAGCATTCCCGCTTCTCACCACGCAAGGTTTTTTTCCTGGCCGTCATCGGTATTCTGCTTGTCGCGGTTATCGGTACCCTGCTCTTTCATGCCCATCCACTCGCGCAAAATACGCTGCCCACTTCGCCGGGCACAAACAGTTCGAGTTCCCAAAATAATACACTCACCAGTCAGGCACAGGCAACGGCGACTGCCAGCGCGAATATCATCCTTTACGATCCACTCAATGCCAATATCCATAACTGGCGCACAACGCCCGCCAACAGCTATGCCTTTAAAGATAATGCCTATCACATTACCGATCATGGCAATACTCCCAATGGCATCGTGCTGCCAGAACAATCGTTTACCGGTACGCTTTCCTATACCCTGACCATGCAAGAGGTCAATGGGGATGACACCAACTCATTGAACGCGTTCGGCATGATCTTTCGTTATAGCCAGAAAACCACCGCACAGAAAACAGTTTCAACATTCTATACCTTCGAGGTCGTCAACGACAAAAAACCTCAATATCAGTTCTGGCGCTACGACGGCAACAACAAAAGTAATCCATGGACGCTCATTAAAAATGGCACGCTGTCCGCGGGCAAAGAATTCCACACGGGTAAAGGTGCCAGAGCCACCAACACGATCAAGATTTCGATGCGTGGCAATCAATTTACCATCACCGTCAATGGCAAAACACTCAGCAGGGTGTTTCAGGATAACGCCTTCACTAACGGCACCGTCGGTATGATTGTCAACAATAACGGCACTGAAGTCGCTTATCGCGATCTACTGCTCACACGTAACTGATTCATCAAGAGTACGCACTACAACAATAGCTGCAATGTCGTAGGTATAAAGGGGATAGATTACATGAACGCGGAAACACTCTGTGGAAAAGTTTTAGGCTCTTGCACACTCCAAAAGGTCATTGGATGTGGGTCTATAGGCGCGGTCTACCTCGCTCGTCAGTCCCGTCCGAATCGCCAGGTTGCGGTCAAGGTCCTTTTACCGATCGCGCCCATCCAATCCTCCAGACATACAGCCTTTCTTGAACGCTTCCGCCACGAGACGGATGCCGCAGCACTCCTTCAACATCCCAATATCATGCCCGTGCACGAGTACGGCGAAATCGATGGCCTGGCCTATCTGGTCATGCCCTATATCAGTGGCGGCACTCTCCAGGACGAACTCCGTGCACAGGGCAAATTACCGCTCACACGCGTGGTGTTTTACCTGGAACAGATAGCAGCGGCCATCGACTTCGCCCATGAGCACGGCGTCATCCATCGCGACATCAAACCCGCCAACATTATGCTCACACCCGAAAAACGCATCCTCCTCACCGACTTTGGCCTGGTGAAAATTGTGTCTGACGGGCAAAAAAAAACCTCCGCTGCCGATATTCCTACGAGCACCCACGACTATATGGCGCCTGAACAACTAGCTGGCGGTCCCATCGATACGCGCACCGATACATATTCTCTCGGCGTCATACTCTACCAGATGGTGACTGGCACCCTCCCATACAAAAACAAGTCTATTACACCACCAACTTCACCTTGCCTGCTGCGCCCGGATCTGCCGGAGGCCGCTGCAGCGGTGATCTTACACGCGATCGCTACAAAACCAGTTGCCCGCTATACCTACGCACGCGCTATGGCCCGCGAATTTCGCTCCCAATTAGAAAAAGCAGGCGTGCAAGTAAACACAACCTATCCCACCCTCACCACCCATGAGGACCATTCATCCAACAACCGACCAAGAACAAGAAGCCTGCTCGATCCACTCTGGCGCACCGATACGTCCTCAGTCGCCGCTATCGCCACCACTGGTGCATCGGAGGCAATTGAAAACAAAATGCCTATAGCCTCCAGTCACTCGACGGATGCCACCGCTATCACCACCACTCCCTCCCAAAAAGAAAAAAGTACTGGCAATGTAGCAAGATATCAGGCAAATGTCGATTCATTTATTGATACTGCTGGGCATGTGAATGTATCTGCACCTATCCATACGGACAAACAAACTGCCCCAACGGCGCCTTCAGCGCAACACTACTCACCGACTAACATCAAGGAAAGAAATAGATTATCAGTGAAAGATATGTATAATCAGTCGAGACCTGCTCATCAAGACCATTCTGTTCAAGATCAACCAGTACCCGCAAAGAGACCGACCAATGACCTTCTCTTGCCTTCTCATCTGCGACAAAATCGTAAAACGAGCTTGCACGGTTGGCAATCGGAGAAAATTCCAGCTGTACCTTCACCAGCGGTCGACGATCTCGCGCTACCCACTCCCCCTACGACACCAGATTTTCCAGCACATGATCCTTTTCATATTTCTGGCGTTACCCCTCCCTCTGACATAAATCAGCTCCCTCAGGACAGCCCACCACCACCCCTACCCAAACGCGCCTCGCTCAATATCGGCAGTCGCACCAGGCAGCTCGGCCCTTCGCAAGCAGAGGAATCAACCCAATCATTCAATCAATCTCAATTCTCTCTGCTGGCCCAGCCCACCGGCAGTACCACGCGTCAACTGACGAATACCACTGGCATGTTGCCCGCGCCCGGCTCAACCGGCACCCTGATGTACCCACCAGGCGAATATAGCGGCGATACCGGCATGCTCCGCTTGAATCAACCCGTCAAAGTGGTCAAAGTACCGGTCGCAGGCCAACCAGGCCAGTATATGACCGGCATTCTACCGGTGCAGCCAAGAACAAACGCACTTCCACCGCTCGATGGACAGGGCAACTCGTACCAGAACACCACCACGAAAAAGTACAGCAAAATCATTCTGCTGGCGCTGCTCGCTCTCGTACTCATCGTCGGCTCTGGCGGATTTTTCCTGCTGCGACAAAGTGCGCAACATCAGGCGGCCCTGAACGCGAACACCGGCAAACAAATACAACTTCATAATGCTACCGCTACCGCTGTGGCGAACGCTCAGGCCACAGCCGCTGTAAACAACATTATTTTGGAAGATCCGCTCTCGACCAACATCCATAGCTGGCCGGTCGTCATGAATGACCACGGTCGTAGCTATTTCTTCAAAAATGGCGCTTACCATATTCGCCAGGATGGTACCTTTCTGGCCTATGCCTATATGGCGAACGAAGTACTACCCACGAACTTCGCCTATAGCTTGACCATGCAACAAATCTCTGGCGATAACACCGTCGATTTCAACTACTATGGCCCTATCCTTCGCTACAATAACAATAATGGACATGTTACCTTCTATATGTTCAAGATCATCAACAATAAAGCCCAGACAAAGTACCAGTTCCTCAGCTACGATAGCAAAAATGCCGCCAATCCCTGGTCCAACTCTATCTGGCAAAAAAATACCGGCAAAGAGTTTCATGGTGCAAAAAAAAGCAATACCGTCAAAATTGTGATCAATAAAAACACATTCACCTTCTATGTCAATGGCACACGTCTCGGTCAGGCACACAGCACACTGCTCACAGATGGCAATGTCGGCATGGGCGTAAGTCACCAGGGAAACGAAACCGCGTTTACCAATCTTTTGTTGACCAACCAGTAATAGTTTAGGGGGAAAGAGCGCTTGTTTACACTACACGTCGTTGCAACACTGGCCGCTACAGGCTTACCAATCGTCAAATCACGCTCGATTGTGCCTGTTACGCTTACCATCTCTGCGTTCCTCTGCCTGCTCAATATCGGCCTTTCCATCTTCTTTCGTAAGAATAGGCGCGAAGAACTCTTCTCTTACTATGCAGCGTGCACAGTGGAATTCGTTATCTTTGTCTTCTCTATCCTGGCCCTCGTGGGCGTCATCACCCACCTGCCGGTCACCCTTCCCCCCGCACTACCCATCAATGAGGCAGAGATCGGCGCGGCCCTGGCGATCGGCATCGGCCTGTTTCCAGCCGCCTACTGGCATCGCGTCAGCGTCTCCGAACTCCCCAAAAGAATTGTGGAGGACGGCAAAACGATGAAAGAACGCGAGGGCAATGTCCATGTCCGCAACAGCATCCCCGGCGAGTGGATGAACTAATCCCCTTGCTCCGCGAGGGCAAACCACGCGTTTTCCCTCGCCTTCGCCACCAATGTTTCCCCTCTTTCGTTTTGAGAAACGAAACCTTTTTCCGTCCTCTTATCTAGTTGTATACGCCTGCTACGTCGAGATACAATTAGAGTACATATGCGAAAACTATAGAGCAACGAAAGATAGAGGGATCAGGAACGTTATGAGTACATTTCCCGAACCAAATACACCAATGTCTCCACCTTCACAAACACAAATGCCCCAGTCAACCTACACTCGACCAACCGATGCCGAACCACAACCCCCACTCGCCGAAAATTTCGCCATCGTTACCCGTGACCTCGTGCGCACCTTCGACCAGAAGGTGGCCGTCAATCACCTCAATCTCTCCGTCCGTAAAGGCGAATTCTTCGGCTTCCTCGGACCTAATGGCGCGGGCAAATCTACTTCCATCAAATTAATGGTGGGCCTGCTCCGTCCCAGTAGCGGCAACGTCTGGGTCAGCGGCATCGATGTCTGGCGTGAACCTTTGCGCGCCCGCGAACAAATGGGCGTCTTACCCGAATATCTCAATCTCTACGAACGCCTCTCTGGCCGCGAATTTATCGCCTTCTCCGGTCGCATGTATGGCGTCGCTGAAAACGATATCCAACGTCGTGCAGAAGAACTGCTCCAGGTGCTCGACCTCGCGAATGACGCCGATAAACTGATCGTCGACTACTCCGTCGGTATGCGTAAAAAAGTCGCCCTGGCCGCCGCCATCATTCACCGACCTCAGATCCTCTTCCTGGATGAACCTTTCGAAGGTATCGATCCCGTTAGCTCGCGCGTCATTCGCGATATCCTCCGCGACCTGACGCACGGTGGCACAACTATCTTTTTCTCCTCCCACATCATGGAGGTCGTAGAACGACTGTGTACACGTGTTGGCATCATCAACCAGGGCACCTTAGTCGCCGAGGGTAGTCTCCAGGAACTGCGCGAACGCGCCAGCGCCAGTGGCAGCGATAAAGATGCATCCCTGGAAGATATCTTCCTCAATGTCATCGGTGTACGCAACGAAAACCACAATTTGAGTTGGCTTGAGTAGGAAGGACCCCCATCATGGTCATTCATCAAAATAAAGTACGCTGGCTCTTCTGGCTGCGCTGGAAAATCTTGGCCCGCAATTTCACCCGCAGCACGGGCACAATCATCGCTACCATCGTTTTATTGCTCTTCGCCTTGCTGATTGGTCTCGTGGTTGGCGCGGGCACGTTCTTCGCCTATCGCTTCCTACCAACACCCGCCAATACAGAGTTCTTATTCATTGTTTTGACCGGCGTCTACGTGCTCTGGGTCATCCTGCCCTTATTAGAATTCACTACCAATGAGGGACTGGACATCTCGAAACTCTCTCTCTTCCCCCTCACACGTGGCGAACTCATGGTCAGCCTGCTCTTCTCTACCCTGCTCGATGTCCCCACGATCGCGCTGCTGCTGGTGCTCTGCGCCGTTGTGGTCGGCTGGGCCACATCTCTTCCCCTGGCCCTCCTGGCTCTGGTCGCTATGATCATCTTCTACGTGCAACTGATCTCCATCAGTCAGCTCGTGCTGGCCCTGCTGCAAAAAGTACTACAGAGCCGCCGCTTTCGCGATATCAGCGTCCTGCTCATCATCCTGCTCTCTTCTTCCGGCTACCTCTGTCAGTTCGCCATTCGTGGTCTCGTCACACCCGGCTCCTTCAACGCGCTCACACACGCCACCATCTCGCCATACCTGCAATGGTTTCCTCCAGGTATGGCCGCTCGTGCGATTCAACAGGCCACCGTCGGACACTGGGGCGCGAGCATCCTCTGGCTCCTGGTACTCACAGCTATCAGCCTGCTTTTCCTCTATCTCTGGCAACTCACCGTCGAACGCGGCCTGACCGCAGCCGATAGCGGTGGCAGCGCCAAAACTGTTCGCCATCGCAATACACCCGGCACTGCATATCCCTCCGGCACCGCCGCCCAGCCATCGCGCAATTTTCTCGGTTTGCCTCCCCAGATCAGCACCCTTACCATAAAAGATCTGAAATACATCAGGCGCGACCCACAGATTCAGGCCATCTTTATCCAATCACTGCTCTCTTCGCTCTTTATCATCCTCTACTTCGGCATCTCGTTCTTCAACAACACTGGTAGCACATCTACCTTTCTTTCCGGCCCCTGGCTGATCTTCATCGCCCCACTCTGGCTGCAACTCTCTCTGTTCACCTTCTCCTACAATACACTCGGACTCGAACGCCAGAGCCTGACTACCCTCTTCCTCTTTCCAGTCGAACCGCGCTATATCCTCTGGAGCAAAAATATCGTTGTCTTCATTATCGGACTGGTAGAGATCGCGGTCTTCGTGACCCTTATCGCTTTTCTCACCCATAGCTGGCCCTTCTTGCTACCCGCGATCGTGATCGGCCTCTGTGGCGTACTTACGACTACCGGCATCGGCAATATTACGTCCGTCTTCCTGCCCCAAAAAGTCCGCCTGGCACGACGCGGCTTCCAAACACAGGCCAATAGCTCGGCGAATGCGGGCTGCCTGCGCACGCTCCTGTCGCTCGCCGCTATGGCGGCCATGTTCATCTTGCTCATTCCGGTCGCAGCCGCGGTGGTCGTCCCCCTGTTCCTGCACCTGGAATGGCTCTGGTCCATCACGCTCATTCTCTCCATCGCGTACGCGTTCATCATCTACCTGGTCACACTCTTTATCGCCGCTCCACGCATGCTCGCCAGAGAACCCGAGATCATCGCCATAGTCACAAAAGAATAAACACAACCATAGTACTCTTTCAAGCTTCATCCTACCCTCAGTAGGAGCCGATTTATCGTGCTCACCCGGCATTTATGCCGCTGTCGGCGGGTTTTCCATAAATCTTGACACAACAGTAGGGGCCGATCAACCGCACATGCCAGTACCAATGCATCGCTATCCACCTCGGCTTCGGCCCACCTACTCATATCTATTTTCAATTATTCATGTGCACTGTTGATTCTCATCACCAACAAGAAAATGCTGTTCGATACAGCACTACTCCTTCTGCTTCATATGCCCCTGCTTCACACCCGCGCTATCCTTAATACTATCGTTTTCAGCGCGCGTAGGTGCCTCTTTCACCAACTCTTCCCTCTTACGTTTACGCGAGAAACGCCAGAAGAGCACGATCGGCACAATTAGCAAAATCGCGACAATGACGTAACCTACGGTCGTTACCAACTTGTCCAGAAACGAAGCCTGGTCCGGTGTGGTACCAAATGCGGGTGGGTATAAACCCGCGATAATGAAACGCGGATCACCCTTGACCGCAATGGTGGCAATCAACTGCTTGCCTGGAATATCATACATATTCATGCGCTCGTTCGCCAACGCGACAAAACCGAGCTGCCCATCGTTCGTGATCGCGACCGACACTGGCGCAACCGTTAATTTCATCACTCGCTCAGGCTCTGGCGGCGCTTTGAAACCCGAGGCCACGGGCGCCAATACGTCTATCTGCTTGTTCTTCTGATCCGGTACATACACCTCGCCAGTGGTCGCGTCGTAGTCCATCGGACCATAACGACCTCCACTGATCAACGTCGTCACTACATGCGACACTACGTCAATCGAGACCACACTCCCCTGTTCCGTGGTGGCATATACCGTTGCCCCCGCGGGCGCGGCAAGATAACGCGGCTCCTCTGCCATCGCGATTGTCGCCAGTGCCTTCCCATCACGATCGTCGAACACATCGACCGCATGCTTGGTCGAAACCCACAGTTGGTTATCACCCGAACCTGATACGCCCGTGGCCGCGATCGCTAACCCATACACTTCACCGCTCGTCGGCACTCGATACTTTACCGCGCAATCCGTGTCATCGATAATACTGACGCTCGCCGCTCCACTACCCGCCGCGTAAATCAGGTTCGTGGTGGAATCCAACACCACAAACTCCGGCTCCCCCGCGACCGTAGCACTACACACAGTCCCCCCCGTCTTCGCGGCGATGATCGACACTTTATTCGACTCCGGCTGTGTCACGTACAGAAAACGTCCATCTAGACTGAGCGAGATCATATGCACATCACCCGGCACACGAATCGATTTCACCACCTGCTGCTGCTGCACATCCACTACACTGACACCACCGTCGCCAATTGAAACATACGCGAGGTTCGGCGCACCCCCATCTGCCCGTACTTTAGAAGGCAACGCGCACCACACCAACACTACCGGCAGTAACACAATACCGACCATAAACACTATAAGACAAAAATGTGCCCACATCCATCGTTTCGTCATTCCTCGACCCCTCCCTCTAAGCCCTCGGCGTCAAAGACGACCAGGCCTCGCTCCCTTGCTCGTAACTGTAAACCGCGGTCGGATAAGAAAGCGCTAAATAGACACGTTCAGCATCGCTCGGATCAGGTGTAAGCGCCTGAATGTTTCCCTTGATCGTCGGCAAGTCGTTCCAGCTCTTGCCACCATCGGTACTCTCATAAATCCGCTGCGCCGTCTTGCCGTACAGCACAGCCGGAGCTTGCGGAGACGCAACCAGCGCTCCATACCCAATCTGCGAGTATACCAGCGAAAAGGACTCACCATCATCCTTCGACACAAAAACACCGTCATCACCGGCTGCATAAATAGGATCATGCGCACCCGGCGTCGTGACGTTGTAAATGGCACTGTTCAACCCTTTGACCATCTTCCAGTGCATCCCGTTGTCGCTGCTGCTCGCGGCCCCGTCGTCTCCGTAAATCAACACATGCCCCGGCTGACCAGGCACCGCCAGCATACCCAGCAAATTGCCGAACGGCAACGTTCCCGCCGAAGCAAAATGTTTCCCGTCATCATGGCTGATCCGCAATCCCTGGCTCCCCAATGTGGAAATATATACAAAAACATCGTTGTCGGAGGCGTTGCCAGCGGCCACAAAATACATGTTCCCAATTGTTGCGGTCTTTATCGCCAACGACCATGTCTTTCCCTGGTCATCACTGGTATACAGCCCCTGTATTCCCCTCGGATTGTTCACCGATGGCTGCGTCAAAACATACAACCTCCGCTCATTCACTGCACTGCTTACCAGCGAAAAAGTCATCATACCAGCCATGATTTGATTAGCACCAGCCGCCGCCAACACCCAGTTATCCCCATCATCCGTTGAACGAAAAAGACCATAATGTGTCGCCAATAACAATACATGATTGGGAAATGCCAGCAAAGAATGTACATGATTAGCTGCCGTCCCAAAACCATTGACTCGCACCTGCTGCGTCGTCGTGCTGCCCCCCGTTCCTCCATTCGTGCACGCCGAGACGACAACCATGAGCACACAAAAAAGGGTCGACACTGCGAACCAACGCTGTTTTCTCCCTCTCTTGTGCTTATCTAATATCCACTCACAGTATGTATCTATCTTCATATCCAACCTCAGCAATTTCTAAAAGTAGAGCATAGCTTCGCTCATTGCCAAATTTCATCTATTATGCTCTTTTCATGCCTTTCAGTCAAATCATCTCTCGTCAGTATTTCTTATCCTCTTATCCATAAAACGTCCACTATATCAAAATGGTTTGTAAAGTTTAAAAAGGCGTATCTATGACAATAGATACTTCATGCGCCACATTTTGTCCGCTACGTACCACAATACGCAACCGCCAGCGCCCACTCATGGAAAGATCACCTTGCGCACTATACTGCCCTGCCCCTACCGCTTTCAAAGCAACAACATCCGTGCCCATATCCATCTCCGTCATTGTCGTATAAATAGCCACCTGAGCACCCGTTACAAGTCTTCCATCCTGCTGCGCAGCAGTAACCACGAATGTATTGACGCCGAAACGATTGGGCGTTACCAACACCTTGATGGTAAGCTGACCATCAGTCGTTCGCACGGTCGCGCGATATGGCTGCGACGGTGCCCCAGCACTCGGCGGTCGCAAAACTGGCTGATGTAGCGAGACCACCGATCCCGCGAACATATCCATCGCTCCCACACAAAGCAGCAACCCTAACCCACATAACACTCCTACATTCACTCCACCTGCCACTACTTGCCCATATCTCCGCTCTCTCTCTAATGCCTGCTTCTCCGCCTCACCCTCCTCCGTTTCCTCCCGCTCTCCCCTACTTCCGTTCCCCCCATCATGCACAACTTCCACCAGTCTCGACGACTTCACCCCATACCTACACCATATCCAATCAAAAATAAAGGCTATAAGAAGCAGAATGGCAACAATCGTGGCTCTTCCGTACGCCGTCTCAATGAAATATCCTACCTCAGCTACTTGCAAAAATAATTTCCCACACAAAGCGAGTGCAAATAGTGCACTGCCGCTCAAAATCAGTGGAGAGCAGCATCTAAGTATCGTTACTAATACCCACACTCGCTCCTTCGATCCATCAACACTCAAAACCGGTAAAACAACTATCATTAAGAAGAGCAAACTACCCACCATCAGGCACAACGCGAACAAAATCAACCATTGGTCGATCACGCCGTAGAGCGGCAAACTCGCGTCTCGTACCGCCATTGGACTCGACAACACAACAATTGTCAGTAGTGCTACCGCCAACAATGCGTCGATGAGCGAAAGCATCTCATCAACCACCTGCCCACGATGACGCCACACATACGGCACACCCGCGTTCACCATCGCCAACACAAGAATCAGCAGACGCCATTCCCACAGAAAGGGCAAGTGTTGCTCAAATACGATCACACCGTTAGCAACGAAAAGTATCACCAGCATCGGCAACGCAAAAAGACGCTCAAACCTTCGCTCTACCTTTTTTACCACCCCCACCTCACCCCTGTTCATAACCATAGGCAAAACGAAAGAACGCCAGCACTGTGCTCCCAACCAGCACATCAACCCCACATCGATCACTATCGCCAACACAAAATCAATGGACATGCCCCTATCCCTATGTATGTCGAAATATCATAGAAAGCCCCACTCCTTATTATAACGCGACCTTGGCACAACAGACACATCTACCCACAATCGGCTCACTCCGTCTTTAAGCTCATTCTTTGGCTCGGTTGTCTGCATTTTTATCAAAGAGAATAAGAACGCGCCAAATTTCACTCGTATCAAGATGAAACTATTCTCAACATCACACACATTTGGGCCTACTGCACACGGGAATGGTTACGGATGGTGGAACCAGGGCGCGCCCGTTGGGGAACACATCCCGTATGGAAGCTCTTACAGCATGCGTTTGACGACTACGGCAATGGGACTTGGCCCACTGGTACGCCAGCGAAGACGAGAAAAAAATATTGAGCAGGCGGTGGCCGTCTTTGCAGGCTACTCGACGACGTACGCCGCTTGGGAGGAACTGGTGTTAGATATGGTGATACATGCGTGCCGGAACTCTTTACACTGATCTATGACAAGGCACAGGAGCGATAGAACAAGCACAAGGTGTCCCCGGTGGATATCATCCGCGAAAAGAAGTTTCTTTACTCGCAAGTCCCCTAGTCGAATCCTTCTCCCAATTTAGCGACTGCTCTCATGATGGGCGACGCCTGGACCGGTCTCATTGTGTTTTTCGCCACCCTGACGGTGGCTAGTCAGGGCGAAGATCACTACAGTGAGAAACGCAAGCGTGCTTGGAATAAAGAGGAGAAACAGCGTGTGATCTACGCCTGTCCAATCTGGAATGAAGGTATGAAATGCTACAGCGTGAACGATCAACATAGGAATGAACATACCAAAACTGATTGCACGCGTTCGCTTGAAAAGCACGAGGAGAACCATCACCATTGTCCAGAGGAAGATGAGAGCTGCGGTCAGAAACAAAAGGAGATACCCCTCGCCTTCCGAAATAGGGTAGAAGGCGGTCGAGTAGAGGGGAATGTAAGCATATGATTCAGATCCAACGAAGAGTATCCACAGCGTGAGGAGCCATAACGTGAGGAGCACGCTGGCGATGAAACCAAACCACCATTTGCGCGTGTGAAGCATGAGTATCTTCTTTTCTGATGAAAGACGGTTGATACAACACTCGTTTTACTTGTTCTAAGTGTAGCAGCAGTACGAGAAAAGGAGATGGGGCAAATGACCCATTTCTTTCTTCAGAGAGAAGAGAAAGAATACATCTATCTTCTTCGTCATGGTTTGATTACACTCCTAAGCAAGATGAAGGTAGACCCCTGAAGTGGTGCGAGACATTGTTGGGCACGAGAGTATTGTGAAAACGTTGGGATTATATGGGCATTCAGATATGGACATGAAACGCAGTGCTGTGGAAGAATTAAAGGAAGTCTTTCAGGTAAAAGATCAATCGCATTTGAAAGATTGATGTCAATTTGATGTCAGAATGGATGCTAGCAAGTGTCGTTTTTTAAAGGATTGTCTTAAAGGGAGGGTACAGGCGGCTTCCCGAGTTGCCTTTAATCTTCCTTTATTTGCTGTTATAATAGAA
This sequence comes from uncultured Dictyobacter sp., assembly GCA_964657925.1. GTDB lineage: Bacteria > Chloroflexota > Ktedonobacteria > Ktedonobacterales > Ktedonobacteraceae > Dictyobacter. The sequence goes on from CAZZWK010000007.1 coordinate 105,471, forward strand.
GACATATGGATGATATATCTTTCGCTTACAATCTCACCGACTTGGAAAAGCTTTTGCAGGTGACTTTTCATGACCGCACCATTCTGCGTCGTGCTATCACACACCATTCCTGCTGCCCAGAAACGGCGGTTCATGATTCCTATGACACACTGGAATTTCTGGGCGACGCTATCATCAGCGCACATGTGGTCGAACATATCTATCGCTCACTGCCCGATGCCTCCGAAGGTGAGATGACCGCCCTGAAATCAGAAGTGGTTAGCCGCCGCGTGCTGGCAAAGGTTGGACAAACGCTCGGTCTCTTCCCTTTCATCTGTGTCGATGTCGCCAACTTGCGCACCTTCAACGAGCGGTCGCGCGACTCGCTCTGCGCCGATGTGCTAGAAGCCGTCGTGGGCGCCATCCAGATAGACCAGGGATCGGAGACGGCACGCCACTTTGTGGCGCGTACCGTCTTTCCCATGATCGAGCAGGTCAGCAAATACGCGGTCGATACCAATCCCAAAGGCCGCTTGCAGAAAATTATTCTTCAACGTACCGGTCACCTTCCCCACTATCACGTGCTGGAACAGAGTGGTCGCAACAATGATCGTATCTTCCTGGTCGGCGTCTTCGCGCAAGATGCTCTGCTCGGCAAAGGTCAGGCCTCCAGCATCAAAGAGGCCGGTCGACTGGCCGCGCAACAGGCACTCGAACATCTACAGAAACAGAAAGTACACGACGCTTGCTCATGACGCAGGATTCTCTTCCCTGGTACGAATTGGGCTTACCGGTACAAGAACGCAGAAAGCGTGGACATTTCTCGACCCCTCCTCTGCTGGTCGAACATATCCTTGACGCCTGCGGCTATACGCCCGACCACGACCTTTCTCGTATCCGCGTGCTGGACCCCGCTTGTGGTAGCGGCAATTTCCTCATCGCCGCGGCACAGCGTCTCATCGCCTCGAACAAACACGCTGGCACCTCGCACAAAAAGCTCTTTGACCAGTTACATCACAATCTCTGGGGCTTCGATCCCGATCCCATCGCTTGCTACCTGGCCGAAACAGGTCTGCGTACGACCAGCGCGGACCACACAGGCATTCGATCACCGCTTCGCCGCTTGCATATCCACCAGGCGGATGGCCTGGCTTTCCCCTGGCAGCATACCACCTCCATCGATCTCTTCCTTGCCAACCCTCCCTATCTGGCGGCGAAAAATACGGACCTCAGCCACTATCACTCGGATCAGCAACATGGGCAGCAGGATAGCTACCTCTTCTTCCTGGAACTTGCCCTGCAAATCGTGCGCCCTGGTGGTTGGATCGGGCTTATCTTGCCCGATCCCGTACTCGCGCGCATGAACGCGACTCAGGCGCGTAAACGTCTGCTCACCGAAACAACCATCCACCATCTCTGGCACCTCTCCGATGTCTTCGCAGCCTATGTCGGGGCGGTCGTGATCGTCGCTCAAAAATGCCCTCCACCAGCCCAACACGTTATCTCCTGGCGTCGCGAACGCTGGCAACACTATCGGTCCCCTGCTACCTCCACAACATCATCTCCCAATGTCGTCGCACAATCGCTGCTCCGCGCTCAGCCACATGCAGCTCTCTGCTATCTGCTCGGTAACAAACAATCAACCTTGATACAGCACATCCATGCTCACCTGTACCAATCTTCAACACAAATTACTCCTGAACAACACTCACTCGCCTTTCTCAAAGATTTCCTCACCATTTCGCGTGGTGAAGAGTTAGGCAAAAAAAGCTCACTGCTCGTAAGTTCCGACTTCGAACAAACCCATCACTATCCCGTGCTCAGAGGTGGCATCGATATTCACGCCTACCAGCAACCGCAACCTACCTGCTCTATCCACGAGCACGATGTCCTAAAATCGCTTACACGCTACCTTACACCCAAATTAATCGTCGTAAAAAGCATGAACCACCTCTGCTCAACCCTCGACCTCAACGGTTGTGTTGTCCTGCAAACCCTCTACATGCTCCATCTTCACCACTCTTTACCACCACATCACGATCATTCCCCTCTCAATCATGCTCACACCACGCACGACGACCTCTACTTTTTTCTCGCCCTCCTCAACTCACACCTGCTCAACGAATACATCTACACACTCTACACCGCCTACAAATGGGTCCAACCGCAGATCGAACAACACGTGCTCGCCCACCTCCCCATCCCCCGCCACGTCGACCCCATCCGCAAACACACCATCATTCAACGAGCCAAACAATTGCTCGCTCTCAACACCACGCCAGAACAACACCAGAATTTCCAGAAAATGTACGAAGAGCAAGAACAAGATATACAGAACTTATATACGACTACTATTGGAGAGTATGAATAACCTCATGACCACCACCATCGATTTTCGTGGCCGCGACCTCGCTATCATTCCCCCAGCGGAATGGTCGGACCTCTCATATGTCGAACTCCTTTTGCGCCTTTTTGGACACCACCTCTCGCCTGATATCCTGGCAACCATCCAACTCGATCAACGCCACCACTTCCTGCGCACACAACCAATCCACTTTCCAGCTATTAAACAGGCTATGCGTCAACAAAACGTGGACTTCTCCGTCGCCTTTCCCGCACAACCACCGCTGCCCTTCACAACCACGGTCACACTCCAACCAAGACCGTATCAGCAAGAAGCACTCACCAACTGGCTCTCCGCAGGGAGCGCGGGCGTGGTGATCCTACCCACTGGCGCGGGCAAAACCTTTGTCGCGGCCATGGCAATCCACGAGACCGCAACCTGGACGCTCGCCATCGTCCCAACCATCGACCTGCTGCAACAATGGCGCACCGCCCTCGCCAATGCGCTTTCAGTCCCGTTAACTGAGATCGGCCTCTTCGGTGGCGGCGAAAAAGAACTCAAACCCATTACCGTAGTGACCTACGATTCCGCTGCGCTCTATCCACGCGAACTACGCAACTTCGGACTCCTCATCTTCGACGAATGTCATCACCTGCCCGCGCCCACCTATCGCCTTATCGCGGAAAGCTCCTTCACCCCCCTCCGCCTCGGCTTGAGCGCGACCCCCGAACGCAGCGACATGGCCCACCAGGACCTGGATATCTTGATTGGTCGCGAGGTCTATCGCCGCTCACCGACCGAACTGACCGAGGGACACTACCTGGCACAATACCAGGAACAACAGATCGAGGTCGCGCTCTCCGCTGAAGACGCTCAGCGCTACCAGGAACAACGCTCGATCTATCGCGCCTTCTTGCGCAAACGCCACATCGTCATTCGCAACCCCGCCGACTTCCAGCAAAAACTCATCTACATGAGCGCGCGCGATCCCGAAGCACGCGCCGCTATGCTGGCCTGGCGCGAGGCCCGCAATATCGCTATGAACACACCCGCCAAATATCACGAGATCGAAACAATCCTCCAGACACACGCGCAAGACCAACTTATCCTCTTCTCCGAATACAACTTCGTCGTCGACGAAATCAGCCGTCGCTTCTGCCTACCCAGCATCACCTACAAGACTCCTACCGAAGAACGACGCACCGTGCTCGAACGCTTCCGTACTGGCGCATACACGAAAATCGCCACTGGTCGCGTGCTCAACGAAGGCGTCGATGTCCCCGACTGTCGCGTCGCCATCATCGTTAGCGGCAATAGCACCAGACGCGAGTATATTCAACGCCTTGGTCGCATCCTCCGCCCTAAAGAAGGCCAGGCCATCCTCTACGAACTGATCACCAGCGACACCACCGAGGAAGAAATCGCCAGACGCCGCCGCTAACAAAAAAGGCCCGTGTAGGACAAACTATGCGTTTGTCTACGCGGACCCCTTTTCAAACTATCTTCACATCCTACTGAAACACATCCTTGGTCTTCTCAAAGATATCTCGGAAGATGTTTTTTCCGTTTTGCTCATTCTGCTCGTGCTCGATGCGCGCGAACTCTTCAAGCAGATGTCTCTGCTCGGCAGTCATATTCGTCGGCGTGACGACTTTGACGATAACGTGCTGATCACCACGCGCACTGCTATGCACCACCGGCACACCCAGACCCTTTAAACGGAATGAGCGCCCACTCTGCGTGCCCGCCGGAATCTTCAGCAACGTATCCTTTTTGTCTTTATCCACGGTCGGCACGTCCACTTCATCGCCCAGAGCCGCCTGCGCGAAACTGATCGGCAACTCGTAGATGATGTCGTTCCCTTGTCGCTTAAAGTACTCGTGCGGCTTAACGGTCAAGACGACATAGAGGTTTCCAGGCGTGCCACCGCGCGCACTCACCTCGCCCTCGCCCGTCACGCGCACATTGATACCATCATCGACGCCCGCTGGAATATTGACCACCACGCGACGGTTGTTGCGCACACGGCCCTGACCACGGCACTTCTCACATGGCGTCGTAATCACTCGCCCCTCGCCATGACAGCGATCGCACATCGTGACGTTGACGAATTGCCCGAAGATAGATTGCTGCACACGCCTGATCTCACCCGTTCCCTGACAGGAGGAACAACGCTGCGTGGATGTTCCTGGCTGCGCGCCACTCCCTCGGCAGTTCGTACAGGTCTCCCAGCGCGGCAACTCGATCTCTTTCTGGCAACCAAACACGGCTTCCTCGAACGTGATCGTCAATTCATAGCGTAAATCAGCTCCACGTTGCGCGGTAGTGCGACGCCCACTTGTGGTTGAGCCAGTGAAAAACGTCTCGAATATGTCGTTCAGGTTATTGAACCCGCTAAAATCAAAGCCAGCCGCACCTGCGCCCGCACCACTGCCAACGCCCGCATGCCCGAAGTGGTCGTACGCAGAACGCTTCTGCTGGTCACTTAAAACCTCGTACGCCTCATTTATCTCAATAAAACGAGCTTCCGCCCCTTGCTCTTTGTTCGTATCCGGATGATACTGCTTCGCTAGCCGACGATATGCCTTCTTCAACTCATCATCAGTCGCGGAACGCGAGACACCGAGTACCTCATAATAATCTCTTTTGTTTGCGGCCATCTGCTGGTCCTTTACCATCAGAAACAGGGCGCGAACATGTCCGCGCTACTGGGTTTCCATATCGTATGACAAGATCAATCGCTGTTTTCACAAGCTTACACTATTCTGTACCATAAATGCAACAATACTAGCCAGACTAGTCAAGCTCTCTAATCGCCCCACCGTTATAGTAGGGAAGACCCTTGTGGTCTTCCGTCTCCCCTCTCGCTTCCGTCCCCCACCTCGCATAAAGATAAGAGAGAGCAGAGAAGGAATTGATGAGCAAAACTCACCATCCCTACCCCTGCTCGTCCAAAACTACATCTCTTTATATTCACCCTCGACCGTATCGTCGTTGGTGGAACCCTGTCCAGCGTCCGCGCCCGGCTGACCTTCGCCATAACCGTTCGCGCCCGCTCCATCAGCCCCTGGCTGACCATACATCGCCTGGCTGACCTTGAAGAACGCCTGCTCCAACTCCTCACGCGAGGATTTGATACGCTCGACATCATCAGTCGACAAAGCGGCACGCACATCAGCGATCTTGGTTTCCAAATCGCTCTTCTGCTCCGCGGAAATCTTGTCGCCAATCTCTGAAAGGCTCTTCTCTGAACGATACGCTGCACTATCGGCCAGGTTGCGCTCCTCGACCTCTTCCTTGCGCCGTTTGTCCTCGGCGGAATGCGTCTCGGCGTCACGCACCATGTTGTTGATCTGATCTTTCGACAGACCACTCGATGGCTGAATCGTGATCTTCTGCTCGCGACCAGTTCCCTTGTCGCGCGCCGACACGTTCACAATACCGTTAGCGTCGATATCAAAGGTGACCTCGATCTGCGGAATACCACGTGGGGCCGGTGGAATACCATCCAGGATAAAGTTACCCAGCGAACGATTGTCCTTGGCGAACTCACGCTCACCCTGCAAGACGTTGATCTCCACACTCGGCTGACTGTCGCTCGCGGTCGAGAACACCTGGCCCTTCTGCGTCGGAATCGTGGTATTGCGCTCGATCAAACGTGTGAACACACCACCCAGCGTCTCGATACCCAGCGACAACGGCGTTACGTCCAGCAACAATACATCCTTCACATCGCCGGTCAACACACCCGCCTGAATCGCGGCACCAACGGCCACAACTTCGTCCGGGTTCACACCACGGTTTGGCTCGCGATCAAAAATGCGCCGTACCATCGTCTGTACCGCTGGCATACGCGTCTGACCACCCACCAGTACGACTTCGTTGACATCTCCAGGACGTACACCCGCGTCAGAAAGCGCCTTGGTCACTGGCACGCGCGAGCGCTCCACCAGATCCTCAACCAGCTGCTCCAACTTCGAACGCGTTAGCGTCACCGCCAGGTGCTTCGGACCACTGGCATCGGCGGTGATAAACGGCAAATTGATCTCTGTCTGCATCGAGCTCGACAGCTCTTTCTTCGCCTTCTCCGCCGCTTCCTTCAAACGCTGCAACGCCATGCGATCCTGCCGCAGGTCAATGCCCTGCTCCTTGCGGAACTCATCGGCCAGCCAGGTAATTACACGCTGGTCGAAGTCATCACCACCCAGGTGCGTATCACCATTCGTGCTCTTCACTTCGAATACACCATCGCCCAACTCCAGAATGGAGATATCGAAGGTACCACCACCCAGGTCGTAGACCGCGATGCGCTCGTCTTTCTTCTTGTCCAGGCCATACGCCAGCGAAGCCGCCGTCGGCTCGTTGATGATACGTAACACGTCCAGACCAGCGATCTTGCCCGCATCACGCGTCGCCTGCCGCTGCGCGTCGTTAAAGTACGCTGGCACCGTGATCACGGCCTGTGTCACACGCTCGCCCAGATACGCTTCCGCGTCGCTCTTCAACTTCTGCAAGATCATCGCGGAAATTTCTGGCGGACTGTACTGCTTTCCCTGCACCTCAACCCACGCATCACCATTGCCCGCACGCACAACTCTATATGGCACCAAACGCTTGTCACGGTCGACTTCAGGATCGTCAGCCTTTCGTCCCATGAAACGCTTGATGGAAAAAACTGTGTTCTCAGGATTCGTGATGGCCTGACGCTTGGCAACTTCACCAACCAGGCGCTCTCCGTTCTTATTGATCGCCACAATCGATGGCGTGGTGCGCGCTCCCTCCGCGTTCGGGATCACGACAGGCTCTCCACCCTCCATCACGGCGACACACGAGTTTGTAGTTCCTAGATCGATTCCAATAACCTTTGGCACAGTTGCCTCCTACATAATCTCTATTTTTACTTCAGAATAATCTCTCGAAATCTATCGCTTCAACGTTGCTACTCACTCCCGTATACATCGGCCAGTAGCTCGTTCATCACTTGCGTCATATAACGCACGACCGCGACCGCCCGACCATATTGCATACGCGTGGGTCCAACGATACCAAGTAAACCGCCCACTTTTCCCTGCTGACCATAGCGCGCCAGCACCAGGCTCACATCCTTCATCTCATCCCACTGGTTCTCACCACCAATAATCACCTGCACTCCATCCGCTGAGGATAGATGCGATGCCAGCACCGGCAAGATGTTCTTCTGCTCGATGTCATCCATCACCTGCTGCAAACGCTTGTGCTCGATCTCCTCGATCACTTTGCGGATGCGTTCGGCACGCTCGTCCTCGATCCCAAAGGCCAGACCCGATTGGTACACACTCGCACGATCCATGGTGTTGACAATGTCTTCACCAAAGAAGAAATCTCCATCTATACTGCCAGGCTGCTCCAACGTTCGCACAATCGCGTTCGCGATTACTCGCTCGTTAGGAATAGGATCATAAGTTACCAGCACCTGATTGATCTCATCCGCGTCCTTGCCGTGAAACAGAGGATTCAATCGCGCGGTTACCGCGCTCAACTCCTCCTGCTGCATGGCCGTCTCCAAAAGAAGACGCTGCTGCTTGATCGTCCCATCGGTCAATACCAGCACAATGTGCGCGGAAAGATCGGTTACCGCCAACGCTTCAAAATGCTTCAGCCGATCCTCGTTCGAACGAGGTGGCGTCATCACTGCCGCGCTGTGCAATAAACGCGCCATTACCGAGGCCGTCAACCTCACCCACTGATCCAACTGGTCCTGCACCTGATAAAACATATGCCGAATAAGACGCTGCTCATCCAGTGCCAGGGCCGACTCTTGCATCAAGTGCTCAACAAAGTAACGATAACCAAGGTCGGTCGGCACACGACCAGCAGACGTATGTGGCTGGTTGATCAATTCCGCCTCCTCCAATCCCGCCAGTTCATGACGCACAGTCGCTGAACTGAATGGCAATTGGTACTTCCGTACCAGCGTCTCGGACGCTACAGGAGTCGCATAATGAATGTATTCCTCAACCAGAGCCCGCAAAATCTGTTGCTTGCGCGAGCTTAAAGGTCCCATGTCCCACTTCCCTCGATAAATTCTCTCTCTGCTCCCCGTATCCTCCTCGCAATAGCTTTTTTACTATGCCAGGATGATACAACATCTGTCAATTCCGATTGCTAGCACTCTCTTACGGAGACTGCAAACATAGAATAGCACTCTTGCAGGAGGATTGTCAAGTCAATAGACACGGGGAAATCAGCTTTTCTATACGCTGAATGCTACCAAATGAAACTACAACCAGATGCTTCACAGCAAGAAATGCCTCTACTGTACAACACCTTCACTACCATTAATGAGATTTCAAAAATAACTTCGGGTATCGTGTGTCCGCGTAGGGCAAAGCATGCCTTTGC
>CAZZWK010000008.1:0-7912 GCA_964657925.1 uncultured Dictyobacter sp.
GTCCCGAGGCGAGCATCACCGGAGTGGACCTGGAGGCGCAGTGGCCCACCAACATTGCCTTGCCTCCCATCATTCGTTTTCAGCAGGCCAACATCCTGCATGGCCTGCCCTTCGCTACCGCCAGTTTTGAGTATGTGCATCAGCGCCTGCTGGTGGGTGCCATTCCGGCTCAACAATGGCCCTTCGTCTTACGCGAACTGCTGCGCGTCACCCGTCCAGGTGGCTTGATCGAACTGCTGGAGGCCAGCACCTTTCGTCATATGGGGCCGCTCACCGAGCAGGTCGCGCAGGGCTGGGAACGGTACGCGTCCCGCGCGGGCTTCGATCTCACGCTGATGGAGCAATTGGGCGACCTCTTGCGACAATTGGGCGTGCGTGTGCTGACCAGCGAGACGATTCACGCGCCGCTGGGTGCGTGGGGAGGACATGCGGGCGAGTTGTTCGCGGTGGATGTGGCGAGTGTGATGCACAGTTTCAAGGGCAGGTACTGCGAGCAGTTCCACGTGGACCCAACCGCCTACGACGCCCTCATCGCAGGTCTGCCCGCCGAGTGGGAGCAGTATCACACTACTTATACCTTCCATCTCGTGCTTGCTCGTCGCTGATTGCTGTTTCTGTGCTGGTCCGGTCTGGTCTGGTATAGTGTGCGATCACTCACTGGCGTCTGCCAGCGCGACCACGATCGCGCCGATATTGTCGGCCCCGCCTCCCTGGAGCGCGGCCTGTACCAGCCTGGTGCTCATCTGCGAGGGGTTGGTGGACTCGTCGATGATGCGTTCCAGTTCGTGGTCGCGCACCATCTCCCACAAACCATCGGAGCAGAGCAGCAAGATATCGCCGACATTAACAGGCACGCTGAATGTATCGATATCGACCGTGGCGTGCTCACCCAGGCAGCGATAGATCTGGTTGCGTTTAGGATGTGTGTACACATCTTCTTTTGTGATCGCCCCCACCTCGACCATACGCGCCACGACCGAGTGATCACGTGTGATCTGCATCAAACCCTCCGTCGGTCGATAGAGATAGGTGCGACTATCACCAACATTGACGATGTACGCCGTTAGATTCACGATCAGCGCAGCAGTCAAGGTCGTGCCCATGGAACTGTGCGCCTCGCGATTCTTCTGATAGAGGGCCAGATTGGCCTGATGCGCGCCCTGCTTGAGCATATCCAGGAAAAGAGATTCTTCCTCCGCCTGACTGCGATCACATGTTTCACGTAATAGCGAGGGAATGATGGCATCGCTCATACTATTGACCGCTGTATGGCTGGCCTCGCGTCCATTAGCGTGCCCGCCCATGCCGTCCGCGACGATGAAAAGGCCCGCCGGTTGTGGACCGCGATCGGTCACACGCATTCCCTCGATGGCGAAGACGCTATCCTCGTTCGGCGACTGCTTGCGCGACAGCCCAGGATCGAGGCCGATCCCGATCACGAGCCGGATATCTCGGGGTATATCCATCGTCGCCGTCTGCTCCTGTATCTTCGCGTCCGCCGATTCTTCTGACAGTGGCGCGGCCATCTCCTCTTCAAGCATTGTGCGCGTGAGTGGTGCCTGTGTTCTGCTCGTCGCGCCCTTCTGCGTAGGTATTTCTATGATATCTTCATCTTGCTCGTCCCAGTCCTCTTCCGGCTGCATAGCACTGTACCTATCTTCGCCCGCCACCTCTTGCGACCAGCCCGTATCCTCCTCTTCATCTCCCTCGTCCATGCTATCGGACTCATCTATATCATCCTCATCGTCTAGCGGCTGTGTGGCAATATGATCATCCCACGCTTCTTCATCCTGCTCGATCAGGATATCATCCTCTTCTTGTTCTGCCAGTTCCTCTTGCGCTTCATCCTCCTCATCCCACCAATCATGCGCGGGTCGTGTGTCCTGCTCGGCGTAATGCTGTTGCCGCTCGCCCCATACCGAAGATACCTCCTCGTCCTCTGGCGGATTATACGCTGTTTGCCTATCGAGCGTCGATGATGCCGCTCGCCTCTGATGATGGAATGACTCCGGTAACAGGTCATCCTCGACCGTCGCCGCTGCGGAAAAGTGTGGCACCATACGCAATCTGTGTGGCGCGGAAGTCGGTGTGAATGAAACCAGGGTGTGCGCATGGGCGTTTTGCGGCAAGCCTGCTGGCCTGAATTGTTGTTGCGCGGCAGGCTCTTGCACAGGACGACTGGGAGGAATCAAGGGTACCGTACGCCGCACACGCGAGGTGGAGGCACCCGTCTCGCGTGTACTATCCATACTAGTATCACGAGTCGCGTATACGCGTTCTTGCGGCTGTCTGCTCACGTTTGTTGGTGAGACTCGTGTTGTTGAAGGTCTGCGTCCTCTCAGTTCCGGCAGATATTCGGGTAGCGTCAGGCGGTCGTGCTCGTCCTGCTCGCGTGTCCAATCGGCCTGCTCCTGTGCCAAAAACTCCGCCTCGGCCAGGTCGCGCTCGAAGTGTCGCCGCGCGCTCATATCAAACCATATCCCTCTGCCGACTTTGATCAACAGGAAAACCAGCACAACCCATACGATCAGCAACGAGAGCGAGATCAGCAAGAGACCCAGCAGCGCGGGCAAGAGAGCCGTTCCCTGTGTTTTCCATAGCGAGGGTAGTTGTGTGAGCACGTGCGCGAGGAAACGCCAGGACCAGGGAGGAAGGCCACCGGAAAGGACAATAACACAGCAAGCGCTCAGCACAAGCCCCACGAAAGCACTTATTTTAAGCCATAGATGTTCTTTATAGAATGCGGATAGAGAATAGAAAAGTGTATCTACCATAAATGCTCCTTGCAAGGGGAGAATAGCTTTTTCTTCAATTACATCGATGTTATGTTGCGGTTGTCGTCGGCTGTACCATAAATGTTGTAATACGAATGACTGTGCCCGTCGCGAGGACCGCCCGTAATCCCGCCCGACCATTTTGCAGCGCGTTATCGACTGTGTTTATCATCCATTGTTGCGGCTCAGCCTGACTGCTCGGCCAGACTTTGACCTGCAGACTATTACCATTGCACTGAAAACGGATGGTATAGCTCTGACCATCCTGGGCTGTGAACGGCATGGCCTGAATTTGTCTCTGCTTGCCTGCTACACTTTTTAGCAGGATCAACTGCGTACCGTTGATGTAGGCTTTGTACCAATCGTTCGCGTCCGTCCAGCGCAACACCACTCCGATATTGGCCTTGCCACCATTGAATTGGTTGACCTCGACCGTGCTTACCACCTGATCATTCGCTTGAGACGGCCCCAGCACTGCGTTCAGTGCGCCCTGTGTCGCGGCTATCTGCCCGCTGTGCTGCTGAATCGAGAACGCCAGCACCTCGTTGGCATCGCCTTGCCAGCGATTCCCATCCGAGGCTGTGCCCCATAGCGGCTGGTTCGTGCGTTGAAACGTATCCTGTGCCAGCACCTGTGTGTTCGTGGCTGTCGGATGATTAGGATTATTCGGATTGTTGACACCGTTAGGTGTCTTTGTTTGTCCGGACGTAGTCTGCGTAGACTGTGCAGCCGCGCGCGTCGCTGACCCTTTTTGCATCGTCATGCCAGCCGCGTGCATCATCTCCATCATCGGCAACGTCAGCGTACGCTGAATCGGCCCGATGAAAAAACCGGAGACGACACCGGCGATCATGACCAGTATCAAAAGTGTCCACAGCGAGCGATATTTCTGCATAGCATCCTTCCTCAGTTACGCCGTTATGTCATTGCGCCCTTACATACCTACACCCTTTGACGTACTTACAATTTGCCCCGGCAAGGCTCCCGGTCCGCGTAGGGCAAACCACGCGTTCGCCCACGCGATACAGCATCCTATTATATAGAATCCTACTCCCATCCCTCTGTTAACTAGCACTATTGAGTAACCTGCCTGGGCAAACGCATGGCGGAGACGTTGGGGACATCCCCATCTCTTGCCCTACGCGGACCGTCAACATCTGAGAGATTACCAGTTTGTAGTACCCCTTTTAAAATAAAAGGCATCGTCAGGCGTATTTGCGTATGCAAGACCCGAAAACGGTCTCGTTATCAAACTTTTCGCGGCGGCATAGGGATAGATGGTCATGGTCGCCAGCTCCTGCATCTGCGTGTGCAGCCATGTCACCCCCTGCTTCATCGTGTTCGTCGAGACATCCAATTCGCCTGTGAGCGCGTTATTCGCGTTGCTGATCATATCGTTTAGAATATTGAGTGTTGATTTCTGCTGCATCTGCTCATCATTCATCTTGATGAGTTTCTGCGCATCGCTATGCACCTGTTGAAACCACGACTCGGTATTGTCCATCGCGCTGATCATATTCGCGATCTGTTGATGTACCCCTGGCGATGCCTGCCCTGAAGAAAGCAAGCCATTCAGGTGCGTGTCGATGTGCTGCAAGTAGCTCGGTGGCTCCTGATTGGCACCGTTGATTTCCAGCAGACCCACGCTCGCCAGGCGATCGCTCACCAGCAGAGGCGTGTGCGGTGGCAGATCCTTGTACACGAAGGTTGTACCATCCAGGTATTCGAGAATGCGTTCCACCTGGCGACGGATGAAATCATCGCCCGTATTTGTTCCCCATGCCTCGCGTGTGCCGCTCGACCACTCGTAGATTTTGCCGGTATTCAGGAAAAGCCAGTTATTTAGCCCACCGGGCAAGTTCAGTTTATTCAATGTGGGGTCCGAGGCCAGCAGGTGGCGCAGGTGGTCCAGGTAGCTAAAGTGATTAGGATTGTCCGGTCCAGGAATAGGGTTATCAGGAAACGCGCCATAGTAGCGCCACGTACTGGTGTTGGGCGATGGCGCGATGGGTGGCGTGCTTGCGCTCTCCTCGGTGATCAGGAAACGGCCATTGCTCAGCAGCAGATTGTCGTGCTGTGCGTCACCAGGATAAGTGAACGAAACGTTCCCCTTGCTGATCTGCAACGCTCCCAGCGCGAACGCCTGTGCATCCTCGCCCTGATTTTTGTCGCCCAACAGCCAGGCATAATAGCGCATCTGCGGCGCGGGATTGGGCAGATTATGCAAATTCAATACAACCTGATCCTCGATACCTTGCGTGCTGTTTTCCGTAACCTGTTCGCTACTGGTAAAAGTGATTGTGCCCACATTCATGGGTGCCGCTGGCACAGGATTGACCGTTGATGCGACTGGATGCAAGAAGAAGAATAAAGAGCCCAGTGTGCCGAGCAGCAAAGCCACGACCAGCGCAATAATCACCCACGAATAGCGCGGCCTCCGTGCTATCGGTGCTGGTGAGAAGCGTGGCGGTGGCACGGCAGCAGGTTCCGCGCTATATTTTTTTTGTACGGCTTGTGCGTATGTTTTGTCCTGTATCGATGCTGGAGCAAGAGGTTCATGTTGCCCCTGCTTAGCATACGCAATCGACTCTCCCATTGCTAATGAAGGCAGAGGCTGTGTAATCTCCTCACTCTGTAGCGGTTGCGTGTTGGCGAACGGGGGCATAGGTGTGACTGGATTAATAACCTGTGGGTCGCGCAGTAATTGTTCGATGCGCGCCGCCTCCGCACTGCCCGCCGCTTGTAGTGGCGTGGTCTGTCGAATTGGCCTGTTTACCTGCTCGACCTCTGCTTGCTTCGTTCTCTCCGTCTCCAGCTGCCGTACTGGCAAACGTTGGTACGCAAGTTGGTCAGCCCCGATCGCATCTATCAGGTGTTCCATCGAGAGGTAAACGGGGAAGCCATGTTTAGAGGCAAGTTGCGCGACGCGTCCACCTTGTGGAACGACAAAAATAAGCTTCGGCTCCCGTTGTGGCCTGACGCGTTTCAGCAGCGTGAAATCTTCTGAGCGTTGAAAGAGACGCGTGTGGTGCGCCAGCATCAGCACCGTCGGTTTGCGCTGCTCCACGATCACCGGAAACAGCGTGTTGCGTTCGTCGCCCGGCTCAATATAGAGAATACTGAAGTCGCCGCTATCGTTCTTTTTCATCGCGTATGCTCCTCCGTCGCTTCGAACGCGCTATCCCAGGACCAGCTTTTGCCGAATGCATCCTGATAGACAAGCTGGCGTGTGACCATCCTTCCCGTCCTCGCAGGTAGCCGCGGTGGTGCCATGTTTGCCCGTTGTTGTATGTTCGTAGCATTGTTGGTTCCTGGCATTGTGGATACGCGTGGCACCTCATATGCTCTCGCTTGAGTGTCTGGGTATAACGCGCGTGCCTGAATCGCCATTGGCCTGGTTGGTTGGTCCGCCAGTTCTCGTGTACGGAGCGTTTGACTGGTCCTTTGAGCAGGTGCAGGTACGGTTTGTGTGCTGGCGAATTTACGTATGCCGCGATAAAAAGCTAACCCTGCCAGTGCTACGACCGCTCCCCACGCCAGCAGCCAGCAAAAAATATAGGCGATAATGGACAGAGCGCTTGTTATGTGTCCTTGCTGAAGTAGAGCCACGATCTGCCCGAAAAAGCTTTCGTTGGGCGAAACTTGCGCGAACATGTGTCCATTGTCCCAGATGTTGAATGGAAAGCCGCCGAATTTGTAAATCAATACAATTCCTAGCAGGCAACAGAGCAATGGATACAGCAGTGCGCGTCTCCAGGTCGCGCTACCATTGTATGCTCCATCGTGTGGTGCCATCTGGTGAATCGAGGCCAGTTGTTGTTGTGTTCCCGCCTGTGCGCCCGATTGTCCGATCGTGCTACAGGTATGGAGCAGTAGACCCGCGAAGACAAGACCACCACCCAGGTAGCCGTTGAAGGATAGCACCTCGTGCAGGTACAGATAGGCCACAATTGCGCCGAAAATAGGTTCCAGGATCGAAATGAACGAGACTGTTACTGGCGAGATGTAGCGTTGCAGCAGAACGGTGATCAGGATCGGCAAAAACATCGTGCCCAGTCCAATGTAGAGTACCGCGCCCACATCTTCCGGCATCACGAACTGCATACGACTCCAATCGCCGAAAAGCAACGCGAGCAGGTTGGCCCACAGCGCCATCGTCAGCAACTCCACGCCGAAAAGCGGCCATGGCGACTGATCTTTTTGCTCGTGATCGGCCAGAAAGACGTACGAGGAGCAAAAAATACCACCGATAAATGCGATCAACGCGCCGCGCAATCCACCCATCGACGCGTTCGCCATCAGCAGGACTGCGCCGCCCACCGAGATGACGCCAGCCAGCCAGGTAGCCTTCCCGATCGGACGCCGCAAGAAAAACCAGGTGAAGATCGCGGCCAGCAAGCCATTGAGCGAGGGGAAAAAGGCGGTACCCGTCGCGCTATTGTATTTGAGCGCAACCGCCAGTGTGAAGAGGCCGAGGCACAGGCAACTACCTAGAATGAAGCCGCCACGCACGGAGGCGCGCGTCATCTTGCGCCAGGAGCACGCGATGATCAGGATTGCAGGCGGTACCAGCGTCATCATGGTGAAAAACGTGAATACAATCGGATCGACGCGCCCCAATACTCCTTTCGCGATCGAGTAATAGGAGCCGTAAAGCATTATATTCAAGAGAAAAGCCAGGCCAGCAATCGTCTTCATTTTCATCGGCGCAACCCTTCACACTGTAGGGGTCGGTTTACCGCAACCCACCCCGATTTATCGGCTGATGTCGAATTTCTCCAATAGTCAAAGAGAGGATGTGTGAATGGATGCTACGTACCCGCTTTAGAGCGCAAGCGGGCAAGTACTCAGAGGCTGAAAAGTGATCCGGCGGTTGGAAGCGGAAAACCGTCTTTGTAGTGTACAAGAGAGCGCTCTATGAGCGGAAAGCGCCCCTTGCGTGCCCGTAAACACCATCCAGTTTTCCCCTTACACACTGCTCACACATCCTGCCACAAGTATACCTGCCCTGCCTGTGTCTACGAGGCGCTTTCTTGCACAATTCCCCTGCCTACCCTGGCAGGTAGACACGCGAAAAGGTGCGCAAAATGGGGTGGAGTAATCACAAAAATATGCATCATCATTGCGAAAATAATGGA
>CAZZWK010000008.1:8012-35288 GCA_964657925.1 uncultured Dictyobacter sp.
TTTGGAATCTGGCTGATCGGCACCGAGGTCCAGGTCGAGGATTTGGGTGCCAGCTTGAAGACCAGGCGACCCGAGACGGCTTGCATGCTCGCAAGCTGGTTGAAGGGCAAAATACCACGATTCGACTGAATGCCCTGCCTGCTCAGCGCGAGGGGACCGAACGGCACCACCTGGCCCGCGTCGAACGCAGCAGTCGCCTGTGGCCCATGTATGCGCGAGATCTCGTGCTGGATGGTCTGACCCAGGTTTTGCAGATCGTGCGCCTGCGAGGTGCTCATAACTGTTTTTGTGCCATCGTACTTTTGAATAGTATATGTAGTGACAACATTCGATGAATTCTTGAGTGCAGCCCTTACAGCCAGACCTGCGAGACCGCCATAATAGCCGCGACGGCGCGACATCTGCCAGATGGCAGCGATCTGGTCCCAGCGCAAGACATTCAGTTGACTGCCATTGGCGAAGATCATACCGTCCGCAAATTCATAAAAGCGATGTCCACTATGAACGAGTGTATATATACCGAAGATGATCGCCAGGACAAAGACAATTGGAAAGTAAAAATAAACATACCCTGATGCGACAAGAACCGCTATTGTCAGGATGAGAGCGAGTAACGCTATGCCTCCGCTGATCGCGATAATAGCGATAGGATTCGACATGCGAGGTTTATACATTGCATTGAGATTGCCCAGGCGCGCATTCATGGCTGCCTGCGCCACATTTGCCGGAAGAGCGGTCACAGTATTGGGTGCCACCATTGGTTGTTGCATGAACGAGTACTCCTGAAAATTGATAGAGATAAGATAGTACATATACAGAGCAAAAAACTACAAAAGACGCATGCTAAAAGGAAAGAGAAAACCAGCCAATTATTACGACGACTTGCTTTATAGCGTGTAACGAAAAATGTACTTTCTTCTTAGCCTTAAATCAATAAAGGCAGGTCACGTGTGCGTTCACACACTTCATATCACAATCCGTCATCTGCCCCCACGTATATAGTACGGAAGATCCTTGTGGTCTTCCGGCTTGAAGATAGATTACATTTTGTAAGACCAGATGACGCTTCCATCATTTAAGTGCACCAGCAGGAGTATATTATTCACGGTCTGGATATACATAATGTCGCCAACTATGCTGGGATACCAGAGCAGCGGACTATCTTCTTGATCTTGCCATAACATCTGCCCGCTCGTCGCACTCCACACTTCAACCATATCGAAACGCGGCCCGAAATAGAGAATTCCATTGAAGAGAACGGGTAAAAGGGCCACGTTAGCGCTGATCGTATGCTGCCAGATCTCATGCATATCGTCTCTATTCAACGCATGAATGATATGATCCGGCGTTTCGATATAGAGTGCAGAGGAATTGGCTGCTAGCCAGAGCACGGGCGTATGCGCCTTTTCCCACTGTTGCATACTATCACTGGCACGTAGCGCACGCAACGTGCCATCATCCACAAATACCTTGCCACTACTTTCTCCCCACCACAACAAGTTGTTAGTGGAAAACTTTTTTTGCCATAGAGTGGTGCCGCTAGTGATACCGTAGGCATAAATGCTTTGCGTATTAGGGTTAGTGCGAAGATCGGAGGCGGAGAAATAGAGGATACCATTGTCGACAAACATCCGCCAGTTGGCGTAGTCTACATCGCTATCCTCATAATAGGCAATCTCTATTCCACTGTACGCGTGCAAGATATGTACGACATCATGACTATCACGAATGGAAACAATGCCGGGCACCAGGTGCACGAGCGTCGCCATCGGTATCAAACTGCTTGCATCGGTCGCGATATACGGCTCGAAATGCCACAGTAAGCGACCATCGCTACCCTGGATCGCGTAGATCGTGCCGTTGTCGCCCTCCATATAAATGATATCGTCCTGGATCATCGGCTGAAACGAAACATGTTGCGAAATTTCCATCTCCTGCCATAAAAGTTCGCCGTTCGCACCCTGATATGCGGCGATATTTGTGCCATCCCCTGTCGATGTAATGCGATAAACGACCTGCCCTGAACTGACCAGAAAAAAAGTTCCCGATTCCGTTAGCTGATATGACCACTGCGTCTGTCCGGTTCCACTTTGCAGCGCGTACAGCACGCCATCGGCCTTGATCACGTAGGTCATCGTGTTGCTGGCCGCATAAGGTACAGAAGCGTTTTCGATGACTGGTGGCACGGTGGTAACCAGGATCGACGATCGTGCCTGCTCATTGTTTCGTGGTGCCGGTAATAATTGCGCGATCAATCGCCAGCCAGAAACAAGCACCAGTAGCAGAATGAGCGATACAAAGAGCAGTCGTCCATGGTGTTGTATCTGCCGACCAACGATCGTTTTGAATTGTGTCAGGCGCGAAATAGTCGTCTGCCTGCTTCCCTGGTCGTCCAGGTCGACAATCTCTACTTGCTCATCTTCAAAATCAGAGTCGTGTTCTGCGCCCATGCTCATCCTCGCCTGGCTTCAATGCGTCAAATCTTGCTAAGAAAAGATTTTTAAGGGCATATCCCCTATAGGAATTATAGCGAAAAAAGACGGAAATATTGGTGATAACATTTTCTTCTGTCGTAAAATGTGATATCCTTTTCTTTAATAAAGATGAAAGCTCCTGACCATATCATCAACAACCAGGAGTAGTTCGCCCATAAATACCCCGTTTCGGAGAGTAGAATGGATAGCTTTCAAGCACAGAGCGTGCAGCATAATCCCTCTTCACAATCATTGCCTGCCAACACACAGAAAGGTATTATCTCGCGCTTCAAACGGCTTATCACGAAAGAGCATCCAGTCCCCAACCATACACATCAAGCGCTCAAATTGAAGGTGGCGCAGCGCACCGATGTCGGTCGCACACGCCAGCACAACGAAGATAATGTCGCCTATATTGTACCCAAAGACGAGCAACTTCTGGCAAACAAGGGCGCTCTTTTCATCGTCGCCGATGGTATGGGCGGACATGCCGCCGGTGAGGTCGCCAGCGAAATAGCCGTCGATACCGTCTGCACACTCTACTACCAGAATCCCGAACCGGATGTGGCGGAGAATTTGCGCGCCGATATCGAGTACGCCAACGCCGTTATTTATGAGCATGCGACCGAGCACGCCTCGCATAGTGGCATGGGCACGACATGCGTGGTGGCCGTATTGCGCGGCGCGACCGCATATGTCGCGAATGTGGGCGATAGCCGCGCCTACCACTTGCATCACGGCCAACTTCGTCAGATTACACAGGACCATTCGTGGGTGGCGGAACAGGTGCGCCTGGGCAATCTCTCGCCCGAGCAGGCGCGCGTGCACGCCATGCGCAATGTAATTACCCGTTCGCTCGGTCCCTATCCTGATGTCGATGTCGATGTGTTCGTAGTGCCGGTCGAACAAGGCGATGCGCTCGTTCTCTGTAGCGACGGCCTTTCCGGCCTGGTCAGCGATGTGGACCTGTTGCGGATCGTGGAGAGTTTCGATCCGCAGGAGAGTGTCTATCACCTTGTTGAAAAAGCCAACGCGCAAGGCGGCATCGACAACATATCCGCCATCGTCGTACGCGTGACCAACCGTTAACCCAAATATCCTTGTATGAACATGTACTTATTCCACCCCATATAGGCCACAATTATGCACCAGTAGTACTCTGTCAACCTTCATCGTAACCCAGTAGGGGCCGCATTCATGCGCCCGCGTCCAATTCATTGGGCGGTTCAAACGGTCATAATGAACCTTGACAAAGTAGTAGGGGCACGATTATGCAGTTTAACAAAATACATCCGATAAAACGATGCATCCTGATTCATCATGCCACGTAATGGAGGGACCCGATTTATCGCGTCCGTGGCGGCTGTAGGGAATACGGCAATAATTTGTTAAACCGCATTATCGGCCCGTGTGGCAATTCATAGCCGCGTTCCTCAGTCCATCAAATCCCCGCGTGCATCAAATCAACTCAGTCATCAATTCATTCGCGAACACCACAATTGGCATCATTTCATAGCTTTTAGCCTGCGTGACGATGTGCCGCAGTATCTTCTCAGCCTTCTCCCGTTTGCCCTGCAGTAGCATGACCTGCGCGCGCGTCAACTCACCGCGCATACGCGTCTCCACGTCGATGCGATCGAGTTTTAAGGCGCGTGCGACGTTCTGATATGCGTGATCCAGGAAACGCATCGCCTGTTTCGAACCTATGGGCGCGCCTAGTGATTGCGCGATACGTAGATTGGCGAGCGCGACAAGCACTTGCCCTCTGCATGGCGCGTTGTTCATGGCCCGACTGGTGCTCCAGGCGCTTTTCAGATAGCGTGCCGCCTCCGCTAATCTGCCCTGCTGTTGCAACACCGTTGCCAGGCGCACACTCCAGCGACACAGATATTCGCGGTCCTGGAAGCGCGCATTCAACTCCAGCGCCTGTTTAAAACGTGCTTCCGCCTCATCGAACTTGCCGGTCGCCGCCGCCAGTTCGCCTTGATTGCTGAACACCAGCGACAGCAATGGGCTGTCGCTGATCTGTTCCGCCAGTTCGAACGAGCGTTGTAGGGCCGCTCGTGCCTGCTCATACTCGCCCTTTTTGAGTTGAATATAGCAGATGTTGCAGGAAAGGTGCGCGATCTGGCGTTTTTCATCATAGGGCTCGTAGAGGGCCAGCGCTTTCTGTTGATGTTCCAGCGCCACGCTCAACTGGCCCATATCGACCGCGATCACACCCATATGGCGCTGTAAGCGCCCCAGGTTGACGGGATCGCCATCGAGCGTGCGTTGCGTCAATGTCTTGTATGTTCGGCTGACCTTGGTGACGGTTATCGAAGAGCGTTCGCGCTGCTGTTCGAAGAGCAGCAACGCTTTTTGCGCCATCTCTAAAGCCAGTTCGTGCCGCCCTTCCAACTGGTAGAGGTTGCTGCGTGTGTAGGACAGGCGTGCCCAGGCCGGGCCATCCTCGACACCCGCTTCCCGCAGAATCTGTTCGGCACGTTCACATGATTTCCAGGCGCGGGCATTATCTCCTGTGTAGCGCCAGGTCCACGCGATCTCAATGCACAGTAGCGCTGATCTTGATGCCTCTTCCTGCGCTGATGTGATGTCAGCCGACTGCGCCGCTTGCGTGCGCTGGTCCAGCACCTGTTGATAGAGGTGGCGTGCCTGCGCGTAATTGCCCTGAATCATCGTGCATTCCGCCAGCCGTTCTAGCAGCACAACCAGTCGCTGCTGGCTTTCCAAAGACGAAACTTGTTGTAGCGAGTCCACCGCGTGCTGGTAGTGATAGGCCGCCTCGGCATAGGCGGAGAGCGCGTACGCGTTATTGCCAGCCAGTTCGGCGTAATGGGCGATGCGTTCGGCCTCGGCACCGGCCTTCTCTAGATGATCCGCGACCGTCGCGGCCACGCTCTCCTCGCGCCCGTGCCACACATCGAGCAGGGCGGTGGCTGCGCGTTGATGTAGCCGCGCACGCCTGGTGGCCGAAACCCCATCATAAAGATAACTGACCAGCAGAGGATGCCAGAAATGGTAGGCGATGCGCGTGCCGGTTCCTTCATCGGTCAGCACGCCCGCTTTCAGTCCCTCTTCCAGCAGGTCCAGTACGCTATCCTCGATGTCGGGTCCGCCATCGTTCTCCATCGCCAGGATCAGTTGCAGTTCGAACGATCCTCCAAGCACGGCGGCGTGGCGCAAGAGCTGGAGACACTCCAAACTCAAGCGCCGCATGCGATGATCGAGCGCGTCCTTCACCGTTTTGGGCAGTACAGGTGGTGATGAACGCGCCAGTTCCTCTGCGAAAAAGGGGTTGCCATCGGCGTAGCGCTGGATATGCTGCAACGAGGACTCGGGCAATGGAGACAGGCTCGCGGCCAGTTGACGAATCTGCTCGCTGCTCAAAGGCTCGATACGCAGCGTTTTCAGCGTGTGTTCGCGCTGCATATGGCGCATATACTCGTGTAGCGGATGGTTCTCGGGCAATTCTTTATCGCGGCAGGTGGCGACAAAAAGAATAGGGTAGCCGATCAGGTTGCGTGCTAGATGTGCTAACAGATCATGGCTGCTACCGTCAGCCCATTGTATATCGTCCAGCACGATCAATAGTGGCCCGCGTTCGCTGGCGATCTTCAGCACACTGCCGATCGCGTCCCACAGGCGATACTTTTCTTGCTCGGGTGTAAGTGCGTAGGGGGGTAATAACGCTGTCGGCGTTCCTAACGCTACCGTCTCGACCTGCTCCGGCAAAAATGCCGCCAACGGCTCTAACAAATCGGAGATCAGCGCTGACGATAACCCATTGCGACCATTCAGAATTTTCTGGATCGTCTCGGTCCATACGCGGTAGGGTACCCCGAGTTCTTGCGTATACAAACGACTCCATACGACCGACCAGCCGCGTTGTTGCGCCTCACGACTCATCTCTTCCGCCAGCCGTGTTTTACCGATGCCCCAATCTCCAATGAGAAAAAGACATTGAGGACGGCGTTGCGTGTCGAGAGGCAGATTGACCAATGGCTGTGAACCGCTGAGCTGCGAGGCCATTGCTTTCTCGACTTCTCGTAGCAGTCCTTGCAATGTTTTGATCTCGCTGGCGCGGCCAACCAGCGTGCTCTGGTGTACGCGTCCAATTGATTCCGGCAGAGGACTCTTGCTCGTGCGCTTAAACGGGATAGCCGTGGAACTCGCATTCCCTCTATCAACTGTGTGGGTCGTCTTGCTATCCTGGCCCATTTCAGTCGTGCTTGTGATATCTGTATCTATGGGAGCGAACATGCTTATATAGCCAGCTAGCGTTTGACCTTGCTGCACCGCTTCATAAAGAGCACGTGTTTCCTGGGACGGGGCGGCGTCATACTCAAATTGCAGCATGTTCTCGAAGCGTTTGTAGGCGCGCAATGCCTCGACGCGCCGTTTAGACTGTGCCAGCACCATCATCAGTCGTCGCAACGCATCTTCATTGGTGGGGTCACGTGCTAACAGCTTATCGAGGATGTCGATGGCGCTCGATGAAGCGCCGCGCACCACCAGCAGATCGGCGAGTTCCAGGTGGAGTTCGAGCCATAAACCCTGTAAGGAACGTCGCCGCGATTGAATCCAGGCCGCATCGCGCTCCTCCGGCAAAAAGTCTCCGCTGTAGAGGCTGAGCGCCTCGCGCAGGAGTGTTTCGTAGCGGAGCGTATCTTGTTCCGAGGCTTGCCACCATGGTAGATTCCGCAATGGTTGCGCTTGTACCACGAATGCATCGGCATCGATCCAGACATGTTCCTGGTCCGCTAACGTGACGCTCTCTTTGTCCAGCACGATGCGCTCACTACCGTCACTTGCCTCGCCTTCCACGGCTGTCGGTCCCAGCACCTTGTTCAAAACTTGCAGTTGCTTTTGTAATTGTACCTGTGCTACCTCGACTGTCTGACCGGGCCATAGGTCGACGCACAACTGCACCCGACTGGCTTTCCGTCCCGTACAGCACAGGAGATAGCCGAGCAGGGCACGGATAGAACGATCGCGTTGCCAGACAGTATTTGTACGTGCTTGCCACTGCTGATTTTGACGATTGCGGCCCTCGATACGGAACTGGCCTAGAGACCAGATATGAATATTGGCGGAACTATGCGTGGCAATCGTGGAGGCCCCGCGAGGAGAATAAACCATGGCATCGTCTCCTATTATGGTAGAAACGGTTGTTCCATCTACGCGATTCGTAGTGTGCGGCAATTTTCGGGCATTGCTGATCGCTTCCTCATCTAATTGTACGACTTGCACCCCTGCCTGTTGCTCCGCCATCGCCTCGCGGCTGATGACTGCGTCGGCAGGCAAGTGCTTCCCAATATACGTACGTATCGTGCGTCCATTGATGATCTGATAGGCGTACCAATAGGGGCCGTGACCCACACCATCGCGGCACTTACGACAGCGCAGTTTTCCACAATAGGTCACTTGCTGGTGATATGTGACCTTGCCCATGATCATGTTTCTCTCCTCGGATATGTAGATTCAATACATGTCCCCATCTGTCTGCTCGCTCATTGCGCTCTTCCAGGTAATGTTTCCCATCTTACATACCGATAATTTAAAATACCATATTATCCGCCAATCCTCAATTTTTTAGCTCATGGCAGACTTTTCTCTCAATTTGTCCCCAAAGTGTCCCATTTTTTGAGGGCAAAGCTCTTATTTTCTCTCTTTTCGCCTCCACCAATGCTTCACGCCTCATTGTATATTCCTTTTCAACATCATGAAGGAAGCGCGCCGTGCGAATAAATGCTCGGCGCGCTTCCTTCATGGAATGTTACTATGGAATGCTAACCTATCGCTGCAACACTTTCTTGTGAACAGGACAAGGACTACAGATCAACCAATGTTCAGTTTTACATCGCTGCCGCCATCCTCACCTTTATGCAGCAAGCCTTTAGTCACGGAGTAGAGCAGCCCCATTTTACCTGCGGGAGCATCCCAATATTCGGCGTTTTTGACGTGCACCTGCAAAAGTGCCAGCTCTGGATCATCCAGGCCATCGGGGAACCAGGCTTTGTAAATGGGATTCCACAGATCTTTGATCTTTTTGCTGTCCCGTACAAGTTCGGCATTGCCCGAAACGGACACATAAAGATTATCACTCGGGTTGGCGTAGGAGACGCTTACCTGCTGATGCTGCTCCACCTCGCCCACCTTTGGCGCGCTGGCACGTGTGAAGAACCACAGGTCGCCATCGAACGCAATCGCTTTCAGATCCTGCGTCCCCATGGGGCGACTGCGCAGCTCCCCATTTGGCTCGACCGTGGTCAACATCGCGATCCGCACATCTTTAATTTTATCACTCAATATCTGGGTATCGGTCTTTGGCTGTTTATCGTTACTCATAGCGGGTAACTCCTCTCTTCTATCTACGACACGTTCTCATAATCTACAATGCGTTTTTACTACCCTTACTACACGTAGAGGAGTCAGCGGAAGATGCATTTATCGTTTGAATACACAACGAAACAAGGCCGCATAGACGCGGACATGTCAGGACTATACCCCTCGGAATGCCTGTCCCTTGCGAGCGCGGTGGATGCACCATTTAGTGGCTCACTGGCACATACCATAGCAGTGTGCCCGCGGACGAGTCGATGGCATCGATGCTGCCATTGACACTGTTTACATATACGTTCTTGTCGCTAAATAGCGGGAAATTGAGCATCGGTTGCTTCCACAGAAGTGAACCGGTGTTGCTATCTAGCGCGGTAAGCGTTTCGTTGGCCCCCATAATGTAGAGTGCATGCCTATTACTAAGTACGAAGGTGCGATAGATGGTGCTTTGCGCTAGATTCCTTGACCAGAGTCGCGCACCAGTTGTAGCATTGAGCGCGTATTCGGAGCCATCACTGCTATGAACATATATGCTTGCCCCCGCGATAACGAGTTCACTCGTGAGGTCATGCATACGTTGTCTCCACAAGAGCGTGCCAGTCCTGTTATCGAGGGCGTAAATGACGTTATCGAGGCTGGTCGCGTAGAGAATATGCTGTGTAAGCGTGACTTCTCCCATGATCGGTTGTGCTGGCTTGTATTGCCAGAGTGTGCGTCCATCGGTTATATGCACCGCCTTGATCGAACCATCACCAGTATCGATATAGGCGGTCATATCGACAATCTTGACCGGATTATCCGCAACGGTGGCGATGGTCGATTGCCACATCTGCTGTCCATTTTGCGAATTCAGTGCTTTCAGATAACCATTCTGCGTTTGCAGAAACGTGATTCCATCGCTGGCGGTCAACGGCCAGGAACTGGTATGTTCCGCCATATGCCAGAGCAGTTTGCCATTACGGGCCTGCAAAGCCCACAGTGAACGGCCATCTTCCGTGTATGCCAGGGTGACGCCATCAGCCTGCGTATAGGAGGTGTTGGGTGGAAAAGAGTAATGCCAGAGCAGTTTTCCATTGGTGTTTTGCAGCACATAGAGTATGTTATTTTGTCCTGTGGCGTAAAGGGTAGAATTTTCAACTACCAGTGAAGCAATGTTGAGACCAGGAAAGGCATGTTGCCAGTGCGTTTTACCATCGTCCAGACTCAACATGCGAATACTTGCGTTCGAGCCATCTTGCTCCGATAGGTAGAGACGTTCATTGCCGTAGAGTGTTTCCAACGTGGCATGAGTTTCATGGTATTGCCAGGCGATTTTGCCATTGTCTCGTTGCAGCCCATAGATATTGTTTCCCGCGTCATCGCTCACACAGAGAATATGCTGATCGAGTCCAACAAGATTTTCGGTATTTTTGGCAAGTGGCTGCGCGGTCGCTGGCTGGACCGGTATTTGTGTCTGCTGATGCTGCGGACGGATCTTCTCGGCTTGATGTGTGGGCAAAAGCGGAGGGACGATAATAGCAAGCAATGAGAGTAGCGCAACAACGATACATACTGTAATGATCCACCTGTGATAGACACGTAGAAAACGTAAAAAAGTGCTTTGTTGGCGAGCGAGTCTATCAAGGTCACTTACTTGTCTATCTTGCATACTGCGGGGATTCTGTATCCTCATACCTGCTCTTTTGCCATCCTCTTCTATCTCTCAACATCTTGAAAAAGCGTTTACCGCTTTCTATTGTATAGGGTTAGCGACATTTATGCTAGTCAATGTGACCTGGAAGATCTATTCTCGTCTATCTGCTCATAATAAGAGATCTGTTTCCACGGGTATGCAGATACTGAGAGTTGAGGCAAGACACACACATGGGCCAGAATGAAGAAAGATACTGTCGATGTAGTTGCTTGTTAAACATGCTATACTCAAATGTATCGCATAGCCTGTGAATCGAATGTTTTTCAGAAGATTAAGGGGAAATCTTGCTATGGAGCAAAATGACACAATGCGAGCAATAATTCTCTATCAGGATAAAGCAGCCTTGCTTAAGGCTACCTATCCGGCATTCATAGGATTGTTAGTATCCTTACCTCTGTTTGTATTGGCATTAAAAAAGCGGCAGGCGGTGAAGCCTATTGTGTGGGTGGTAAGTGTATCGCTCTTTTTCTGGGAACTGTTTTATTTCTCGACCTGGTATCGGCTGCTTTTTCCACGTCCAGTACTCGTAATCGACGACGAGGGTATCACCTATCAACCTGGCTCACCCTGGTTTATAAATTGGGATATGACCATCAGGTGGGAAGAGATTGCCTGCGTGTATCCCACCGAATTCATGACGCGTGGAAAACAACAAACGACACACACGCGCTTTCTTTCGATCAAGCCCAGGGACCAGAATAGTTTTTTCCGCAGGCAGATGTTACTCTCTCCGCGTAGGCTGCCTTTGTTGGTAGAGATGTCGAAAACCGGCACGTTTTTCATGCTGCCCGAACGCATGATCAACCCATTGGAAGTAGATATCCTCCTGGCCCAAATCATTGAGCAGTACCAGGCAGAAATCGAATCAAACCAGATTCAGGTATTGACGGAGCACAAAGTCTTCGTGAGCTAACCGCGTAGAGCAAACCACGCGTTTGCTCTACAACCATTCGTTTGCTTTCCGGAGAAGATGATATACTACGCTGTAGAGTTTGCGCGTCACCCAATGTCGTTGGTGACGAAAGGAGACGAAGAGTGGACACAGAAGTCAGAACAAAGCAGGGCATGGTGCGTGGACGTAGCGATAATGGCGTCATCGTTTTCAAAGGTATACCATACGCGGCACCCCCTTTTGGCGCGAATCGTTTTGGGCCACCGCAACCACACGAGGCTTGGGATGGCGTACGCGATGCCTTCGAATTCGGTCCAACAGTGCCCAAGCCGCCATATTTTCCCCCTTTCGACGTTTTGTTGCCCGAGCCTGCTATTCCTGGCGAGGATTGTTTGAACCTCAATATCTGGACGCCGGATGTGGAAGGTGCCCATTTGCCCGTGATGGTATGGATTCATGGAGGCGCATTCGCCAATGGAACGGGCGCGATCGCAACCTATAACGGTAGCCGGTTCGCGCGCGATGGCGTCGTTTGTGTGACCATCAATTATCGCCTCGGCGCGGATGGCTTTTTGTACCTGGGCGATGGCGCTGGTAATCGGGGTATTCAGGATCAGGTGGCCGCGTTACAGTGGGTGCAGGAAAACATTGCCGTGTTCGGTGGCGACCCAAATAATGTGACGATTTTCGGCGAGTCCGCGGGTGGCATGAGCGTCGGCACGCTGCTTTCGATGCCAAGTACCAGGGGACTGTTTCGCCGTGCCATCGCCGAGAGTGGTGCCGGTCACCATGTGCTGAGTCCCGCGACCGCGCGGAAGGTAGGACGTTACCTGGCAGAGAAACTGGGCGTCGAGCCAACGGAGGAGGCTATTGCTGCTGTTCCGTTACCGCGTTTATTGCAAGCACAGGTAGAATTGAGCGGTGACGCGTTCGCCCATCCTGATCCAGAACGTTGGGGCGAGGTCGCGGGCAACTTGATGCCCTTCGAGCCGGTGGTGGATGGAGACAGCATACCACAGCGTCCAATTGATGGCATCATAGCCGGTGCGGGTGCGGATGTGGACGTGCTGATCGGCACCAATGGTGAAGAGCAACGACTCTTTATGGTGCCCAATGGCGTGGTCAATTACATCACGAACGAAGCGCTGGCTGGTGCGACTGCCGCGTACGGATTGCCTGTAACGCAAGCGCTTGCCACCTATCGTGAAGCTCGACCGGATGCAAGTCCTGGCGATCTGCTCGCGGCCATCATCACCGATTGGTTCTATCGTATTCCCGCGATCAGGTTGGCGGAAGCGCACACACGTGGGTCGGGCGCGACCTATATGTACCAGTTCACCTGGCGTTCACCGCAGTTCGATGGTCAGCTAGGCTCATGTCACGCATTAGAAATTCCCTTCGTTTTTGATACACTGACTGAAGACGGTATGGAGCCATTGATGGGCAAAGAGCGACCACAGGGGATTGCCGATGCTATGCACGCCGCCTGGGTAGGTTTCGCTACGCGTGGCGACCCTGGTTGGCCGCGCTACGATCACGAGCGGCGCGCGACGATGCGCTTCGATACCGTGACGCAACAGGTAGATGATCCCGCCTCCAAAGAGCGAGCGTTGTGGACCGGTTTGCGTTAATTTAAAAACGAAAATGGGCATAGACAAGCTTTACTCTACGCGATTTCGCCTTCGCGTAGAGTAAAGCTTGTCTATGCCCATTTTCGTCCCTCTAACCGATGTCTTCCAATATACGAAGAGATAGAAAAACAGTTATACAAGCAAAATAATGAATTCTATTATTGAAAGTGCATTATGTTGATTCTCTATGCTCTATGAGTTATAATAGCTCTGCAATCAAATATGGAAGCGAGGAATGGGTGTATGGCTGGTCAGTGGGATAGCGCGATGAAGTCGTTGGTCGGTGAGGAACCACAGGATTTCGTCACCTGGTTGGTGAAGGATGCAGTCTATGAGGGCAGAGAAGAGTCGCAGTTACGCAGCCGCAAGATCGATGTGGATGGATTGTACCGTGTCAGCGTCCACGGGCAGCCCTATCTGCTGCATATCGAGTTTCAGAAACGCAGCGATCCGCAGATGGAGCAGCGACTGTGGGAGTATAATCTGTTGGCGACGCGACAGCATGGAGTGCCCGTCTATTCGTACGTGCTCTATCTCGTCAAGGAGCGGCGGATAGCGCGGTCGCCCTATCAAGTGCTGCTAGGTGATGGTCTGCCGGTGCACGAGTTTCGCTTCTGGCCGATCAAGCTGTGGGAAGTGGAGACGGAAGAGGTAGTGCGCACGGGTCGTGAAGGACTCTTGCCGTTGGTTCCACTCACCAGGGAAGGGCAGAGTCGAGATGCGATTGATCAGGTGATAGAGATGTTATATGATAAGGGCCAGAACCCGAAAACGAATTTGTTGGCCTTGACGTATGGACTGGCGGCGTTGGTGATGACGGATGAGCAAGATCAAGAGTGGCTCAAGAGGAGGTTTGGCATGTTAGACGAGATTTTGAAGGAGTCATGGGCGTTCAAAGAACTGCGGCAAGAAGCCTGGGATGAAGGATTAGAAGAGGGGAAAAAAGAGGGATTAGAGCAGGGGTTAGAGCGAGGATTAGAACAGGGATTAGAAGAAGCGCTCTTCTCGCTAGTGGAGGCCCGTTTCCCGAATCTGTTATCGCTTGCACGTGAGAGACGCTCGAAGCTTACAAGTCATGCAACCCTGCAAAAGCTAGTCGTGCAGATGGGTATTGCCCGTAGTGAAGAGGAAGCACGCGCCTTTTTGAACTGAGAAGTGAGGCATGCCTGGACCTGGACACAAAACATTAGCCCCACGTGATCTTCCTTTTACTTCACACAGGGCTAACTTTGTATGTGTCCCAAAATCAACGCGAAATGCACACCACAACACTATGGCTGAGGGCGTGATACGCCGCGTTTTGCACTAGCGCACTTTCGCCTGGATCAGCCATGTCCTCGGCGATGTCATGCGGTGCTGCTTGTCCTGTATCCACAACGCAATACCATTTTTTGCTACGTAATGGTGGCATGTCGAAGTCCAGATCTTGCTCATCCATATTGCAGATGACGTGGATATCATTGGCATCCTCAATTGCGCCGAGCGTGAAGGCGAGCACCCGACTGTTGGGGTTATTCCAGCCCGGTTGGTAGAGGCGGCAGCCATGCCAGGAGATATCTTCAAGTCCCTGTGCATCGGCTGCGCCAGTGAAAAAGCTTTTGCGCTGTAGCGATACATGGCTTTTGCGGAAGGCAATCATGTGTTTGAAGAAGCGCAGCATATCCTGGTTCTTTTGCGTCAAGCTCCAATCGAACCAGCTTACCTCGTTATCCTGGCAGTAGGCATTGTTGTTGCCCTGCTGTGTGCGGCGCACCTCGTCGCCCGCGACAAACATCGGTACGCCTTGCGAGAGCATCAGTATAGCAGCGAAGTTCTTGATCTGCCGCCGACGCAACTCCTCCGTGCGCGCATCATCGCTCGCACCCTCCACGCCGCAGTTCCAACTCAAATTGTCATCGACTCCATCGCGATTATTTTCGCCGTTTTCTATGTTATGTTTCTCATTGTAGGAGACCAGGTCGTTGAGCGTGAAGCCATCGTGCGCGGTAATGAAATTGACGCTGTTGATGGGCAGTTCGCCGTTGGCCTGGAAGATGTCGGCGCTACCGGAGATGACATCAGCGACACGCCCCACAATGGTTTTGCCCTCGATATAGCCCTGATCACCTTTGACAAAGTGGCGAATAGCATCGCGATAACGACCATTCCACTCACCCCAACGGTAGCCAGGAAAATAGCCGACTTTATACATGCCAGCAGCATCCCAGGCTTCGGCGATCACCTTGGTGTCGGCCAGTACATCTGACAGTTCGATCTGCCAGATCACGGGCGGGTAAGTCATAGGATTGCCCTGTTCATCTCGACACAGAATAGTGGCCTCGTCGAAGCGGAAGCCATCCACATGCGTCTCCGTCACCCAGTACTCCAAAGCATCGATAATCATTTTTTGCGTGATAGGATGGTTCGCGTTGAAGGTATTGCCGCAGCCGGTATAGTCCATATACTGCGCGCGGTCCTGCGCTGAGAGAATGTAGTAGACGTTATTGGCGAGGCCTCTGAAGTTGATCGTCGGACCCTCTTCATTGCCCTCGCTGGTGTGATTGAATACGACATCCAGAATAACCTCGATGTCAGCCTTGTGCAGCATTTTGACCAGATCGCGGAACTCGTTGAGGTGGCTGCCGATCTGGGGTGAGACACAGTAAGAGGTCTGGGGCGCGAAAAAGCCGACGGGATCATATCCCCAATAATTGGGCAATGGCGCGCCCTCGGGGCTGTGTTGTTTGATCTCCTTCTCATCAAAGTCAAAAATAGGCATAAGCTCGACCGCTGTAATACCCAGCTCTTTGAGATAGGAAATTTTCTCGATAATGGCGCTAAAAGTGCCTGCATGCTGACAGTGCGATGAGGGGGATAGCGTGAAACCACGTACGTGCATCTCATAGATGATCGTCTCGTTCATCCGTCGATTAATAGGTTTGTCGCCCTCCCAGTCGTAGCCGTTGGTATCGATGACCACACTATGCATGGCGCTAGCGACATTATCATCCGGCGTACATGCTGCCGCGCGATCCCAAAACTTATCAGTATTGCCACGCGCATAGGGATCGATCAAGACCTTATTGTGATTGTAGCGGTCGCCCATTTGGTGCAGATCGTTGGGACCGGCGATGCGATAGGCGTAGTGCGCGCCAGCCCTGAGACTATACACGTAGACATGCCAGAAACTGAACGTTTTGTTCTCCTCAGGTTTGAAACGGATAATCTGCATAGGATTAGCATCATCGTGCTCGTTGAAAAGCAACAACTCGACCGCGGTCGCGCGATCGGCGAACACCGAGAAGTTGACTCCATGCTCATCTGGTATCGCTCCAAGTGGATGTGAGCTTCCCACCCCAACCTGATAGAGATTCTCCAACGTTTCCTCTGGCTGTATTATCGTCATTCGTGTCTCTAGCTCCCTTAAAAGTTAAAAAATCGGCAGTGTAGCATGTAGCTTTGATTATATCTGATCAATAGCATAAAGAGTATAGTCATAAGTAGAACTTTTAGACCTATATCTATGGAGTACCTGTTCTTAAATCAACTACCGTCGCAAGGCCCATCAGACAAGATGATATAATTGTTGTGTTCACTATGTTGAGCCAATGCGGCGGACGCAGAAAGATAGAGGTCGAAAGAGGCTATGCAGTCGAAGAACATTGCACGGAACAATGGGCTAGAGGGGAAAGAATTGGACTACGCGACATGGCCGCGCGTGGTGATTGTCGGAGGGGGATTCGGCGGCATCAATGCGGCGCTGGCGTTGCGCGATCAACCCGTCAGAGTAACACTGGTGGATCGCAACAATCACCATTTGTTTCAACCGCTATTGTATCAGGTAGCGACCGCTGAGTTATCGCCAACGGATATCAGCGCGCCATTGCGACATGTGTTCAGACATCGTCAGAACATAGAAGTGCTGATGGCTGAGGTGACGGGCATCGATAGCGAGCATCAGCAGGTGCATATAGGCGATGAAAATCTTCCATACGATTATTTGATCCTGGCGACCGGCGCCGGTAGCAACTATTTCGGACACGATGAGTGGCGGACGATGGCACCAGGCATGAAATCCGTCGTCGATGCCCAGGCGATTCGCAGCCGTATGTTGTTGGCTTTCGAGCAGGCCGAGTTGATGGCGAAAACCGAGTCCACTGAGAGGATGGATATGCTGACATTCGTGCTGGTGGGCGCGGGTCCCACTGGCGTGGAATTGGCGGGCGCGCTGGCGGAAATGGCGCGCAAAACGCTGACCGCCGAGTTCCGGCACATTGATCCAGCCATGACGCGTATCTTGCTAATCGAGGGCGAGCCAAGAATTCTCGCCAGTTTCCCCAAATCGCTCTCGCGCAAGGCGCATAAGAAGCTGGAGCGTATCGGCGTCGAGATCAAAACAGGTGTACACGTGACTATGATCGATGAGCAGGGAGTAATGGTTGCGGGCGAACATATACAGGCGGGCACGATCATCTGGACAGCGGGCGTAATGGCCTCGCCCGCTGGCGAGTGGTTAGGGGTGGAAGTGGATACGAAGGGTCGTGTCAAAATTTTAGAGGATTTGACGCTGCCCGACCACAAAAATATCTTCGTTATCGGCGATACTGCCTATTTGCAACAGTCGGGCGCACCACTACCAGGCGTGGCCCAGGTGGCGATTCAACAGGGAAAGTATGCCGCGGAAAGCATTCTAGCCCGTGTTGTGCACAAAAAAGAGCTACAACAGCCGTTCCACTACAAGGATAAGGGATCATTGGCGACGGTGGGACGTTCCTACGCCATTGCTGACCTGGGGTTCATCCGTATCTCTGGCACGATTGGCTGGCTGTTGTGGGCTGTCGTGCATATCCTCTTCCTGATCGGTTTCCGCAATCGTTACCTGACCGTCTTTCAATGGGCGTGGAACTATCTCACCTTCGATCGTGGTGCGCGTCTGGTCTCCTATGAGGACGAGCAGGCCGAAGCGGAGATGAAGAGCTTAGAGGTGCTGAGCATTAAACATGCAGACGTGAAAGAATTTCCGCGCATCTGAGTATTGCTTGCGCTGGCTTCATGTTTACCTGATCGCTCATCAAGACGTTCCACCACGCATTGAGCACGCATTTTGTCAATCCCCAACCGTGTATGCGTGTTCGTTCCATACCCAGTGCCTCGCTCAGTTGAGCGACGCGCCGTGCCAGCATACTCTCCAGTTCCATTTTCGACAATACTAATATTTCAGGCAGGGGATTATAAAACAGGGCTCCCACCTCATATCCAGGATCACCAACTATCCCTTTGGGGTCAATCGCCAGCCATGTATCACCTGCACGCAAGACGTTGTGGTGCTGAAGATCGCCATGCAACAGCATGTGCTGGGGAGCCGAGGCATTTAACGTCGCAAAAAGATCCACCGCCTCGTCGACCAGATGCGGAGGAAACGGACCATATCCATCAGCATAGCGTGCACGCAGTTGTGTGAATCCTTGCCCTAATTGCTCGACCGTGGGAAAGGTATGCTCTGTGGGTACCGGTCGCCACAGTTGACGCATGACCGCGGCCAGAATAGCTGTAGCTTGTTCGTCCTGCTGCGGCAGCAGTGACGCAAGCATAGTTCCCGGCTGCAAACGCTCCAGCAGCATCACCTCTTGTTCCTCGTCATATTCTAGCAGACGAGCGATGCCACGCCCATTGAAGATGCGCAACGCGGCCACGCTATGGGCAAACTCATCGGTCAGCGAGCACGTTTTCAGGACGACCGCTGTGCCATCCGCGCGTTCTGCGGGCGCTACGTAGTGAAACGAGAGATGCTCAAACGGGGGCAAGAGTTTCAATTGCCAGCGCTCCGCGCATTCCTCCAGCAGCGAAGGCAGGTGTTGCAGCCAGGCATTGGCCGCCTCTGTGCCATATGCGCCGCGCAGAAATTGCATAAAATCTTCAGGCAAGGCAAACATCAAGAGGACTCCTTCAGCGTGTATTCAGATCGCGTTGTTTGAAACAATAAGTGCAGAGCCAACTCAGAATAATAATGTAAATGAGAGCGAGTAGCAGCATCGCGATAGTATAGAGGTTAAACGATTCACCTGCTCCCGCTGTATAGCAGACCGCGATTGGCGCGAGTGGTAGACGAACAAAAGCTAAATGCTGCGCCAGGGCGGCAGGACTGGTATTCGAATAAAGCACCAGCGCAAGCCAGGTCAGAAAGATAATCTGCATCAGGCGCGTTGCGATTGGCACGGATAGCAACACAGTGAGAACCGCGATCAGGACGGTGTAGAGCAAAGTGCCGATCGCGCCGGGCAGCATATTGCTAAATGTCGCGCCAAAAATACCTACATGTGGCGCGTAAACATGGTAGCTCATGCCAAGTAACAGTATGGCTATGAACGAGAGCATACGCAAGAGAGTAGTAGCCAGGATCAGACCGATGATATAAGGTGCGCGCGCGGTCAGATGGGAGAGAGGAAAATACATGCGCGCATGCGTCGCGCGTTGCGTCATGATCACGGTACTTAAAAGAGCCAATACCGCCAGGCCAGGACCCGCGGTTCCATAGAAATAAACAACATTGCCGCCAGCTTGCAGAAAGAAGAGCGCGTAAAGGAACCAGATGAAAACAATATCGAACAAGATCCAGCCACTTTTGACATAACTGTGGAGTAAAAAACGCGTGAGAGTTATACCATGATTGCGCGAGGAGTGTGCGGAAGAGCATGAAGACGTGATCATAGTTCCCTTTATTCCTTCCCAATCGTTACAGGCATACCTGCTACCTGTTCATCCGTTCGAGTCGTTTGCACATAAATTTCTTCTAGCGCTTTATACAGCGGGTTGAGCGAGATAATAGCTATTTCAGCTTGCACAAGCACCGCTAAGACGTACTGTTGATCACTACTATGAATACGTAATGTATGTCCTTGTGCTGTAGTAATAATAGTGCCGAGATCAAGCTGTTTTGTGATAGCTTCAGCATCATTGGCCTCGCTAATGGTGATTTCGACCATATTTTGTGTGGTCAAAAGCTGGTGAATAGGGCTATTAAGAATCAAGCGTCCCCGACGTAAAATGCCCACCGTGTCGCAGAGTTCTTCGACCTCGGTCAGGTAATGAGAGCAGATGAAGAGTGTCGT
This sequence comes from uncultured Dictyobacter sp., assembly GCA_964657925.1. GTDB lineage: Bacteria > Chloroflexota > Ktedonobacteria > Ktedonobacterales > Ktedonobacteraceae > Dictyobacter. The sequence goes on from CAZZWK010000008.1 coordinate 28,133, forward strand.
ACCCTGGCGACGTAATTGGAGAATAAGTTGACGCACCTCCCACTGACTGCGAGGATCAAGTCCACTGCTGGGTTCATCGAGTATGAGCAGCTCGGGTTGTCCAAGTAAAGCCTGGGCGATAGCCAGACGTTGCAGCATCCCTTTTGAATACGTCCGTGTCTGGCGATCCGCGGCCTCTGTTAACTGCACTATTTTGAGCACCTCGTCGACACGGATAGTGGCAGCCTGTCGTGCAAGGCCAATGAGTTGTGCCATGTAAAGAAGGTACATCCGACCTGAGAAGCGCGGCTCGAAAGTAGGATTTTCTGGTACGTAACCAACATCTATCCTTCATTTTGTTTTCTCGTACAACAAAGTTCTGTGAAGAAGGTACCCGACAACTCTCTTTTCTATGCTATTGTACTGAATGAGAAAAGATTTATCTATGGGGACGATATACATACTCATTTTGTTGCATTATAACTTATCCGCTTTATTTAACGTGCTAAGAAGGCGACCATTACCATGATATGACATACAATCAAGGAAATGTTTTGCTTATTTTATATTCTATTAATAGAGAAAGTAAGAAGTAAGACCCATCCTTACGAATATGAAATTCTGTGATAGTTGTATCTTATGCTATAATCATGAAAAAAGGTATTCTCTTTTCAAGAAAAAGCGGCAAAAAAGGTAGTTTTAATGGAAGTTTATCCACAAATGGATGCACGCCTGTTTCAAAGGGTTTCCAGTAAGAAAAAACAGGTGGAAGAGTTGGGCACACTATCACGGGGGCAGCGGCAACGTCTGCATAATGATTTGCGTACAGAATTTACCTATCATAGTACGGCGATGGAGGGCAACACGTTGACGCTGACGGAGATGCGTACATTGCTTGAGGATGGCATGGCCGTCGGCAACCACCCCTTGCGTGAATATCTGGAGGTGGTTAATCACGCGCAGGCCTTCGATCTTTTAGATCAGTACGTCAATACGGATATTTCGCTTTCGATCGTTTTGAAGGTACACGCGCTCGTCATGGATAAAATTATTTTTGATGCCGGGCAATTGCGCGCGATTCAGGTATATATGTATGACTCACCACACATTCCGCCGCCGCCGCACGATGTCTCGTTATATATGATGCAATGGTTGCGCTGGCTTGGTAGCGATGAAGCTTTTCGCTACGAGGCGATCGCGCGTGTCGCGCTGGCGCATCATCAATTTGAAGCAATGCATCCTTTCGCTGATGGCAATGGACGTGTGGGACGCCTGCTGATGAACTTGATGTTGATGCGTTATGGCTATCCGCCCGCCTTGCTTTTGCATTCGTGGAGGACACGTTACATCGAGGCATTGCAGGCGGGCCATCGCGGCGATTACGCTGCTCTCATCAATTTAATAGGTCTGGCTGTCGAGCAGAGCCTGGATCGCTATCTTGAGGCACACGGGGCCGCGCCATCACAACTACAACCGCTAAAAGAACTGGCGCGGCTCTTCGAGCTTGATAACAACTATCTTGGACAGTTGGCACGCCTGGGCAAAATCGAGGCGACGCGTAAGGGCGCGTTCTGGTACTCATCGCGAGAAGCTGTGGAGACATATCTGCGCGAGGTGCAAATGCAGCCCCGCGGTCGCCGCGCCAAACCCCGATCCTAAAAAACCGGCCCTCCTACGCCTACGGATATCAACCCCGTCCGCGTAGGGCAAACCATGCGTTTGCCCACGCACCAACGACAAAAGGGCTAGCTGAAAAGCGTTATTAAGAGGTATTGCATCTTCATTCGTGTCAAATAGAGTGGTAAGAATATGTGGTTTAGTAGGAAAGGAGCGGCTTTTTGAGCGAGAAGAGACAAAGATTCGGATTGCCATTGATGCTCTTCCTCTTGTTGTGTCTTTCGTTGGCTGGCTGCACGAACACGACGAACACGGGAACGCAGTCGAATGTGAGTACTTATAAGAATGCAGTGGATTACTTGCTATCCCATCCGACTGCCGCAAGTATGAGCGCGCAGGTGCAAGTGCCGAGCAATCTGCGCACTGGGGCATTTACGCAAGATCGCTACTTGAATATTCCCGCACATATGCAGATCTCCGTGTACGCACGTGTGCCTTCCGCTCGTTTTATGGTGCTCACACCGACGAACGACTTGCTGGTATCGGTCCCTGGTCAAGGCAAGATAGTGTTAGTGAAGGCGCGGACCAACGGAACTCCAGCTGTCAGCGATTTCGTGACTGGCCTGCATAGCCCACAGGACATGCTATTTCACAAAGTGAACAACACTATGTACTTGTACGTGGGAGAATCGAATGGCGTCGATCGTTTCGTCTATACAAATGGTGCTACAAAAGCAGGCAGCCGCCAGGTTCTGATCAGTGGCTTGCCGGATGGCAGTTGGCCGCAGTTCGGTGGCACCTATTCGCATCCGATGAAAGATATCGCGTTCGATAGCAATCACCACCTCTACGTCGATTTCGGTTCTTCCTGCAACGTCTGCGTGGAAGATACGCACAGCAACCCGTTGCGCGATGCCATCTATGTCTATAACGAGAACGGTGGACAAGGAAAACTGTTTGCGCAGGGCTTGCGCAACGCGGAAGGCCTGGCGTTCGTACCGGGTACGAATACATTGTGGGCCGCGATCAACAACCGCGACAATCTGGCCTATCCTTTTCATGACAGCACTGGGCAGTACGGCAAAGTGGTGCAATCATATGTCGACAACCATCCCCCGGACGAGTTCACCAGCGTGCGCGATGGCGGAAATTATGGCTGGCCCTTCTGCAATCCAGATCCAGATAAAGGGCTGGTCAATATGCCCTTCGATCGGGATGTGCAATACAACGCGGACGGACATGTCGATTGCGGCAAGATGGACCGTATCAACCAGGGTATCCAGGCTCATTCAGCTCCCGTAGGGTTGACCTTTTTGCATAACGCGAGTATGACGCACATCGGTGCCCTGATTGGCCTGCATGGCTCGTGGGACCGCGCCGCAAAGACGGGCTATAAACTCGTCTACTTCCCCTGGAATACCGCCCAAAGTATGCCTGAGCAGCAGATCGATCTTGTCACTGGCTGGCTCGATGGCACTTCACAACAGGCGTGGGGCCGCCCTGTGGACGCTATCGCCGATGCGCACGGCAATATCCTCATCTCGGATGATGCTAGTGGCACAATCTATCAACTGAGCTATGCATAAGCTAGCTTCTCGCGTTCACCCAGTGATGCAGCCACTAAATACGCAAGCAATCCGCGTAGACGCGTCCCCTTGTGGGCGCGCGCTTGCGTTCACTCACCTCCTTGGCGGTTTCTCCACTTAGTTTCAATAGAGAAAAACAGGTGACTTGCAAAATGCAAGTCGCCTGTTTATTTATGGTACAAACGGTCCCACAATTACATACGTGACAGAGATAATTGTCTTTTTTGCTGCTGGTGGAGTACGCTATGAGTATATGAACTTTTCAACAAAAAGGAGTACCTGTCATTTGCGTAAAGGGCTATCTCTGTTCACCGGTCTGTTGATTCTATTCGCATTCAGTGCCAGTGCCATATTACTACTACGTGATGTCTTGCCACACGGCCTTTCTTTTCTCGCGCATGCGCCTGTTTCCGCGGCCCCTCTGCTATTTATCGGTGGTGCTTCATTAACTTTTTTGTTGGTCACGCGACCAAAACCATTGGACCTGCTCAAGGCCCTGCTGGTCAGTCTGGCATTCATCCTGTGGGGCATCGATCAGTTACTGCCCGTTGGCTGGCTGGCAACCACGGTCGGCGATGTCGTGATCACTTTGTACGTCATCGATCTGGGTTGGATGATGGCCGCCATCCTCCGCTCACGCCTGCTATCCCAGTAGAGCGCTATTCTTTTTCTTCCCAAGCTCTCTCTTCCTCCATGTACTAACTATCCATATTACCAGGCACATTCCTCGTTTCCCCTTCTTTGTTCCTCCTATAGCCTACTTCTTTTCTATTATTTTGCATATAATTAGATGCAGGACGTTGTAGGAATTAAATGGAACATAAAGTAGATCCAGGCTTTACGATCATCTTTAGGAGGAATGAACACGTGGACCGCACTCAGTGGCGTCGTGAACGCCGTTTATGGAATGAAGTGCAGATGGATGTCTATAGCCGCCACTACGATGAGCAGTGGGGCACAATTGAGGACATGCATCAGGAGATGTTGCTGCGCTTCCTGACGCATATTTCTGTTCGCGGCCACCTTCTGGATGCGGCCTGTGGCACCGGCAAATACTGGTCGCTGTTGTTGCAGAAGCGCTATAGCATCGTGGGCATCGATCAATCGAAGGGCATGTTGCAGCAGGCTCATCACAAATACCTCGGTGTGCCCGTCAAACAGATTGGTTTGCAGGAGATGACCTTTCAGGAAGAGTTTGAAGGAGTGCTCTGCATCGATGCAATGGAAAATATCTTTCCAGAGGATTGGCCGTTGGTGCTCAATAATCTCATGCGCGCATTGCGGCCAGGTGGATTTTGCTATTTTACGGTCGAAATCGTGAGTGAGGAGGAGTTGCAGATCGCGTTCGAAGCGGGCAAGCGTTTGCATGTGCCACTGGTCTATGGAGAATATGTGCTCCACGGCGGCTACCACTATTATCCCACGGATAGCCAGGTGCGCTCCTGGTTGATGATGGCCTCGTTGCCTCTGCTCGAAATGGTGGAGCAGGATGGCTATCGCTATTATATCGTACACAGGTAACATATCTCACATTTCTTGACATATTCGACCCATATTTATACTTTTTTTTGATATCCGTTGACCTATACTACAAAGATAAGGTATCTGAAATAGTAAAGTGTTGACGAGGACCAAAATGGAAACCGAATCCCCTGATTCGCCGAAGGAGAGCCAGAAGGATCGCTCATTGCTGAGCCCAAGTAATCATACGGATATTTCGCAGACACCCGGTCGTGATACATTTGACCTGAGTCTGCCTCTGCCTCCGGAAACGTATCAGCAAAGCTTACAAACAAATCCTGTGAATGTGCAACTGCGTCTTTCAAATGCCCATACGGACCATCCTGTGCTGCGTCGTGTGAGCAATGGTATCCTTGAGGCGACCGAAGAGGTCAATATCCCACAGAACCGTTTTCAGAGGGCGCTCTACTTTGTCAAACATGTGCTAATCGGCGCGCCCATCTCCAACGAGTTGGCCGGACATGAACGCTTGACAAAGTTCAAGGCGTTAGCCGTACTTTCTTCGGACGCCATCTCTTCGGTTGCCTACGCGACCGAGGCTATCCTGATCAATCTCGTCCTGGCCGGTTCAGCGCGTTTATGGATAACGTTGCCCATTAGCCTGGTGATTATCGCGCTTTTAGCTATTGTCGCCATTTCTTACCGCCAAACCATTCCCGCATATCCCAATGGTGGTGGCTCGTATATCGTCGCAAAAGGGAATCTCGGCACCATACCAGGCCTCGTCGCGGCAGCCGCTTTGCTGATCGACTATGTGCTCAATGTTGCGGTAAGTGTCGCCGCTGGCGTGCTCAATCTAGCCTCGCTCTTCCCCGCATTATTGCCGTACATTATACTGCTCGACGTTGGCCTGGTCGTCCTTATAACCATCATCAATCTGCGCGGCGTACGCGAGTCAGGATCGATTTTCGCCATACCAACCTACTTTTTCGTGGTCAGTGCCGTCTTGCTCATCGTGGTTGGCCTGGTCAAGGCGTACTTTTTCCATCATCAGCCATTTATCGGCACGTTCCCGTACGCAAAGGTGAGCGAGCCGCTATCGCTGTTCCTGATCCTGCGCGCGTTCGCCACGGGCTGCTCGGCCATGACAGGCGTGGAGGCTATCTCGAATGGTGTACCGGCTTTCGAGAAGCCAGAGACGCGCAATGCCTCGATTACTTTGACCTGGATGGCGACCATCCTCGGCACACTCTTTCTTGGTATCACCTTGCTTGTGATGACTTATGCGGTCGAAGCCTCGAAAACGGGTAGCCCGACCGTCATTGACCAGATTTCGCACCTGGTGTTCTCTGGCCCTCTGAGTTTCATGTACCCCGTATTTACCTTCGCGACGCTCGGCATTCTTACTCTTTCGGCTGAAACAAGCTATTCCGATTTTCCACGCCTGGCCTCGTTACTGGCACGCGATCGTTTTTTGCCCAACCAGTTCGCGTTTCGCGGTGATCGCCTGGCGTTTTCGGTGGGTATTATCGTGCTGGCCTTGCTGGCAAGCATTCTACTGGTCGTCTTCAAAGGTAGCACCGATGCCTTGATCAATCTCTTCGCCGTTGGCGTGTTCATGTCGTTTACACTCTCGCAAAGCGGTATGGTCATGCACTGGTGGCGCTTGCGCAAAGAAGAGAAGAACTGGTTGCGCAGCATGATCATCAATGGCACCGGCGCTTTCGCGACCCTCATCGTTGCGCTGGTCATCTCGATCACCAAGTTTCTTGAGGGTGCGTGGGTCGTTGTCCTGCTCATCCCTGTACTGGTGTTCATGTTCCTGAGTATTCATAAACACTATACGCATGTCCAGCGTGAACGCGTCTCGGATCTGCCCATTAATCCGAGCGACATTCACCACCGTATCATCGTCCCCATCGATATGCTCGATCGCGCGACCAAGCAAAGCCTGGCCTATGCTCGTTCCATCTCCCCGCATGTAACCGCGGTCCATGTATGCACGAATGACGGCGAAAGAATGATGATACAGGAGGAATGGAGCAAGTGGCAAAAGCACTTTTCGGATCAAGAGGAGACGCATCTACTGACCATCGAGTCGCCCTACCGCACCCTGGTTCGCCCGATTCTGGCCTATGTGGATATCGTGCGCCAGCGTCATCCCAACGACACCATCACCGTCATCCTGCCCGAATTCGTGGTCTTGCATTGGTGGGAGTATTTTTTGCACAACCAGACAGCCTTCCGCTTGAAAGCGGCACTACTGTTCCGCCCCGGCATTATCGTGGTCAGCGTGCCCCAGCAATTGCGTGATAGAAAAAGATCCGCCTTAGAACCCGCGTAGAGCCGAACCCTTGTTTCCTTTATGCGGGTCGCTGCTGGTAGATTTAGGCTACAAAATCGATGTTCCTCGAACTCTTCGCGTTTCCTGCGCTATACTACACCGTGGAATCTCTCTATAGGATATGATACAGAGATGGTTCATAGTAACCCAGTAGGGGCACAATTTATTG
>CAZZWK010000008.1:35388-52437 GCA_964657925.1 uncultured Dictyobacter sp.
CGCGTAGGGCAAACCACGCGTTTGCCCTACGCGGGAGAAGACATTCAGAGTAAAAAAACGATCATGAACCAGCCATCATTAGCAAAAACCGGTCGTGCGCGTTTTCTGGCCGCCTGCCATCTGCAACCCACTGATATTACTCCCATATGGTTCATGGGACAGGCGGGTAGCACCTTAGCCGAGTATCGCCGTCTGCGCGAGACACACGATATTCTCACCATCGCGCGCACACCTGAGCTATGCGCCCACATCTCCTCTCTGCCCATCACTACCTACGCGGTCGATGCCGCGGTAATGCATACCGATATCATCCTGCCACTGCAAGGAATGGGACTGGATACAACAATTCAACCCGCGATCGGACCGATCATTCACAATCCCGTTCGCTCAATGCATGATATAGAACGCCTGCGCACCCCCGATGCGCGTGAGACGACACCTTTTGTGATGCAGGCAATTCGGCTGGTCCGCCATGAACTGGCCGAAAAACAGGCAGTGATCGGCATTGTCGGTGGACCTTTTACGCTGGCTTTATATATCATCGAGGGTCGTCCATCGCGCGATTATCCGCTGGCTAAAAAGATGATGCACGAGCAGCCCGCTTTATGGCATGCTTTACTCCATAAACTATCCACCGTCTTGACAAGCTACGTCATAGCTGAAGTAGAGGCGGGGGCTGACGCCATCCAGCTTTTCGATAGCTCTGTTGGCCTGCTGAGTCCAGGCAGCTATCGCCGTTTCGTCTTACCATATAGTCAGCAGGTACTGCAAGCGATTAAAGGGGCAGGCGCTCCATCGATCCATTTCGGCACGATGACGGCCAGCCTGCTAGATATCATGGCGGAAGCCGGTGGTGATGTGATGGGCATCGATTGGCGCTATGACCTGGACCAGGCATGGCAACAGCTTGCTTTCGCGCGCGCCATACAGGGAAATCTTGATCCCACCCTGCTGCTTGCTCCCTGGTCGCGCATCGAAGAAGGTGTAGATGATGTAATAGCACGAGCGAACGGACGACCAGGGCATATCTTCAACCTGGGCCATGCTGTGCATCCCCAGACCCATCCTACAATTTTAAGGCATCTGGTAGAGTACGTGCATGAAAAGACATAGCGTGAGGCACCCGGCTGTAGGCGTCGGTTTACCGCAACGCACACCGATTTATCGGCCATTCGGGCGTATCCAGGTGCATTTTTAAAATCTCATCATGACGCTATGGGAAACCGTCAATACATTTTGCAGAACACAATGAAGAGAGCAATAAACATATGGAACCTTCGACTTCAATAAAAGAAAATGACCATACACCCTTGCTAGATAGCCGTTTCATGCGCGCCTGCCAGCACCAGGCGGTTGACGCGACTCCGATCTGGCTGATGAGACAGGCCGGTCGCTATATGCAGGAATATCGGTCGCTGCGTGCGCAACATAGCCTGCTCGAAATGATCAAGCAGCCTGATCTCGCAGCGGAGGTCACCATGCAGCCGATCGAAGCGTTCGATCTGGACGCGGCCATCATCTTCGCCGATATTCTGCCACCGCTGGAAGGCATGGGACTCCAACTGGAGTTTATGAAGGGCGAGGGTCCAGTCATTCATAATCCGCTGCGTACTCGTGCCGATGTTGAAGCGCTGCGTGTGCCAGATGCGCGGGAGAGCCTATCGTTCACATTAGATGCCATCAGACTTGTGCGCAAAGAACTGGCTGGACGCGGCATACCCTTGATCGGCTTCAGCGGTGCTCCCTTTACACTGGCCGCCTATGCCATCGAGGGTGGTGGCAGCAAGTCCTACTTGCAGGCGAAGACGTTGATGATGAGCGATCCAGCCACCTGGCATCTACTGATGCAGAAGTTGAGCGAGCTGGTGGGCCATTACCTGCTGGCCCAGGTGCACGCGGGCGCGCAGGTGCTGCAATTCTTCGATAGCTGGGTTGGCAATGTGAGTCCCGCCGATTATCGCGAGTTCGTGCTGCCCCATAGCCGCCACGCCATCGAGATCGCCAGCCAGGGAGGTGTGCCCATCATCCATTTCGGCACCGGCACCAGCGGCATGCTGGACCTGATCAAACAGGCCGGTGGCGATATCATCGGCATCGACTGGCACATCGACCTGGATACCGCCTGGCGCCAGTTGGGCTATGAAACCACGATCCAGGGCAATCTCGATCCCGCCATCCTGCTGGGACCGTGGAGTCAGGTGCAGAAACGCACGCAGGAGATCCTCGATGGGGCAGCGGGCCGCCCTGGCTACATCTTCAACCTCGGACACGGCATCTACCAGACCACGCCCGTCGACAACGTGCGCCGCCTGGTAGACTTCGTGCACGAATATAGCGCACGCCAACACGCCGCGAAAGCATAAACCCGACAGCGTAAATGAAATTGATGCTTTCCATAGAGCGCCAACACGTTGATACATACCAGTCACCAGTCAACGTGTTGGCCCTCTACTTCTCCTCATCAAGACAGTTGTGGGCAGCCACCCTCGTTAGCTGTAAAGTTAAAGGTCACCGTGACCCCATCCTTTACCGTCAAAAATCCCGCGATACTCGGCGCGTCAAAACCAAAATCCTTCATATGACAAGAGATTTGCCTGTGCCGGTAATCACGTTGCCCACCTTTTTGCCCTGCATAGCAAAGGTTTCGGAATGCGTGGTGTTGTGGATGGTCATGTCGCCCGTGAGCTTGAAGGTGATGGTCTGCCCGCCACCGTAGTTGCTGGGAATTGACTGCGGCGTTTTGACCACGAAGACCGCGTTCGGGTACGTGTTGGATTGCAGCCATTGACTACGAATCGCGTCATCGCGGCGCGAGGAATCGCTGGTCAACGTCTGTAGATCGACGGTAATCTTGAGTTGGGTAATTGCGGGCGCGTCGTTCAACCGCACGATAAAGCCACCTTTAGTCGAATTCGTTTTGCCAATAGCCTGATTCGGCAGATTCTGGCTCAGGAACTGCTCCTGCACCTGATACGACGCCTGCGATTGCCTGGAATTGATGCTGTAGACCTGCGAACCGCTGGCAGGAACAGGGCAACCGTTTGCGCTATTGGTTGTCGCCTGTGCGGTGGGCGTGTTGGTGTTGGTAGTCGGTGTACTCGTAGCCGATCCACCTGACGTGCTGCCAGTGGTTGTATTGGTTGTGGTTCCACCACAGGCAACAAGAAAAGTCAGAAGTGCTACGGTAGCAAAAAGAGTATATATACGACGATACATGAAACAACCTCTTTCTGGGGAATTTATTTAGTGATAGACGCGCTAAAAGAATTTATCCTGAAGAAAGCAAATTTCTTTTATTATATTTGCTGAGATGATGGAAAATCATCTGCGTCTTATAACACTATGAAGTATGAATGGTGCCGATGAGTAGAGCATGAAGACGAGAGGCAAGTTTTCAGCTTGCGCTGTGATCAGAGAAATAGCCTCATGGAAGATACGCCGATGAGTTTGCGTTTCCCTGCGTGCTCTTTATACAATGAATATGTATCTACACTTAGAGAGGAATGAGGATAGAGTATGCATTATCGAACATTAGGAAGAACCGGTATCCAGATCTCCGAAATCGGCTATGGCGCGTGGGGCATTGGTCAATCCGGCTGGATCGGCGCGGATGACAAAGAATCGTTGCAGGCGCTACAAGTTGCCATCGATCTGGGCCTGAACTTTATTGATACCGCTCTGGCCTATGGTGAGGGACATAGCGAGCAACTCGTCGGCCAAGTCGTACGTTCGCATAAAGAGCGCGTTTATATCGCGACCAAGGTGCCACCCAAAAATGGACGGTGGCCCGCGCCCGAAGGTGTCGCGGTCAGTGAGGTCTTTCCAGGTGACTACGTCACCCAGTGCGCGGAGACCAGTCTACGTAACCTGGGTATGGATACCATAGATATCCTGCAATTACACGTCTGGCAAGATGCCTGGGTTGGGCAGGGCGATTGGTTGGAGGCGGTGCAGAAGCTGAAAGAGCAGGGCAAAATTCGCTTCTTCGGCGTCTCCATCAACGATCATCAGCCGGACAACGCCATTCGTCTGATCGAAACCGGCGTCGTAGACACCGTACAGGTAATTTACAACGTTTTCGACCAGGCTCCTGAAGACAAACTGTTCCCAGCCTGTCAGCAGCACAACACCGGCGTAATCGTGCGTGTGCCCCTCGACGAGGGCGGCCTGACCGGCAAAGTCACACCGGACAGCACGTTCGACCCGCAGGATTTCCGTTCCCACTACTTTGCTGGCGATCGCAAAAAAGAGGTCTACGAGCGCGTGCAGAGTATCGCCTCCGATCTCAACGTCTCCGTCGACGATGTGCCGGAGATTGCCCTACGCTTCGTCCTGAGCAATCCGGTCGTCTCGACCGTCATTCCAGGCATGCGCAGCGTACGCAACGCGCGGCGTAACGTTGCCCTCGGCGATAGCGAAAGTCTGTCGCAAGAACAACTGCAAAAGCTCAAAAACCATCGCTGGATTCGCAACTTCTACGAGTAGCCTAAAAGCCATAGATCCCGCGACCCGCAATCACCACGTAACGGTTACGGGTCCGTGTAAGGCAAACCACGCGTTGGCCTTACGCGGACCCGTAACCGTTACGCATTACTCTGCTCAATCGCCGCCAGCAACGCCTGCGCATCATCATATGGCCCGCTATAAACCTGCCCATTAATGAAGAACGTTGGTGTGGCTTCGATCCCACTCTGATCGCCGCTGGCGATATCTTCCTCAATCTGTCCTGTGTACGTGCCCTGTTCCAGGTCGCTGACGAAACGACTGCTATCAAGCCCCACCGCGCGAGCGCTATCCACCAGCTCGCGATCGCTGAGCGCATCTTGGTGCTCGAAAAGGTAGTCGTGCATTTGCCAGTACTTCCCTTGCGCGCCCGCTGCTTCCGCCGCCTCCGCCGCATGTTCCGCGTGCGGATGTTGTTCTAATGGATAGTTGCGAAAAACGAAACGCATGCGATCGCCCAGCCGTTGCTGTACCTCTTTAACCGCTGGATAGGCCGTGCCACACGCCGGACACTCGAAATCAGCATACTCCACCAATGTAATGGGTGCGTCCTGCTTGCCCTGAATATGATCGCGCGCGCTCACCTGAGGCACCAACTGCTTACCAGTTTCATTATTGTTCATCTATTTTTCCCCTTCAAATGTTGAATATGAAAATTACAAGTTAATGGAAGGTCCTGTCTACTTGTTCTCTGCAATATAGACACGCTATATTTCATCATCGCGTGACATATCGTCAGATTTTGCCTGGTAATAGGGCTTAAAATGCCCTTTTTCCATGCTACATTAAGAGAAACAGAGCGCAGTAGAAAAGGAGCAACACCATGGCAACCCAACTCCAGGTCGTTATCGATTGTGCCAACCCCGCAAAACTGGCGGAATTTTGGGCGCAGGCATTGCACTACAAAGTGCAAGATCCGCCAGCAGGCTATACTTCATGGGAGGAGTTTCTGAATGCTCGCGGTGTACCTCAGCAGGATTCGGCCTCGGCCATCGTCGATCCTGATGGCGTGGGACCGCGCATCTTCTTCCAGCGTGTGCCCGAAGGCAAGACGGTAAAGAACCGCTTACATCTCGACCTGAATGCAAGCCGCGCGGTCGCGGACGCGAACGAACAGCAGCGCCATCAGTTGGTCGATGACGAGGCGCAACGCTTGAAGGGATTGGGCGCGCGTGAACTCTATCGCCGCACTGATCTGCAGCTCGACGACTACTGGGTGACGATGGCCGATATTGAGGGCAACGAATTCTGTGTGCAGTAGGGGCTGCATTCATGCGCCTGCGCAATTCATTGCACAGTTCAACAGGACAGAATGAACCTTGACACAGCAGTAGATGTACAACCATCTCGATATAGATGTGTTACCATAACGGGTATGGAACAGTACGATTGGTACCAAACTGTGCGCACAATCACCGAGGCGCTGACACATATCCGTAGCGTCAGCCCTGGCGTGGGCGAAAACGAGGTGGCGCAAGAGATCTTGCGTCACCTGCATCGCGATGGCCTGGAATTTGTTTACACCGAAAGTGGCTATGACATGATCCCCGCTGATCGCTATCAACGCCGCAACGTCTACGCCTTTCTGCATGGAACGAGTAACGCGACAGTAATCCTGCTCGGCCACTTTGATACTGTGGACACCCAGGATTATGGCACGCTTGCGAAACACGCGCTACATCCCGAAACGTTAGCGCAACACGTAGAAGAGCTGCTGCCAGTTGGTGAGACGATGGAGAACGCGGACGATTGGATGTTCGGGCGCGGCACGGCAGATATGAAAAGTGGGGTCGCTATACATATCGCCCTTTTACGTCACTTCGCGCAGCTATCCAAAGACCAGCCTTTACCTATTTCGCTCTTGCTGCTAGCTACACCCGATGAGGAAAACGAGTCCGCGGGCATGCTGCAAGCGGTACATTTGCTCACTCACCTGCGCGAACGTTACGCTTTAGATTACCAGGGTGTGCTGAATACTGACTATGTTACGGCCTTATACCCCGGCGATCCGCACAAATACGTCTATGCTGGCGCGATGGGAAAACTATTGCCAGCCTACTTCTGTATCGGCGCGGAGGCGCATGTCGGCGAGCCATTCCGTGGGCTGGATGCCAATTTGCTGGCTGCTGAGTTGATACGCGATGTAGATATGAACGTGGACTTGTGCGATCGCGCGTCCGGTCAAGTAACCGCGCCACCAGTGACGTTGCACGCGACCGATCTGAAAACCCACTACGATGTGCAGTTGCCGCTGACCGCCTATTTTTACCTCAATGTGCTCACACTAACCAGCACGCCAACCGCATTGTTGCAGCGTTTACGTTTACGTGCGCAGACAGTAATGCAGGAACTTTTACAGCGCATCGATGACGCGGAACAGCGTTGGCGAAAACTCTCTGCCGATACGGTAAGGGATCAAGGCCAGACGAGAGCACGATCGGGCGCGGTCCTTATCTACAACGAACTCTATCAAGAAGTCGTGGACAAACTCGGCCAGGAACGCGCCGAGCAAGTGCTGGCTGAAGCGTGGTTGCGCCTACCTCCGGAAATGGACAGCCGTCAACGCAGCGTCGCGCTTGTCTCATCCATGTGGCATTTGAGTGGCCGCCAGGGGCCAGCGGTCGTACTTTTCTACACCCCACCTTATTATCCCACCGTCGCACCCATCGATGGCATCTTGCAACAGGCGGTCGGTGCCGTGGTGGAGGCGCATCCCGAAGCCAATCTGGTGCAACTTCCCTATTTCCCCTATCTTTCGGATATGAGCTACACTAGCCTGGATGCCAGCATAGATATAGCCTGGTTCCAATCGAACATGCCCCTATGGCAGTCAGAATATCGCCCACCTCTGCCAGCATCCTATCGTCTACCGCTGGCCCAAATTCAAATGTTGAATCTGCCCGCCATCAACTGGGGTCCCTTTGGCTTTGGGGCCCATAGCCGAGGCGAACGTGTGCAGAGATCGTACGCGTTCCAGGAGCTACCGCAGTTGTTGTATGAAACAATCACACGCCTCTGCTCATTCGCACGATCGGCTGACGGCTCCGTGTAGGGCAGGAGATGGAACAGCTGGGAGCATGTTTGCCCAACATCTCCTGTCCTACGCGAGCTACCCTTTTCCTAAAATACTGGCTACTGCTTGTCGCAACTGTTTCTAACATCCCTTTTCTTCAGAAGAAGAAGAAAGCAACAGAGCACGGATTGCTGGCAGGATCTGCTCTATATCGACACGATGGTTGCTGAGCAGGGACTGCATGGCGATGCCCTGCGTTATCGCCAGCACCACCGTCACCAATCCCTCGGCTGTAACCTGATGAAAGCGTTTTGCTTCGCTGTCGATCATTGTCTGAACAATAGGTAACAGAGTTTGCCTGGAACGCTCAAGCGCGTCCTTCATACGCGCATCGATGGTAGGGTCATGTGCGGCCAGAATCCAATACGAGAGGAACACCTTCATATGCCCTTGCTCATCTTGTGAGAGATCCTGAAGATCAAACTGCAGCCACGCGAGCAGACGCTCTGTAGGAGACAGGGTTTCAGATACTTCCCAGGTCTCATAGAGTGAATCGAGCAACCAGTCCAGCAGCGCCAGCAGGAGCACCTCCTTCGACTTGAAATGAAAGAAGACCAGGCCTGTACTCAATCCTGCCTCAGCCGCAACCTGGCGAATGGTCAGTTGCTCTAACTCCTCACGCACAGCAACCCGAAATGCTGCCTGCACGATCTGCTCCCGCCGCGCATCCTCAGACGCTTTTTTCCCTGGCATACGTTTCCTCCCACTTACAACATATGTGAAAAATTCCCCGAAAACGTATTGACCAATTGGTCAATGTAATGGTATACTCTGGATATATTGATCATATGGTCAATATACAAAGAGAACGTCTCGCTGTCAAGAGTTATCCTTCCCGCGCTTCTAACCAATTTCGTCGTTAAAATAGGACAGCTGTATGTTCTGTCATCTTTAAGACAGGTTTTTACTTTTAAATAGTGAGGAGAAGAGCAATGTCAGATCAAACAATGCGAGCGATCCAGGTTCATGATTATGGAGATGTCGATCAACTCGAATTGGAGGTTGTCGTGCGTCCAGAATCGCAAGCGGGTGAGGTGCTGGTCCGCGTGCATGCTGCTGGAGTAAACCCGATCGATTGGAAAGTTCGTCAGGGGCTGAGAAAACATCTGCTTCCAATGCAGTTTCCCTATATCCCCGGTATGGAGTTGGCTGGAGTGGTGGAGGAGGTTGGTCCCAATGTGACGACGCTTCAAATCGGGCAGGCAGTCTATGGCCGCAGCACAACGGGTGCTTATGCTCAGTACGCGGTCGCAGCTTCGAGCATGCTTGCCCCTAAACCACAACTATTGAGCTTTGACGAAGCAGCGACTATCCCTGTAGGGGCAACTACAGCCTGGCAAGCACTTTTTGAGGCCGGGAAACTGGAAAAGGGGCAGCGAGTGTTGATTCAAGGAGCGGCAGGTGGGGTTGGCCTGTTTGCGGTGCAGTTTGCCAACCGGAAGGGGGCGCATGTCATCGCGACGGCCTCGGGAGCTAATAGCGATTTTGTACGGTCGTTGGGAGCCGAGACCATGATTGACTATACCACGACGAGCATTGCCGAGGTGGTGCATGATGTTGATTGTGTCTTTGATACCGTCGGGTCTACCTTTGAATCCTCGCTTCAGGTTCTCAAGCAAGACGGAATCCTGGTCACACTGTCGGGTCAACCACCGGTGGAGCAGGCCAAAGAACGTGGAGTCCAGGTGGTTGCGACGCGTACGCAAATCGAGAGCGACCTGTTAGAGAACTTCGCGCGCTTGATCGACGAGGGACAACTCAGAACGGTAATCAAAGACACTTTTCCACTGAGCCAGGCCAGTCAGGCCCATGAATTGGGTCAACAAGGCCATGGGCGCGGACGTATCGTGCTGCATATTGCATAACAACTACACTTTATCATGAAGGAGAAAACGACAATGAATGAATACGGAACACCCAACGCTGATACTACTACAGTTGTAGACGATCCCACATTGTTGGCGAAGATGATTGATGCGGTGCACAATGCTAGCACCCGACTGCTCACTCTCTATGCGCCGAATGACCGCCCAAATGATTGGCATGAGATCGCGAATGCAGGCCGCCGCAACGAGGAGGCGTCTTTCGATATCCTGCGGACGGCCCTGACTGCGGCTCGTCCTCAGGCGCAGTGGGTGGACGACGAGCAGGAGACGATTGTGTTGCCATCTGGCGAATGGTGGGCAGTTGATGCTGCCGAGGGCAATGTCAACCTCGTTCACGGACTGGCGGAATGGTGTGTGAGCGTCACGCTCATCCGTGATAACATCCCCGTTCTCGCCGCTGTGTATCAGCCGATTGGAGATCTGACCTACACAGCGATTCGCGGGGGCGGTGCTTATCTCAACGGGCAGCCACTGCGTACCTCGACCAAGTCCGATCTCGCCGCGGCGATTGTCACGACGGGACAGGCTGAAGCCGGACAAAAAGACACTTATCGCCGCCTGGGCGATGCGATAACGGCCATGTTGAGCCGGGCCCTGCTCGTCCGTGCAACCGTGCCCTCTACCTTCCCACTGCTCCTGGTCGCCAGCGGCCATTACGATGTCTTCTGGCAATATGAACCGGTCCTGCCCGGTATTGCCGCCGGTGCTCTGTTCGTTGCGGAGGCGGGTGGCATCGTCAGTGATATCCATGGCAACCCCTGGCGACCCGGTAGCCCCGACTTCCTCGCGACCTCGTCCAGGCTCCACGCCGCCACCGTAGAGGCTCTTTCAACGGTCATCTAACTGACAGTTCCGCACTCGTGCTCATTTCATCGTTCATCATATCTTTCGTTAGTCCCAATCTTCAAGTGGAACAGGGGAAGGGACTTGCTCCAATAGGTTGATACTCTCTTGCGATGGCTGAGGCAAACCAAGGTGTTTGCACAGAAATGCGACACGATCGAGACGTGCCTGGGCGTTCAATGCATGTCCACCGTTCTCGTACCAGGCAATCTGCTTCGGCTCACTTGCAAGCTGGAAATAGTGTTCCGCGTCTTTTACCTCAACAAAATCATCATCACGTGTAAACTGAAAGAGAAGATGCGCTGGTGCAGCATTGCCGATATAATGACTGGCATCAAGGGGAGCCATAGCTGCCAGGTACGCCTGGAACTCCTCGGGTGGTGCGGCATTGCGGTCTTGTTCAATAAGTGGATGGCTAGATGTTTGCATGAGTTCTGAGGTGGCGTACCATCCGGCCATCAAAACGTAGGCTTTGATCCTATGTTCAATGCCCGCGATTGCACTGCCGAAGGTCGCTACGCTATATCTCGAATGATTGTATCATCCTGGCTACGTTCAGCGAGGATTGTGAGGTCGAGAGGTGCTTGCTGGTCATACTGAAAAGCGGGTAGATCGAGCATACTAAATCCTTTTTTTATGACTCTGCTACTTTGTTAAACTTTGTTGTGACCTTTTGAAGTCAGGCAATGAATTACGAGCGGGCGCATGAATGCAGCCCCTACATGGACGTATCAGCATCGGGTATACGCACATTTCTATACACAGCGGCCACTGGAAAATGTATGTCCAGGCTTTGAAGATGTACCTCGTCCTGCACGCCCAACTTTTGGTACGTCCAAAAGTTCCTCTTCTCGCGTTTGAATATCTCGACCTTGTGGCAATCGGTGCTGACAAGTACATACTCCTCAACACTCGGACAGGTTTTGTAAGCGGCCAGCTTCCTGACGCGATCGACATTCTCTGTGCTGGGTGAGAGCACCTCGATGAGCACACGAGGATTCTCTAGAATATCTTCCTCGCTTACTTCAGGTGTGCACGCCACCGTCACATCTGGATAAGCATAGCGTTTTTCAGTCAGGCGCACACGCATGTCCGAACCATAGACACGGCAATTCGTATCAAGTAAAAAGTTCCATAGTGTCGCATACATATTTCCGCTAATCAAATTATGATTTTCTTTTGCACCAGCGAGCATGAGAAGCTCGCCATCGAAGTATTCATAGCGAGCATCTTGCGTCTCGCGGTCAAGTCGTAAGTACTCTTCGACACTCATGGGTTCACGATTTGGAAGTGCGGTCATCGTCAAGGTCCTCCTGCTGTAGTGACATTTTACCACCCATCATCATTGGATTGCCCTATGCGAATCGTGACATAAAACTTTTCTTACTAAGGAGTAGAGACATTCCATGTTTTATATAAAAAGAGTTATTTGGCTATTGATCTATAGAGATTATACTGATTCAATCTGATTTAGCAATACACATATTTTAGTATTTCAAGCTGTTACCCAAATTCAGGCCTCTAATGCGGTTTTGTCCACAACAGCGAGTAGCGCCAGAAAAGGTGTTTTGTAATGTGTGCACCAGGAAGAATCTGCTCGCTCACATAGCGAATCTGATCCAGAGTGAGGAAGTGGTCGTGAAGGGAGTGCTCGTGCCAGGCCGCTCTCGCCTCTTTTGAGGGACGCAGGCGACCCGTTTTGAGTGGCCTGAGCACAATGTTGAGTGAAGTTGCCAGCAGGTTGAGCGGGAGGTCGGCGGCCTGTGCCTGGTAGAGGTCGAGGATGGCAAGCGTTCCTCCGGGCGCGAGCGCGTTCTTTATCTGTGCAAGGGTTTCCGCCAACGGTAAGTGATGAATGGTCGCGACCGAGAGGATGGCGTCGAACTGACCTTGCTCAAATTGCTGTGTCTGTACATCGGTAATTTGGAAGGTGATGTTGGAGTACTGTGTGGAAAGTTCGCGCGCGCGCCAAATCATTTGTGGCGACAGGTCAAGCGCGAGCACATGATCCGCACGTCGCGCTACCAGACGCGCGAATTCACCGATACCGCATCCTATCTCCAGCACATGGTGGCAATGGAGTGGAAGATGTTTGAGCAAAAACGGGTAATAATGATTATTGTGGTCCCACCCTTCATTAGAGAGTGGGGCCAGCCGATCGAAATCTATCCGTACTGTTGTGACATCAGGCAGATTCTGTATGTTTCTCTTCTTCTTTCCACTTATGAGAATACGTGAAAAGCTCCTTGAAGGCGCGTATAATCACTTTGGGATTGGCGCCTGTGGCTTTGCCGCTGAGGCGAGGCAGATGTTGCACGCCCACCTCTTTGAAGGTGTAACCGTCGCGTTTGAGCTTGTAGAGCATCTCCGCGTTGATCATCGCGCCGCGCGTCTCCAGCTGATTTTGCTCTAGAAACGAGTGGCGATAAAGTTTGAACGCGCAATCCACGTCGCGTACCTTCACGCCGAGCATCAGGCGCACAAGCATCTTCCAGCCCCAGGCATTGAGGCGGCGCATCCACGTGTCCTGCCGATCGATGCGATAACCGAGCACCGCGTCATATTGATCCACGAACGGGAAGAAACGCTGGATATCGTTGATATCAAATTGCCCATCCGAATCCATAAAAAAGGCCAGCTCTTTGTCTACCGCCTGGAAGCCGCTGACAAGGGCCGCGCCGTAGCCCTGATTGACCTCGTGGGTAACCACGCGCAGGTGAGACTCTTGCTGCGCTAACTCGGCCAGAATCGTGCCCGTCTGATCCACACTACCGTCGTTGACGACGATGACATCGAAATCGGGTGCCCATTGTTGTAGCACCGTCACAACATTGGTGACCGTTTTGGCGATGATTTGTTCCTCGTTATGCGCCGGTAGAATGACTGAGAGGCCATGGTTTAGCCGCATCGGCTGCTGCTCGGACTCGTGATATTCGTCTGCGTCTGAGGCAGTGATAAGATTGCTGGAATGGGAATGATCAGGCTTTTGCACGCACGTCCTCCTGTGAATGTGATTTTGGCCCAACGAAGACCCATAAGCGCATGCCGAGGTACGAGATCAACACGGTTCCGCACAGCGCTACAATCTTAGATGCATTGGCCCACAAGCGTGCGTCGGCGATAATCGGGTGGAAGTAGCGGCTGATGAGCCAGATGAGCAGATCGTTGCAGGCAATGCCGAGGGCGGTCGTCACTGCGAAACGCACAATCTCTTGAACGGTGATCTTTTGCTTGTTGCGGAATGTCCAGTATTTATTGAGCAGGAAGCTGTTGATGCCTCCCAGAAAGTACGCGATCGAGTTGTAAACGAGGATGGTCGTTGTTGAGTTTGTGGGTATGAGCCAGAGCAAGCTATTGAAAATGAGCAGGTCGAGGATGGTGTTAAGTCCACCTACCATGCCGAAGCGCACAATCTGCAAGAAGAGCGCGCGTATGCCGCGTATGCTATGAAAGGGAGTGGGCCGCGCTAGGGAATCCGCTGGTGGAACGTTTTCAACGGGACGCTCTAAGATTTGTGACAATGTTGGCTCCTTTATAAAGAGAGAAATTTTCTACTGTATTGCTCACTGTATCGATTACAGAAAAAGCATATCCTCTCTCACGCAGTTTGTCTTCAGGGCTTTCCCCGAAAGTTAGAATAAAAAGTGATGAGTGCATGTCATTTGTGCAAAAATACATTTTGAGGCACAAAGAGTCAATCGTCGATAGGGGAAAATGAGTACCTGTTGTAAAGGATGATCCCTCATCGAATGGAATAAAATAAACTTCCTCTTATATATAATGGATGAGGGCGTAAAGAAGTATCACCATTAGTATTTTCGTGTGTAATCTCCTGCCTTGGGCGAACATTGCCTGAGCCGAGTCTGCTATGCTCAACGCGCAATCCCATAAGCAGAGACCTCTTCGCTACTGCTGAACCATTTTTGTGTCACACACTTGTAGACGATACATATGGGAGTGATCAAAAAGGATGCGTGGATGGTTAAATATTGTTAGTTGTACGTTGCTGTATGTACAAGTTTTACTTGGACAGGTGTACTATAACATACATGGTATTGGAAGGCAAGATTTTTTCAGCCAGGACGTTTTGTGCCGCTGTAGCAGAATTGGCTGAAGTAAGGGTATAATAATAGTGTACGAAGATAAAGAATAATCGAGGTAGATACAAAATGATGGAGAGGAAAACGAAAGCAGCGTTGCAGCCCTACGAAGTCGCCCCATTGGAGGAGCGGCGTGCGTTAGGCCAGGCCTTACGCGAGACCACGCCTCGTTCCAGCCATGGCACATGGACGCCAGCCGAAAACCGGCCCGATCCGCTTGGCTTGTTGACGGAAACGGATCGCACGCGTGTGCCGCACCTCGTGCCTATCCGTTATGGTCGTATGCTGGCTTCTGCATTCGCCTTCTTCCGTGGCTCTGCGGTGATCATGGCCTCAGACCTGGCGCAGACGCCCACCACTGGCTTGATCGTACAACTGTGTGGAGATGCCCATTTAAGCAATTTCGGCACTTATGCTACGCCTGAACGCAAGCAAGTCTTCGATATCAACGATTTCGATGAGACGCTCCCTGGCCCGTGGGAGTGGGATATCAAGCGCCTGGTCACCAGCGTGTGGCTGGCGGGCAAGGCGCAAGGCTTTGCCGCGTCTGTGTATGAGCAGGCGGCAGAGCAATGTGTGCAGGTCTATCATGAGCAGATAGGCACGTATGCGGCCATGCACGCGTTGGATATGTGGTACACCAACGTTGATCTGGAGAGCGCGCTCCACAGCATGCACAGCAGCACGCACGCCTACTTCACGCGTGAGATCGCGAAAGCGCAGAGGCGGACGAGCCTGAACGTCTTCCCAAAGCTGACAATGGAGGTGGAGGGCCAATACTGCATCAAGAGCGATCCCCCCTTGATCACGCCCTTGCTGGACCAAATTTTGCGTGATCGTATAGCCGCCGTTTTCGAGCAATACAAAGCCTCGCTCGCGGATGATCGGCTCGTTTTGTTGCAACGTTATCGCCTGGTAGATGTGGCCTGGAAAGTGGTGGGTGTGGGCAGTGTAGGTACGCGCTGTTTTATCCTGTTATTGATGGGCGGTAGCCATGAGGACCCGCTTTTCTTGCAGTTGAAAGAGGCGCAGGCGTCGGTATTGGAGCGCTATATTGGGCGTAGCCGCTACGACAATCACGCGCAGAGGGTGGTGAATGGTCAAAAGGTGATCCAGGGCGCGAGCGACATCTTTCTAGGCTGGACCAGCGATGGCACGAGCGACTTCTAC
The DNA here is from genome assembly GCA_964657925.1 of uncultured Dictyobacter sp. Lineage (GTDB taxonomy): Bacteria > Chloroflexota > Ktedonobacteria > Ktedonobacterales > Ktedonobacteraceae > Dictyobacter. The sequence continues at coordinate 50,964 of CAZZWK010000008.1, forward strand.
ATGCGCCAGTTGCGCGACCGCTCGCTTTCACCCAGCATCGAGAGCATGTCCGAGTCCGATTTCACCACTTACGCGGGCCTGTGCGGCTGGGTGCTGGCACGCAGCCATACGCGCTCGGGCGACGCGGGCCGCATCAGCGGCTATATCGGCAAAGGGGATGTGTTCGATAAAGCCATCGTCGAGTTCGCCAGCCGCTACTCTAAACAAGTAGAGCAAGACTACCAGGCCCTTGTCGACGCCGTCAAAAGTGGTCGCATCAGCGCCGAAGAAAATGTCTAGCCCAAATGCTTACTGTATAAAGAACGCGCCATCCATCCCGTCACAAAAAACAGGATGGATGGCGCGTTCTTTAAAACCGGAAAATTACTGCCCCTATCTGTGCTCTGGCTGCTCGATGTGACCACCGAAGCCGAAGCGCATGGCCGAAAGCACTTTGTTGGCGAACTCCGCCTCACCACGTGACTCGAAGCGGTCGTAGAGCGCGGAACTGAGCACGTGCGCGGGCACGCCCTCGTCGATCGCGGCCTTGATTGTCCAGCGACCCTCGCCCGAATCGGCCACATGCCCTGAGAAATCGTCGAGTGAGGGACTTTTGGTGAAAGCTTGCGCGGTCAGGTCGAGCAGCCAGGAGCTGATAACGCTGCCACGCCGCCACAACTCGGCCACATCGGCCAGGTTCAGATCGTACTGGTAGTACTCGGGATTTTGCACTGGTGCGGTCTCCGCGTCGATCTGGCTCTGCCGTTTGCCGATATTCGCGTTATGCAGGATGTTTAAGCCTTCCGCGTACGCGGCCATAATGCCGTACTCGATGCCGTTGTGCACCATCTTCACGAAGTGGCCCGCGCCATGCGGTCCACAATGCAGGTAGCCCTGCTCGGAGGTGCCACCGAAACTCTCGCGTCCAGGTGTGCGCTCGACCGCACCAATGCCAGGGGCCAGGGTAGAGAAAATAGGATCGAGGAATTTGACCGTTTCGTCTTCCCCGCCGATCATCTCGCAGTAGCCGCGCTCAAGTCCCCACACACCGCCGCTGGTGCCGCAGTCCACGTAGTGAATGCCGCGTGGTTTCAGTTCGTTCGCGCGCCTGATATCATCCTGGTAGTGTGAGTTGCCGCCATCGATAATGATATCACCCTCCGAGATGACGGGCAGCAACTGCTCGATTGTCGCATCCACTGAAGCGGCAGGCACCATCAGCCAGATGATACGCGGCGTTGAGAGTTTCTTCACCAGATCCTCCAACGAGGTCGCGCCCTCCGTGATGGATTTATCCTGAATACGGGCCTGCACCGTCTCCTCGTGCCGTGCGTATCCAACAACCTTGTGCCCATTGCGTAGCAGTCTCGCAGACATATTCGCGCCCATGCGCCCAATGCCAACCATGCCAAGTTCCATTATTGTATCAATCCTTTCTTCTTTGTCGCTCATTCGCTTGTCGTTATTCGTTTGTTGTTATTCGCCAGGTGTGTGA
>CAZZWK010000008.1:52447-57722 GCA_964657925.1 uncultured Dictyobacter sp.
ATCCACTTGTTGGTCCGCGTAGGGCAAACCACGCGTTTGCCCTACGCGGGCCGGTCCCATCAACGGTTAGAGTGCGCGAACCGCCTGGCAAACACCAGATCGAGTATGTCTATTCTACTTTATACACGCGAAGCAAAGCGGAAATGTTTTAGTTGTGTGTATCAGGTTTCCAGATACATTATAGCTTACACAACGGCTGAGTCATAGCTCCCCGCGATTCTCACCTAGCGGGTGCGCGCCCACAAGGGGCAGACATTCTGGGAGACATGTCCGCGCCCACGCGGGTTGTTTGATTGCTAGCCCGTAAAACATGAGGTCCGCGTGGGGCAAACCACGCGTTTGCCCTACGCGGGCCTGGGATTAGGCGGAGTTGGATAGGCGTTTTTGTTGCAGGTAGAAGTCGAAGAAGTGGAGCACTTTCGAGACGTAGGCCTGACGATCGAGGAAGTAGACGCCGCAGTGGTCCGCGCCAGGAAGCAGCCAGAGTTCTTTAGGATCTTTGGCGGCGTCGTAGAGGCGGTTGGCGTCGTGTGGATCGACGACGGTATCGGCGAGTCCGTGGATGAGCAGGATGGGACGCGGCGCGATACTGGTGATGGAGCGCAGCGGCTCGACCTGGCTGAAGTGGTAGCCAGCCTGTAGCCAGAGCAGGATGTCGGTGATCCAGGCGAAGATGAAGAAGGGCAGATGGAGGGTACGGCGAACGGCGTACTCGACCACGCCCTTGTGGGTGGCGAAGGCGCTATCGGCGATAAGCGCTTCGACATCGTTGCTGCGGGCGCAGGCCATGATGGCGACGGCGGCGCCCATGGAGTAGCTCAAGACGCCGATGGTGGTATGGGGGTCGCGCTGTTTGGCGTAGTCGATGGCGGCGAGGAAATCGTCGACCTCGCGATAGCCGAGGGTCACGGGTTCGTTGACGATGGCGCCGTGGCCGTAGTATTCGAAGCCGAGGATGGTGTAGCCCGCGCGCCAGAGGTGGGCGCTGGCACCCAGGATGGCGGCGCGGTCAGTGCGGTAGCCGGGGCAGACGATGATGGTGCACGATGAGTTGGGGTAGGGGATATACCAGCCACTGACCTGATGTTTGCCGTGGGTGGGCGAGAAAGTGACCTCCTCGGCGGGCAATTCGAGTTCGTAGGGGCTGATTTTGTAGTCCTCGTTGAAGCCAACAGACCTTTTGGGTTGGGTGATGGTGTGTACGATGTAGAGCGCGACCGCGACAATCATGCCGATGATACCCAGGCCGCCACTCACTCCACTGATGATCGTGCTTTTGAAGGTTGGTTGTGGTAGAGACATGTGTTGCAGTTTAAGCATCATTCGACCTCAGACTTTCGGAACGGAATGGGACAGAAGACCACGAGAGACCAGAGGGCCAGAAAGCATGAGCGATAGAAAGCCATAAGGGACCGGAAAACCGCAAGATGAAGCCGGAAGACCGTAAGGGTCTTCCCTAAGACATACGGATGAAGGGTACAAAAGTGGATGGAGGACGTTTGTGATGGTGCTGATGCGTGATAGAGGGAGAGGTAGTGTGAAAGCTGGCTGTGCATAAGCGTGTTCTCCATATAGCGACAGGTGCGTTGGTAAATAGAGAAATAAGGGACACAATGCAAACCGCGCTATACGATAGACCCATGAGGGAAGTTTCGATACTACAAGGATAACATTTAATTTTGAAATTTTCAAGTGGGCAAGTGGGGATTAGAAGGTATGTTCACGATTTTTTCACATAAATAATTGGTGCATGCAGCAAATTATAGGGCAAGGAAAGGTTTACCCCTCTTGACCTGGAGTGCACTCCAGGTTGTATGCTTTTAGCAGCAAGCAGGAGTCAGGAGGGAATTGATGGATGAGGGTTTAACTATTCAGCAGGTTGCGCAAAGAACCGATCTCAGTATCGATACATTGCGCTATTACGAACGTCTGGGTCTGCTCATCTCCATTCGTCGCTTGCCCAATGGGCACAGGCGTTACAGCGAGAGTGATCTGCAATGGATTGATCTGCTGAAATGCTTGCGCGCAAGCGCTATGCCGCTAAGCGAAATGCAGCGTTTCGCGCAGATAACACGACAGGGTACAGCGACCGCGAGTGAGAGACGTGAGCTGTTAGAGGCTCATCGTCTGAGAGTCGTGGCACAATCACAGGCGATCCAGCACACGCTGGCGCGCCTGGATACAAAAATCGCGCGCTTACACGCGATTGAAGTTCAGCAGGAACAAGATATAGCGGGAGCGAAACGCTAGCGTTTTTGAACCAGTCTAATGGATGTAGTTTAAAAGTAGAAAGAGGATAAAATAGTATGTCATTGCAATCTGATACGAAAGCACTGCCCGGTGGAACGTTCGGCATAGCTGAAGATCTGACGGTCACGCGTATGGGCTATGGCGCGATGCAACTGGCTGGTCCGCACGTGTTCGGTCCACCAGCCGACCGCGACGCCGCTGTGGCCGTGTTGCGTGAGGTGGTCGCGCTGGGTATCACGCACATCGATACCAGCGATTTTTATGGTCCGCACATCACCAACCAGATCATCAAGGAGGCCCTGCACCCCTATCCGAATGAGTTGCACATCGTCACCAAGGTTGGATCGTTGCGAGATGCGGAGGGTAACTGGCCGCTAGCGCGATCTCCCGAGCAGTTGCGCCAGGCTGTGCACGACAATCTCAATAACCTCGGCCTCGACTCACTCGACGTGGTCAATCTGCGCATGGGTGGGTTCAGTGGCCCTACTGCTGGCTCGATCGCTGAACCGTTCAGCGTGCTCGCGCAGATGCGGCAGGAGGGATTGATCAAACATCTGGGTATCAGCACGGTCAACGCGGAGCAGGTGGCCGAAGCACAATCGATCGCGCCGGTGGTGTGTGTGCAGAACTTTTACAATGTCGCCCACCGCGAAGACGATGACCTGATCGATGCACTTGCCGTGCAAGGCATTGCCTATGTGCCCTACTTCCCGCTCGGCGGCTTCTCCCCACTACAGTCCGAGACACTGACGGCAGTCGCCACGCGCCTGAGTGCCACGCCGATGGCGGTCGCGCTGGCGTGGTTGCTCCAGCGTTCCCCGAACATACTGCTCATTCCAGGTACTTCGTCTGTTGAGCATTTGCGTGAGAATGTGGCGGGAGCGGCGTTGGCGCTTTCCGAGAATGATCTGGCCGAGTTGAACGGTATTGCTTCTGAAAATAGCCAGGGCGCGAATTGATTGTGACTGTTTTCCTGCTACCTCACCGATGCGGGTCTTACGGATGTCGCGTCCCTCGACCGTGAGTCCCGCATCGGGACCATCGGGATGTGGATCAGGGTTGCTTGTGTGATTCGTGCTCCTCCTCGTGGGCGCGATTGAAGAAGTCGATGAGTCCGAAGGGGGCGCGGTCGCCGAGGCAGAGCTCCAGCATCATATGCGCGTCCGCGGCTTCCGACTCGCTGCGCGGGAACAGCGCCTCTTCGTAGGCGGTGAGTGCCGCTTCGATATCGTTGGGGTGCGCGGCGATCGCCTTTGCAAGCTCGGCACCGTCGAACATCGCCAGGTTCGCACCCTCGCCGGATGGCGGCATCAGGTGCGCGGCATCACCCAGCAGCGTCACCCCAGGCACACGATCCCATCGGTGGTCGTCTGGGAGCGTGTAGATCATGCGCGGAATCGGTTCGGTCTCGCCGTCGGTGATCAGCGCGGTGAGCGTCGGAGTCCACCCGTCGAACTCGGCTGCGACTTGAGCAGTTGCGGCGGTGGCGTTGGTGAAGTCGATGGCGGTGATCCACTCAGCAGGGCGGTTCAGCTCGACGTACGTGTGAAGAACGCTTCCCGCCTCACGGTGTGCGACGATCCCTTTTCCCGGAGCGAGCGCGTACATTGCGCCGCCACCGACCGCTGTGGCCGTCGCGGCGTGCCGCTCGTCGGCGTCGTACAGGTAGGTCTCGATGAACGTTGTGCCGACGTATTCGGGCTTCGCGTCCGATAGCAGCGGGCGGACCTTCGACCAGGCACCGTCGGCACCCACGAGGAGGCTGCTGGTCACGGTCGATCCGTCCGCGAAGGTCAGTTCGTGCCGACCGGCACCGAGGGCCGTGACGCCGCTGAGCTTCTTCCCCCACTGGATCGTCTCCGCAGGCAGAGATTCTAGGAGAATCCGTCGCAGATCGCCTCGCAGCACCTCGGGGCGTCCGTGGGTTCCGTCGTCGGGCTCGTCGAGCAGTACCGCGCCGTGCTGGTCGAGCGCACGCGAAGCCTCGCCGCCCTCGTGGATGATCGCGCGGAACTCGTCGGTGAGGCCAGCCGCTTCGAGCGCGAGCTGCCCGTTGTGCTCGTGGATGTCGATCTGCCCGCCTTGCGTGCGGGCCTGTGCCGAAGGTTCCGCCTCGTAGATGATGGCGGGGATGCCGTGGACGTGGAGGACGCGTGCAAGGGTGAGGCCGCCGAGGCCCGCACCGATAATAGTAATAGGTTGTTCTAACATCATTTTTCCTCTCCTGACAGGTTAACGATATATCGTTATTATTATTTTAACGATATATCGTTAACCTGTCAAGTCTGAGTATGTTTCTTGTCCATGTGGAATCCGCCGCGTGCAGAAAGGATATCATCTCTGCTTTGTCGCCAATCGGTCTATCTGCGAAGGTCAGCGCATGCCGCCAGGGCCGAGGGCGGAGACCTTTTTATCGGATAGTTTTTGAGCAGAAGTGTGCTTCAAAGATGCGTTTGAGGGTGGCTTGGGAGTGGAGGTAGCCGCTGACCTCGATTTTGTCGCCGTTGGTGAGGTAGAGCTGGCAGAATGGGGGGGAAATGAGGGGATTGGTTTTGTGGTAGGTGATTTTTTCGATATCGGACCAGTGGACGACTTCGAAGACGGGTCCTTCCAGGTGGATGCTAATGTAGATCAGACCATCCTGGTAGAGGTGGAGGCGGGTGTAACGGGCAAAATAGTAGAGGGGATAGATGGTGGAGAGAGATGTCCATATGAACAGAAACACATCATCATAGTCGTTGACAAAGTCATGGGCGGGCAAAAAGGAAAAGAAGGGAGTTTTGTAGAGGACGAGTACGATGACGAGAGGCAGGGTCAGGCGAAGAAAATTGAGGGAGATGATCTTTTTGCGTAAGATACCTTTGAAGCCAGCGTGATAGGTGGCGAGGATGGTGCCCATGTGGTACTCTTTTTGCAGTTTTTCGGCTTCATCACTTGTTTCCTGGTCGATGAGAGCACGTTTTGCAGAGACAGTGTGCTGTTTTTGTTGTTGCCTGGACTGCTGGTTACTGCGGATACGCTCAAA
>CAZZWK010000008.1:57822-67643 GCA_964657925.1 uncultured Dictyobacter sp.
AATGAGGGCGAAAAATACCATAATGCCCAGGACAACTTCGTAGCCAAGAATGTCAGAGAATTGGAAGTGGCTTGCTGAAAAGGCGATGAAGAAGAAAATGACTGTTGTGATGGCAAGTGCCCAACTCAGCAGGATGATTCGTGGGCGTTTGTTCGTGTGATAAGTCCTGATGGGTGCTCCCATGTCGTGGGTGGCGGCTAGCTGATATGCTTCATACGATAATGTTTGTGATTGCATGTGGTGCTCCGAGAGAGGAACAGAATATGGTATTGCGCAAGGGAAATACACAGGCTCTTCAATTATAGATGGGTTGAGGAGAAATGAGAATGGATATGACCAGAATGGGCAGGAGAGTTGTGCTCCTCCTAGACTGCCCATTAGAGTTCCCCCCGTTGTGAGTTGTGAATGAAATTCTTCTGTTCGAAAATCTGCGTGGTTCCTTCGGTGATTGGAGTATTACTGTTCTGTCAATCTTCATTTGGAGCTTGTTGAATGAGATTTTGATGATTCTCTTGATCATCTCATGCTGCGTTAACAACGGTTAAAGTATAGGGATATGGCAAAAGTTGGACCTGCTGCTCATATTGACCACTGATAGTCAGCCTCACGGGGGCAACACCTGCTTGTACCGTCTCGGTTGGTAGCCAGGGGCGACCGACCTTGACCACCACCAGTTGTCCAGAAATATCGCCCAGGAAGGCGAACTGTTCTGAGACTGATCCTCCGTAGGGCTCGATGCTGAACTGCTTCCGCAACAGGTCCGCGAACGCAGGCACATCTTCGACCGGCAAGCCTATCTCGCTCACATGAAGCACCGAAGCTGCTCCCGAAGTTCCTGCTGTCTCGTGGTTCAGATCATAATGCACAATATATTCCAGAATATTGCCGGTGGTGTCACAAAAGTAAAACGAGCGTGCGTTGAGATTGGCAAAGAAGATTTCATCCTCGCCATTCTTGTAGAGCAAGGGCACATGTTTCTGTAGCTGACTTTTCGCTTCGTGAAACGTCTCGCGTGGGATCGTAAAGGCGATATGGTAGAGGAAGTCTTGCTGCGTTTCCTGAAAACGGAGGCGTGTCGTGCCAGCCTGGACTGTAAAGGAGTCCGTTGTCTCAGACAACAAAGAGAAACCAAGTGTGGTGCAGTAGAATGTTTTCTGATTTGCGATATGACGGGTTTGGAGTGAAAGTTCCTGAATACGCATCGCATTTCTTCCTTTCCTAGATTACAAGAGCGTTGACTCCTTAGTTTACCACACATCCTGATGCGGCCTTATGTGAGGCGGGGGCACGTAGTGATGGGTGGGTTGCGATAAATCAACGCCTTGTATCTTGAAAAAGGGTAGAGAACTACCGAGTTTTAGCGGCCCGCGACTGGGATGCGGGCGACGGCTGGAATCAGTTCGGTGGCTAAGGTTTCGAATGCTGCGGGGTCCGAGGGGGGACGAACCATGATTTCGTCGAAGCCGAGATCGGCCAGCGTGTTAATGGTGTCGAGGGACGAGGCGTCCAGTCGTCCCTGGTCGGTGAAGCTGGGGCCGAAGAAGGTAGTTTTCTCGATGGCGCTGTAGGGGCGACCGATGCGTTCGCACTGTTCACGCAAGTAATCCAGCTTTGTGCGTATGTTATCGAAGTCGCGTCCGAAGCCGAGACTGATGATGTCGGCGTAGCGAGCCATCAGGCGGAGCATGCGGTCACCCTGGCCCGCGATCAAGATGGGTGGGTGTGGTTGATGCACGAAGAAGGGTGTGCCGATGGTGCTCGCCAGGTGGTAGTATTTGCCCTCGAAGGGTTTATCCTCGCCGGACCACAGTTGTAGCGCCATTTGTAACACCTCTTCGAGGCGGCTGACGCGTTCGCCTGCGGGCGGGAAGGGCAGGCCCATGCGCTCGTGCTCGTCCTCGCCGAAGCCAGGGCTTGCGCCCACGCCCAGATAAGCGCGACCATTGGAGAGCACGTCGAGGGTATCGACAGTTCTGATCAGCACAGCGGGGTAGCGCATGGTGATACCGGAGACGAGGGTACTGAGCCGAATCTGGCTGGTGTGGGCCGCGAGAAAGGCCAGCACGCTCCATGCCTCAAGAAAATCGGTGGTAGGTGTGGTGTTCTCATCCCGTCTGATCCATGCAGTACTCTCTGGTCGTAACGTGAAGTGGTCCGGCACGACGAGCGACGAGAATCCGGCCTTGTCGGCCAGTTCAGCCAGGTGAGCAAGGGAAGTGGCGCTAAATGTTTGTGGCGTAACGTTGGTTCCGATAGATATACCTACACGCATGCGTGATTCTCCTTTATTGTTGGGTATGGTATTCAGGTTTGGTTGTGATTGAACGAGATGATGGGTAGTATTGGGCCATAATGAAATGTGCAAAGGAAAGTTGGGTATCCGAAACCGGAGGAGACGAGTGCGATAAATCGGCTCCCTACATTGGTTAATGTGCCCTGCTTATCATTCTATCACCAGAATGCGAGCGGTGTTATGAGGGTTCAAAAACGTTCATGGCCTCTTCGGCGCTGGGAATTTTAAGGATATTTTCGTCTGCGAAATCCTGGGCCTGTGGGTAGTTGCTCGTGCGTACGGCTTGCGCGGCGGTCTGTAGATCATAGGAGGTGCTGCGGAATTCAGCGCCCTTTGGTGTGAGCAGAAGCCAATAGGCCGCGGGCCAGTCGGCATAGGGCATGCCGACGCTGCCAGCATTCAGGATGCGAGTCGTGCCGGTGCGTAACTCGAATTGCATGTGGGTGTGTCCGCAGATGACGAGTGGTGATTGTACGTATTGGAAAAGCTGATCGAGCCGGGCCTGAGGGGTACGTGGGGTGAAAATGTCGGTATCGCTGTATGGTGTGGCGTGGCAGAAGAGGATGTCACCGAGTCCCTCCACTGATAGCGTGAGTGTTTGTGGCAGGTGACGCAGGTAGTTGCGCTGATCGGGCGATAGTTGTTGCGCGACCCAATGGGTTATCGCACGTACCTCCTCCGGCATCGTGGTAGTGGGAGAAACTGCGTCGAGGATGGTCGCGACCTCGCGGTCGGCGTTGCCGCGCAGGGCTACGACCGGCGTGGCAAGGCTGGTCAGACGAGCGAGTGTTCCAGCGGGCATGGGACCGGAGACGATATCTCCGCCAAGAACAATAGTGTCGGGTCCAATCCCTTCCAGTTCGCTGAGGACGGCATTAAGCGCGGGCAAGTTGCCGTGAATATCGTACAGAGCTGCGATTTTCATGATGAAAATACCTTTCTCTCCTTATAAAGCATCTAGTGATGTTTTCGCTGTTAGCATAACAGGTGTGGATGGCGAAGAGAAGGAAAATGCTATGCTCATGGCATAGGTAGTGTTGAGCAAGCGCGAGTTGCAATAAAATTTGGGCGCACACGACCGGTCAGGGTTGGAGTTGGATAGCGAAGTGTTTTTGTAACTGTTGTTTGCCTTCATCGGTAACGATGGTTGCTCGTGAGCCGGGTTGTTTGATGATCCAGCCGTGTTCGACGACGTGTGTCCATAGAGGGCCTAGTGCCATGTAAGATGTCATGAAGGGCAATGTAGCATCCCTGAAGAACGTGTTTTCTATCAAAATACTCTTTTTAATCATAGATCACTTCTTTCGAGAAGAAAGATGGCACTTTTTGGGAAAAACGATACCCCTTGTAGGAAGAGGTATGAGATGTATGGGTTTTCTTCCCGTTCTTGCCTGTTCTGACACTGTCCTCTTTGTCTACTTTCCCCTTCATGACATCTTACGTAACACTAGGCATAGGAGGAACCTTTGCGAAGACTTCATCCCAACTCATTATCCTTCCTTCACATCTTCCACTTGACAAACGCAAACGAATTGTGTAAAATGATTGGTAAATACAATCATTGTTTATACCAACGATAAAGGAGATTTTCGCATGTGTTCCTCTGCTCAAAGCCTCTACTTGACGAAGGCAGGAGTATGACGAGAGCAAAAAGAGACGTAGCGACAGTTCACGCGAGCAATTCCTCTGCACATCGGGGAGCCACCCTCAACGATCAAGAACCGTTGAATACAGGCATGGTTCGTGTCTTGCCAGAGCACTTGCTCATTGATCGAGCCTATATTTTGGGCCGCATGGGACGAGAAGCTCGTCGTCAGTTTACACAGGTCCTGAGTGTTTGGGAACTGCAACCCTCTCACTATGGAATTCTGCTGCTGCTTGAAGCCAGTCATCAAGCATCCCAACAACACTTGGCGCAACAACTTTCGATTGATCGCGCCAACATGGTAGCATTGCTCGATGTTCTCGAACAGCGAGGGTTTATCCAACGACAGGTGGACCCCCTCGACCGCCGACGGCACATCGTGAAACTGACACCTGCTGGACACACGCAATTACAGCAGATTCGACAAGCGAGAGAGGAGGTCGATGAAACATTCTTTGCAGGGTTGGACCCCGAGGAACGGGAAACGCTGCATCGGTTGCTTGTCAAGCTCTTTCTCTCGCTGACTCAACAACCATCTGTAGAAGAGGTGTATAGACAGAAAGAAGAACATCCATGACAGAGCCCATTCATTTCGATGGAGTCAGCTTACTCGTAACTGATGTCGAACGCTCCGTCGCCTCACGCGGTTTTAAAAGACTCCTCATGAATCGAGAGGAGGAATTGCAATGAGTCTTCACACCAATCCCAGCGGCAGCTTCACGCTGCTGGGCAGCGGCTTGACACTCAAGCGCATGGGCTATGGTGCCATGCCCCTGTCCGGCCCGCACGCCTGGGGCCCGCCACGCGATACAGACGTTGCGCTCGCTGTGCTGCGCGAGGCGGTCGCGCTTGGGATCAACCACATCGACACAGCCGATTACTATGGCCCGCATGTAACCAACCAGCTTATTCGGCGTGCGCTGCATCCCTACCCGGACGACCTCGTCATCGTGACCAAGATTGGTTTCAGACGGGGAACTGACGGAGCATTTCTGCCCGACTACTCACCCGAGGGCCTCACTACAGCCGTGCATGACAACCTGCGCACTCTTGCTCTGGATGTCCTCGATGTCGTCAATCTCCGCCTGGTGGGGCCAGACGCATCGGTTGAGGAACCCTTGTCGGTGCTCGTCAACCTCCAGCGGCAAGGGCTCATCCGCCATCTCGGTTTAAGCCACGTTACGCACAGACAGTTCACCCAGGCAGTGGTACTCGCGGATATCGTGTGCGTGCAGAACCTGTACAATCTGGCGCATCGCGAGGATGACGACCTGATCGACGTTTTGGCGGGCAAAGGGGTTGCGTACACGCCCTACTTCCCGCTGGGTGGCCTCACACAGCTGCAGTCATCAGTGCTCTCAGCCGCGGCAGGCAGGCTCAGGACGACGTCGCTCCAGGTAGCACTCGCTTGGCTGCTGCAACGCTCGCCGAATATCCTGCTGATCCCTGGTACGTCGTCGGTCGCGCACCTGCGCGAGAACGTTGAGGCCACGACCCTGCAGTTGCCCGAGGACGTCCTTGCCGACCTCAACGGTATCGGCACCACAGCTTCACAGGCAAAACGTAATCCGCAGGAGAGGCAACATGTCCATCATGAGAAGACGAAGCATGAAAAAGGAGAAGTCAGATGACACCAGATGCATCCGTTTCCGTTGTCGGTCCAACAGCAGGTGAGGTTCTTCACCTGGGACCTACTCAGATGCGCATCCTCGAAGATGGACGCACCACGAACCACCGTCTCGGAATGGCCGAGGTTACGGTCCCCCCCCATACGGATGGCCCAGTCCAGCACCGACACGCCCAGCATGACGAGGGGTTTTACGTGGTCTCGGGCACGGCGCGGTTCATCGTTGGCGCAACGACGTATGATGCGCCTGCGAGAACCTGGGTGATGATCCCGCCCGGTGTGCCACATACCTTTGGGAATCCCGGAGACCAGCCGGTGATCCTTTTGAGCACCTTCACGCCTGACTTCTACGTCCAGTACTTCCGTGATCTGCGCGACCTGAGTGCAAGCGGGCAGTTCACACCCGAGGCAGGGGCTCAGCTGATGAGTCGCTATGCCACGGTTCCAGCGACCGACTCATAGGGCAGAATCCTTTGCCATAAGAGGCTTGCAGACGTGACTGTGCCAGCAAGAGCATGCACAAACCACCATCCGCGCTGATCGGGGAGGGGCTGGTGCTCCTGGGCAACTAGGACCTGGCCTCTTTCTTCTCCTCCTCTTTTCGCCACAAACACACGAAGAGGCCGTTAGCAGACCTGAAGCAAATGGTGGCGAACATCTTGGGTCTTCCTCAAAAGGAGCAGATAATGAATGGCTGGGGAAATTTTTTCGTGAGTGAACTGACAGCTTCAGCCACGCTGACAGGTCTCATCTTTGTGGGAGTGTCGGTCAATCTCAAGACGATTGCAACCCGTGCTACGCTCACCAACCGAGCGTTGGAAGCCCTGGTAGCTCTGATTGTGGTACTCTTCACCTGTTCGCTGCTCCTGATTCCTGGACAGACCTCCCTTGCCATTGGCATTGAGGTTCTACTCTTTGGACTGATCAATTGGATGATAATAAGTTTCCTCCAACTCAATAGTCTGCGCCAGATGCAACCCCAGTATCGCCTCCAATTCGTCCCCTACATCCTGCTCAGCCAGAGTGCGGCACTCTCTTTTGTGAGTGCAGGCGTTGTTCTGCTGATTTTGGGCATGGGCGGTCTCTATTGGATTGCCGCGGCAACCCTGCTTTCCTTCCTTGCTGCTTTTACTGATGCGTGGATCTTACTCATTGAGATTAATCGCTAAGGTCTGCAAGCTTTTCGCTCCATAACGTGTCGCATGGTATTCTGTAGGATGCCTGCACCTGCATGAGGAAAAGAACACGCTATGGACAAGGCGATCTCATACACGAACACCACCTCGCGAGAGTGTGTGTCCCATGACATCCCTGAAAAACGTGTTTCTATCGAAATATTCTTTTTTTCAATCACAGATCGCTTCTTTCTTTTCGAAAGATGGCACTTTTGGGAAAAACGATGCCCCTTATTAGGAAAATGATCTTTCAAAAATAATGTCGGACAACGCGAATAGCCGCTAAATCGGTGTGCGTCCCGCTAAATCGACGCCTACAGAACGTAAACGCGCTCTTCATCATCAAGCAAACCGTTGCCGCGTTCTTGCAGACGACAGAGAAAGGAATTAGACGTGCCAGAACAGGTTGAGATACAACATACGAGAGTGCAAGATGCTGAGGAGAGCGGGAATGATGCTCTTACGCGTCAGGCGTTTGTGATGACGATCATCGCCACCAGTCTGGGTTTTGTACTGGTGCAGATGGATGTATCGATTGTCAATGTGGCGCTGGCCCAGATCGGCAACGATCTACGCATAAATGTCGCGGGTCTGCAATGGGTGGTTGACGCGTACGCGCTGGTATTCGCGGTGCTGCTGCTCTTCGCGGGTGCGCTTGCCGATCGAATCGGGGCGCGTCGAGCATTCATTGCGGGTTTCAGTGTATTTGTGCTGGCCTCGTTGCTGTGTGGACTCGCGCCGAATGCCGCCTTGCTGATTGCCGCGCGTGCGGTGCAGGGATTGGGGGCTGCGTTACTGGTGCCGTGTTCTCTGGCGTTGCTCAATCATGCCTGTCGAGGTGATGCGGTGAGACGAGCGCAGGCGATCGGTATATGGTCCGCGTCAGGGAGTGCGGCGCTGGCGGTGGGTCCGGTGCTGGGTGGATTGCTGGTGCATGCGATCGGTTGGAGAAGTATCTTTTTTGTCAATCTTCCCCTGGGGCTGATTGGCATCTGGCTCACGTTGCGTTTTGCTGAGGAGACCAGCGCGCATAAGGATGGTCGGTTCGATATAGTGGGGCAGGTGCTGGCTATTGTCAGCCTGGCGAGTCTCACGGCGACGATTATTGAAGCAGGTACGGTTGGGTGGCTCGCGCCGCTTATTCTGTGCGGTTTCGCGTTCGCGTTGGCGAGTGGCGCTGCTTTTGTGCTGGTGGAGGCGCGTGTGCGGACGCCGATGTTGCCGCTCGACTTTTTTCGTAATACGACTTTCAGTGCGGCGACGCTGGTAGGTCTGGCGGTCAATCTTACGTTGTATGGAATCATTTTTGTGTTCAGCCTGTATTTGCAGCAGGTGCGCCACTTTTCGGCGCTGGCGTTTAGTATTGCCTTTCTGCCGTTGCCATTGGGGTTGCTGATGGCGAATCTGGTTGTGAGCTGGCTGGGTGGAAGGATCGGTGCGCGCTTGCTGATGGTCGTGGGCCTACTGGTCGCGGCAGTGGGGTACTGGCTATTGCATGGGCTTGCTGCGGATACGCCATATATGCTGATGCTGCCGGGTTTGCTGGTGATTCCGCTGGGATTAGGTTTCACGGTGCCCACGATGACAAACGCGTTGCTCTCGACGGTGCCACGCGCACGTTCGGGCATCGCGTCCGGCGTGCTCAATACGGTGCGACAGGCGGGCGGTGCCATCGGCGTCGCGATCTTTGGAGCGTTTATCGCGCGTGACGCGGTAGCGGGCGTGGATACGGTGTTTATCGTTTCGGCGGTGGTCGTGCTGGCGGCGGCGGTGATCGCGTTGTTTGGGGTGAGAAGGCGGATCTCTTCTAGGGAGATGCAAACGCGATGATGCCACCCGTAGTGATGTCATGGGGTAGGTTGGATTGTTTATTGGATGAGAAATGTGGGTGTAGGAATAGCTAATACGAAGATGAAGAGATAAGTTTGGGGAGCGAAGACGCCCGATAAATCGGGGTGCGTCCCGCTGAAGCGACGCCTACCATTGAGGGAGCAGTGTTTGTTCAATCGAAGCGTATACATCGCCCATGGTAGGCGTCGCTTCAGCGGGACGCACTGCCAATTTATTGGTTGGTGGAGGGGTGAAGTTTTTGGAAGCCATCGCGAATGACATGGGCGATAGCCTGGCGACGGTGAGCGAGAAAATCTGTGTACGACAAATGCTCCCAGTTATCAGGGAGGGCGTGCCAGTAATACATTTGTAGAAGCTCTTCAGGTGAGAGGCGGGCAGCATAGTGTGGAAGGTAGTCGGAGGGTGGGGAATCGGCGATGCTGATATTGTCGGACCACTCCACGAGGGCGTAGTTGGCGATCTGGTTGGTATCGAGTTTTTCGCTGATGCCGGAGCGTTTGAGGTAAGCCTTGGGGAAGAGGTGGTGGCGTTCGCAGGATAAAATCGGCCTGATTGAGTTGAGTTCCCTGGCTATTGATACGCACGAATACCTCGGCCACCTGTTGTTCGTCCACGGATGGTGAAAGTTCCAGGGCGGTGAAGGAGTAGCTTTGCAGGTTTTGGAGGTTGCCGATGGCCTGGCGAATGGATTTGAGTTCTTCGGGTGCGACCGAGCGTGTTGCGCGCAATTTTTCGAGGTAATTGTCGGTGAGTTCAAAGAGGTCCGTATCAGAGGACCAGAGAGCGGAGATGTTAGGAATAAATTCGGGGTCGCGTCGAATAGCGGCGTCCGCGACTTCAAATTTCTGGTCGAGAGGCCGGAAGGCGATGGAGATATATTCGTGCTGGTAGTTCTCGCGCACGACGGGAATACCTTTGAGCACGGCATAGAGGGAGGTGAGGCGTTGTTGACCATCGACGATGAGCAGGCGGGGGACCTGTTGTTTCTGGTTGGTGCCGATATGCCGATGGTTGCCTTCGACCGCATTGGCCCAAAGGAGGAAGTTGCCAACCGGGAAGCCGCGATACATGGAGTCGAAGAGGTCGCGCACCTTGGTATTGCGCCAGACGAAGGGACGCTGAATTTCGGGCAGGCCAATTTCGCCCATCTCGATATCCTGCACAAGTTTGTCGAGCGAGTAGTTGACGGCTTTAAAGAGTGTTGCCATAAGAGGTTCTTTCTACGTTATT
>CAZZWK010000008.1:67743-78199 GCA_964657925.1 uncultured Dictyobacter sp.
GAACATTTGTTTTATTGACATATGTTGGTATGCAATATATATTCTTTATTGTAGATAGTTCCAAGTATGTTGTTTCATGTTTAGTTAGCTATGTCAGTAAATTCGATGCATCACCGTTATGGTCGTCATGGGCCAAGAGCCTGGATACACTGGGAAATTGGTCGTCTTGAGCGTTTTTCATGTTCTTTAGTTGGAGAGGTTGTTGAGTTTGTTTTGCCTGCTGAAGAGGCGAAGGGGTTACAGGAAAGAAAAGTTATTGTCCATGTGAATGAAAGTGAATGTCAAATAGTAAAAACAAGGATGGATATTGTGAACATAATTCTGCCCCCATTGGATCTAAGTAAGTTTCCTAGCATAAAATATCTTGTGAATAGGGACAGCCGAGAGAAAGCGCAGTGGGATTTGAAATACTATGATAGAGAATCCACAGAAGCTGAACTACAGATTTGCGCTAAAAGGATATGGGAACGAAGGGGATATGCGGTATTAGATGCAGTAATACGAGATTCACAAGCAAACAATAACGTAAGCGACGAGGAAATAGAAGGTCTTTATGTGGCGGTTTTCTCTACCTCATATCGAGAGGTATTGGAGAAAGATAGTAAGAAGTTTCCTGACGAGAATATTGTTGCAGTCAGAGATCTGGTACGTGATGATAGAACTTGGAACAAGCAAAACGACATTCATTTAGAGGAAAGCAGTTTGCGTAATCAGGCTGCGGTGAGAGTTTTTCAGCAGTTCAATTTGGACATACGTACACAACGAGATCTTATGAATTCCTATATTGAGGAGTACATAACATTTTATAAGGAGCTTGATTTAGCGCCAACAGAGGAAGGGGGCGGCCAGGACGATAAGGCCAGTTTGTTTCGTCGTTGATGCTGCCACAATTTCGATAGTGCAAAATGATGAACATCGTAAAGGCAACAGGGTTCAGTGGGGGATGCTGAGCATCTTCATTGTTGTCACGGTGATCGTGTCTACTTATTTTGTTTCCCCGATTTTTGCGCGTGATGGGTGGATGAGGTTGGCTTTGCTTGTTGTAGTCGGTATGATTAGTGTTGTGTTGGAGTGGTTTGTGTGGAGGTGGGTGGTGAGGGAGGGGAAGAAAGCTGCTATATGATATTGGGAAGAATTACGCTCAGAAATTTTCAAATGAAGGACCTCAAGAGGAGGAAATTTGTTGTGATGAATCAATTACCTTCATCATCATATCAGCGAAAAAGTCAGAGATTATTCGAGCGCTATCACCAAAAAGAATTGTCCGCTCAGGAGTATGAAAAACAATTGCACGTTTTAGAAGACGAGGAAGTGCAAGAGCAGACGCAGATTAGTGCTAGTTTAGTTAGACAAAACGTTCAGACGTATCAGCAGGTGCAAATCGACCAATGGAATGAAGCACAACGAAAGCAACGGGAGCAAAAGCAAAAAGAACTCGCTCAGGAGCAGCAGCGAATAGCTACCCAGCAGAAGTTAGAGCAAGATAGGATCAAATTAGAAAGTTTACGATTGGAAAATTCGATTCATGAGGCAGAAGAGAAGCAAAGGGAGCGAGAACGCAAGGAGCGTGAGAAATTGATGCAGCCCAAAAATGACTACACTAATAGAGAGATCCCCAACGTTTTGTCTGAGATGCGGTCCGCGCAGCTACTAATCGGTCGCTTTCTAGTATGGCACAGGTATTGATTATTGTGGCGTCAACAGTTGCAGCTGGTATTGTCAATGTTGTTGCAGTACCGCGCTTTGTGACCTCTGTACTTACTATTCTAGTCGCAATATTGACAGGGATAATTGGGATTTTCAAATTTAAAGAGAAAAGCATTAACTCACGGCAGACTGCTGATGCTATCGAATATCAGCGTAATCTTTATCGATTAGGCATTAAAGAGTATGCAAAAAGGAGTCCTGAAGATGCGTACGTTTTATTGGCGGAACGAGTGGAGGATCTGAGAAACGAGCAGAATAAGCGTCAGCAGTTGTTAGAGCAAACTTCCGATCGCTATGTTATCAGCACAACGTCTGCTTCGTAGCTGTGTTGAAATGAGCAGAGAAGCGCGAATAGGTGATGAGTTGCTGGTGTGTTTTGATAGTGAAGAGGAAGAGATGAGGTTAGGACAAAGGTGACACCCAATAAATTGGCAGTGCGTTCATAGAGAGTTTAGCTGTGCTCGTACCTGGGCTATCCAATCTCTATCTAAAAGGAATCGGATGATGCGAACGCGATTGTTGATTACCGATATGGCTTGAATCTCTGAAAGAAAATCCTCTTTCAAGTTGAGTGCTCGTGCTGGCGAGAGAAACCCTTGTTCGGCATAATAATTAAATATATCAATTGGTAGATCGAAGGAGAAAATGTTCCGTCCATGCTCGCGCAAGTACCAGCCTTTTTCTCTGTTGTCTCGGTTCCAATGGATAGTTACTATGTATGTATCTTTATATGTATCTTCCAATCCGTATCTATCCAGGGAAGGATTAGGTACGAGAAAAATGGGGAAACGCCCTCCAATCATAGCGATGAATGCTTTGCCGACGTTGAGACAGCTTGTGCGAAAATTTTGCAGTTGTTTAAGGGCGGTTGGATATCCTGCTAAAACGTCGTCGATAGAAGAATTGGGATCATCTCTTATGCTGGCTCTAACGGCCTTTCTCAAAGCGGTGATTGGGATGGAAGCTTTTCTGATCGAGGTTGTTTTGAAGGATCGTGCGGTGATGCTTCTAATACTGTTCAGGACAGGCTGCATATAATATGAATTTGCAATGGGCATGAGATAGATGTCTTGCGCGAACGCGTACTTTTGCGCCTCTTTTGTGTAGGCTGTAGCGGAGAAGACGGCATAGAGGTAGTGGTAGCGAGGTTTAGCAGGCAACGTCTGCTTTGTTTCCCAATATTCTCCGACATCTTTCAGGACTCCAACGGCATTCCGAATAATTTCAATGCCTATCTTCTTACTTGAATAACACTTGGCCTCTACAAGTAGGCGTTGAGGATAGGTAAATGGCGGAACGATCATGAGATCGGCTATCGCGTCTATTTGATGAGGGCCGCCGCGACCGACTATTTTGAGGCCGGAAGCTATGGTACCCTTTAACGTTTCGTCGTTGGATACATCCTTATCTTCTATTGTGTGATAGCCTGAAGCGCGCAGCAAATATAAAACGGCTTCCTCCAAAAGCATGCCGTGAATATTCGGTATAGCAACCATCTGTTTACTCCAATGGCAACGCCATCTGTCTTGTCCCCTGCTCAACCGGCGCAGGTGGCACATAAGCCTCTGTTATTGGCGCATCCTCACTTGCCGCCTCTGCCAACTGCTCATCCTCCGATCCTGTAAGCTCGTCTAGATCGACCGTGATAGCGATGCGGGGAAAATCGGAGTGTTTGAACCCATTGATGAGATTATTTTTGTGGTCGGACTTGTGGGTGATCACGCGCACGAGGCCGGGGTATTGGGGGAACATCTCATTGAAGACTTCTTCGAGACGTAGCGCGTGTTTCTGGGTCATCGCGAAGATGATAGTTTTACCGGGGAGTTGGCCGGAAGCGTCTTTATAGCACTCGTCCCAGATCTCCTGCCACTGTTTACGCAGCGTGTCCGTATTGCTGACGGTTTTTTCCAGTTCTGTGCCCTCAAAGTCTACCTCGTCGGGATCGATGCCTTGCTCGATCAGTGCATTGCGGGCCACCTCATCGAGATCCGCGCCCTTGATGCCCTGTCGTTGGAAGTAGGTGCGAGCGATACGCAGATCATAGTCCACCAGATAGCCATCCTGTACGGCTTGCTTATAGGTGTAGAGGAAGGTGGGTGTAGTATTGTCGCACTCGAAGGTCAGGAACGTATTGCGGTCGATAAAATCCGCGGGTGTCGCGGTCAAGCCGATGATGCGGGCATCGAAGTACTGGAACGCCTCATTCCATTTGTTGAAGATGGAGCGATGCACCTCATCGAAGATGATCAGGTCGAAGAAGCCGGGCGTGAAAGAGTGGAGGCAAGCGGGCATATTGAGCGTCTGGAGAGTTACCGTGTAGAGGCGACTGAGGCTGGATTTATGGGTAGTGAAGATGCGTTCGCAAGGTTCGCCAGGGATAAATTTGCGGAAACCATCGTCCATTGCCTGCTGGACCAGGGCGTCGCGGTCGGCCACGAAGAGGATATTGCGGGCCTGGTTGGTGCGTAGGAAGAGGTCGATCAGGGACATGACTGTGCGTGTTTTGCCTGTGCCGGTCGCCATTACCAGCAGGGCTTTGCGTTTTTGATGAACGTCGAAGGCCTCGCAGACGCGGCGGATGGCCTCGATCTGATAGGAGCGATCGGTAATAGTGGTGTTGATGGGTGCGCTGGCGAGCGGTTGTTTATTCTGGCGTAAGTAGAGCCCTTTTTGCAGGTCCACAAGCGAGAAGAAGCCGGTGATGAGCCGTTTATTGGAGCCGAGGGAGGGTAGGAAGTAGATGTCTTTGCCGTTGGTCATGAAGGCGAAGGGTTGGAAGCTCTGGCGCTGACCAATCTGTTCAATGTAGAATTCGGCCTGCGTCTGGGCGAGGCGAGGATCGACGCTGGTACGTTTGGCCTCCACGATGGCGATGATTTCGCCATTGGGCTGGTAGAGGGCGTAGTCGCTGATACCGGAGGGAAGAGTTTCGTGGTAGGGCGCGCCAGTTTCAGCTAAGCGTTTTAGTTTGTTGCGGAGAGAGGTCCATGCGCGTGGGTCGAAGCCATCGACAGGAATTTCGAGGCCAACCTGTGAGGGGTTGTCAAGTTGCCAGCCCGCTTGTTGGAGGGCGGGGTCGATGAGGGCTTTGCGGGTCGTGGCTTCGTTGGGGTTGAACACGGCGGGAGCTCCTTCTCGTGATGGTATTTTTAGATATAAGTGTTTGATGATAGAAGATACGCGATAATGAAGTTAAAAAACGTTGGACAAGCAAATAGCCAATAAATCGGCGTGCGTCCCGCTAAATCCACGCCTACTGCTCTGTCAAGCTTCATGGTAACCCTCGGTAGGCGTCGCTTGTAGAGGCTGGATTCATCCGCCGGTCGGGACGCACGCCGATTTATCGGCTATTCAGGGGTTTCCATGAAGTTTGATAGAGCACTACCGGGTGGGTCAGATGGTTTGGGTTGATTGGATAGCATTGTACATCTATTGAGATGTATTACACAATCTATTTCTGTATATGTGGGAGAAAAGTGGAAGCGATGATAGGTTGAAAGCAGCCTTCTAATACGAGGGGGAAAATGTAGCTGAGAATGATAAAGCAGGCCAGTGCGAAATAGAGGAAACGGGGGATTTCTGGCGATCGGGGGCCAGGCGAGGGAAGAGGAAGATCACCAGGAAATAGAGATCCTAGAAGGCCGTAGAGATGTGCAGGCCAGGGGCTGCGCTATGAGGGTTCATGAAGTAATGCATTGCTGGACCTCCTGGCTATGAATGGTTTTCTGTAGTTGAAGTAAAACAGCGAAATTTTTCATTTTGGTTGGTAAATGGGACTTATGGGCTAAAAAGAGAACTTGTTGGCGTACTTTTCATAAACTTATGGGTGTGCGGCGTAGCAGTAAGGGAGAGATAAATCAATTTGAAGGCGAGGAAGGAAAGAACATGAGTTTTGCCCTATATGATTAAGAGGCAGTGATGCTTGAAGGAAATTTGATAAAACAGTGTCTATAACCTATTTTATGTATCTCTTTATATCTATATGTATATGTATGGTAGAATTGGGATAAAAACATGACGAGAATATTCGGAGTCCTATTGGAGCGGGACGTGCCGATGACGTTTTTTGTCGCGCGAGTCGTTGCGGACTTTCCCACGGAGACCTTTATCGCGGAACTGGTGCGGGAGGCGAAGCTACCGGAGAAGGATCTTATGGGCAGGCCGCTGGTGTATGCACTGGAGAAGGTAGATAGCAATGAAATGATTGCGCGACGCGCGACCTTGCTGGAGGCGGGTGTAGAGGCGGGGACGCGCTTGCGCTTGAAAGAGATCTCGGACCTGTCTTTGATGTTGCCCGAGCAGAAATCTGGCGAGGGGGAGCGGAAAAGGCCTGTGTTCTCGCATGGATCGACGACAATAGCGGACCCACAGCAATTCGGGGAGGCTGTGTCAGGGTCGGCTGTGCAGGCGGGAGCGGGAGGTGAAGCGGTTGCCAGCAGGCATGTATCGCGACGTGTTGCGCTTGGCTTGCTGGTTGGGGGCGCGCTAGTCGGGAGCGCGTATGGTTTGATGCATGGGACGGTGCAGAGATTGGAGAGCAGCCTGGGAGGGATGATGAACTATCAGGGAACAAAAACGCTGGTGGGCTCGAAGCCGACGCCGATTGTTTCCTCGCCATTACATGTGGCACAGACGTTCACGAGGCACCAGGCGCGTGTACAGACGGTGGCCTGGTCGGAGGATAGCACGATGGTGGCGAGTGGAGACGAGGCAGGTCACGTCTATGTGTGGAAGGTGGATCAACATGTAAGTGCGGGGAGCACAAGGAATGTCCTGCTGAGCATCACGCAAGGGGTGGCGATTCACGCGGTGCGCTGGTCGTTGGGGCAGAAGCGCCTGGCGATCTGCTCAGGCACCGACCTGGCTTTTTATGATGGCATGAACGGAAATTTGATTGTCCGTTTCGCGGGCGTGCATATACCGGAGGCCAGCGATATGGTGTGGGTGAATGCACCAGGCGCGCTGGCGGTCTCGGTCGGGTTGGATAAGCGGGCGCTGGTGTGGAACACGAAGCAGTATCGCGTCGATATGATCTATATGCAGAGCACGGATGGGATTACGGCGGTTTGCGCAACGGCTGATGGGAAGGCGGTCTATACCGCGTCTTTGGGTGGGATCGTCCGCGTGTGGAATCCGGTGACGGGTCAGGATTTGCATGGCTATTACCAGGACACGAGCAGGCCGTTGCGTGCGATCGCGTGTTCACCACTGACCGGACAGGTGGTGGCAGGCGGGGACGATGGTGTGCTGCGGTTGTGGACTGGCCTGACCTGTAGCATGGATGGAGACCAGTGTACGGACCAGCCGCAGAGAGTGACCATAACGGGCGTGGGTATTCAGGGTCTCACGTGGTCGTCTGATGGAAGGGTGGTCGCGATCGGTTGTAGCGATGGGACGCTGGCATTGTGGAGACCAAAGGAGGCGCATCCATTTTTTCAGCAGAGGTTGGGGGGTGCGATCAGCGCTGTGAGTCTTTCGCCGAGCAGGCAGTTTTTGGCGACCGCATTGGGAAATGAAGTAATGATATGGAAAGTGAAATGAGGTTGCGAGGGCAAACACGTGGCGAAGAGGCTGGGAGCCTCTTCTGCCTTACGCTGACTACGTGTTACTTGAGTGCACCGGTGGCGAGGACGGGGCCGAGGGGTGTAGAGGGAGATGCCTGTGGGCCGGGTTCCAGGCTGACGGCGGCGGTATCAAAGTCGCGAACGTCGCCGGGGAAATCGAGGGTCGCGGTATTGTTTTTCACGTTGAGAATGCCCGCGCTGGTGACCTGTTTGCCGTCGATGAGCCAGCCCTGGTAGACGTGGTTGCCGGAGAGTTTCGGTAAATTGTGCAGGACCAGCAGGGTCATATTTTGTTGAGGAAGATAGATGGTCTCGCCGCTGATGTTTGATGAGGCCTCGGTGCCCTTTATCATGTATGTCAATGTCGAGTTGGGCGTCGCGGTGGGCAATGCACGGGGGGTCGATAGAGCGATCTGGGTCTGTTTTAGTTGTTGCTGCAAGGACAGGTTCCAGCCGAGCATGAGGCCGAAGGAGATCAACAGAACGGCGGCGAGCGCGGCGAGGACGGGTGTCCAGCGAGCGCGAGGGGTGCGGACGCGCCGAATCGGTTCCCGACTTGCCAGGGGCAGGGGTGTGGCAGGCAGTGCATTTGTAGTGTTGGTATTGTTGGCGTGAATTTTGGCGAAGATGCGCTCCTTCATATGTGGTGGAGGATCGACGGCTGGTACCGAGAGTGGGAAGAGGTCCACCACGGCCTGAAGTTGGCGGATTTCTTGCGCGCATTTCGGGCAATCGGCCAGGTGTTCATCTACGGCCCGGCGTTCTTCTGGGCTGAGCGCATCGAGAGCGTAGGCTCCTGAAAGTTCTTCGATTTCGTGACAATCCATATATGTTCTCCCTCTAGTTTTGCCATGCACTGGCATGTTACAGTTCTACGCCCATTTGTACAAGTATCTTTTTGAGATGTTGTAAGCCGAGACGCATACGTGCTTTTACCGTTCCGAGAGGGATATGGTAGCTTGCTGCGATCTCTGAATGCGATAAACCCTGGAAATAAGCCTGTTCAATCACGAAGCGTTGTTCGCTGGAGAGTGTCAGGAGTGCTTTGCGAATAGAGTCGCCCTGTACGGCTTGCCACGTTTCGTCCCACGCATCGGACGAAACGAGGTTTTCGTCATAGATAAGGTCATCTAAGGGCATAATTTTCTGCTCCTGACGGGTATTTTGCCTGCGCAGCAGATCGATTGTGCGGTGGCGAATAATAGAAACCAGCCAACTGCGGACCGAGCCCGAGGTCGATGAGTACAAACTGGCATTCTTCCAGACGGAGAGAAGCGTTTCTTGCAGAAGGTCCTCGGTTGTCTGGCGATTCTGCGTCATATGATAACACAGTGAGAAGAGAAGGCGATAGTAGCGCTGGTAAAGCACTTCGAGCGCCCAATTGGCTCCAAGGGTGATCGCGCGCATCAACGTCTCATCGCTTATTTTATCAACAGTGAACGAGCGATCGCCGAGCTTCTGCTGAAACAAAAAGTCGTCACCCGGGGAATCCTGCATGCTATTCCTCTTCTCGCTGCGAGTATTGTGGGACCAGGAGAGTGCAGGTTCCTGGTATACAGCAGTCGTTTTTTTTATAGTTATAGCACATGTATTTTACCGTTTGGACATAATTTTTGTATGCATTGATAGGGAGAGTGGATATCTCATCGGCGCGTACCCCGTTTGCTTGGCAGTGAGCCGGATGTGGCCTGTTGGGTAGGCGATGGATGGGTAGCGTGTGCGAATGCATATTTTGCGCGGCGCCAGGAAAGAACGCTGGTGCCAATCAGCAACAGGACGAGCGTGAGTGCGAGCCAGGGTAATGATGGGTTTGGTGCTGGTACTGATGCAGGTTTGGCGTTGGGATCGCTGCCAGTTTGTGGTAACGCGGGCAGCCCCTGTACTTGCGAGGTCACGAAGCGCAACTGGGGACTGCCTTTGAGCAGGCCGATGGCGAAGATGCTGGTCACGGTCCAGGGCTTGAGCGTTGTTGTAAACGAGGCGGTCGCGTTTTGCGACGAGTCGTTCAAGCTGAAGGTGTGCTGACCGGACGGGATCGAAACGTAGTCGCTGGCCTGTGGATAGGACAACTGGGGAATGATGGTGTTGTTCTGTTCGTCCACGTTGACCGCCGCTGTGCCGGGTGAAAGGTGGTAGATGCGCAACTCTGCGTTGTCGTGCGCGACCGTGTTGTTATCGTTGAAAATCTTGAACGAGTGGCCGGTCGCCTGTGTGCCGATGACCGCAACGGTATAGGTATCGTTGGCGGTGACGCTGATCGTCTGTGTCATGGCCGCGGCATCGACGCCCTGGCCGAGCAAGGCGACCTGGACTTTGTGCGCGCCACCGGAAAGTGGGACGTAGGGCGAGACACTGGCGAACTGGAAGCTACTGAGTATTTTTTGTCCGTCGGCGAAGACATCCACGATACCAACATCGGGTGCCGCGTGTACGACGCGAATGTAGGCCACGCTAGCGGCATGGGCGGATGTGGTCGAGCTAGAAAAAAGGCCGCCGCATACGAATGATAGCAGCAAGGCGAAGGCGACCAACGTTTGTACGACGCGGCGAGCCAGGTGGGTTACGTGCGGTTTTTGTGTCATGGTCGCGATCTCCTCATAATATAGAAGAATAGCCAATAAAAATTGATGTCAGAGATGGTTACGCAGAGTTTTGTGTTTTGGATCTATGCTATTGATGGTTAAATAAATTAGTAAAAAAGGCACCCTCTGGTTGTCAAAGGGTACCCTGGTGGGAGGGGCGCTTGTTCGAGCGCTGGATCGGCAATTTTCAGATAAGGCCAGACGTGCACAGCCACTGTCAGGATACTGTTCCGTGACATCTGCTAGAAAGTCGAAGGAGTAGGCGACCACAGAAGAAATGTGCAGAAAACGTCGTATGCCCGCACGAACTGCGGCATCAAGAGCATGACGGGTTCCTTGCACATTCACCTCCCATATATTGCGCGGGTCATGTGTGAAAGAGACAATCGCGGCTGCGTGAATGAAGAGATCACACCCCTGAGCATGCTCTTGCCAGGCTCCTGATTGAGCCGTATCGCCTGCCACGATTCCTTGTGCTGCATCGGCAACCTTATCTACCCCCTGTACCTCGCTGCCAAGCTGCCTGTAGCGGATGGCAAGTGATCTGCCTATGAAACCGGATGCCCCGCTGATAAAAACCCTTCGTGGAATCTGGAGTGGTCT
>CAZZWK010000008.1:78299-112937 GCA_964657925.1 uncultured Dictyobacter sp.
CTATGAAACCGGATGCCCCGCTGATAAAAACCCTTCGTGGAATCTGGAGTGGTCTAGCTGCTTAGCGTGCGACGGTTGGTGGTTCGAAACCATACATAAACGTATCCTGCCACGGTTTGCCCTCGGCAAAGCGGGTAGCGCGAAAGGGTGTGAGATCGACTGTGCGCGCACGTCCCTCGGTAATCCACTCTGTCAGACACTTGCCAATCGCAGGTCCTGTTTTAAAGGAAGTGCCACTATCTCCTGTCATCGTAAAGAGTCCTTGGTAGGGGGCAAGGGTGTCGATGATGGGATGAGCATCGGGGCTCTGCATGAGCATACAGGCCCAGTTGCCACGCATCACACTGTGTTGCATCACGGGAAAACGCTTGCTCAGCGTGGCACGACAGTGGTTGACATAGGTCTGGCTGACGACTTCAGCGTAGTCATCGGGATCGCCTGACTGGAAGGATTGGCTGTCGATACCCACCAGAGAACAATTCCCATCGATCGGGCGCACCCACATCTGGTGAATACGGTCGAGATAGGTGAGATGCTTGCTTGAACGCTCCTGGGGCCAGCGGAAAATGACAATCTCCGCACGGCGCGGCGCGAGTCCAAGATCGATGCCCAGTGGAGCAAAAAGCCCATTGGCCCAGGCTCCTGCAATAATCACCACCACCGGTGCGCTGATGGTTCCACGCGTCGTTTCCACGCCTACCACCCGTTCACCTTCGACCAGCACGCGCGTGACTCTTGTCTCAAAAAGGAACTCGACGCCGCGTTGTCGAGAGGCTTCGACCAGGGAGAAGGTGGTGGCATTAGGATCAGCGAAGCCTGATTCTGGCTCATAGAGGACGTGACTAATGTCGTCCAGAGACAACGAAGGATCAAGTTCGAGCGCTTGCTGAGCCGTAATAATCTGCGTGTTCACGCCCAGGCTCCGATGCATCGCCACATCAGCTTCTAGCTGAGCAGAAAATTCTGGCGCGACAAAAGACAGCAGACCGACCGGCTGGTAGCCACAGGAACCACCGACAAGATCTTCCCACTGTTTGAAATAGGTCAGGCTCTCGGCAGCAAGACGTGTCTCAGCCGCATTAGCGTAATTTGTGCGTACGAGTGCCCCACTTTTTCCTGTTGATCCTGAAGCAGGATAACCACGCTCAATGACCACAACCTTCTTGACGCCCGCCCGTGCCAGGTGAAACGCGGTACTGGCACCATTAATGCCTGCGCCAATCACAATCACATCGGCAGTGTCGCTGAAATGTGTGTTCACAGCTTCCTTTTCCCTCTGGCCTTCTTGGCAAGGATGGCCGAACGAAGGCTGATGAGGTATTATTCCTATTGTTGATAGACTTTATTGACTATACAATAGAGAGAGCAACGCTGTCAACGCTTTGTGGCAAGTGAGATCAGGAGGTAATTCTTTGCGATTCTCGCTCTTTTATAACTTTGACCTTCTTCCCGATACATCGATCCCTCAGATGTACCACGAAGTCGAGGTGCAGGCGTTGGCGGCGGACGCGCTGCATTTCGATGCTATCTGGCTGGCTGAACATCACTTTGATCTCTACGGTCGTATGCCTGCTCCCTTGTTGTACCTGGCCCGTCTCAGCGGCATAACGAAACACATTGGCCTGGGAACTGCTATTGTCGAGGCACCCCACTATCATCCGCTACGCCTGGCGGAGGATGCCGCCCTGCTCGATGTGCTCTCAGGAGGACGTTTGCGCCTGGGCATCGGCTCGGGCGGTGCCAATAAGCCAGTAGAGTTCGCTCGCTTCGGCATTCCAATGGAACAGAAGTCGGCGCGTACCCTGGAGATTGTCGAGATCCTGCGCCAGGCCTTCGATGAGGGCCGCATCAATTTCTCCGGACGGTATTACCAGTACGCGGACATTGAGATTCAACCCAGGCCAATGCAGAAGGCGCGGCAACTGCTCTGGCTAGCGGCGGGCACTGCAACACCAGAGGTGGCCGGGCGTGCTGGCTATCCTCTGCTTATCCCTCGCGTCGGACCTGCTGCTCGTCATTGGGATATGATGGCGCGCTACCGGAAAATGCTGGAAGAGCGGGATGGCTTCGTGTCTGTCCTGCGCTTTGTCCACGTCGCTGGAACGCAGAGAGAAGCGCAGGAGCACACGCGCCGCACCATCGCACGCTATGCCAGCTACGATTGTGGCATCAGCTGGGATGGCCGTACGGATACTCAGGAGTATGCGGACCTTATGCAGCGCTTACATGCGATTATTGGCACACCAGATCAGGTTATCGCGCAATTGCAGGCATGGCAGCAGGAAGCGTATTTTGAAGAGATCATGTGTCAGATCTATGCAGCCGGGATGCGTCATGAAGATTCCCTGTGCTCAATCCAATTGCTCGGACGCGAGGTGTTGCCTCACTTTCATCCTTGAACGCCGATAGACAGGCAAAGAGTTACCGTCTGGATTTGTGATCACAAAAGTAGGTCTGAAAAATCACCTCTTATGCTAACAAAGTAAACCCTCTGGTGTCGATAACTGTAAAGGTACGTGCTGATCGTTGAGCAAAAACGTAGCACGTACCTTTTTTATTGATGGCAATGGAATGTAACGGGCTTTCCAGATAGCTGTGACTGACCAATAGAGTATGCGTTTTGTGACTTACACTTTTTTTACATATCAGTCGCAAAGATTTTACAGCTTTGGGTAAATTTCTTGAAAATAAGGGCATACGATAGAGGTAGAAAAGAGTGTGGAGGCGAAGGATGAATTTACCCGCGATGTTTTATAAAGATAAATCACTCAATAAATCAGCATATATATCAAATGAGATCGCCGAGCAGGTACGAGGGATGATGAGGCGGCATGCGCTGGCGAGCTTTCTGGTGCTGACCTTTGGTTTGTCGTGGACCTATCAGCTGATTGTGATTGTGTGGTTGCAGTTGCCCGCGGTCCCATGGGTATTTGTGGCGGCGTTTATTGGTCCGAGCCTGGCGGCGTTGCTCATGACGGGTGTAACTGAGGGGTGGATGGGTGTGGTGCGTTTGTTGAAGAGTTACGCGCGCTGGCGGGTGGGGATGCGCTGGTATTTCCTGGTGCTGATCGCGCTGCCATTGCTGTTGATCGGGGTGGACCTGATGGTCACGCGATCGTTTAGCGTGGTGGGCGGCATGGTGGCGACCTTTGTTTTGAGTTATGGCACGGGACTGGTGGTGGGTGGGCCGTTGGGAGAAGAGGGTGGCTGGCGTGGCTTCGCGTTGCCGCGTTTGCAGAAGAGCATGGGTCCATTGGGTGGAACAATCGTATTGGGCGTTTGCTGGGCCTGCTGGCATCTACCAACTTTCTTGATTCCAGGCATGGGCGAGGGTGGGCGTACATTTTGGTGTGGTGTGTTGTTGTTCGGCATGTTCGTGGTCAGTACCGTAGCATTGAGCGTGGTGTTCACCTGGGTTTACAACAACACGCGTGGTAGTCTATTGGTGATGATTTTGTTGCATACGGCGATCAATTTTCCGGCGTTGGCGAATACGGTGCAACATGGTGTGGTGCAGGTCGCGCTGTGGGGTGGCCTGGCACTGCTGTTGATCGTAGCGACGCGTGGGCGTCTGGGGTACGAGATGTATCGCAACGAAACGATGCCGTTGACATGGGAGGCGGTGAGGAAGGTGGATGCGGAGAGGATCGCGGCGTAGTTTGCTAGTCATAGTATCAGGCGACCTACGAACGCGATAGTGCCATCGAGATTGAGGCGTAAGAATTGTTTTGTGCCATGATGATAGTGGGATGGGCAAATGTCTGGCAGATGGAGGAGTCGTTCGCCGGTTGCTACATCCCAGGTGGAGAAGCCTGTTTGTGGCGAGCAAGAGAAGAGATAGTCGTCGAAGAAGAGCGTGCCGGAAGGGCCGATGAACCAGTTTTTCTCCTCACCCAAAACCACGTCGAAGAGTTGGACTGCGGGCAACAACCATTCTTCGTCCCTGCCGTAGCCCCAGACGGCGAGCGTGTGATCGTCGATCCAGCAAAGAGGGCCATCCCAGTAGTACCAGCGATTGTAGAAGCTTTTTTTTGACGGGCCATCTTCCGATTCCCAGACATTGTGTTGCAGCCATTGTTGCAGGTTCCAGGTTGTAATGCGTCCCATAGGTGTCCATCTCCAGCCGTTGTCCGCGATCCATGTCTGTTGGGGAGAAACGCTCAGGGAGCAGTGAAAATAGTCCAGGCTGTGAGCTTTGGTAGAGTCGAGATCACGTGAGGTGAGCAACTCGCCAGTCCAGGGATCGAAGATGTCCAGGCGGTTCCACGCGGTCGCATAGACGAGGAACAATTGCTGATTATGCGTAAAGAATGCTATGGGAAATTGTGAATGCTCTTTATGGTAGATGTCGCGAGCGAGGTACATGGAGGTGCTTTTGCTGGTGAGATTCAGCAGCAGACCATATTGACCATAGGTGTTTACGAGCGCGATGAGTTGACCGCCGGACGCGATATGAAGAGAAAGTGATTGGGTGAGATCGAGGTCAGAGGTGGGTAGGTGCATAACAGGAGTTATTTTGGCGGTGGTGAGATTGATGTGGATAAGCTCGTTTGTGTGAGTCAGGGCGATCCAGGTACTGTCTGTCCCATTATTGAGCGGTTGCATGACGCGGATAGGTGGCAATAATGGGAGCGGGGAATGCTGCCAGGCGAAGGAGAGATTGGTGTTTCGTGCGAGAATGGGGGGTGAGCCAACAATCCCTTCCCAACAACCATGCTCTACTATTTCTTGCCAGCAGCGCCAGCAGATTTGCTGGAGTGGGATGGCACTATCATCCTGTTGCAGGCGATCAAAGCAGGTTTTGCAAACGATGGCAAATTGCTGATCGGAGCCATTAAACCTGCGATAGTAGTCTACATCAGGCGGCACATTGACGAGATGAGCGCAGACAAGGCCAGTTTTCAAAGCATTGTGATGGATACAGGAGATAGGGCTATCAGGAAGTGCATAATCTTGCTGCATACAATCTCTACTCCTGAACCTGCCTGAAATTTTGCGTTTGTATAGGTATGATAGCAGACTGTGTTCTTTGAAACAAGGAGTTGGGGGTTGCTAGCTGGAAGAGAAAAAGGTTGTGCTGTATATCTATTGACGTAGCATGCGATGAAGAGCATAGTAAGGTGAGCAAAACGGGTTTTGGAACGAAAGAAGAAGAGATGGAGCAGGATGGCGAAGATCGATTTAGCGAAGTTACAACCATTTGTGGATGAAGGGTATATCAGTGTGCGTCCACATCCAACTGAAGATTTGCTCATTTATAATTATACGCCAAAGACGCAGCTACAGAATAAGTGGACGGAAGAAACGATGATGTGCCGCGGGTTGATCGTCAAAACCGATGGGACGGTAGTGGCGAGGCCGTTTAAGAAATTTATGAATATAGAGCAGCACGAGGGGGAGATTCCGTTGGAGCCGTTTACCGTCACCGAGAAGGTGGATGGGTCATTGGGGATACTTTTCTTCGTGGGTGAGAGGCCATCTATCGCCACACGTGGCAGTTTCACCAGCGAGCAGGCGATTAAGGGCAATGAGATATTGCGGAGATACGAGGGGTTCACGTTCGAGCCGGAGTACACTTATCTGTTCGAGATTATCTATCCGGGGAATCGGATTGTGGTGGACTATGGGAGCCAGGAGATGCTGGTTTTGCTCTCGGTGATCGAGACGGAGACGGGTAGGGAGTTGAATTTACGAGGAAGAGCGTGGCCTTTTCCGGTCGTTATGCAGTACGATGGCATCACTGATGTTGCAGAGCTTAAAGCGATGGAGCGCGAGAATGCCGAGGGCTTTGTGATCCGTTTCGAGAGCGGGCTGAGGTTGAAGGTAAAGTTTGCGGAGTATCTAAGGTTACACAGGATATTGACGAGGGTCACAGTGCGCACGATCTGGGAGATGATGCGCGATGGCAAGTCGTTGGATGTGTTGCTGGAGCAGGTGCCGGACGAATTTTACGTGTGGGTGAACGGGACGCGGGCGGACCTGTTGCGGCAGTACGCAGAGATTGAGGGACAGGCCAGAGAACTCTATGAGAGTGTAAAGGATTTGCCGACGCGAAAAGAGCAGGCAGCGGCGATTGGTCAGCAACGTTATGGCGCGATTGTTTTTCGCATGCTGGATGGCAAGACGTACGCGGACAGTATCTGGAAGATGTTGAAGCCGCAGGCGGAGCGACCTTTTCGGGAGGACGAGGCATGAGCAAACGAGTGATTATCTTGAAGGGGTTGCCCGCGTGTGGGAAGTCGACTTGGTGCCGAGAGATGTTGCGCGAGAATCCAGGACAATATAAGCGCATCAGCAAGGACGATTTGCGTGCAATGTTGGATGATGGTGT
Source organism: uncultured Dictyobacter sp. (assembly GCA_964657925.1). Classification (GTDB taxonomy): domain Bacteria; phylum Chloroflexota; class Ktedonobacteria; order Ktedonobacterales; family Ktedonobacteraceae; genus Dictyobacter. The sequence continues at coordinate 84,631 of CAZZWK010000008.1, forward strand.
ATGGGGTAAGGCGAACGAGCGTTTTATCCTCAATGTGCGTGATGCTTTGATTTTGCTGGCGTTGCGCGAGAGCTACAGCGTGCTGGTGGATGACACCAATCTGCATCGGAAGCATGAGGAGACGATTCGTGAGCTGGTCAAAGGCCAGGCGGTCGTCGAGATCAAAGATTTCACCGACGTGCCGTTGGAGGAATGTATCGCGCGTGATAAGCGCAGAGCGAATTATGTGGGTGAGGACGTAATTCGCAGCATGTATCGAGAGTTTTTGCGGCCACCGCTGCCAGCGTTGGTAATAGATCCTACGTTGCCGCAGGCGATCATCTGTGATCTGGATGGGACGCTGGCGCTATTGAATGGGCGTAATCCGTATGACGCCGCGCAGTGTGAGCAGGATCGAGTGAACAGGCCGGTAGCGGATATCTTGCGGCGATATGAGAAAACGTTATCGATCCTACTGGTCTCGGGCCGCAAAGAGTTGCATCGGGAGCAGACGAAGAGGTGGCTGGCGGCGCATGATATCAGCTATAGCGAGTTGTGGATGAGGCGCACGGATGATAATCGCAAGGACGCGCTCATCAAACGAGAGATTTACGATGAGCAGATAGCGGGCAAATACAGCATTTTGTTCGTGCTCGATGATCGTGATCAGGTGGTCGATTTCTGGCGTTCGTTGGGTTTGACGTGTTTGCAAGTTGCGGAAGGAGATTTTTAAGTAATCCAAACGAGGGGAGTTTACGTCTTAGTTGATGAGTACGTCTTTCCACATTGATGGACTCTGTCTAATCACGGCACGGCTCCTCTCAACATCTCTTTCATAAGTAAGTATGACATGTTATCAGGACAAAATACCCGGCAGATGATATGCAATAGATAGATGCACTCAAAAGTAATTCTGTATTAAATGTGTTTCTAAAGAAGTGAGGAAGTATGACCCAGGAATTAAGGCGTTTTTGTCCGAACTGTGGGAGTGCAGTGAAGATGGATCAGGAAGCATGCGCGAAATGTAATGCATCGCTGGCTGACCGATTTTCAACGCTGGCTGAAGAGGTTGTGAATAGGTTGCCAGCCGAATCAAGCCAGGAGGCAGCGCAAGCTACTGCTATGTTAGTGGCCTCATTGCCGCCGAGGAGACGTGCATTGTTGAAGGGGGCAGTTGTTGCGGCAGGAGGACTTGCGCTCGTCGGGATGAGCAGTTTGTATGCGCCTAAATTGACGCAAGCGGCGGCCATCGAGGCTGTGCACAAGCAGATAGCGGCCAGGCAGCAGCAGAAGGTTGCCGCTGTGAGCAAGCAAAGCACGCAGCAGACGGCGAACGCATTGCAGGACTCGATCGTCTCCATTTTGACGGTTGCGAGGACCGCAGAGCAGTTGGCAGTGACCTTTTACAGTAATGGGGTAAACAATGCCAGTCAGCTGGGGTTGTCGGGCCAAAATCTGGTGTATCTGAAGGCCGCACTGGTCGAGGAGCAGATTCACCAGCAGTTTTTCGCCACCAATGGGGGACAGTCGTTGGCGACCACCTTCAGTTTTCCAGAGGGAGCGAAGACTTTCACTGATCTCAAGACCTTTATCGCCACGCAGCAGCAGTTGGAGGGTGTGTTCGACTCGGCATTCTTAGCCGCGATCGTCGAATTCGCGCAGTTGGGCAGGCCGGACCTGGCGCAGATCGCCGGGCAGGTCGCGTGTATCGAGGCGGAGCATCGCGCGTTGGGGCGAGCGATCGGACAGCTGTCGCCCGCGGACAACTGGGCGTTTACGCCTGTACTGATCGGTGCTGTGGGTGATGCGCCCGCGCTGGTGCAGAAGGCCGGGTATTTAAGCCCGACATCGGGGAATAGCTATACCTATCAGCAAGTCAGCACGAGCTACGCAGGCGTGGAGCAGACCAAGCCGTATGCCGTGAAGCAGACGATTGGTAATGGCTAGTCAGTAAGGGTAGGGGAGGATTGTAGGGTATATGTAGAGGCGATCCAATCGCCTCTACAGGACGTATTGTGTAATGAAATGGAAGAACATGGCAGAAACGGAAGACAGTGTGATGGAAGAGCATGGCAAAAATGGAAGAGCGCAAGCGTCTTCCTCAGCGGATATGGGTGGTGATGCGACCGAATTACTGGCTGCACGTTCTGCCAGGTATTCCGCGAGCGCGACGAAGCGGTCCGGGGTGATGCACGTGCGTGCGAATCCTGATGAGGTGACGGAAGTGTTTTTGCCGCCAGCGAGAGTATCAGGGAAAGATGTGGGTCGCAGTGATGAGACCGAACTGATGATGGCACGTCCGTCGTGGTTATATATGCGGGCAGTTGAAATTGAACGCAGAGGACAGAAGAGTGGGGATGAGCAAAGGAGGCGAGAGCCGAGGGCGATAGTTGAGGAAAAGGGAGCGCGAGCGAAAAGGCAGCAGGAACAGGCGGATAGTGGACGGAGCGTAAAAAAGGGTCGAGAGCTGGCGATAAAAGAGCTACAAAGACCCACGCATAGGGGTAAACGAACGGTATTTCGAGTTGCGCTGAGCGTCATGCTTTTATTGACAATTCTGTGCTCCGGCGGCGTTCTTTATTATAGGCAGGTGCAAGCAGAGCAGAGCGAGCAACGGGCCGAGTTGGCGCAGAGGATGCAGGCGATCGGACAAAGGGAGCAGCAGCAGGCGCAGGGCGAGCAGCAGGCCGCGGCGCAAGTCTTGCAAGTGCAGAAAGATGCACGTACAGCGGTGCAACAGTTTCAGCAGGAGGTTGTGAAGTGGGGGCAGGCGCATCTGTACAGCGATAGCTATGATGGGAAAAAGTACACATACGACAGTGGGTACGCGCAACAGGGTATTGGCTCTTTTTTGAGCAGTGACCTGGCGGATGCTCAGACCAGCGAGGACTATGAAGCGGTGATTGGCGAAGCGCAAAACGATCTTTTCGACTTGCAGATGCTGGAAGCGGACTATAACGATCATACGCCGTACAATATGGTGCACAAGGCAGACAAGCGGCTGCTAGATCGTTATAATTTAAAGGGAAAGTCTGTGCTGGTGGTATCGTTGGCGGAGCAGGTATTGAGAGTATATCAGCAGGGCAAGCTGGTGAAGGCGTTTTATGTCACAACGGGTAGGCCGGAGAGGCCATCATTGCCGGGCGTATGGCCGGTACTGGATCGAGAATCACCGATTGTGTTTGTTTCCAGCGATCCACCAGGCTCGCCGTTCTGGTTTCCGAACACGCCGATCAGCTATGCGATCAATTATCATGAGGGTGGTTTTTTCTTTCATGATGCCTCCTGGCGTGTGAATTTTGGGCCGGGAACGCAGTTTCCGCATCAGGATGCGAGTGGAAACACACCTTATAACTTTGACGGAAGCCATGGTTGTATTAATCTAGCCACCGCTGATGCGGCGTGGGTATATATGAATACAAATTGGAGTACAGAAGTTTTAATTTATTGAGTCAGAAAGTTGTGAGTGGCTTTCCTTAGCATTTGCATGTGCGAGGTGTGAGATGCAAGAACTCCAGATGACCCACGAGGTCGGGGCGATTTTACAGGACAGGTATGTGATAGAGGACCTGCTTGGGTGTGGGGGATTTGGGGCGGTCTATCGAGCGAGGGATGAGCGGGCTGAGGGAAAGCAGGTCGCGTTAAAGGAATTGAGAAGTCAGGACACGCGCGAGAAGAGCCGCTTGTTCTACGAGTGTGAACTTTTGCAGCGTCTGCATTATGTCACGCTGCCATCGGTGGAGGGGGTATTCGAGGAAGACAACCGTGTTTATATGGTCATGGATTATGTCGAGGGACCGAATCTAGAAATCTTGCGCAAGGAGCAGCAGGAGCAGCGCTTCGCATACGCGCAGGTCGTGAAACTGGTGGAACCGATTATACGAGCGGTCGAGTATTTGCATCAGCAGGAACCACCATTGATGCACCGTGATATCAAGCCTGCGAATATTATCGTATCCAGCAGTGGAGATACGGCGGCGCTGGTAGATTTCGGCATCGCGAAAGAGTATCAATCGGAGGCCACCACCACAGCGGTGCGTCATTGTTCGCCGGGGTATAGCGCGCCAGAGCAGTACAGCAGTATGGGAACGAACCCGCGCGCGGACATTTACGGACTGGGTGCGACCTGTTACACCTTACTGACGGGCACGGTGCCAGTGGACGCATTGCAGAGGTTGACGAGTATAGCGAGCAGGGGAGAGGATACACTCAAGGGTGTGGAGGAGTTTGCGCCCGAAGTGCCCAGGGTAGCGGCGAGGGCAATCGAGAAGGCGATGGCGATCGATTCTAAAAAACGCTTTGAGACGGCGGACGACTTCTGGGGAGCGTTTACCGGTCTGGTGCCGATGGCGGATGAGCAAGCGGTGGCGAGTGTGAACACCTCCGGTCATTTGGCGTCGGTAGGGCCAATAGGGCCAATCGTACCAGGCAAGGCGGGTAAGGCTGATGGTGCGAGGGGAAAGAGCAATCGCAAAAGTAGTGCATCTATCCTCCTTCTTATAGCCGGATTGATTATAGTGTTGGCTCTGGTTGCGGGCGGATTGCTTTACGCGGCCCAGGCAAATGTTTTTGGCAGCAGAGTAGAGATAGAGGTGACGCGCGTGATCTCCAACACGCCGGGTATGACGAAGACCGTGCCCACTGTCTATCCGAGTGTGGCGGGAACATACCAGGGCACGATCAGCAACCTGATGACGAATAGCAAGGGCGAGGTCCGTTTGACGGGAGTGAAGCAGGATCAGCAGACGATCAGTGGAACATTCGTGCAGGGGAAGGACGCGGGACAGCCCTTCACGGGCGTGATCGATGCCTCGCGGCATGTGCTTTTGACGGTCACCAGCAAGGGAAAAGGAGCGTCGCTCTTTTTCGATGGCACCATGCGTTCGGACGGCAGCCTGGTAGGAAATTACTGCACGCAAGACCCGCAAGGCCAGTGTGTTTCAGGCGATTATGGCTTGTGGACGTTAACACCAACAAAGTAGGGGCAGCATTCATGCGCCCGCGTGCAATTCATTGCACGGTTCAAACGATCACCAAGACCCATCATCGCGTAGAGGCACCATTCATGCGCCATGGACGCCCATGATGGTCTTTCACGAATAAATGGGGGTAGCATGGTCCGCGTAGGGCAAACCACGCGTTTGCCCCGCGGACCATGCTACCCCCATTTATATATCTAATAAATGCGGGCAGTCAATTTATTTACGGCCACTGTGATTGATTTTGTGGTGGCTCATCGGCAGGGTTTCGATATGAGTTGATGTTTGAAGGGTTGACATTTGAGTTGACGTTCCACTCATCGAAGGAGTGGGTGAAATCGAATTGTGGGGTGGTACCAGATTGAGAATTGGATTGGGATTGAGCGCGGTTGAAGGGGTCTGGATTTGGCTGAAAATGATTAAAGGGGTCTGAAGGAAAATTTGCCTGGGGGCGACCGAAGGGTCCTGATTGGGGTGTGGTTTGATGCGGTGCTCTCTGGTCGCGGCGATTGCGCAGGTTGTATTGTAGAGCGCGATTTCTGAGTTGTTCGACGGCCAGCGCATTCTCGTACTGGCGCTGTTGTTCTTGTTCATCGGCGGAGCGCTGTTCTTCCTCTAATTGGAGCAGCGCGGCGATATTCTTTTTCCAGCGGCGGCTCGTGATAATGGCGTAGACCCATTCCGAGGCCAGGAAAAGCACCGCGATGACGGATAGCGTAATTTTGACGATGAGACTGACTGTCGGGTTGGGGGTGAGGCGATCCACGAAGAAGGCCGCGATCAAGAACAGCACGAGGGCGACATGGGTTAAAATAAATGAAATATAGGGAATTGACCTGGCCGCGCTTTCCTGTTGTTGTAATTCCATGCGGCGCAGTCGAATCTCCTGGCGATGAGGCGGTGGTTGTTGATTCATGATAGTGCTTCCTTCTTCCACATAGTGGGTTATGATAGATTAGTTTCCTGTGGCGATGGGCGAAATATATCGCATGTACTGGTAGTCCTTAACAAGCGTTCGTGATATCCTGCAATCGCGCAGCATAAAGCGTACAACTGCAAGTAATTTTCTCGCGCACCAGCAGTAGCGTAGGGGAAACATGCATATACCCATGGCCTGCTCTACGTGAGAAAGTGACCCAGTATTCTCTAGTTCATGCATCCTATCAATAGGGCTATAAGGACAATGCGCAGGTGTAAAGCAATGACTGGCACTGTCTGTACATATAATTCCACTTTGTTAGTATGGCTAGACGCCTGGTAACATGTCAAGCGAGCCGCGATTTATAGAACAAATGGATATAGTGGAGAGAGAAAGATAGTTGTTTTGTCGCTCTCTAATATGTAAAGAATACGTGAAAGCATTCACGAATGATACATTTAAGTGTCATCAGGTTTCATATAAATAATGGATTTGAAATATCAGCGCAAGCGAGCAAAGGCAGAGATGAAATTCAGCGCAAAGATGATTCGGCAAATACCAGGGGTGAGAGTTTTTCTGGCCGTGGCTGTGCTGGTCGGGTTGATTGCAGGCGCGCTGGTGATCGCGCAAAACTTTTATCTCAGTACCATTATCAGCGAGGTATTCGTGGGCGCGCGCACGCTGAGTCAGGAGCGGGTGGCAATCGGCATTTTGCTGTGCGTGATTGTGGCGCGTGGCCTGATAAGCTGGGGTGAGGCGATCGTGGCGAACCGCATGGCGGCGCGTATGAAAATAGCTGTGCGTGAGAAGGTATTGACGCGGCTATTCGCTTTGGGACCCAACTATACCAGAGGCGAGCGTAGTGGCGAGCTGGTGAATACCATCGTCGAGGGTGTGGAGGCGTTGGAACCCTATCTCAGTCAATATCTGCCGCAAGTCTACCTGGCTGTGCTGGTGCCGATCATGATGCTGATCGTGATCTTCTTCATCGATTTCCCATCGAGTATCGTGCTGCTGGTAATGATTCCAGTGCTGCCATTTTTGCTGGCGATCGCGGGCATGATGGCTGGCAAAGAGACCGGGCGGCACTGGCAAGCTTTGAGTTTGATGAGCGCGCACTTTCTGGATGTGTTACAGGGATTGACGACGTTGAAGATTTTCGGGCGCGGCAAGTCCGAGGTCGAGCGGGTCAGGGCGGTGAGCGAGCAGTTTCGCGAGACCACGATGGGTACATTGAAGATCGCCTTTCTTTCGGCGTTTTTATTGGAGGAGGCGGCCACGATCGGCACGGCCATTATCGCCATCGAGATCGGGTTGAGGTTGTTAATCGGGGAGATGCCGTTTCAGGCCGCGCTATTCATCCTGTTGATCGCGCCGGAATTTTTTCTGCCCTTGCGACAGCTGGGGGCGAAATATCACGCGGGTATGACTGGAACGGCGGCATTGCAACGTATCAACGAGATATTGGACACGCCTACAGGAGAGAAGGTTGCGCTGGCTGCGGCAAGCGAGGCGAGCAAAGATGTGGGTGTGGTGGAGGGTATTCGTTTCGAGAATGTCAGCTACGCGTATGATGGGCAGCGAGCGGCGCTGCGCGATGTCTCGTTCGAGATGCATAAGGGACAGAGAGTCGCGCTGGTGGGGGCAAGCGGAGCGGGCAAGAGCACAATCGCGCAGTTGTTGTTGCGTTTCATCAGCGCCGATAGTGGACATATTCTGGTAAATGGACGGGAGATCGAGAGTATCGCGATGCGTGAGTGGCGAGAGCAGGTGGCATGGGTGCCGCAACATGCGTACCTGTTCAATGCATCGGTGGCGGAAAATATCGGGCTGGGGTGTGCCGAGGCCACAAGGGAGCAGATCGAGGCGGCGGCCAAAAGCGCGCGTGCGGACAGGTTTATCGAGAATCTACCGCAGGGCTATGAGACTGTAATTGGAGAGCGTGGCGCGCGTTTGAGCGGTGGAGAAGCACAAAGGATCAGCCTGGCGCGGGCTTTTCTAAAGGACGCGCCGATCTTGATCCTGGACGAGGCCACGGCGAACCTGGACGCCGAAAACGAGGCGGGAATTGTGGAGACGTTGCGCGAGTTGGAGCAGGGGCGCACGGTTTTGCTGATCGCGCACCACTTGAGCACGATTTCGCGTGCCGAGCGGATTGTTGTCATGGAGCGGGGAGCGATCGTCGAGGCGGGCACACACGAGGAGTTGATGAGGCGGGCGGGCAGGTACGAGCGGTTGATGCATATGTACGAGCGAGAGAAGGCATGAGGATGATCAAAGATACGGTGGGATCGCTAGAATCGGTAAGAGCATCAAGATCGACAGGAATGTTTGGAATTTTCTGGCGCTTGTTGAAGCAGACGCGGCCATTATTGAAGTCAATGGCGCTGGCGGCGCTGCTGGGCCTGCTGACTGTTGGTTGTGGTATTGGTTTGATGGGTCTTTCGGCGTATTTGATCGCCAGGGCGGCGCAACATCCGGCGCTGGCATCGCTGGCGGTGGCGATTGTGGGTGTGCGCATCTTTGGTATTTTTCGCGGCATCGTGCGCTATATGGAGCGGCTGGTCTCGCACAACGCTACTTTCAAGTTGTTGTCGCAACTGCGGGTATGGTTCTACCAGGCGCTGGAGCCGCTGGCACCGGCGCGTTTGATGCAGGGCGCGCTAAAAAAGTTGGGCGGAACGAGCAGCGGTGATTTGTTAACACGACTGGTGGCGGACATCGAGGTGTTGCAGGAGTTGTATATTCGCGTGATCGCGCCGCCGGTGATCGCTGTGGTGGTGGCACTGGTGCTGTGGCTGGTGCTGGGCGCGTTCGATGTGGTTTTCGCGCTGGTCTTGCTGGCGTTTTTCCTGCTGGCGGGTGTGGCTGTACCGTTGTTGACGCACGTGTTGAGTCGCAGGGAGGGTCAGCGGCTGGTGGAGGCGCGGGCGGCGTTGAATGTCGCGCTGGTGGATAGTGTGCAGGGTGTGGGCGATCTGCTGGCGTTCGGCCAGGAGCGCGAGCAGACGCGCAAGGTACGCGCATTGAACCAGCGATTGGTGAGTGTGCAGGCAAGACTGGCGTTGATCGGTGGATTGAGAGATGGGTTGGGGATCGTGCTGTCGAGCGGGTGCGCGTGGGTGATGTTGCTGGTAGCGATCCCCTATGTGAGAGGCGGGCAGTTGAACAGCATCTACCTGGCCTTTCTGGTGTTGATCGCCTTGAGTAGTTTCGAGGTGATCGAGCCGTTGACCACGGTCGCACAACAGTTAGGCAGCAGTCTGGAGGCGGCGCGCAGACTTTTTGAAGTGGTGGATGCGCAACCTGCGGTGCGCGACATGGAGGATGTCTCGCCACAGCCGGAGACGTACAATTTGGAGGTCGAGCATCTCGCCTTTCGCTACGAGGAGCAGGGGCCGTGGGTGGTGGACGATGTCAGTTTTGGTGTGGAGCAGGGTGAGTGCGTGGCGATCGTGGGGCCGAGTGGCGCGGGCAAGTCCACGCTGTCGAATATATTGCTGCGTTTCTGGGAGTATCCGCAGGGAAAGATCAGGCTGGGCGGCTATGAGTTGAAAAGCTATCGGCAGGAGGATATTCACCGGCTGATCAGCGTGGTGGAGCAGCGCACATACCTGTTCAACGGCACTATACGGGAGAATCTGCTGATTGCGAAGGCCGATGCGAGCGAGGAGGAAATTGAGCGGGCCGCCCAGCAGGCGCAGTTGCACGATTTTATCCGGTCCTTGCCGGATGGCTATGACACACTGGTGGGTGAGCAAGGTTTCAAACTGAGCGGTGGTGAGCGACAGAGGTTGGCGGTGGCGCGTGCGTTACTGAAGGACGCGCCGATCTTGATTCTGGATGAGGCCACGGCGAACCTGGATGCGATCACGGAACATGAGATGCTCGATACGTTACGTGAGTTGATGCGAGGACGTACTACGATCATGATCACGCATCGTCTCGTCGGTCTAGAGATGGCGAACGAGATCCTGGTAATGGAGGGTGGCAAGATTCGCGAACGCGGAACACAGCACGATTTGCTGCAAGCGGAGGGGTTGTACTGGAAGATGTGGCAGTTGCAGCGACAGGTGGTGACGGAACAGATCTTTCCTGGGCAGTGATCAGGAGGAAGCGAGCCGCGAGAGCGAGAGTGTGCGGTCGGCGAGTTGGGCGATAGCGGAGTCATGGGTGACCATGATCAGGGTTTGTTTTTGGTGCAGTTGTTGTTGGCGTAGCAGGTCGAGTATTTCTTGACCGGTGGCGGGATCGAGGTTACCAGTGGGCTCGTCGGCCAGCAGAATTTGTGGATTGTTGATCAGTGAGCGTGCGATGGCGACGCGTTGTTGCTCGCCTCCGGAGAGGCGTGATGGGGAATGGCCGAGTCGTGAACTCAGTCCGATTGGTGTGAGCAGTTCTGAATTTCGCCCTCCTCGGCGCACTCGATCAGGTCGAGGAGGGCCAGGAGGGTGGTTTTGCCCATGTGGCCTGTTCCTGGTGCTACAACACAGACAAACCACCGTCCACTGGCAGGATAGCTCCTGTTGTATAGGTATTCGTCATGAGGTATAGAAATGCTTGAGCGAGTTCTTCTGGTTGACCGAGATGCCTTACAGGGAGGGTCTCGCGTCCCCACTGTTCTGAGGCGGCGCGTTGCTCCGACGATTGGGTTGCGTAGACTCCCGTATTGACACTTCCTGGCGCAATGACGTTGACCCGAATAGGAGCGAGTTCAGCAGCCAATGTGCGAGCAAATACGGCAACCGCACCACTTGCTGCTGACATAACTGAAAGCCCTCCTTTTGAGGGATTGAAAATCGAGATGCTCGACGTCAGAGTAATTGATCCATGAGAGGAGATATGAGGAACCGCTGCGCGAGTGACAAAGAACGCTCCCCAGAATTTTTCCATGCCGCGTTGTGCAACCGTGGTGGGCATGTCGGCAAGTGGTGAAAAGAGTTTGATCTCATCAGCAACTGCTGTGACAACGAGATGATCAAGTGTCTGAATCGCGGTAAAGAGGTTTTTCAACGACTCTTCATCGAGCATGTCTGCGACATGAGTTTCGACATTGCCGGAAACTTCATGCCTGGCTCGTTCCAAATTCTCTGCTGAGCGGCTTACCATCACCACATGTGCTCCCAAAGTGGCTAGCTCCTTCGATAAAGCAAGTCCTATCCCCGAACTTGCGCCAACCACCACGACCGTTTTTTCTTGTAGTTCATTGAACATTCGTTTTATCTCCTCTTCTACAAACATGTTTTTTTATCGCACTTATATATATGACACAGTCTCTCTGTGAGCAACGGTATAGAGCCGTTACAATCACAGCATCAGAATACCTTTAAGTATAGAAAACTTCTCTAGCTATTTATAGGCAAATTTTGCTATTTCTAGCGTAGTAAGCGGGTGTGGTCCCAATAAACCTTTTGAAGTACCGACCAAAACGACTCTGATCGTAGAAACCTGTCTTTTGTGCCACCTGTGCAAGAGGCAAGCCGCTGATAATGAGGGACTTTGCATACATGATTCGTATATGGAGGTGGTACTCATGAGGAGAGAGGCCAATTTCCTTCTTGAAAGCATGACAGAGACGAAAGGCACTAAGCCCTGAAATCTGAGCAAGGTCTTCGAGAGAGATGTTCTGGAAAAGATTATCATGAAGGAAATCACGGGCACGTAATACTGCCAGGCGAGGTGAGACTTTTGTAGAAGTGAGAAAGCAATCTTGAGCATAGTACGTCACGAGATGCGAGAACGTGGTGTAGTATAAAACATCGCGTTCAAGTTGGTCGACGCCAGTCTCCAATGTGCTATAAAGTTGATGGAAAAGATGCAGAAGAGAATCATCGCTGAGAACAGGTATTGGAAAATATGGTTGTCCTGCTGAGTGTCCGCCAATCTCTGCTGCTATTTCATGAAGGACAGAGGGATGAAGATAGAGCATATGATAAACCACGCCTGGCAAACGAGGTTCTGCATCACTGGTTGCGTGTGGTTCGCCGGGATGGATGATGCTCAAGTTGCCACGTGGCACAATATGTCGTGCTCCCCGGTAGTCGTAGACACATGCAATATCGGTACTGAGACAGAACTGATACTGCTCATGTGTATGACGTGCAACCCCTTCTATTGGTCCAGGAGCGCAGATGTATCGTTCAATGAGCAGCGTTGGATACTGCCATACATCAACCTGATGCCTTTCCAAGTGATGACCTCCTGACACAAATACTTTATTCTGCCTGTAAGAGATCCATTGTGATAGAGCAGTCTGGGAACCAGTGGAGGAGATGTGTTTTGAGTTCTTCACCGGCTGACACAAGTGTTTCCGTGGCATAGGGCACGAGTCGATAGATCATAATACACTCCTCATCTGGCATAATGTCAATGTCTTCATAATAAAGGAAAAGTAGAGTGGAAGAAAGCGTACTTGTGTAAAGCTGTGAAGATGGATATACTTGAAATGTCACACATCTCTGCTACAAGAGGTGTTTTTACTTGCTATTTGTGAGAAAGGAAGGGTATTTTTACATGCAACTGGTTTTTGTGGTGAGTTATTATGAGGTCAAGAGGACCGTAACAGGCATCAATTAGCCCAGTATACTGGCTCAGCTTTTCGCATATTGATCACTGCTGCACGCAGATAAGTATCTTTCTGCCTGTTTTCATGATGCGCTCATCACCAGGATTGGCACTTGTTCGCCTTTCTGAGTAGTGTGATTCACTCGTCCTCATCGTAACTCCCCTTTTCTAGCAATCCCCTCTTTGCTATTCGCCGAACGAATCGCCTTGTGTAGGGAGAGCTATGCCCATTTGATGGAAGCACAGCATCTCTAACGATTATAGGTGATGCGCTTGGTTTTTGTATAAAATGATGAGGTTTTTACCTTTCCCACATTGGGACACCTCGCTCCGATTGTCTGGTTTGGCGTGATGGAGATCGGTATTGCTTTCACCAACATTGGAGGAATTGAGATAGCTCACCGATGCATTACCCTTACCAATCAACGATCGGTCGCCTGGGGACTGTGCATTACGGAAGGAGTAACCTTGCTGGGAATTGTATGTTTTGCCCTGACTGCACAATTTGCCCTGGCGATAGCAGCTCTGTGGTTGATCACGACCGCCGGTGGACCCCGCGGTCCTCTCACCCAAACCTGGGTCAATCAGCAGACCCCGTCAAGGGTACGCGCAACCATTCTCTCATTCAATGGACAGGCTGTCGCTCTTGCCGCAATGGGAGGCGGCCTGCTGATTGGGGCGGTCGCGACCGCGCTGACAACGCGTCCAGCACTTGTGCTTACCGGATTGCTCTTGTTGCCTGCTTTCATGCTCTACGCATACACCATGCGCAGGAAGTTGCCGCCCATTTCAGTCTCCACATCGGAGGCGGAAGATTCGACCGGAGCATGATAATATCCTGAAGTTAACCTCTATTGCTTGAATGGACTGCATCAGAAAACTACATATTTTCTGATGCAGTTCGCTTTATGCGGTCATGGTGGACAAAAGGATAGCTGCTAGAAAATGTCAAGGGATCTTCTCATTCACAACTTTTACCCTTTTTCATAATCAAGAATTAATGAGAGAAATTAACGAGTGCAATCCATAGCTGCACGAGTCCGGCGCAGGTGAATAGTGCTACTCGAATCCAGTTAGTACGAACCAGCCTTTGATAAAGCGTATCGATGCTGCCATTTGATAAAATCACCTGTTTCAGCTTACCCTGCCCTCGTCCCCACCAGAATGCTGTTCCACTATACGCGAGAAGTTGTATGATGAGTGCCAGCCAGAGCATCCATGGAGGAACTGATGGACGCCAGAAAAGTTGCGCACAAATCCCTACGAAGGACACGCCCGCAAGAGGGAAAATCGACCACCAGACACTATGCCACCATGCGAGATGATACTGGTCAAATGTCTCTCTGCCAACATATTTCCAAAGCTGCCAATCTACCTGGGTTAACCAGATCGTTCCAACACTATAAAATGCTACCGCAAGATTGAGGAGAACGAGCCAGTTATACATATGGATTTCCTCCTTCTTAGAAGAGAGCGTTGGCTTAGCCTATAAGCCAACGCTCGACATCTGCCCGAATATGGTCGAAATCAATGGCACCTGCATTGGTCATCCAATGAACAGCGGTCCCTTTATTGAGCAAGATCAGCCAGGTTGCCGTGCTATCTGGATCAAGATCCGCACGAAATAGACCCTGCTCTCTGCCATCGTGAAGGGTCTGTGCAAGATAGGTATGCCACCCTTCATCTAACCACTTGATCATGCGCTGGATTGCTGGATCGTGTAGTGAACGAAGAACGAGCTCATTGAAAACGATGAACATGTCTGGCTTTTCATGCAAAAGATACTGCAACTCCACAAGCTCTCCACGAATTTTCTCCAAAGGAGTCTTCATCTCGAAAGGAGAACCTGGCAGGTACGCCGTCATAAATTGCTGGAGCAAGTATTCGACGACACCCTGAATAAGATCTTCCTTGCGAGCAAAGTAATAATGGAGAGTAGCAATGTTCACACCAGCTCGCGTAGCAACATTTCTCGTTCGCAGACCTTCAAAACCTCCCTCCGCAATGAGATGATAAGCTGCCTGCACCAATGATCGTCTCCGTTCATCACCTACTGTTTTGGGTAGGCTACCTTCGCGAAGAATCTGCCCGGCTACGACATTGATATCCTGAGAGGGTTGCTCGCTGTTATCCATGATTTCTCCTTAATCAATCACTTGATAAAGTATATTCTTGAACTTCCAATTTGTCAATCACTTGATTGACAAATTGGCGCTCTGTGAAGCTCCATTCATCATCACTTACATCAGTGAAATAGTTTTGTCTTTCCATATCCCTATTTTACCAAAAGCTCATTACAGGCTCTAGATGCAATCATCAAGCATAAGATGCTCAACATATGGTCCTGAAGCACTTGACAAAACTAAATAGATTCGTGATACTATTATCATGAATCTAACACGATTGATGATCCTGGGATTACTTGCCAGGAACGGACCTCGACACGGCTATCAAATCCGTTACGATGCTGAAGTGACCAATGTCGGACGTTGGGGAGGGGTGAGCGTGGGCGCATTGTATCGCGAACTTCGTCAGATGGAAACGGAGACGCTGCTCGAAACGGTGCGTACAGAACAGATCGGACACCGTCCAGTGCGAACCGTTTACCGCATCACGCCCGCGGGCCTCAATACCCTGCGCCTGCTGCGCGAACAAGCGCTGACTGACCTGTATATCAGTCCCGATGCGGTAGGCGTTGCCCTTTTATTCGGTGGGATTGATGCAGCAGGGGACGTTTTAGCATTCCTGCGGAGTCGAAAAGAAACCATCGAACGAGAACTTGCAGGCACCATTGCCGAGCGCGAACGGCTGGAGGCAACTGGCATACTCGAACCCCTTGATCGCGCGGTCTTCCGGCGGCAAGAGTTCTTGCGTACTGCTGAATTGCAGTGGTTCGAGGAGGTAGAACAGCGCCTGACTAACGCTGAGACGAGGCGTTTTCTAGACGCCCCTGGACAAGAAGAGACTGAGGATCAAACCTCATCTTGATCATTTGAAAGGAGTTGTTTCGATGTCTGATACTCACTCCTCACCTCTGATTTTCGGCATCTATCCAGGAGGGCACACCGGCTTTGGTAGCGGTCAGGCCATCACCGCTGATGATCCAGTTCGTATTCACGAAGCTCTGGACCATCTTCAGGTAGGTAATTCTCCCTTTCTGGTTCGCGGTTATCTTCCCTATACCGGTTCTTTATCTGCTGCATCAGCCCTCGCCATTAAGACGCCAGCAGCAGTTGAGCAATATATTCAGGACGAGCGCAAGCTTGACCTCGTTCTCCAATTTCGCCAGCCCGATCTGGACAGCTGGCTGATCTTTATTCGCCAGACCATCCGCCGCTACAACTCGATGCTCGCAACCCTACAAATCACGGAAGAAGCGAATGTAACCATGACTCCGGAGGTAGATGGCTGTATTCCCCAGGTACGAGAAGCCCTCGTTAGAGGGGTCATCGCCGCGAAAGAAGAGATCCAGCGTTGTGGTCTCGACATTCACGTTGGCTTTAATGCTGCCCCCAATTTTGACCCCAACGACGACTTTTGGCCCGCCATTGCGGCTCTAGGCGGGCAGTCCTTTCTCGATGCACTCGATTATGTTGGTCTCGACTTCTTTCCGGATGTCTTTCGCCCTCTTCCTGACGCTTCAGTGGCAACTCTACGTAGGGCAGTCATTGCTGTGCTCTCTCACTTTCGCAATGTCAGTCTTGCTGCCGCCACCATTCCTGAGACATGTCCAGTGCATGTTACCGAAAACGGTTGTCCGACGGGACCGACTCGCTCGTATGAGCGGCAGGCAGAGATGGTGGAACAGGTTATTCGGACCATTTACGAGCATCGTGCTCAGTTTAATATCACCCACTATGAACATTTTGCCTTGCGCGATGCGAACAGTGCCAATAGTGATCTTCTCTCGCAATTTGGGCTGTTACGTGATGATTACCTTCCTAAACCCGCCTTTGAACGCTACCGTCAACTCATCGCTGATTTTGGGCGAACCGTATCTATGAGATAAGGAGAGCCTGCTCAGGTGCTGATTTTTGGAGATTTATTGTTTAACGAGCTAGCAACACCGCGCTAAATTGCAGTAGCATAGCTAGTAGAACGAGGCCTGTCCGCCATGTGTGGTATCTGTGCCACAGCGCGCGCTTGCGAGACCACTCGGCTGGAGGCTGTTGAACGGACCAGGTGTGGACCTGTCGATTGATGGGGACCACCAGACGAATTGTAATCAAGGTAGCACAAATAATCAAGAGCATACTAATAAGGGTAGACTGGAATAGGAGCGAGCGCCAATTATGGATAGCAAACAAGAGGAACAATTGTGCGAACAGGGTAATAAAAATCAAGAAACGATAACGAATAGTGCCTATCCGTGTGTTTGCTTGCTCTACTTCAATATAACTACCGACCGAAAGTTGTTTTTGGGCTGGGAGCAAAACCAGGAATCCATCGAAGTAGCATCCCGTGAGTAGGGCCACAAGTACAAGCACGATCATTTCGAGCACAAAATTTTGCATAGGATTTCCTCTTTCTTTAAAGCGTAAGTAGCGTTGACTAGGCATGTGAGGGGTGTGCCTGTGCCTGATACTTGTCGCGTCGTGCGATCAGTAGCCCGAGCAGTAGACCACTGCCGGCATTGGTTACGCCGATGGGGAACCAGTCATTAAAGCCATGTGGGCCGGTAAGCCCCAAGAAATGAGTGAAACCGATGATAATCCAGGCCACCGTTGCGACTTTCACGAAGATCGCCAGCAGAATGAGGCCCGAGCGACCCCAATTGTCATAGGTACTTTGATCAGTCAGGAAACGCACTGCGCACAAGAATAGAAGCGCTACAGGGAGGTAATGAACGAGTTGAAGCGAGATTTGTAGCCATAGCGACCAGGATGATTGTGCATAGGTACCGCCAATCCATCCCAGGCCAGCCGCTAACTGCATTATCGGAACAAGAAAGATTTGTTTCTGCTTCATTTGATGATTTCCTTTTATTACTAACTAATCGCTTACTCAGTTATAGACTAAAAAAAAAGAGCATTATTGGTGCATCCAGCAAATGATCGGGTGACCCCGCGTAGACGCGATCCCTTGCGGTCGCGCGCCGGAGCAACCCGTGCTCATACCCCGGCAACTTACTGGATGCACTAATTATGGGAGAGCTATAATTCCTTTGAGCGTCGTTTCAACCAGTTGATCCAGGTACTGTGTGGGTGAAAGCGGATGGAAGCGGCCAATACCCAGCAGGTCCTGGAGTACAATAAAGGCGACGATCGCACCCACGAACTGGCGGGCAACCAGATAACCGTCGAAGCCTGATCGCAACTCACCCTGTGTCACTCGTGCCTCCAATTCCACACCGAGATGGGAGGCGGCACCATCAATGAAGTGAGCGAAGCGCTCATCGTCCGCAACCGCTTGATGATCACTAATAAGGATGACGAAGAGGTCGCGTTGTGCCTGCACTACTTGTAGGAAGTGTTGCCCGATCAGATGCATATACGCAGTGATGGGCAAAGGATCACTGGGTAGAGTCAGGGTCGCGGCTTGAGAAAACTGAAGCATGCCTTCATCGAGGATGGCTTCTAACACCTGCTGTTTACTGCTGAAGTGCGTATAGAGCAAAGCGTCGCTCACTCCGCCAGCGCGTGCGATTTCACGCGTGGTGGTCGCGTGAAAGCTCTGACGAGCAAAGAGTTCTCTAGAAACAGCCAGGATACGTTTCCGCCTCTCCGCTGCTGACAAACGTCCATCCATCGATGAAATACTCACTTTATGCTAACTAATCGCTTACTTAGTAAGTATAGCTTGCAGGAGAGGTGGATGTCAAGGTTGAAGAGAAGGGGTGAGCAAGGTAGAGATGGGTATGATGAGAGGACTATAAATGGTGCCTCATCTTGTAATCGTGGGTAAGCCATACGGTTTGCCCGATTACAGATGAGGCAATCAAGTCAGGCACTATAAGGGATACTACTGTTCTCCCTGTGCCTCAATAGAGACGGGCTGCCACTCGTTCCAGGTTTCCAGGCGAGACTGGTAGTCCCTGGTGGCGATGGTGAGTGGCGGCTCGCCGAAGAAGATGCGCAGGGGCGGGTTTTCGGCATCGACGACTTTTAGGATGGCGGTGCGAGTGGCATGCGGGTTTCCTCTGCTTTGTCGTCTTTGCGACTGGGCGGCATTCAGTGAAGTGCGAAAGTCGCTGTAAGCTGGATTTTCTTCGCTGTGCTTCGCGGACGGACCAGACCAGTCGGTGGAGAAGCCGCCGGGCTCGATCAGGGTTACGTGGATGCCGAAGCCCGCGACTTCCTGCGAGAGCGACTGCGAGAAGCCTTCGAGCGCCCATTTGGAGGCATGGTAGGCGCCGATACCGGGGAAGGCGGTGATGCCGCCGATACTCGACACCTGAATGATATGGCCGGAGTGTTGCGCGCGCATGATGGGTAGCGCGGCCTGTGTGACCCACAGAGCACCGAACAGGTTGGTTTCGAGTTGGGCGCGTATCTCGGCCTCCGTCAATTCCTCGATCACGCCGAAGTGGCCGAAGCCCGCGTTATTGATGACGATATCAAGCTTGCCAAAGTGGTCCGCGGCCTGCTTGACCGCGCTGAAATCGGCGCCGCGATCAGTAACGTCAAGCTTGAGCGGCAGAATAGAGTCGCCATATTTGCTGACGAGCGCGTCCAGGTCTTGCGTGTTGCGAGCGGTCGCGGCGACTTTGTCGCCTCGCTCTAAAGCGGCTTCCGTCCATTCGCGTCCGAAGCCTTTCGACGCACCGGTAATAAACCAGACTTTAGTCATGGTGATTTTGTCCTTTCGGGTAAACTCTGCAGGTTCATACCTGCAGAGTTCTATCAAACGTCAACCGGATAAGTTCTCGATGGAACTAGGATGATTGATGTTCTGTAGACAGCGGTAAGGGTACAATGAATTGTCGGCGGGCCGATAATGAATGTTCGTAATAGTACCCCTACTTATAGAATAGTTTACACTTTAGAGCGCGCTCTAAGTCAAGGCATATGCAGGGTGTTGTGCAAATGAGTGAGGGGAGCATACAGGCTTGACTTAGAGTATACTCTAAAGTATATGATGAGTATAAAAGAGGGTCTGCCTATCAAGATGCCAGGAGCAGGAAAGGTGATGTGACGACAATGGTGCAGGTCAAAGAGCGAGAGTTGACGATTCAGCAGATGGCGGAGGCGACGGGCTTGAGTGCGCATACGTTGCGCTATTATGAGCGTGTGGGGTTGATGATTCAGTCGGTTGGGCGCGAGGATGGGAATGGGTATCGCGCGTATACGTGGGAGCATGTGCAGTGGATCGGATTTGTGAAGCGGCTGAGGTCAACTGGTATGCCGATTCGGGATATTCAGCGCTATACAGAGTTGATGCGGCAGGGGGATGGGACGACGGTGGAACGGATGCAATTGTTGAAGCAGCACCGGGTGAGGGTCGAGGCGCGTTTGCAAGAGGAGCAGCAGCATCTGGCTGCTATTGACAAGAAGATTGTGGATTATGAGCGGAAATATGCTGATGCGCAAAGGTTGGGAAAGCAGGAGTGGGTTGGTTGTGGGGAGGGGGATTAATGGAGGAATATGTGCAAGTGCGTTCCAGCTATGATGCTGTAGCAGACGAGTATGCCGCGCACCTTTATCATGAGTTGGAGCACAAGCCGTTTGATCGCGAGTGGCTGGCGCGCTTTGCCGCATGTGTGGGGAATCCAGGTCCTATCTGTGATCTAGGGTGTGGACCAGGACATGTCGCGCGCTATCTACATGAGCATGGGGCAAACGTGCTGGGCATGGATCTCTCGCCGCGTATGATTGAACTGGCGCGCGAGCTTAACGCAGGCATCGAGTTTCGGGTGGGGAACATGCTGGCGTTAGATGTGGCCGCTGGAAGCTGGGGTGGCATTGTGGCTTTCTACTCGATTGTGCATATTGTGCCGCAGCGGATAGATACCGTTTTGCGCGAGTGCTGGCGTGTGTTGCGGCCAGGTGGAGAGGTGTTATTATCCTTTCACATAGGGGACGAGGTGCGCCATTTCGAAGAGTTTTTTGATCAGCACGTTGCTCTTGATTTTATATTTTTTCAGCGCGCATGGATTGAGCAACGCCTGATCGCGGCAGGTTTCGAGATTGTAGAGAGTACAGAACGCGACCCGTACCAGGGATTCGAGGTCGAGACGAGGCGGGCATATGTATGGGCGCGTAAATTGGTTTGAACTTACTTGACAGCCTTTGCTCTTGATGCGCTCATTTGTAATTTGGCCTGACTTTTAGTAGATATTGCTATTGAGCGCTATTTCCCACTGATTAGGAAAGTATGTCCGTGCCTTGGCTAGTACGCCATATTCTAACTCATCTGAGGTTGGTAGTGGCTCTAGTTGAAAGGTATTTGATACCCAAAGAGCATCTTGAGCGAGAGGATAATATTTGAGTTGTCCACCAGTATCACCATACCATTCGAAGACAGGACCATACCTATCATTACCAGAGAGACGTACGGCTGGTTCTTCTTGTCCATTTTTCATAAGCTTTGTAGGAAAATGCCAATGCAGCGTTTTTGGATCTGGCAAAGTAATCGCAAACTGATGTAATTGGTACGAACCTTTTCTATCCCAGGATAAAACAAAGAAGAAACTTTTGTTGAGGTTTATTATGTTACCATTCTGAATGCTGACAGCATCATGCCATGATTTAACAAGCTCTATCAGGGTTATTCCTGTTTCTATTGGTTGGTTTCTATAATTGCTTTCATTTATACCTCTAACTTTAAGCTGGTTCCAAAAGTATTTTGCTGAATTCGACAATTCCATCGAAATGCGTCCTTTTACTGAAAGACCACTTCTATTTACTCTGTCTACAGTTTTATTTAATTCACCTCGCATCTTACACGATATTCCATAGGTTTTAGCAGCATCGTCTGAGGGTACAATTACGTCAAATACATGCTTACTTTCTTGTGCCTGTCCCTCGAAGGTAGCAGCAACTGCCCTTTCGAAGTCTCTCCAACCAGGAAGCGTCATGCCATTAGAGGCCGCTTGCTGTCCTGTGCCATCTTGATAGGTACTTAAAATAAGTCTTAGCTTTGCTACTTGAGAAGGTGTTGGAATTGTAGGGCCATTGGAGGAACCAACTGTATGCATTCTTTTTGCCTCATTATCTAAAAATCGTGTTTTTGATTTGAGAAGTTTTAGAAGCTAATTTGTGTTCATTCTATTTAGAATCAGGTATCTCTAGCTCTAATTCATCTTTCAAAAGCTCATCGGTCGTTACATTAAATAGGCGAGCCAAGCGAAGAACGAACTCTACAGTAGGAAGTTTTTTCCCGCTTTCTAGTTCGCTAATGTATCCATGAGAAGCAAGACCCATCAAGTGAGCTAGTTTCTGCATAGATAGCTGCTGACTTGTTCGTAGCCTATTTAGTTTTTGTCCGAAGCGTGTTATGCTTCGTGAGAATGTAGTTTGTTCGTTCAATGCTTGACAATTATTTTATAGTGTGTTAGATTGTCTCTAATAGAGACAATGAAATATTCATTTAGAGCTGAGGGATATGTATGGCAGTGAATCGGCAGGATAGCAGCTATCAAATGCTAAATAGTCCTTTCAAATGGGTGGGCGGGAAGTCGCGTTTACGTAAGCAAATCATCGATTTATTTCCTCAGCATACATGTTATGTAGAGCTTTTCGCGGGCGCGGCCTGGGTTTTGTTCGGCAAAAAGCCCAGTAGTGTTGAAGTGCTCAACGATATAGATCAAGATCTCATTACCTTTTTTCGCGTTGTGAAAGAGAAACCAGCAGAGTTAATTGCCTCATTTGAATGGGAGCTTGTAGCGCGCGCAGAGTTCGAGCGGCAAGCGAGTTTGGATGTAGCAAGCTTGACTGATGTGCAGCGTGCTCATCGTTTTTATTACCTCATCATGGCTAGTTGGGGTGGTGAGTTTCACTATCCCCGTTTTCAGACAAGTATTACGGATGGCGGTCATGGAAACCGGCTGTTTGGTGCATTAGAATCACTGGAAAAACGTGTTAAGCCAATTCATGAGCGTTTGAAGACTGTGATCATCGAAAATCTTACCTGGCAAGATTGTTTTAAGCGATATGATCGTCCTGGTGCTTTTATGTACCTTGATCCACCTTATCCAGAGAATAGATGTAACTATGTCTACAATATGCGCGAAAAAAGCGAGCACGAACTGTTAGCATCAATGCTTAAACAGACACAGTGCAAGTGGCTTTTATCTTCTTGTGATACGCCTTTCGTACGAGAACTTTTTTCAGAGCAGACCATTATTGCTCTAGAATCAAAATCAGGGATGGATACAGAAAAGAACGGTACTACACGAGTAACAAATAAAGAAGTTGTTATTTTGAATTACACCCCATTAAATGATGCAGAAACGCACGTCCTACCCAGAAAAGCGCGGAAATCTCAAAGAGCTCAACAGAATATGTTATTGGAAGAACTTGTTGAAACAGAATAGTTGAACGGGTTTCAAGGCAAGTTCATCGCTAGTTCTATAGCGGTGATTTTAGCATAGTGGAGTAAAATACTCAACGAACGGTATTACTTCGCGCCGATGTGGCTTGTTCTGGTCAGTTGTTATATCTGACCATAAATACCCTCCAGACCGTAGTTTCCCAGGGCCAGGGAAAGTTCGCCGCCGTGATGGATCTCGTATTCGAGCGTATGCCAGATGATCCACTGTCGCGTGAGCTCGCCAAAATTCTCTCGTTCTTCCTCGCTCAATTGTGCTGGGGGAGGGAAACTATGTTCAAGATCGGCACCGGTCCAGCGGGCGAGTGCGTCGGCGATCATTTGCCAGGTTGACTCAAGGCCAGCGACAAGTTCGGGTGCGTCAATAGTGAACTGCTCTTCTTTGTCCTGTGGGTCCCAATGCGCGATGGGTGCGAGATCCGGATTTCCTTCGCCCATCCACACCTGGAACCACCAGACGCGGTTGGCGACGATATGTTGCGCGATCATGCCCAGCGTCCAGTGATGTGAGGAGGCGGGTAGCGCGAGTTGTGCGGGTGAAAGTGGTGTGATGATTTCGACGAGCCCTTGCTGGTAGCTATGCCAACCCTGGTAGAAGGTGATGAGTGGGAGTGTTTGTTGTGTCATATGCGTATACTCCTTGTTACTACTGTGTTGCTAGTTTGCTCAAGCAAAACATTCTGCGTGTATGCCCTGCTTCTTTTTGGCGGGAGTATAAACGGAAGCACCATAATCCTTTCGGGTTGGGATCACTTTTCATTACTGCTGATAGGTGGAGATCCACCAGGTGTTGCCGAAGGTGTCTTTGAAGCCCGCGCTCCGCTCCTGGTATGGTTTATCGTCTGGAGTAGCAACCGATGTAGCGCCCAGTTGTAGGGCATGTTGATAGACCTGATCCACGTCGGGTACGTAGACATATACTGAGGACTGAGGAAAGTTTTCCGGCGATTATTAGTCACACGCATTCGCGTGTCTATGCGACCGGCGAGGAACGGGTAGCAGCCCTGCGAAGGCGTTGCGATGAGATGGAGCAATTGATGCTTGGTGTGGTAAAGATGGGTGGCTACATGCCCATGAATCCGCGGGCAGCGGTTGAGAAGTGGTTAGATCTGCTAATGGAGGCGTAAAAAAGCATAGTTGTCCGTGCGAGGTGGGTGAGATAAAAGGGGAGAGGCCGATTTGTCGCACAAAGAAAGCTTCTCCCCTTATTTATCCCTTCTGGTTTTGTAGCTCTGCACGTGCCTTACGCGAGTCGAGGCCGTAGCGAAAGAAGTTGACCAGGCTGACGATCAGGCAGATGAGGCCGATGACGAGCGATACGATGCCGACTACGCTGAGCGCGTAGAAGGTGTAGACGCCGACGGTCAGGAAAAACCAGGCGATGCTGAAGAAGATCAGCGCGCGCGCGAGGTCACGTTGCAACTTACCGGCTATGCGTTCGTTCTGGTGTTTTTGTCGTAGCGGTGAGTCGTTGTGATGTGTGTTCGCGCTATCCGCGTTATGTGCGCTATCGATACTCCTCATGCGGGCACCTGCTGCTTTCTAGAGACGACGGCCATGACGATAAAGAGCAGGAAGAGTGTGCCAACCATCGCGTAGCCCGCAACATTCGCTTTAGCATCTTTGTTGACCGCGGGCATCTCGGGATGTGGCACGAAAAGTCCCAGTTGCGAACGTACCACGAAGAAGAGCAGGATGGCGAGCAAGATCACAAAGGCCGGAATGAGCGAATAGACCAGAAGAACCTCAAATTGTGTGATGCTATATGAGGGGTACATGGGTCACCTCCTTTGGGTTTTAGAGTCCCTCGATTTCTTTTTCATGGATGGGCGGGATGATGTTGCCACCTTTGAAGATGAAGAAGAGAAACCACAGGGCCGGTATGAGCATGCCCATGCCCACGATGGTGACGCCCAGCAGTTCGGCAAGGGTAAGCGGTGGGCTGGCAGCTCCGGTGATTGTCACGTCGGGTGGAATAAGGTAAGGCAGTTGTGACAGGCCCCAGGTGCCCATGATGGCCGCGACACCCATCACGATCAGCACGCGCGCGACGCGGAAACGGCGCTGCAAAAGTGCCACTCCGGTAGCGAGTCCGAGCAGGATAGCAATGGCTGCCGCCCAGATGGCGTGATTGACGATACCCTGCCAGAGAAAGGGTGCCTCGGAGGGCGCGAGAATAAAGCCGAGGATGCCGAGCACGGAGAGTACGCCACCGGAGATCAGCGCGCGATTGCGGAAGAAGGTCATCATCGTTTCATCTTTTTGTGCCTGAGCCTCAACGGTCAGGTAAACCGCGGCGATTGTCGCACAGAGGGCGATGCCCATAAAGCCGATGGTGATGGCGAACGGTGTCAGCCACAGACTGAAGAGGCCGACAGGAACTTGTGTGCCGTTGATACGGATGCGCCCACTTGCCACCGCCGCTGCGCAGGCACCGAAGAGGAAGGGCGCGATAATGCTGGCGAGGCTGAACACACGACCCAGCAGTTCCTGCACGATCACCGCTCGCGCCAGTTGAGAGCGGAAGACGAAAGAGGAGCCGCGCAGCACGATGCCGATCACGATCAGCACCAGTGGGATGAAGAGTGCTGTGGACAGGAGCTGGGCCACGATGGGGAAGCCAGTGAAAATGCCCACGACCAGGAATGTCAGCCAGACGTTATTGGCCTCCCACACTGGACCGATGGCGTCGCGTATGAGGTTGCGCTGTCGTTTTGCCAGCGGGCCGAAGGAAAAGAAATCCCACAGGCCCGCGCCGAAGTCCGCGCCTTCCAGCGAGGCGTACACGATAATAGAGATCCACAGCAGGCCAGCAATAAGGTACGGTAGAATTGTCGAACTCATCGGACAGCCTCCATAACCGGTCTGCGTTCTGGCTCAGACACAATGTACTCCGACCACGATTCGTTTTCTCTGCGGCGGCGCGCCAGGATCAAGAGCAAGGTGACCAGGATCACCCCAAGGAAGATGTAGATGATGCTGAAGACAATGAAGCTGACGAGCATCCACTGATCGGGCGTAACCGCCGAGCTTACACGCATCAGGTTGTAGGCGATCCACGGTTGACGACCCTCTTCCGTCGTGATCCAGCCTAATTCGACGGCGAGGAAGCCGAAGATGCCAGCCAGCGTCACACCCGCGAGCATCCATTTGTATTCTGGTATGCGACACTTGCGTTTAAAGTACAGGAACCAGAACAGGAAGCCGATGAGCAGCATGAAGAAGCCGCAGCCGACCATCCCGTCGAAGGCCAGGTGGACGCGAATAGGCTCGGGCCGGTTGGCGGCAGGAAACGAGTCAAGCCCCTGCGAAAACGAGTTGAGATCGAAATGTGCCAGTACACTTTCGCCGTATGGAATCTGGATCGCGAAGTAGATCTGGCCCGTTTGCGGATCGGGGAAACCTCCGATGTAGAGGGGCAGACCGGTGCCGGAGCGCATGATGCCTTCCATAGCCGCGTATTTCGCGGGCTGATTTTGTTCCACCGAGCGCGCGTTGAGGTCGCCGCTGAAGACCTGGAAAGGGATAGCGACCGCGCCGATGGCGAGCGCGATGAGCAGGCCCTTGCGATGATAATCGTCAGTTTTGCCGCGCAACATGCCGAAGGCGTAGACCGCGGCGGCCCCGAAGCCGGTGGCGGCGAAGCAGGCCAGGATCATATGCACGGTCTCGAATGGTGTGTTGGGGCTGAGCATTGCGGCGAAGGGATTGGCGTTGACCATCTTGCCCGCCACCAGTTGGAAGCCGCTGGGCGTGTTCATCCAGGAATTGGCGCTGGTGATGAACCATGCGGATGTGCTACCGCTGAGAATGATCGGAATGGTGCATAGCCAATGAATAGTAGGCGAAAGGCGGCCCCAGCCATAGAGATAGAGTCCGAGGAAGATGCCTTCCATAAAGAACGCGAAACCTTCCGAGGCAAACGCGAGGCCGATGATCGCGCCCGCGCTGCCCGCGAACTTGGGCCAGACGAGGCTGATCTCGAACTCTACGATCGTGCCGGAGACCGCGCCGACGGCGAAAAGGACGGCGAAGGCGCGCGTCCACTGACGCGCCAGAGCCATCAGTGTCGTATCTTTACGCCAGAGCGCGAGTCCCTCAGATAGAAAGAGCATAACGGGCAGGCCGACGCCGAGCACCGAAAAAATGATATGGAAAACGAAGGAGACGCCCATCTGTGTGCGTGCAGCCAAAAGATTCGTAAGCATACGTTTGCTGTTCCTTTTATCCTGGATGTCGCGGTCCTGACAGTGAAGATGATTGCTATCGTTAGTTGTCTATGCAGTCTATGCCATTGCTGCTTTGAAGAGCGCGCGAGATACCGAGATGTGTGATAAAGGTCTCTACTATAAACACGATAAAGTGTTTGATAAAGTGACGATTTCCGTACCTATAGCAGGTATAGATGGGGGCAGGGAAAGAGATAGCATGAGACCGGATTTGAACCGTATTTCGAATGCGCCGAACGCGCCGATCGACTGTGCGAATTTCGCTCTGATAATACCATAGCACGAACATGCGCGTAATTCCAATCCCATGCAATCAAGGATCGTGATGATACCGCGCGAGTATTGGATCAACCCTTCCTGGTTTCTCGCATTGAGCAAGCATGGGTGAGTAAAGGGATAGATGTGGTGGTTGGACGCAAGCGCTTTTTTAGAATATACTGATAACCATGTACGACATCGTACATGGTGTTGAAAGCGCTGGATACGAGAACGTACCAATGAATGTACAGCAAGCTTCTAAAGAACCACATTCCGCTCCTTATGCCGCTTTTGATATTGTGGTGATGGCGGCATCGGTGGGAGGCATTGAAGCACTGAATACGGTGCTTTCGAGCCTGCCCGCTAATTTCCCTGCCCCGATCGTTGTTGTGCAGCATCTTTCTCCTACGTATAAAAGCCATCTTACGGAAATTCTGGGCAGGCGCACGCCTTTGCGTGTGAAATGGGCTGAGTCGCGCGAAGAGATGCACGCGGCAGTGGTGTATATCGCTCCGCCTGATAAACATGTTTTTATGCTGGAACGTGGTGTGATTGGACTGTCTTCGGCTCCCAAAGTGCAGTTTGTGCGCCCGTCCGCCGATTTTTTATTCATGTCAGTGGCCTCTATATATAAGGAACGGGCGATCGCGGTCGTGCTGACGGGTGCGGGCAGTGATGGCGCGCGAGGCGCGCAGGAGATCAAAGCCTGTAGGGGCAGCGTGCTGGTGCAGAACGAGGGAACGGCGCGCATGTTCTCGATGCCATATTCCGCTCTGAGAACCAGCTGTGTCGATTTCACGCTCGCATTGCCCACCATCGCGCGCACCTTGACGAGCCTGGTGATGGTAAAGGGCGCGCTACAGCTTTTATGGTCGCGTAAGGCAAACGGGT
>CAZZWK010000009.1:0-65229 GCA_964657925.1 uncultured Dictyobacter sp.
CGGGTTTGCATGGGGATATTTGATTATCGGTTCCTACTTCGTCTGCAAGTACTTCAGCGCCGTCGAAAGCTGGTTATCGCTCCCACTGAGAATCTGTTGCGCCGTCAAATTGCTCACACTTTCCGCGTCCGGAAAAAGCTCCGTCCCATTGGTGTTCAGCTTCACCGTAATATCCGGCTTGATGCCACCATTGGGATTTTGCGCGTTCGTGCGAATGAAGTGTCCATCGGGCGTCAACCACTCCTGGGTTCCCAGTAGCAGCGCGGACCCATCCGAGAGCGGGAATTGCTGCAACACCGTGCCCGTACCGAACGTGCGTACGCCGATGATGGTCGCGCGATGGTTGTCCTGCAACGCCCCCGCCGTAATCTCCGCCGCGCTGGCCGAGTTCTCGTTCACCAGCACCACCAGCGGAATCGTGGTATCGATCGGATTGCCGTCCGCCGCCACCGGCGTGCGTTGCCCCGTGCTATCCTGCTCGATCAGCACATTATCCCCGCTCTTCAAGAACAGGCTACTCGTATCGATCGCCTCTTGCAACAACCCCCCTGGATTGTCGCGCAGATCTAGAATAATCTTGGTCGCACCCTCTTTCTTCGCCTGAATCACGTCCGCCTTGACCTGATCCGAGACACCGGACGCGAACTGCACGATCTGGATATGCGCCGTATGGTCTTGCGCGATATAATACATCGTTACGTTCGGCACATTGATCGTAGCTCGCGTGATCTTGAAGATATACGTCTTGTTATGTTCCGACGGTCGCTGGATAGTGAGCGTAACCACCGTACCCACGTTGCCATGAATCATCGCGCTGACCGCGTCGACATCTTTCCCCTGCGTACTGACTCCGTTCACCGCCGTGATGATATCCCCGCTCTTGACACCTGCCTTATACGCTGGCGCGCCCGGAATCGGCGACGTAATGATGATCTGCTTCGTCGTGGTATCCTGCTTGATATTGATGCCGATACCCACGAACTGGGTCGGCCCATTCAGTTCCTGATTCTCGCTCTGCACATCTTGCGGCGACAAAAAGCGTGTGTGCCCCGGATCGTCCAGCGTCTGCAACATCGCGCTGATCGCGGCATATGACATCTGTTTATAGTTCACCGATTTGCGATCCACATAATTTTGATCCACCTGCTGCCACGCCTGGTCGAACATCTGCTCGTAAGCCCTCGACTGGCTGCTCTGCGTAACCCCACCCGCGAAATATTGATGACTGAACCAGCCCGCGAGAAACGCCAGCACCACCAGCACCAATACGGCGACAACACGCCCGATGATGCGTTGCAGGCGCGCGATAGGATCTCTCTGCGCGCCACCGCCTGCCCTCTGCGCCTGCTGATCTTCTGCTTGATCGGAGGGTAGAAAAGGATAATGGTCGAAATCGTCATTCATCGGCGGCTGCGGAACCGCCCCTTGTTGCTGCGCTTGTGGCACCGCTCCCTGCGGCGGCGGCTGCGGAACTGCCCCTTGCTGCTGTATCTGCTGCTCATACCAGCGCGGATCATCGTATCTCACTCTTTGGCCTCCTCAAATATCATCTCAGCGCGTCTGTCTATCTGCCTATCCATATATATGACGGTACCTAGAAAAAAAGAGGATATAGTTCATAGAACTACACCCTCTCCTCAAAATGCGTTTTGCTGGTGACCTTGCTAGCTTTTGCTCCAGGCTCCGTGGAGTTGTTGGATAGGAATTTGACAACACCTATGCCTGTGGCTCGTCGGTTTCTTGCTCCTGCTGCCTGGGTTCATCATCCTTGGGCTCGTCATCCCTGGCTTCGTCTTGCTGGGGTTCGTCCTTTGCCACAGTGTTTTCTTGCTGCTTCCCACTCGTTGCGGCAACCTGCTTTTTCGGAGGCTCCCAACCAGGAGCACGTGAAACGATCATCGACATCATGCGCCCTTCCATCACTGGCGTGCGCTCGATGGTCGCTATCCCCTTCAGGTCTTCCGCGATCCCATCCAACAACTTCCGACCAATATCTGGATGACGCATGTCTGGCCCTCGGAACTGTACGCTGACACGCACTCGGTCACCGTCAGCTAAAAACTCCTGGATCTTACGCGTCTTGACTTCTACATCATGATCATCGGTACGTGGACGCATACGAATTTCTTTGAGTGTGATGGTCTTCTGATTCTTGCGCGCCTCGTTCTCTTTTTTCGCCTGCTCATATTTGAAACGACCATAGTCCATCAGTTTACAAACCGGCGGTACCGCGTTCGGTGATACCTCGACCAGGTCAACATTTCTATCACGGGCGATATCCAGCGCTCGCATAGGAGGCATCACCCCCATCATTTCGCCATTTTCGTCGATCAGACGAATCTCACGTGCACGAATGCGTTCATTCACTCGTGTCTCACGTGCTCGATCACGGTCGCGGTCGTTTCCCCGAAAATCCTTGTTAATAGATCTTTCTCCTCTTCTTCAAACTAACAACGTTCTTTTACTTGCCAGCATACTACTGCTATCCGTACAATCCGCTCTCGAATGTTTCCCGTTCTTTACCAGCAAAAACAAGCCTATGAATAAGACTGTACAAGTATACTACGCTCTAATTGTGTTTGCAAGTACAAAATGAGATACAACAACAGGTGTTCGCAAGGCGTCCGAAGCGGGATCACTCCACTCAATCTTATACCACCCCCCTCATACATCCACCGCTATACCTCTTACACATAAGATAACAAAAAAAGACGCTCAAAAATTCTCTTCTCCGCAGGCATGCACCTCTATAAAGCCCTCCGAATAAAAATATAACGCTCACAAGTTTTTTGTGCTATAATTTATATAAAGAAATTCACGGCAATCTCCTGTATCTCCGTCTCGCAATACCTCTCGTCTAAATCTATCCGCGTAGGCGCGCCCCTTGTGGGTGCGTGTACCATCTCAACAGGTTTGACATGAAGGAGGATACCCATCTATGAGTGGCAATCTGATCGCCGACAACTCGTCGTCATCCGCCCCATTGCCCGGTTTATTCCGTTTCTCTCCTCGTCCTAATCTGGCTCATACCATTCACTGGCGCCCCTGGGGCAACCTCGCGTTCGCCGAAGCTATCCAACAGGATAAGCCTATCTTCCTGGTCATCTCGTCTTTCTGGTGCGAATGGTGCCACACACTCGATGAAGTTACGCTCTCCGAGCCCAGCATCATCTCCATTCTCAATACGGACTACATCCCTGTGCGCGTCGATAGCGATATGCGTCCGGACGTGAATGGACGCTATAACCAGAATGGCTGGCCTAGCGTGGTGCTGCTCTCCTCGGAGGGCGAAATACTCTGGGGTGGCGTCTATGTAACCCCGCAGCAGATGCTCTACTACCTCGGCCATGTGCGCCGCTACTATAGCGAGCATCGCCACGAAATCTCCAGCCAGGTTCATCAGCTACAGGATCAACGCCTTCAGCAGTCTCTCTGCTCC
Organism: uncultured Dictyobacter sp.; assembly: GCA_964657925.1. GTDB lineage: Bacteria > Chloroflexota > Ktedonobacteria > Ktedonobacterales > Ktedonobacteraceae > Dictyobacter. The sequence continues at coordinate 3,440 of CAZZWK010000009.1, forward strand.
GTCTTTCCTCCTCATGGCCCTCTTCTGTTGTCCACTCACGAGCGCGGATCGCTCTTAACCATCCCTGAGGAGGCTGGTGGGGTGCTGCGCGATCTTTACGATCCCACCAATGGTGGTTTTACATTGCACCCCAACCTGAAATTTCCTCATGCCGATGCCCACGAACTGCTTCTCTGGCTCTCACAACATCAGTATCCTGAATACCTGCCCCTGGTCTGCCGCTCTTTGCAACACATGCGTGAAGATGGTCTCTGGGATGAAGAAGGCGGTGGCTTCTTCCGCTATTCCGCCGCCAGCGATTGGTCTGCCCCACATACCGAGAAGATGTTGGAGGAGAACGCTGCCCTGTTACGTCTGCTTCTGCATACCGCCCAGGCCACCCGCGACCCTCAATGGTACGACCTCGCTCGCCAACTCGTCGCCTACGTGAAGACAACCCTCTGGCAAGACGAGCTCGGCATCTTTAGTGGTAGCCAGAGCGCGGACTCCGAATACTATGAGCCTGGCCCCTACTCGCGCGAATCTCGCCAGGCCCCGCCCGTCGATACAGTCGTCTACACCGATTGGAACGCGCGCATGATCTCGGCTTTTCTCCTCGCCTCGCGCGTCCTTGAGGATGAAACACTGTACACCATAGCTATCCGCGCGCTCGATTATCTCTGTTCGCACCTGTTGCACCCACAGAGCAGCATGTATCACTTCTCTTTACAGGGCCATCCCGATCTCCCCGGCCAACTTGTCGATCAGGTCTGGACGACTCGTGCCCTGCTTGATGCCTACGCCATCGATCCTAATCGCCGCTACCTGCAAATCGCCCATTCCCTCATGTATTTCGCCTGCGATACCCTGCTCAATACCCACAATGGCCTGTTCTACGACTATCCCGCCGACTCGCACGCCAATGGTCGTCTCTCCCTGCGTGAACAACCCTTGCAGGAAAACGCCCTTGCCGCCGAATGCTTCTTACAACTCTCGACCTACGGCCAGCGCCAAAACCTGCACGAGATCGCGCTCACCATGCTCGCCAGTTGCCTGGACCGCTACCATCAAACCGGCATTCACGGCGCCTTCTACGCGGGTGTCATCGCCCGCGCCCTCGAAAACCACTGGCTCTGATCGCGTAGGGCAAACTACGCGTTTGCCCTCGCTACCGCACGCTATGCTGTCTGCGCAACGACTTCACCAACTCACTCACGATATCGTAACGCCGGTACGAGGGCTGTAAATACACCCCCTGCACCATCCCACTGGCCTCGCCTAACAACTCTTGCGCGACCTGCAACCCTTCCTCGTGCCCGTTCTCGCCCGCCTCGCGTAACCGTCTGCGCACCTCCTCCGGAATCGTGATCCCCGGCACCTCGTTATGCAGGTATTCAGCATGCCGCGAATTGTGCAAGAGCACATAGCCCAGCAGCATAGGAATCGGCGGTTTACCTGCCCGTTTCAGAAACCGTTCCAGCGGCGCCATTTCATAAATTGGTTGCGTCATAATGAAATCAGCACCTGCCTCCAGCTTCCGCTGGTATTTCTCAATCTCGCGATCCGTCTCTTCATCGGTCATATTCAGGTTCAGCGCGCACCCGATATGGAACGAAGCCTTTGCACCGATCGATGAGCCTGCCGCGTCGTGCCCCTCTGTCAAACCCCGCAACATCCCGATCAAGCCTACCGAATCGACATCCCACACACCCGTCGTATTCGGATAATCTCCCACGCGCAACGGATCGCCAGTCAACGCCAGAATATTGCGAATGCCCAGCGCATGCGCGCCCAACAACTCGGATTGCAACGCCATCAGGTTGCGATCTCGCGTGGTAAAGTGAATGATCGTCTCGATCCCCAGGTGATCCTGGATCAATCTCGCCAGCGCGATACAACTCATACGTACCCGCGCCATCGGGCTATCTGCGATATTGATAAAATCCGCCCCCGCCTGCTGCAACAGCGCCGCGCCCGACAACAGCTTCGTAGGATTCAACCCCTTGGGCGGGTCAAGCTCGATACTGATCGCGAACTCACCCTGCGCCAGCTTTTCTTGCAAACTGGTCTGCGTGCCCTCTTGCGGCAACAACGTCTCTTCCTCGATCAAACGCGCGATGATGGCATGCCCATTCTGCCCATTCGCCCCGTTTCCATTCACGCCTTGTTGAATAACTGGCGCACTCACATCCATGGCAACCTGCTCTTGCGTACCGTACTGCCCATCCAATGCCCGCCGCATCGCTTCGATATGTCGCGGCGTCGTGCCACAGCAACCACCGATCAGACTGACACCCGCCTGCGCGAATCGCACCGCGTAATCCCCGAAATAGTCGGGCGTGGAAACGTAAAAGAAACGATTATCGATACGCTGTGGAAGACCCGCGTTCGGCTGCGCGGAGAACTGCGGCATCTTCCCCGCAGTATGTGCCGCCTGCTGTTTGATCGCGCCGATCATTTCCTTGAGTACATCCAGCGTGCCCGCGGGCCCTACGCTACAGTTTGCCCCGATCACATCCACGCCAAGATCGTATAAGACCGTCGCCACTCGTGCCGCCGATTGTCCAGCCAGCGTGTGCCCATCCTCATAAAAGCTCATTTGCGCGACGATCGGCAATCCCCCCACCTCTTGCGCGGCCAGCACTGCCTGCCGCAACTCGGCAAGATTCGAGAACGTCTCCAGGATCAACAACTCCACCCCACCCTCCTGCAACGCCTCGATCTGCTCGCGGAAAATCGCGCGCAACTCGCTGAAACGCTGTTCATCTGGTGCCTGCAATGGTCGACCCGTCGGCCCGATCGCGCCCGCGACAAACGCCGGTCGACCCGATACCTCACGTGCTTCTAACGCGATCCTGGCCGCGCGAAAGTTGATCTCGCGCACCTTATCGCCCAGATTGTGCTCTTCGAGTTTCACTCGGTTCGCCCCGAACGTATTCGTCTCGATAATCTGCGCGCCCGCGCTCAAATACTCACTATGAATGCTCTGAATCGTCTCCGGCTTCGTCAGATTGAGCTCATCAAAGCACTCCTCGAATGTCTCACCTCGCTGGTAAAGCAATGTGCCCATCGCGCCATCAGCGAGCACCGGCCCATTTTTCAACCTCTCAAGGAACAGGTTCATGCCATCGTTTCTCCCACCGACTACAAACAATCTTTTCCTTATTGTACACCCTTTTTCTCTCCCCTCGCTAATTTTCTCCCTTCTGATCGCCACAAACAAAAAACGCCGAGCCATGAAACCTCGTGGCTCGGCAATACATTAAATCCGCGAGAATCTTTGTAAGAATTTATTGGGCATTCACCTTGATCGTGCGCGCCTTGGCATGCTCGGCTTTCGGCAACTGCAAAGTCAAGATGCCGTTGGCATAGTGCGCGTTGACACCCTCGGAGTTGATCGGGGTCGGCAATGTGAAACTCTGCTGATACTCGCCGGACTGAAAGCCATGCCAGTGCACGTTCGCGCCCTCAGGAATCTCGACCTTGGTGGACCATTTCAGATTGATCACATCTTGCTGCACCGTGATATCGACATTCTCAGGACTCACACCAGGCATCGGCACCTGCAACGTATAGCCCTCAGCGTTTTCATACAGATTGACACCAACGCCACGATTGCTACCCACACTAGAGCCACGTGAAGAAATCACACTATCCTCAAACAAACGATCCATCGCCTCCCGCAACGATACGACTTCATTGAATGGATTGTAACGCGTAATATTTGCCATGATTGTAGCTCCTTTCTTAACTTCTACTTTTCTTTACCTATGTGTCGGCGTGCGAACCAATCCTTGTTTTCTTCTGTTTGTCGTTCGCACTGCCTTGTTTGTTCTTTCTGTGGATACTATACCCCACTCTCTGTTAGAGCAACGTATACAGAATATAAGATTTTTGTTAGAAAAATTGCCGCTTTTGCTGACCTGGAAAAGAATCCCTCTTCAGGACCGCAAAACACACGCTGATGGTAGGGAAACTCGACGATGTAAGGACATTCTGCTACAATAAGGCCAACTTACTACATCGCACTTGGGGAGGAATGCTTGTGACTGTGCGCTCACAACCAACATCCAGAGATATCGACTATCTGCTCACCCGTGGCGTGGCACAGGTGGAAAAAGAAGCAGATCTGCGTCGCCTCTTGTTAGAAGGCAATAAGGGCCAGCCTCTGCGCGTCAAGCTTGGCGTCGATCCCACTCACTACGACCTGACCATCGGGCACGCCGTGGTCTTCCGCAAACTTCGCCAGTTCCAACGTCTCGGCCATAAAGCCGTGGTGGTCATCGGCGATTGGACCGCGCGCCTCGGCGATCCCAGCGGGCGCCAGGAGGCCCGCAAAGCTCTGACCGCCGAACAGGTAAACGCGAATGCGAAAACTTACTTCGAGCAGTTTTATCACATCGTTGATCCTCAACAAACCGAGGTTCACCGGCAGTCCGAGTGGTTCGACACGTTCACACTGACCGATGTCATCAAACTGCTTGGCTATAAAACTGTGGCTCAGATGCTCGAACGCGACGATTTTCAAAAACGCTATCGCGGTGGTGTCGAAATTTATCTCTCCGAATTCGCCTACCCGCTTTTGCAAGGCTACGACTCCGTCGCCTTGCGCTCAGACGTCGAGCTTGGCGGCACCGACCAGACCTTCAATCTCCTGGTTGGTCGCGAACTGCAAACCGCCTTCGAGCAAGCACCGCAACAAATTCTGACCGTGGACCTGATTGTGGGCCTCGATGGCGTGCAGAAAATGGGCAAATCGCTCAACAACTATATCGCCATGACCGCGCCCGCTAACGATATGTTCGGCAAATTGATGTCGCTCCCCGACGGGACAATGCGCACTTACTTCGAGGCCCTGACAGACATTCCCACCGAGGAACTCGACGAATTCAGTCGCAAGATGGCCGAGGGCACGCTCAATCCGCGCGACGTAAAGCTGCGCATGGCCCGCGAGATCGTGACCGAATTCCACTCGACTTCCGCCGCCCAGGAGGCTGAAGAGGCGTTTCTGCGCCAGTTCTCTCAGCGCAAATTGCCCACCGACATCCCTGACTACCCACTCAACACACCGAAAAATATCGTTGAGTTGATCGTCGAGGCGAAACTACAGCCAAGCAATAACAAGGCCCGTGAGCTGATTAAACAGGGTGGCGTCTCCCTTTTCCCCACCGGAGAAGAGAGTGAAGCCGAACGCATTACCGATCCCGATTTTACTGTCGATCCCATCGATGGCGCGATTCTCAAAGTTGGCAAACGCCAGTACATTCGTATCACCATCTAAAACTCGCTACCCTCGCGTAGGCGCGCCCCTTGTGGGTGCGCATGCTGACTGTCTAGAATAGGAGCAAATGATGCCGCAAGCAAAAATCGGCGTGATCGGTGGCAGTGGCCTCTATCGCATGGAAGGCATGACCGAGGTGGAGGAGGTCATGATACACACTCCCTTCGGTGACCCCAGCGATTCAATCACCATCGGTAAAGTCGCGGGTGTGCCCATGGCTTTTTTGCCGCGCCACGGTCGCGGGCATCGCATCAGCCCCAGCGAGATCCCTGCGCGTGCCAATATCTGGGCCCTGAAAAGTCTGGGTGTCGAGTGGGTCATCTCGGTCAGCGCTGTCGGCAGTTTGCGCGAAGACGTGGCTCCACGTGACCTGCTCGTGCCCGATCAACTCTTCGATCGCACCAAAAGTCGCGTCAATAGCTTCTTCGAGGGCGGTATCGTCGTACACTGCACTTTTGCCGAGCCCTTCTGCCCTACCTTAAGCAAACTCGTGCTCGATTCCGCGCGCGAACTGGGCGATCTGCAGGTTCACGCTGGTGGCACCTACGTTTGCATGGAGGGTCCACTCTTTTCAACAAAGGCCGAATCCAATGTCTATCGTAAACTGGGCATGGATATCATCGGTATGACAGCCCTACCTGAGGCAAAACTGGCGCGTGAGGCCGAATTGTGTTACGCCACTATCGCCTGCGTTACCGATTATGATTGCTGGCGCGAGTCCGACGAAGAGTCGGTGACGGTCGAGATGGTCATTGGCAATCTCAGCGCCAATGTCGCCAATGCGCAGCGCATCCTGCAAAGTATCGCGCAAAAGATGCCCACGGATCGTGCCGAACAAGACTGCGGCTGCTCCTCCGCCCTGGCGACTTCGATCATGACAACACCCACACTTATTCCGCAGCCAGTCAAGGAAAAGTACAGTCTACTCATCAGCAAATACATCTCTTGACAACTTTTTAGGGCAGGTGTACAATGCACTCGTCTCAAGCGGATAAGAACAAATGCTCTTATCTGAGATGAACCGGTTTTATCCGGTCCTGTCGGTTGGCGTAATTGGGTCCTGCGCGGCAGATGTCTATGAACCCCGCTAGGTCCGTGAGGAAGCAACGGTAAATGGCCCTCTCTGGGTGACGCAGGGGGGCCTGGTTACGCTAACCGGCAGGACCGGGTAAAAACCGGTTTTCTGCGTCAATCTGCGTCAAAAGGAATGCTCGTAATATATGACCATCATTACTATCAATCCTTTTTGACACCATTACTGATCATACAAACGAAACTATCTCATCGGCTTCTCTGATCGCGGCTGGGCTTGTGGCCCGTCATGAGCATACATAGGCGGGAGTCTGAACTATGGCCTCTCAATCTCTCTACCGTAAGTGGCGCTCTCAAACTTTCAATGACCTCGTCGGCCAGGAAGAGATCATTCGCACCTTGAAGAATGAACTCAGCAGTGGCAAACTGGCGCATGCCTACCTCTTCACCGGCCCCAGAGGCACCGGCAAAACCAGTACCGCCCGCCTCCTCGCCAAAACCATCAACTGCCCTAACGCGAAGGATGGCGAACCCTGCAACGTGTGCGAGCAGTGCCGCGAGATCACTGCCGGTAGCTCCTTCAATGTGCTTGAGATCGATGCCGCCTCCAATCGTGGCATCGATAGCATTCGTGAACTGCGCGAAAAGGTCATGGTCCCACCCACCAATGGTCGCTACAAAGTCTATATCCTCGACGAAGCCCATATGCTGACCACCGAAGCCTTCAACGCCCTGCTGAAAACACTCGAAGAGCCACCACCCCACGCGATCTTCGTGATGGCGACCACCGACGTGCACAAAATGTTACCAACAGTGCTCTCGCGTTGCCAGCGCTTCGATTTCAGGCGCATTACCAGTCGCCAGATCGTCGAGCACCTGCATTTTGTCGCTGCGCAGGAACACGTGGAACTGGAAAAAGGCTCCGCCGAGTTGCTTGCTCGTGCCGCCGCTGGTGGTATGCGTGATGCCCTCAGCCTGCTCGATCAAGCCATCGCTTATTCAGGCAACACCATCTCGCTGGCACAGGTACAGGTCATGCTCGGTGTGGCCGATCCACGCGCCATGCAAAACTACATTTCAGCCATCGCCGCTCTTGATACTCCTCGCGGCCTCCACCTGATCAACGAATTGGCCGAGGCGGGCGCCGATCTGCGCCAGGTAAACATACAGCTTGCGGAATACTGGCGCGCGATGATGCTGGCAAAAGCTGGCGCGCGTATCGTGGATATCCTGGACAATACCGAGGACGAGTTGCGCGAAATTGTGCAGATGTCGAAGCACTTTTCTCTGGAGGAGATTACGGAGTGTGCACGCATCTTCGCCCAGAATGACCTGATGCAAAAAAGTCAGGCCACCCCACAACTCGGTCTGGAACTCGCCCTGCTGGCCTGCATCAATCTTCATCGTCAGGGACAGGATGGTCAGGCTGCGACTATGCCAGCTACTTCCACTCCTGCTCCCGTCGTTCCCTCAACTCCTGCGCCATCCGTTCCTACTCGCCCCAACCCTTCTGTCCAAGCGGAGCGTTCACAACACACCAGTGCCCAGCCCTCACCACAGCCTCACTTCTCTCCGCCCTCGGATTCTCTTCTGCCGCCACCTGCTGAAATGAAACAGGCTTTTCCTGAAGTCCAGCCGCTTGAAGAGCGCAAAACTCCCGCTACTCCTGCGCCGCAACCCGTGCATGTCGAGCTTCATGCCGTCATTCCGATACCGCAATCGGCACCTGCTATCAGTGCATCCGCAGATCCTGCCGAAGCAGATGGACAGCATACTGAAGCTGCTTTGCCCGATTGGGATGATCTTTCCTTCAACGATGATGAGGAAGAACTGGATGATTCACGCTCTGAAACGATAGAGCCTGTAGATTCTGTAGATCTTGTAGAGCCTGCCGAACCAGCCACAACGCTGTCGTCCGTTACTGTCTCCGCTCACGTCGAAACGTCCTCGACACCGCTAACGGTGGATGTTCACATCGAGACTGAGCCTGCTGTTCCCATTCTCACCGCTGACGATGTGAGGGAAAAGTGGGAATATATTCTGCGGCGCGTAAAAACGAAAAAAGATGGCCCGCTCATTCAAGCCCTATTAAGAAGCTACACGGTTGCCGGAGTAGAGTACGATAATAATGCCCTCCCCATCACCTATATCAGGGCTACCGCTCCCTTTCACTATGATGCTTTGCGTCGAAAAGATACCTATCTTGAGACCATTCGTTGGGCTGTGAAGGTAGAACTGGGCGTCGAATCACGTATACATCTCCTTTCCCCCAATGCCGAACCGCCACGCAGCCTTCTTGAACAACCGACAAAACCCCCTGTACCCACGCCAGCGGCAAATAACGCAACAACTGATGAGCAGCCATCTCCTTCTCCACAATCCTTAGCACCGCTTGCTCATCCATTAACACCAACGCCACCCGCACAACCTGCTCACTCTCCTGAACAGTCTCAGCCATCTCAAACCGCGAAAAAACCTGCTCCACCTTCCCTTGCCAGAAACTCACAGGTGCGAGAGAATACAAATGAGATGCCTATGCATCACTCACCTCCTGCACACACAGGAACACGGCAACAAACATTGGAACAACATGCTAAAGAGCATCCAGTGGTCCAGGAGGTCATCCGTATGTTCAAAGCCGAGCCGAGAGATGTTCGACCCAAATAACTTTTACAGTAACGTTTTAACATGAACGAGTATTTGTTCATGCAAACATGGAAAAATGAACGAGTTCAAAAAGGAGTGTATCGTCCTATGAATATGCGAGAAATACAGCGCATGCAGCAAAAATTGGTGAAGATGCAGGAAGAACTGGAGACAAAACTGTTCAACGGCACCGCTGGCGGCGGCGCTGTTCGTGTCACCATGAGCGGTAAATACGAGATTACCGAAGTCAAAATCGATCCCGAAGCCTTCAGCTCCGATGATATCGAGGAACTTGAAGTCATGGTCAAGGCCGCAGCGAAAGATGCGCATGATCGCGTCACCAGTGAACAGCAAAAACTTGTTAACGGTGCTACGGGTGGCATGAAGATCCCTGGCCTTTTCTAATTAGGACACAAAAGCATGAATGATGTTGCACCTCCGGTCGCAGCCCTGGTTGAAGAACTGTCGAAACTCCCTGGCGTGGGCGTGAAAACGGCCCAGCGCCTGACCTTTTTTATCCTGCGTAGCCCCACCGACCAGGCGCGTCGCCTCTCGGAAGCTATTATGCGCGTCAAAGAAAGCATCATCTATTGCTCGCGCTGCTTCAATATCACCGAAACCGATCCTTGTCCCATCTGCGGTAACCCGAGTCGTGAGCAGGATCTCATCTGCGTGGTCGAAGAACCTCTTGATGTGCTGGCCCTGGAAAAAACAGGCGTCTACAAGGGACTCTACCATGTGCTCCATGGCGCACTCTCGCCGCTCGAAGGCATCGGTCGCAAAGATATTCGTATCGACGAACTACTGCGCCGCCTGGAAGATGGCACCGTGCACGAGGTGATTCTCGCCACCAATCCCAGCTTCGAGGGCGATTACACCGCTGGCGTCATTAAAGATGAAATTCACAATGTGCTCAAAATTCCCGAACTGTCCGTGACGACCCTGGCCCGTGGCCTCTCCCTCGGCAGCGACCTGGAGTACGCCGACGAGGGCACGCTCAGTCGCGCCCTTGAAGGTCGCCGCGCTCTGTAAATGCCGTGTCGAGAACAGAAAGTAATATCTCTTGACACATCGATAGCGGTATGGTACGCTTGTTCTACTTTTGGGAATACATTGGAGAGAACGCTCGGTTTCCGGTTTTTCGCCTGTGCCAAAGAATAAGTAGACAGAAAACTCTATGGAACGACGAACAGGTGTCTTGTAACCAACCCTGTTGGTCCGCGATCTCTATACGACGTAATGTTTATGCAATAGTCATCCCTTTGTGTGGATTGAAAAAGGAGGAGTACAGGACGATGTGCCTGGAGCAGTCGATGTCTCTGACCCATTGCACCTGTCGGATGTACACATGGTAAAAAAGGAAAAAGCCACTACAGAACGTGCAGCCCCCGCCGCGTCAGCGGCCCTGAGTGACCGTGAAAAGGCCATCGACCTGGCTCTGACACAGATCGAGCGTCGTTTCGGTAAAGGCGCAATCATGAAATTAGGTGATGTAGCCAGAGTTCAAATCGAAGGTATTCCCACCGGCTCTGTCTCGCTCGATCTGGCCCTTGGCATCGGTGGCGTACCTCGTGGCCGTATCACCGAGATCTACGGCCCCGAATCTTCTGGTAAAACTACCCTCTGTCAGCATATTATCGCCAACGCGCAGCGTGCTGGTGGCTTCGCCGCTTTCGTCGACGCTGAGCACGCCTTCGATCCTTCCTACGCCGTTAAATGTGGTGTCGATGTAAACAATCTCTACGTCTCACAGCCCGATACCGGCGAGCAGGCGTTGGAAATTGTCGATTCACTGGTGCGTAGCAATGCCATCGATGTGATTGTGGTAGACTCGGTTGCCGCGTTAACGCCTCGCGCTGAAATCGAAGGTGAAATGGGCGATTCTCATGTCGGCCTGCAAGCTCGCTTGATGAGCCACGCCCTGCGTAAACTGACCAGCGCCATCAGCAACTCTCACACAACTGTTATTTTCACAAACCAGTTGCGTGAGAAGATCGGCGTCATGTTCGGCAATCCAGAAACCACTACCGGCGGCAAAGCGCTCAAATTCTATGCCTCCGTCCGCCTGGATATTCGCCGCACCGACTCCATCAAACTCGGTCAGGATGTCGTGGGAAACCGCACCCGCGTACGCGTGGTCAAAAATAAAGTCGCTCCCCCCTTTAAAACAGCCGAGTTCGATATCATGTATAGCGAGGGCATCTCTCGTGAAGGTGGTCTGATCGACCTGGGTCTGGAGATGGGCCTGGTCAAAAAGAGCGGCGCCTGGTTCACCGTCGGCGATATTCGCCTCGGCCAGGGTCGCGAGAACGCCAAAGAGTTCTTACGCCAGAATACCGATGTCGCGACCGCTATCGAGGAGCAGATTCGTAGCAATGTGCTGTCCTTCAAAGTCGCCGAAGTAGAAGAGGTCGCTGACGAGGATGAAGAGGTAGAGGAAGTCGAGATGACGGAGGAGGAGGTTTAATTCTCCTACCACTTTGCTTTTCACGAAGAGGCAGGAGCATGAAACACCTGCCTCTTTACTCTCAATCTTCCGTTTCCGACTTACCTTCTTTGCTTGCCTGGTTCTGTGCCCTCTTCTCCAGTATCTCTGGCAGTTTCTGATCCAATTCGGGCGCTTGCATCTTCACAAGTGGCCTCTCGCTTGTAGAGAGTAGCGGCGCAAGCTCTTCGCTCTCGATCAGTGCTGGCTCCAATACATGCGTGATTGGCTCGTGTTGTCTCCACCAGGTCGCTAGCGATGCCGGATCGACTGGTCCCAGTTTTCCCGTCTGCGCCGTCTGCACACCCCAGTCGAGAATGGCCTCGTCCAGTGGAATCTCATACCCCGCCTTCATACTCATGTTCCATTTATGTTGCATGATCGCGAAATACGCCTGCATCGGGTCCTGCTCATGCGTGAGTCGCTGCCGTAGCAGAAGAATGGTTGGCAAATGGTAGTATTCATACCAATCCTGCGCCGCCTCTTCAAGCGAAACATCCCGTTGCTGATTTTTCTGCATGATCGCCTGATGCCCCAGCATGAGATTGTAAAATCGCCTCGCATACTGCCTGGGAATGGTGATATGCAGCAGTTGGTAGACTCGACGCTGATACCACTTCGGTGTATGTGATGCGACTTGCTTGATCGCGTTGCCCGTTCGCTCAGCGATATTTGTGCCAATGTTACTGCCCAATTCGTTTACCGATTGTACGAAATTCTGTGCGTAATACAACGGTGCATTGAGATCGGCTGTATGGGTGACATGCGCATGCTCGCGCCGTAGTATGCGGTAACGCTGCCGAAAATAGCGATAGTCAGCGTCATCGAGCACCTGTACATCTTCGGGCAATCCCTTGGCTTGCCGCAAGTCCTCCGCTTGCCAGGATAGCGATTCCCCGAACTGCTCCAGGTCCTGCTCGCGCAAACCCTCACTGATCGGACCAGGAAAAAGTTCGGTGGTTTCAGCGTCAGCCATAATCGCCAGGATATGATGACCATCGATACGAATCAGCACGTTTGCCAGCGATGGATCGCCCCAGTATACGCCATGCTCGTGCAACTCGATCATCAATACCGCGACCGCCGAAAGCAAACGCTGTTTCGTGCGGCGCGTCAATGGCAGACGATATAGCAACACGTGTGGCACGACCCTCGGCGCCAGTCGCGTGACCGTATAGCCTCGATCTCCACTTTCATACTGTGTGATACCTCCAATCCCCGCCATCTGTAATCTGATCGGGGCCGCCGGTACCGTGACCGATCCAACAGTCGTCAGCACGGGAATGCCTCGCCGTTCGATCTCGGCCAGATTGCGTATCTCGCGTTCCGCCATGTGTGGCGTCGTTTCCTTGATCGCGTAGCGTACCCCACCCCTCTCGACAAAAACAACCGGGTGACGTGAATCGCCACGTCGTACCGTCAGCAGATGCACACCAGCACCTTCCCACGCATCCAATTGAAGATGCCAGGGCAGACTTTTTAGACGCTCTCGTTCATCGTCGGACATAGAAAATTGTATCGCGGTTTGACGTGTTGTAATAGCGGACTCCTTTTATAAGTTGAGCAGAGCAGCATAGATATCTATTACTTTAGCGTAATCATACCATGAAGGCAACTTTTGCGACAAACTCACCTCTATATTCTCGCGTCTCGCTTTTTACATGTAGTAAAATGGTGGATGAGAAAAAAGAAAAGCTTTTTGGTCCTCTTGCCCTCTCAGCGCTGTTGCTGGACGGGCAAAATTGATAGACGTGTTCAGTGAGGAATGGTGAACGATGAATACTTTAGACCTCTTTCGTTTAGATGGCAAAACAGCCATTATTACCGGTGGTGGCCGTGGACTGGGGCAATATTTTGCGGAAGCGCTTTCTGACGCGGGTGCGAACATTGTGGTGTGTTCGCGTAAACTGGCCGCCTGCGAAGAAGTGAGACAGGAGATCGAGTCTAAGGGCGGTCACGCCCTGGCACTCGCCTGTGATATTACCAAACAGCATGAGGTGGAACAGGTCGTTGCCGCCACCCAGGAGCGTTTCGGCACGATCGACATCCTCGTCAACAATAGTGGCGCAACCTGGGGCGCGCCCGCCGAGGATATGCCATTGGATAAGTTCGATCGCGTGATCGATGTGAATGTGAAGGGCACATTCATGTTCAGTCAGCTTGTTGGTAAGGTGATGATCGCACAAGGCAAAGGCGGCACTATTGTCAATATCGCCTCGGTCGCTGGTATGGCAGGTGGCAATCCCACCTACTTACAGGCTATAGGCTATTACACAAGCAAGGCCGCGGTGATCAATATGACGCGTGCGCTTGCCAATAGCTGGGCGCACTATGGCATCACGGTCAATGCACTCGCCCCTGGCTGGTTCCCTACCCACATGTCCAAAGGCATCGTCGAAAAGTATGAGCAGGAAATGCTTGTGGATATTCCCCTAGCGCGCTTCGGCCAGCCCGACGATTTGAAAGGCGTGATCGTCTTCCTCGCCTCGCCCGCCGCCGCTTATATCACCGGTCAGACTATCGTTGTCGATGGTGGCTCCATCGCGTAAAACACACACGTGGGTTGACCAGCGTGCTGAAAAGCAGGTCTGGTCAACCCGGCGAAGGATGCTGCTATGGCTCTCGCATTGCGCCTGCTCCAATCAGATGCCTACGAAACACTTTTGCCGATCCTGCGAGATGCAGACGAAGATGAAAATGGCATTATCATGTGTGATATGCTCGTCCTCCGCTATACCTTCGCACACCAATAAACATCTCAGGCCTTGCTGTTTGCTTGACGTTCAAAAAGCGGCGCGCTATCATCTGTATGCATATGCAGTTCCCAATGCAAGATAAAGGATAGTTGTATCTGTTATGATGAATCGTATGCGTGGTCGCAATCTGGCCCACCCTGGTTGTTTGATCGGTGTTACTCTTGGCCTGATTATTGGTATCATTCTCGCCGGTGTGTTGGCCGTTAATTTTAATGTCGCTTTCAGCACCGTTGGTCTACTCTGGTTAGCTATCACGGTTGTTCTGGGCGCGGCTGGCTGGATTATTGGCACAATATTGACTCCGCGCTTTCCCACTATCGCAGTGGAGGAAGATGGGATGCGATCAGAGGAAGATGAAAACGATAGCACTGCGCCCACGCCCGAGAAGAAGGTCGCGACAACACAGTCGACGGACGAGAAACGCGTACAAAGCGAGTAGACAAGATCAATTCACCATCGCATCTCTTCTTTCTATTGACAAGCAAGCGATAGGTATGACATCATTATCCCCACTATCACTCTTATTCTACGGCGAATAACTGTGAGACTACTTGTTGTTCGTTTGCATACGCAATCAAGGAGTATGTCTCGATGCAAAATGAATTTTATCGCCCGATCTCCATTGACTTCGTTCCTCATGGCAGTCTATGCACATGGTGCAGCAACCCCGCCGTGCGGCAATTAACCGCTGTTGGCGGACCACATCACAATGAGAGTGGCGCGTTTTGCGCTGCCTGCGGTGAACAGTTTACCCAGGTCGTCATGAAATCCTCGTTACCCCCACGACCAACAACGACGCAGGTGATTTAGCAATTTCGATCCCCTGTTTTCCCACACCCTCAAGACCTGTTACAGCGCCGTAATAGTGGAAGGGGAGCGGTATGTTTAATCCGCTCCCTTTTGTTTACCAATTTATGTCTGCTTTGCTTATGCGTAGCGTTTCATATACTGGTCGATGTCGAACTGCTTCGACTGTTGCACGAGCTGGTGCGCGGCCTGGTCCATCGTTGTACGGTCCTCTTGATAGAAGATGCCCGTGTACTGCTTCTGCGTCTCCATCGCTAACGCAAATGCTTCCCCTTTATTCTGCGTATCATGCACGCTATCAATAGGGGTGACCGCCTCATCCCATGCATCAAAGGTATGGTAGAACGTCGGGCAAGGGCTTAAGACATGGATGAAAGAAAAACCAGTGTGCCGTACTCCTTGCTCGATCAGCGCCGCCAGATCTTTCGGCTTGGCGGAATATCCGCGTGCGACGAAGCTGACATTGAGAGACAGTGCGGTGGCAATAGGATTGAACTGCGATGCCAGCAAGCCATAAGGTGTCGATTTCGTAACATGTCCATGTGGAGAGGTAGGCGATGTCTGCCCCTTGGTCAAACCATAAATCTCGTTGTCCATAGCGATCACTGTGATATCGATATTGCGCAACGCAGCATGAATCAGGTGGCCTGCTCCAATACTAAAAAGGTCACCATCACCGCCTACGGCGACGACAGTGAGATCAGGACGCGCCATTTTCAATCCCTGGGCCACCGGTAGCGCGCGACCATGGACGCTGTGAAACCCAAACGTTTTCATAAAGTGCGGAAAGCGACTGGAGCAGCCAATGCCAGAGACAACCACGGTCTGATCGGTAGGAAGCTTCATACTCGCCAGGCCACGGAAGGTGGCATTGAGCACGCCGAAATCACCACATCCAGGACACCACGTGGGCTTTACATCACTTTTATAGTCTTTTGGAGTCGGATTGATAACTGCCTGTGCCATAGTTTTAGCCAACCTCCTCGATGGCTCGTAGAATCTCGCCCGCGGTAAAAGGGATACCACCGAATTTGTTCACACGAATCGCCTGCAAACCGTATTTCGCGCCTAATAGATTTGCCAACTGACCAGAATAATTGCATTCAGGAACGATCACCTTCTCAACCGAATTGATAAAGCTCTGCATGGCTTGATCAGGCAAAGGCGAGAGCACTCTGGGATGTAGCGCGGCAACTCTATATCCCTTGGCGCGCGCGCGATCTACCGCTTCCTGAATCGTTCCCTCCGTCGAGCCCCAACCGATGATGCCAATCGTGGCCTCCGCGTCTCCGTATCGCTCGGGCTGTGGCATCTCTAAAGCGGCTGTGCGCAACTTACGGAAACGTTTCTCCATCATGAATATATGATCTTCTTCTTCGTAATCCGGATTGCCGAATGCATTGTGCTCCAGGCCCGTCGCGACATACGCGCGTGCCCCCGCTCCTGGTGTGCTCATGGGCGAAATACCCGTATCGGTATTGGCGTAACGCGCAAAACCTTGGGACTCCGCTCCGACACCAACCAGAATCTGCTCCTGGCCCGTTTCGCTATGTCCATTATGTTCAGCATCGTTATATGTGAGACGCTGCTGAATCTCGCCTGGTTTGAACACGGTCCGTTCAACGCTTTCCACACGAGCGGTGAGCGATTGATCAGAGAGGAAGAGTACAGGCATCTGGTAGCGTTCAGCCGCGTTGAAAGCAACCTGTATCAGTTCATAACAATCGGCTACATTGGTGGGCGCGATAACGATGCGCGGGGTATCGCCATGACTGGCACTGAGCGCAAAGCTCAGGTCCGACTGTTCCATTTTAGTCGGCATGCCCGTGCTGGGACCAGCGCGCTGGGCGTCCACGATAACGACCGGCAGTTCCGCCATCGATGCCAGACCAATCAACTCGGCCATCAGAGAAAACCCGGGACCAGAGGTCGAGGTCATCGCACGCACACCGCCATAGGATGCGCCAAGCACCGAAGCCAGTGCGGCCATTTCATCTTCAGCTTGCATGAACGTGCCACCCACCTGGGGCAGTTCTTTCGCCAGCCCTTCCATAATGTCGCTTGCAGGTGTAATAGGGTAGCCCGCGAAGAAGCGACATTGGGCCGCTAATGCACCCGCGACAACCGCCTGATTCCCGTTCAGCACGACACGGTCCGCTTTTTCTACCGCGCCAAGCTGATAAGGATCTTTTTTGGCGATGTGCTCATTGACATATTTTTGCGCGGTCTCTAGCGCAAGCATATTCTTTTCCATCAAGGTTGAACTTGCTTTGCGCGACCGCGATAATTTGGATTGCACTACCTGGACAATGGCTTCGAGTGGAGGTCCGAACAGGCCGGAAATTGCACCGAGCATGACCATGTTTTTTGTCTGGAAGAGTTGTACCTCTTTGCGCGCAATCTCGTTAAATGGGATCGCGTACGTGATATAGTCGTTGGCTTCAGGTGTAAAATCCGAGGGGTCATAGATCAGAACACCGCCATGACGTAAGTCGGCGATATTGCGGTCATATGCCTCTTTGTTCAGACAAATCAGCACATCGGCATAATCACCCATAGATTTCACGATGTTGTCGCTGATACGTACCTGGAACATACAAGGCCCACCGAGAATCTCGGCGGGAAACGTTCTGAAGGTATAAACATGATACCCCCAGCGAGCCGAAGCTAGCGCAAGAATATCTCCACCGGAGATCGTCCCTTCGCCAGACTCGCCTCCTATTCGAATCGTGACTTCATTCATCTTTGAATGTCTCCTTGAAAAATAGGAACCGCACTGTATGCACAGAGCACAGCACGGTTCCCATCAATCTAGCAGTTGTGTAGCAGAATGGTGTTGTACGAAAATGTCGTCGCGCCTCTGCTCAGTGGACAGAGGTAGCTGTGCTCCGTAAATACGTTGATGTTCACTGCAATTGGGATTGAGAGGGATCACGAGAATCTGTTGCCACGTCTTCTCATGTTTCACAAGTTCCTCCACTCCTCATTCGTGTTCATCCTCAGAACGACATTT
This sequence comes from uncultured Dictyobacter sp., assembly GCA_964657925.1. Taxonomy (GTDB): domain Bacteria; phylum Chloroflexota; class Ktedonobacteria; order Ktedonobacterales; family Ktedonobacteraceae; genus Dictyobacter. Next base: position 21,439 of record CAZZWK010000009.1, read on the forward strand.
TCGTTCTATGTGTCGGGAAATTGAACATTACTCACATAGCTCTCTCATAGTATAGCATAGTCAGCACTTTAGTGAAGTCGCAAGCCTGCAATATTTGCTCAAAACGTGTGATGATATACTGCCATCCTATTAATTGAATCAGCCCCACCAGCGAGTTCAACCGCTTCCCAATGTTTCAAAAAAGAGCGAAAAGCATTCCAGTACCTGTTGCATACCCTCTTCACAATCGACACGAGCTATGGTAGAATGCGTTCTATCAGGGCCCATAGCTCAGCGGTTAGAGCAGGGAGCTCATAACTCCTTGGTCGCTGGTTCGATCCCAGCTGGGCCCATCTCTGGCTTGTAATCAATCTGGTCAAACTTTATAGTTCATAATCAGTTGCCATTCTATATCCATACTGATTTTTCTTTTTTGGTGGCAGTAGTCGAAGATTTGCCCTTGTTGTTCCAACTTCATCAGTAGGGACTAAGTAAACTTTATTAAGTTCTGCATTATAAAGAGCAAAATATTCGCAATGTTCCCGATAGTGCCGTGTTTTTCTATTATTTCCCGTAACGTTATGGTTAGCTGTATCAAATTTAAGCACAGTACCCTCTTCAGAAATCCAAGCTGATTTACATTGAATACGCCAGAATTTCCTTTCAGCATCTTCAATAACTAGTCGTATCTTTGGTTCCCTCCATAGGGAGTAAGGACGACGTAGCCAGATTGTAGAAATCGGGTGATAATAGCTGCTTCACTAATATCTCCCTTGCTATTGGTATCATGTTTGCCTTTGCCAAGCAATTCCACTCGCATCTCCTTCTATTTAGAGTTCGTAATCCCTTGCCCATCGCACATTTTTCCCCTGATTGTTCTTTGCTGGAACTAGTCGAAGATTTGCTCTAGTAGTGCCTACCTCATTAACTGGTAAGAGATAAATTTTGCTAAGTTCCTCGCAATAAACAGCAAAGTAGTCACATTGTTCTCGATAATGCCGCATAGATTTGTCTTTTAATGCCATATTGTGGTTTGCGGTATCAAATGCTACTACTGTCCCATTGTCTTGTATCCGAGCTGTTTTACATTGGATGCGCCAAAGCTGCCCTTCACTATCCTCAATGACAAGATCATATCTCTGTTTTCTTCCATGAGGAAGGAGTACGACATAACCAAGTTGTAAGAATCGGGTGGTAATTGCTGCTTCGCTAATATTGCCAATGTGATTGGTGTTATACTTACTTCTATCAGGTAAGTTCATTTATATCCCCTCCCCTACCTATAAGGTGCTGCATCTTATTTTGATCATCTATCTTGAAATAACGCTGCAATAAAACCTTTTGGGTCAAATGGAAAGAGATTTCCTATTCCTTCCCCCGTGCCCAAGAATTTTATAGGCACCGCTAAGTCATCCGCTACAGCAAACGCAAAACCACACTTTTCACTTCTATCTATTCTGGTGAGTATGACGCCTGTCAGACCAGTTTCACTGCCCAATTGACGTGTTTGCAGTAATCCATTAAGCCCCTGTTCGGCATCCAGAACGACCAGGAGTTCATAGGGAGCATCGGGCATAATTTGCTGAATAATTTTGTTGATATCACGCAGATTCGCCAGATGTCTTTCTTCCGTCGCCAGTGGAGCTGTAGTATCTACAATGACAGTGTTGTACGTGTCCGCAATGGCTGTTTGTAACGCATCGTGAACGACACCCCTACTATTAGCTGTATCCTGTTGACGAGTAAGACGTGCATTAATCTTTTGTATCTGCGCATCGAGATAATTGGTATTGTCAGATCGAGCCGTGTTGGTCGCGACCAGCAGTATTTTCTGTCTTTCATTCGCCAGACGATAAGCCAGTTTTACTGCACTCGTCGTTTTTCCTGAATCCTTTTCTCCCATAATGACAATTACCAATGGAGATTGTGCTGGAGAGCGCAATGTGGATGATGTGCCAGGTAGAGCAAGCAATTCCTGCCGTAAAACCATATAAAGTTCTGCGCTCGAATAGATATGTTCGTCCAAAGCTCTTTGTTGCAGCCTTTGAACAATTATCAGGCTTGCAGTAGGGCCAAAATTTGTGGCGAGTAATGCCGCCTTTACCTCTTCCCAAAATATGTTCGTGAGCGTGTGATGCCGATGAAAGACCTGTGCTACTCGCTGGAAAGCGTTGCGCATTGGCTCAAGAAAATGAGGATATTCTTCGGCCATTGAATATTCCCTTCGTTGGATGATACGTATGTACGTCTATTTGGTGGAAGTACAGCCTACACTTACAAAGAGAGCGTGAAAACAGTAATTTCGGGTCGACAATTGAGGCGAATCTGTGGTTCCACCATGCCAAGACCACGATTGGTATAAAGCGTTAAATTGTTAATGTGATACATCCCACTTGGATATTTGCGTGAAAGTGGTGGAGTTCTAAAGGGACCATGAAATGGGATACTAACCTGCCCGCCATGCGAATGGCCGGAGATTTGCAGACCATAGCGTGACTCTGTCGCTGCCACATCGGCGAAATCTGGTTCATGGACAAGCAAAACAGCCGCACCTGTAGAGGGTAAGCGCGCACTAAGTTGCTGCAGCAGGGTTTGATGGCTCCAGACAGATGCTGGCGTACCTTCGTTCGTGGGCCACAGGTCTTCCATGCCGACAAAATGCAGCATCTCATTGCCACGCCGCAATGTAAAGACATCATCAACCAGCTCATGAATGTTATTCGCGCGAACGATTTTGCGCACATCGTCGATCCACCCCATCCAACTGTCGTGATTGCCATAGATACCGAGCACACCATCCACTGCCTTTAGTTTGCTCAGCGGCGCTATAGCATCGGCAGAACTGGGTAGCAAAAATGTAACAAAATCACCGGTAAAAATGATCAGGTCGGACTGCAAGTTATTGACGGTCGTAACGATCTCACTGACACGATCAGGCGTCATAAAGGTTTCATCTGTGTGCAGATCGCTGATTTGTGTGAATGTATAGCCATGGAAAGCTGGTGTCAGTCCTGGTAGGCGTATCCGCATATGCGTGATATCGTACCAATTCGGTTCAACATCGTGGGCGTAAAAATCGGTACCGATTCCAGCTAATCCGATGCCTGCTGTAGTCAAAAGGGATGCGGTAAGAAAACTTCGTCTTTTCATATTTCTATTTGGCTGCTCTACATTTTTATCTATTTTTTCAATTTGACACAGTAAAGGTATTGTTTGCCCTATACATAAAGCTATATGTTCTTCTCTTTTTACGCTGCATCTATCTCAAGAGTTGCTTCTTGAGAGCTTCGTCCTGCATGATGAATACAAAGAAAATTGCGGTTCATCTTTTCACAAGTATGGGTCGAAGAGTGGGAAGAGAAGAAAGCGAAAATGAGCAATCCAGTATATTGGCTATATATTTTCACCGTTTTTCTCGAAGAGAGGAAGCATGAACCAGAAGGTTGAGCCTTGCCCTGGTGTACTTTCCAAACCAACAGCCCCATTGTGCTGGGTAATAACAGTGCGGCAGATATGTAAGCCAAGACCCAAACCCATTTCGCTGCCGTTTAACGTTGTGATAGTTGGCACACGATAATAACGATCCCAGATACGTTTATGTTCATGGGGAGGAATGCCTTGCCCGTGATCTTGTACATGACAATAAAGCTGCTGCTCGTTGCCGGTCAAAGAAATTTCTATAACAGTATCGGCAGGTGAAAATTTATGGGCATTGGTAAGATAATGAACAATTACCTGTTTAATACGGCTGGCATCTGCCATGACTAAAAATTGTGCTTCTTTTGCTGCATGTACTTCGACTACTCTTGTATCAGGGAGATAACGCGAATCTCGCACAACATCTTGCAGCAGCGTATTGAATTCGCAGACCTCAAAAAGGAGGTCCATACTGTTTGTAGATATGCGTGCACTTTCCAGAAAACTATTGATAATCCTGGTCAGACGATTGACTTGCTGTTCGATACGTTCTAATAACTGCTGCGTTTCTTGCAGAGTGCGTTGTAGATCACTATTGGTGGCTTGATTTTTCTCGCTGCTGCCTTTCAGACGTTTTCTCACCAGTTGGATATTACCGCGAATACTGGTAAGTGGTGTGCGGATTTCATGGCTGACCATCGCGAGGAAAGCGTCCATTTGTGAGTGCACTTCTCGTTTGACGAACGACTGTGTCCGTTTTTTGGACAGGCTCTCATGCAGCCAGAAGACAAGTAAAAGTTTGATACTTGTCTTAAAAAAGAAAGAAATGCATTTCGTAATCATGTGAGTGAGTTTAGACATAATCAACCATGTATCCAGGTCTGGAAGTATAAAAATGTTGAAAATCAATGACTCGAAAAAAACGTCTCTACCGTCTTTGTAGTGAACATTTCATCGAACTTCTCTTATGGTACGTACAAAAAGAAGAGGATAGAGACAAAAAGTGTAAGTATTTTCTTCTCACGGACTATAGTTGGGTTGGCTCAGAGCGCGAGAGTGGCTTATAATATGCAGGGGTCCTTTGCAATAGGTCCACTTATAACAGCATAATTTAGAATAGTTCAGTGGTGAACCTACGAGAGTCTCTGAGCCGAGGCAGTGGGAAAGAGACAACTACTATGGCTATTACACATACATCAGCAGCGATGACCAGCACAAATCTGCCTTCAAAACCTCATATTGTTATTGTTGGCGCGGGTTTCGCTGGTTTGCAGGTGGCGAAAGCCTTGCATGATGCATCAGTGAACCTGACAGTGATCGATCGCAATAATCATCATCTTTTTCAACCTCTTCTGTATCAAGTTGCTACTGCTGTACTATCACCTGCTGATATTTCAGCACCTATCCGCCACATCTTGCGTGGTCAGAAGAATACAAGAGTCCTACTGGCGCAAGTAACTGGCGTTGATCGTGAAAAGCAATACGTGCTGACAAATGACGGGCCGATAGCCTATGACTGGCTCGTGATCGCGACCGGGGCCACTCATAGCTACTTTGGACACGACGAATGGGCTCCATATGCGCCTGGCATGAAGACGATCACGGACGCGACAACACTGCGCCAGAGAATGTTACTGGCCTTTGAAGAGGCAGAGAACGAGCAAGATCCAGATCGCCTGGATGCCCTGCTGACGTTTGTATTGATTGGCGCCGGTCCCACCGGTGTGGAGATGGCTGGTGCCATCGCGGAACTGGCTCATACCGCTTTGCAATCCGAGTTCCGTAATATTGACCCACATTCGGCTCGCGTAATCCTGGTGGAAGCCTTGCCACGCATCATGCCCGCGTTCGATGAAAAGCTGGCGAAGGAAGCCCATAAGGCACTGAACAAATTAGGTGTCGAGGTACGCACAAATTCGGCTGTGCAGGACGCGAACGCGGATGGTGTCGTGATTGGCGGCACATTGTTGCCCGCGAAGACCGTTATCTGGACGGCGGGAGTAGCTGCGTCACCTGCGGGAAAATGGTTGCAGGCCGAAACAGATCGCGCTGGTCGCGTGAAGGTGAATCCTGATCTCACCTTGCCTGGTTTCCCCAACGTTTTTGTGATTGGTGATACGGCATCTGTGACGCAGGACGGAAAGCCGGTTCCTGGCATTGCCCCTGTGGCTATGCAAGAGGGCGCGTATGTCGCTTCTCTCCTGAAGGATAAAGTGATGGGACTACCCCAAAGTGGGACGCCATTTCACTATAAAAATAAAGGAAATCTGGCGACAATCGGGCGTGGTTACGGTATCGCTGACCTGGGGAAGGTTAAGTTTTCAGGTTTTCCGGGCTGGGCTTTCTGGCTTGGTGTGCACATCTTTTTCCTGATCGGATTCCGTAATCGCTTCCTGGTCCTTTTTCAATCGATCTGGGGTTTTATCACGTACCAACGGAGTGCACGCCTGATTACATCCGAAAGTCATATGCACAAAGTTCCATTATCAGTTGCTGAACAAGAACTGATCAAGAGTTGATTCATGCTTGTTTTTGCAACTTTCTGCACAGTTTGTTTGAAAATGCAGAAAGTAGCATTCAGTAAATGGGCTTGCTTTTATACCCTTTGTTCGCGTATAATCATGCCTTGTAAATAAAGTGTAAATAACTACTTTATGTTGAGGTGAAGGGATGCAAGAGCTACAGACAAAAATTCCCAGAAGTAAAGCGATTCGAGATCGCTATATCATTGAAGATTTGTTGGGGCAAGGTGGGTTTGGTGCTGTTTATAAAGTGAGAGATCGACGTGTGAAGGGAAATGTCTTCGCTCTGAAAGAAGTAGTTGATCCAGACAGACACCAGCGGGAGAGTTTTGCCTTTGAAGGTGAAATTCTGAAAAGGCTGGATCACCAGTCATTGCCGCGCGTCTATCGAGTCTTTGAGGATACAAAACATAACCGTGTGTGTATGCTCATGGATTACATCGAAGGTCCCAACCTGGAGCAGTTGCGTTTGCAGCAACTTGACAAACGTTTCTCTTTACCTCAAGTTTTGCGTATGATGCGACCAATTATCGACGCGATCATTTATCTGCACGCTCAAAATCCACCCATCATTCATCGTGATATCAAGCCCGCCAATATTATTATCCCCATCTCTGGCGAAGGATCAGTGCTGGTCGACTTTGGCATCGCGAAAGAGTATGACAAGGACTCGACGACTACAGCAATTCGCCATTGTTCACCGGGGTATGGCGCTCCTGAACAATACATACGAGATACCAGTACACGCACGGATATCTACGGTATAGCGGCGACATTCTACACACTGCTCACCGGTGAAGTGCCGATAGAGGCGCTCTATCGCATTACGCGTTTGAGTGGGAATCGACCGGACCCATTGCTTTCTGTTCATGAACTGGTGCAAGATGTTCCACAGGATGTTTCGGACGCAATCAACTGCGCGATGGCGGTCAACAGTAACGATCGTTTCGCGACGGTTGAAGAATTTTGGCGCATCCTCGCGGCTCATCATGTGGAAAATGAAGAGAAGCAAGTAGCGACAACGCCGGTGTCCACACCCGTGGTTCTTAAAGGCGATATTTCTGACCGTGATGTCGACCTCGTGCTCGATGCGGCGACTGTAGTTATTGATAATACTCCGCCCGTGTTCCCTCCTGTCACTCCTCTACCTGTGGGGTCAGTTGCGCAAGAGACAAAGCGTGAGAAGAAGAAAAATGTCCAGACAATCTACAGCCTTGTTGCCTTAGCCCTGGTAGGATTATTAATTGGTATTAGTCTGGGCACATATACTTTAACACGTGCGCAGCAGTCGACAAGTCTGACTGTACATGCTACAACAAAAATATCTACAGAAGTCTCTAAAGGCCGCACTGCCCTTCCACAAAAACACACTCCAGTTGCTCAAGTACAGACGCCTGTGTCTCAAGCGACTAGCGCACCTACCTCCCAACCTGCGACACAACAGGCAAGTGTGCCAACGCCACAGGTTAGTACACCGACACCAGGCCTGCAACCTACGCCAACACCTTCGCCCGTATCGACGTCCCAGCCAACTCCGACATCAGGATCATCATCTGGTTTTCCTGCACTGGCATCGGAATATAATGGTACCATTCACAACACACCGGCTTCCGTACAATCTTCACTGAGTCTATCTCCATTCCGTCAGCAACAGAGCACTATCTCCGGCTATCTGACGCTTGGGCCTGGCTTGATTGGCAATGGAAATTTTAATGGCACCATTACAAGTAGCGGCAGCGTCGAGTTTCTCGTACCAGAATCCGGTGGTTTTTTAGATCTCTTCTTTCAGGGACAGGTGGCAAGCGATGGTTCTATATCTGGAACCTATTGTAGCTATCAAAATGGTCAATGCGATGAAAGTGCTCCTCATGGGTATGGAAGCTGGAATGTAAGGCCCTGATCATTTTGCATTTTCTAGCCTTCCTACATGCTGAGCCAGCATTCTATGTTGGCTCTCTTTGTGATATACTCCAATAGGCCCCGATAGACTGCAATAGATTCAGTTGGAATATTCTAATATAAATGTATCTATGCCATCATCCGCTCTAAATTTGGGGATTGAAAAACGTGATGAGGATGTGCAGTGGGTAGTGGGGTATATCTAAGCTGAAGGATAGAAATGTTTTACGATCATACAAAAATATATGTCAAGGCGGGCAGTGGTGGCGATGGGTCCATGCATTTTCGCCGTGAGAAATTTGCCGCATTTGGCGGTCCCGACGGTGGTGATGGTGGTAGAGGGGGCAGCATTTACTTTGAAGCGACGACAGGTGTAAATACCCTGGTTGATTATCGTTACCATCAACGTTTTGTTGCTAGCTCCGGCGAAGCTGGTATTCGTCAAAAGATGCATGGAGCTAAAGGAGATGATGTCACACTACCGGTTCCGCTAGGCACCATTGTTCGTGATGCCCGAACCAATGAATTGATCGCGGATCTGGTAGAAAATGGGCAGCGCGTGATGATTGCGCGCGGTGGGCGTGGCGGATTAGGAAATACCCACTTTGCGACCGCGACGCACCAGACTCCGAAAGAAGCACAAAAAGGTGAACCGGGAGAGGAACGCGAACTCAATTTAGAGCTTCGTTTGATCGCGGATGTGGGTCTGGTCGGCTATCCAAATGCTGGTAAATCGACGTTACTCTCCGTTGTGACCGCAGCAAAACCGAAGATCGCCGATTATCCGTTCACAACATTGGAGCCTAATCTCGGTGTTGTCGAAGGTGGGCAACGTGGAGATAGTTACAGCTTTGTGCTCGCCGATATTCCAGGTCTTATCGAGGGCGCTGCGCAAGGAGTTGGGCTGGGTCATGACTTTTTGCGTCATATCCAACGTACGCGCTTGCTTATTCATCTCCTCGATGGAGCGGCGATCGATCGTGATCCGTGGCAAGATTTCGAGATGATCAATCAAGAACTAAAGGATTACAACGATGAGTTGGGGCGCAGACCACAAATCGTCGTTTTAAACAAAATTGATATACCAGAGGCCCAGGAAAATTGGGAGCTGGTGCGTACAAAAGCACAGGCCGCCGGATATTCTGTTTTCGCTATCTCCGCGGTCGCTCAGCAGGGCACGTCCGAATTGATGGCATATGCATCACGACGTTTGCAGGAGATTCAAAGAGAAGAGGCGGAACGAGCCGCAAGGGAAGTTGTTTCAGGTGATGAAACGACTGTGCTGCGTCCACAACCTGATGATGCCTTCACCGTGACTCGTGAGCGTGATGTGTTTGTCGTACGCGGCAAACGCGTTGAGCGTATGGTCGGTATGACGAATCAGGATAGCGAAGAGAGTATGGATCGTCTCCAGGTGATGTTAGAGCGTGCAGGTGTAACGAAGGCCCTGGAAGATGCGGGGGTTAAAGTGGGTGATCTTGTACGTTTTGGCAAAGTTGAATTATTCTGGGGAGAATAAATATACACTATTGCATGTCCTTTCACCATGCAATGGGATGCAGGAGTGAGCGTAAAAGTTCATGGGCGAAACTGTTAGCATACGAATACATCGGCGTGAAGATAGCTCGTATGAAGTAGAAATCAAGGAAAACTGGTCAAGAAGAACTGTTCGTGGTCCGTTTTTCCCCCCTTATACCGCTCGGCAAATAACAGCACTGCAAAAGAAGTTGGACAGTCTTGACAGCAGAGATCAGCAATTACGTGATATCGGTTGTCATCTGTTCTCTGCTTTATGTGGTGCACAGAGGATCGGTGAAACAACGTGTGATGTACCTGTTATACGTTCCGTCCAATCGTTGTTACAGGAGATTATTCAACGCACGCTGAAACGGCGCGGAACCGTCGCTCTTTCATTGATTTTCGAGCAGGGCTGTGAAGAATTTATTCGATATCCGTGGGAGTTGTTGCACGATGGCAATCGTTTTCTGCTGGTCTCCGGCATTTTTACGCTTACCCGTGTGCTCTTACGCTCAGATACCCCCATGGGATGTGAATTGCCTGTGCGACCACCGTTTCGTGTACTCTACGTTGGTTCCTCGCCCTCCAATTGCCCTTTGTTAGAGACGGAACGTAGCTTCGACGCCATGGAGCGTGGGCTCGCGCCGCTGTGTGAAAATGGGCAGGTTCTACTTGACCGTCTGGAGCCACCAACCTTTGGAGAATTTGTGCGCTACTTAAATCTGTATGGTGGCGCGAGCATTTTCGACGATAATCGCACCGAACTGCCGTGTTATGTTGTTCATTTCGATGGTCATGGTGCCCACGGACGGCTTTGTCCTGCCGATGACTGTAAGACAATGAATCTACCTGATGCACGCAGATGTAGTGCCTGCGGCACTGCTCTGGGCCATATACAAGCACAAACATACCTCAGTTTTTGTGACGAAAGTGGCTGCAATAGCTTCATCGATACACAATCCCTACGTAACGTGTTGCTGAGCAGCGATGTACGCCTGGCCGTTTTTTCAGCGTGTGAGACAGCGACACTCACGAAGCAGGGTGTACACCAGCAACGCAGTGCTGTTGACGCGACCCTGGCGACTGCGTTAGTTACTGGGCAGGTGCCGGCGGTTGTCGCCATGCCTTTTTCGCTGCAAGATGATCTCAGTCCGACGTTTATGTACCATTTTTACGAGGCACTCGCAAATGGTCGCACGTTAGAAGAAGCGTTAGCGCGTTCACGTCAGGCTATGCTACCCATGCAACAACGGAGCTGGTTTATCCCCGTTCTTTATCGTCAGATTGAAGAAGGCGATGAAGGTCCGGTAGCGCTCATCGCTGCCTCCGATGAGGATGAACACGCGCACCCCCTGGCGTATCTCAGCCCTCCTACCCTCTTTGTCGGGCGCGAAAAGCAACTGCATGAACTCGATGCATTGCTCAATCCATCTAGCGGCGGTTCGCAAGACTATTCTTACCATGATAGAAATAGCCAGCAGAATCACGCACATATTATTCTCACCGGACCTGCTGGTATCGGCAAAAGTGCGCTGGCGTATGAAGCGGTACGTCGCAATCGTGGAAAGTTTCAAGGTGGCATTGTTGGCGTTTCCTTCCAAAATGGAAAATCCTTACATGATGTGTTGCTGGAAATCATGCAACGCTTGCACATTTCCGTGAATAACGTGTTGCTTGCGGATGAGAAATATCGCCTGAGTGTGGTGGTGAGCGCCTTCCGCTCGTTGGCGAATCGAGAATTGCCCTGTCTGTTACTTTTAGATGGTTTGGATGAGATAAAAGATAAAATAGAACTCGCTGCTTTGCTGCGTTTTCTGGGTTCACTTCCGTCAGAAACGACGATCCTCGTGACTTCTCGTTCAAATCCCGCCAATAGTGCCTTCGTTGACGGTCTTCGTTTGAGTTGGTACGAATACCAGATCGAGAAGATGACCGATGGCGACCTGTTCCAACTCTTTAAAGAATTGGCCGGCTCAAGTGGCCTTGATCAGCGCATTCGCTTGGATAATGCCAAACAACAGGCTGTGTTGCAAGAGTTGTGTACGTTGCTAGATGGCTATCCTCTTGGTGCAGAACTAATCTTTGGCACCGCTCATTCCATCGGTGGCTACCTGTATACCCCCGAAGCTGCCACACGCTCTCTTGAGGAGATCCGTGACGATTTACGCAGTACTCCTCTCGCGGGCATCCATGCTGTATTGAGCGTAGCATACTATCGTCTCACACCGCCAGCACGTCTGCTTTTGTCTTGTTTGGCGGCTTTCCGCTTGCCTTTTGGTCATGAGCAGATCAATATACTTCTAACCTCTGAAACGTTTTCGCTAGCATATGAAGCCGGACATGGCACGCAACCGCTTGATGACAATACGACGCCAACAGCATATATGCAACACTGGCGATCGATTCGCGATGAGCTCGTGCAAACCTCGTTTATCCAGTTTGATGGAAGTGTCTACTCGATCCATTCACAAATTCGTCGTTTTGCCTTCTCCTGCTTACCGCCCGCAGAACGCAGTCGTATTCATCGTATGATTGCCACGTATTATGTTCATCGATCGTCGGGGAGCATCGACGATTGGATTGAGGCCTTTGAGCATCTAGAGGCTACCGGGGAAACACAAGATTTGCGGCAAGCTATCCAGGTCGCTATTGAGGCTTCGATACAACTCGAAGGACATGCGGGTTTGATAAGCCTGCAATCGATGCTCACACGTGCGGTAATGTATGCGCAAAGACTCAGTGATGCCGACAGTGAAGCTCAGGCGCGCCAGCGACTGGAACTTGTTTCGCGCTCGCTTTCATAGCAAGTCCTCTAGAACATCACATGAGAGCGCCATCACACAGACTAACGAGATACGCTAGGTTGCTGTTCCTCATTGACATCATCGCTGTCATCTGCATCTTTGCCAGGCACAGCTTCTTGCTCTTCCCATGGTAGAATGCGTTTGGAAGGTGCATTCTCGCTTTGGACTGGCTCATAGGGATTTGGTAGATCGGCAGGTGGAAGATTGCCTGCGAGAATAGGTTCTTCCTGACGCAGAATAGCATCACGACGCATAGGTTGTGTGACCTGTTCTTCGAGCGAGAGACGACCCTCAACCTCTTGCAGTAAGTGCGCGATCTCTGGTCGCAGGATACGATTGCGTTCAGGAATACTGTTCCATTGGGCCAATGCCGCCGGGTAGTAGCCAGCGCGATAACAGTAGAGCCCAAGCATCGCGCGCGCATCGAAGATCGTCATACGTTGCCAGAGCGCCAGTTCCTCGGCTGGCGTCTCGATCACGTTTTCGCTGGCCTCGATAATTTCGACCATATGGTAGAGGCGCAGTTTCATAATTTGAAATGGATAGCCATAATAGAGCGCCAGGCGATGCCTGCGCGCATGTGATGTTGAAGATGGAGACGTATACTTACCCACGAAGTAGCTTTTCGACCAGGAACCGCTGGACCAGACAATGGCGGCCAGCAAAACAATTATAAAACGTCCTATATAGCGTTCCCAGGGAAATGGGGCGAGACCAACCATGATTCCTAGAATAGCGAAGCAAGCTCCAAGGGCCCAACTACCATAAACCAGGCGGCGGCGATCCCAGCCGAGCAGGTCAAAGTGGTGATGAAGAGGGGTTGCGAGAAAAGGTAGTGGGAACTCGGTATGTGGCACGAACGTGCTCGTATTTGCGAAACGGAGAATTTTGAGGTGTCTGCGAAAAAACGGTGTAAGCAGACGCGCAGAGATCAGGGCGGATAGCCCTTCCAGCACAAATGCGCCCCCAATCATAATCAACAGCGTTTCATTGCGCGAGAAAATAGCGATCATAGCTAACAGACCGCCCAGCCCTAAAGACCCACAATCGCCCATATAAATTTTGGCGCGCCTGGCTGTTTTGTTGCGACGCGCGCTCCAGCCGGAGGGCCAGTTCCAGGGCAGGTAGCCAAGCACAGCGCCAGCACCCAGCAGCGCTAATATCTCTAACACAATGCCATTTGGCTCCTTGCCGATAAGGCCAGCGACAACAATGCCCAGTGCTAACGAAGCGCTGAAGACCAGGCCGCCAGCTAAACCATCAAGACCATCGCTGAAATCGACAGAGACAGAGGTGAAACTGCCAACAAAACCGGTAAGCAGCATCAGAAAGATCAGCCAACCGTAGTAGGAAATAGGATTGCCGGTGACAAGGCAGACGTTAGGATTACTGGCAACTGGATGGGGGCAAAAAATTGTATTGAGAATAGGTAAATCTTTCCAGAAGCTGTACGACATCTGACCACTTTTCGGCAAGAAGAAAAAGTAGAGCGCCGCTGCTATCGCCCCTGTCAGGAAGACACCAGAAAACTTCGCGATCTCCGAGAGACCCTCTTTACTATAAACTTTGCGCCAGTCATCAATGAAGCCAACAAGGGCATAGCAGGTAGTTGCCCCCAGGCTGATCAGCAGCAGTATCCACTGGTCGTGCTGAAAATGGAAAAAATAGCCCGCGCCAATGCCTACCGCGAGCATTGCGCATGTAAATGCCGGTCCTCCAACCAGGGGCAATTCGATGGACCTGATCTCACGTCCACCAACTGAAATATCGGGTCGATGCGTGCCTGGTTTGTGTTCGCCGCTGCGAAATTTGGGGAAAAGCGCCATCGCAACGCGGCATAAAATAAAGCTCGTGCCAGCGCATACGACAAGAGTGAGTAAAAATAGTCCAAGCAGCCACAGTGGATTCGCATTCATGCTTTCTTGTCCTTTCTCAATTGCGCACGTGCCACCTGTCGATCATCCCACGGTACCTTTTCTCTGCCCATAATAATACTCTGCTCATGCCCTTTACCCGCGAGCAGGACTGTATCGCCCTTCTGTGCATGTGAAAACGCGGTGGCGATGGCTGTAGTGCGATCGGCGATACAAAGGAAATCCCGACCGATCTGCTTCCCCACGTGTTCAGCCCCAGCGGCTATCTCCCGCAAGATCTTTTCGCGGTCTTCTTCGCGTGGATCTTCATCAGTAATCACAAAAAAATCGGCTTTTTCAGCGGCAATTCGGCCCATAACTGGCCTTTTCTGTACGTCGCGCTCACCTGCTGACCCAAAAACCACAATGACTTTGCCTGCTGTGATTGGACGTAGGGTCGCGATCACCTTCTCCAGGCTATCCGGCGTGTGAGCGTAGTCGACAATGACGCTGAACGACTGACCTTCATTAATGTTTTCCATACGCCCGGTCACACCACTGATTGTAGCAAGCCCACGCGCGATATCGGGCAGTGCGATACCCAGGTGATAGGCAGTGGCAATTGCAGCCAGTGTATTACTAACGTTGAAGCGTCCAACTAACTGTGTTTCGATCACCGTTTCACCATCAGGCACAACAAGTCGAAAGCGTGTGCTGTGCGCGTGCAACTCTAAGTCGACAGCTTGTATTGCGGCGGGTGTATCGATACCGTAATCCAGGATAGGCACCTGGCAGTAAGGTTTAAGTACATCGTAACTACTATCGTCACGATTGAGTATGGCGACCGGGTCAACACCCAGACCTTTGTCTCGTGTGGAGTCGAGCATCTCGAATAGCCGCGCCTTGGCACGCCTATACGCCTCGATAGTTTTATGAAAATCCAGGTGTTCATGCGTGATGTTTGTGACCACGCCGATATCGAAAAGGCACCCTCGCACACGGTCAAGCGCGAGACCATGTGATGTTGCCTCGACCACTGCGTATGTCATACCTGTATCGAGCGCTTGACGCAAAAATTCCTGAATCTCTAACGCTTCCAGCGTGCTTTGACGCGTTGCGTTATCCCACTCTTGCACACCCATTTTAAAATTTGCGGTAGTCATTAACGCGCTCTGTTTGCCAACTGTTTGTAAAAGAGTGTGCACGAGATTGCTGGTGGTCGTTTTGCCATCCGTGCCAGTAATACCAATGGTACACAGTTGACGTGCGGGATAATGATAGAAAGCACACGCAAGGTCCGCCAGCGCCTCACGGACATTGGAGACTTCTATATAGGGAAGCGGAAGATCATGTGCATCATCCGCAGGTTTTTCTCCAACCGCCAGCACTGCTCCTCTGTCAGCCGCATCAGCAAGATACTGGCGGCCATCGGTATGGGTACCGGGAACGGCTACAAATAATCCACCAGGCTTCACACGACGAGAATCGTACGCAAGCAGTGTAATCTCCTGATCTGGAACAATATCATGATCCCTGTATATATGTAAGGGAGGCTGTTCGAGTGAGCGAATGAGTGTCTGTAGCTGCATACGCTATATTTATTACCTTATCTTATAGACATTCTAGCATACAATACTAGCATAGTTCTGGCTATGAACTTGGACTATTAATAGTATATTGTCCGTGTTCGGTGATATGGTTGCATATCTTCTGATTGTTGCCCCAGTAGCCACAACTTTTGATCGATTTCAGACGCCATCATTGGGTTGCCCCGTTTTTCCAGCGCTTGGCGCAGCAGTTCGCACGCCCAGATCGTATTAGCTCGTATCTCGACTTCCTCCTCACTGCCAGCTGAGAGTAACTCCCGAGAGTCGACGCGTCGTGCCAGGGTGGGTTCATATTCTAGAATTTTCGCGTGGCGCAGTACCTGCGGCAACTTGTAGTCTGCGAAAATAGTGAGACCTTCCATATTGACAAGCTTACCCCATGCCTGTCCTGCGAATGCACCGTGTAGATCCGCGACATAAATCTGGGCACGTTTCAAAAAACGTACCTCTTGTCCACGATAGGTCGCAATGTCGTGGAACGATGGAAAGTATTCAGCGAGCAGTCGTGCGACCTCAAGCGCATCTCTACCTGCTTTTTCGATTGCGATTGAGAAGTCACCATTATAGCGTTCAAGCAGCACACTCCCAACCTCGCGTGCGTTGTGCAGACGTTGCGTCAGCAGTGGAATAACGTCATTGCCACGAAAAATATGGGCAAGCACATCTTCCGAGAGGGTGCTAAGATACTGCGCATCCCAGAGAGGAATAGCATCTTCTTCAACCGCGCGTTTGATCGCCGCTGCCTCAGCCCAGTATCCATCGAGCGTTTCACCGTGATACTCGATCGTCCACTTGGGTTGACCTTTATCAGGCCAGAAGCAGAAATTGAGCGCGTCAAGCACGAGTAGCCAGTTTACTGTACGTTCCGTTCCATCATGAAAATGATATTGCGTATCCCACAATGATGCTTTAGATGAAGAGCGACCCACTTGTTCTCTTTGATGTGTCCACTGATAGCTCAGAGCATCGATATGTTCACGATTGATCCAAACCGATTCTCCTATCTCGACAACCCGCTTCGTGCTACTCAATATAGCAAGCGTATCGACAGCAGGTAGTTGATAAAAGTTTTCCTCCTCACTATCCCAATCTGGCACCCTCATCAATGACATGTGTCGCCTCTCTCCTTTTTTCCTCTTGATTCTACAGATATTCGTAGCATTCGTCAATCAGAGTAGGTCCCTTGCCTCAATTGGGAATAGAGGCAAGTAAAATTCTCTTTTCGTCACATACGAGAATGTCGACCAACAAAAACGAACAATACTTTAATTGTTGTTTCCCTGACTTATAGCCATTTGAAATAATGAAAATCTTGTGTTATTCTAGATACTGATACAGTGAGTAAACTGTATGCAAGAAAAATATACTGTATGGCATACATACGCAAGATTTTACTCTATGCTAAGCAGTACAAAAACCAAAAAAGCGTGATTAATCAGTTCGAAAGGTACAGCGTTTCATGGAAGAAAAACAGATCCGCGATTTTGTGCACCGTGTTTCCCAGGATGAAAGTCTCCGTAGTGCGCTCACTCAGGACCCCAATAGTGTTATTATGCGTGAAGGTTTCTCTCCACGTGTAGCTCAAGTGATTGCCAAGTTAGTTCCTCATTTCTCCGCAGATTCTTTAGAGAGAAAACAATCTCTTAGTTTTTGGTAGTAGTTTAGTTCTTAGCAATAGTAATTAATAAAGAATACCGGTTTTCGAGAAAATGGACGACATTTTGCTAGATAACAATGACAAGCAGTTCACTAGTAATATGTTTACTCCTCTTCAAAAAGATTTACGTGCGTGCCTGCATACATTGCTTACTGATGTGCATCCTTTACTCAAACAAGATACTATGCAGGCACTCATGGTTCCAGGGAAGTTGCTGGCTCAAAAGGAAAAAGACCAGCAATTGCCTGAAGGTTTATGGGCACTACTTCCGCTTCTGATCGCGTTGATGCTCATGCCAGAGATTGATCATGCTGTAGCTGACAGAGTTGCTGTAGCTGTTGAATGTGTGCTTTGTGCCCTTGATCTTTTGGATGATATCGAGGATGAAGATCAAACACAAATAGTATATGAGTTGGGCATTGCCAGAACCTTGAATGTCTCGACTGCTCTGCTCATGCTTGCACAAAAAGCTCTTTTGTCGCTTCACTCTCTCAATGTTGCTCCTCAGAAAATCACACAACTCCTTCAGCTATTCGAGGAATCTATTCTTGTTGCGACTATGGGACAACATCGTGATTTGCTGGCGGAAAACAGGTCGGTAGAAGATTTTACAGATGAAGAGTGTATCGAAATCGCTGCCCAAAAAGCAGGAGCATTGATGAAACTAGCCTGCGTCTCTGGCGCGATTTGTGCAGGAAGCGATGAAGAGACATATCAGCAGCTTGCGCAACTGGGCAAATTGCTGGGCATAGCACATCAGCTTGACAACGATAGTCATGATTTGTATCATCTTATACAAGAAGGTCTTCAATATCCGTCAAGTGGTGCGGAGAGGGATAGGAAAAATTCCAAAACCGATCTTATACGTCACAAGAAAACGTTACCCATTATCATTGCTATGCGCGAAAAAAAGAGTGGCATAGAGAATGCTCAGCAAGTAGAAGCGGGTGAGCAGTCTATTCAGACTTTGAATGAAGGAATTATCTCCACTTTGGGTATCAGTCTTCTCTATCGAGAGCGTGCTCAGGAGCTTTTGCGCATCATAGAAACTCGCTATACTGTTTCGGTTCCATTGCGTCTCCTGCTTGGTTTTGCAGAATAGGATGGAGGTGGTTATCAGGGAAGAATAAAAAGAAGGAGTGAGCATGAACTTTTGGACTTCTACGTCAGTGCGCTTCTTACGTTTTTTTATTATTTCAATAGCGCTTGTAGCTTATATTGTTTTACTTGTAATAACGGTCAACCATGCTATAACAATAGGGATTATGACCTTTAATTCCTGGTTACTATTTGGTTTTTCCGCCTTGACATCACTACTATTCTTTTCCATGGGTTCACTTGTCTGGGTTTATGCACGAGACCGAACAGTCGCAAAACTTCTCTTCTGTTTCTGCCTAGCCATGGCAATGACTTTTGCTGTAGAGATAGCCTCTAACGACCAAGTTTTTAGCGCTCTTGCTACATCTGGAAGTAATATCGCTCTTATACTTCTTTCGTTTTTCCTGTTCACATTTCCTAAAAATTATATTAATACTCGCTCGTCAGAACTTTCCAAAGATGGAATATCTTCTTCCTCCTCTATCTTTGCGCGTGTGTATCTTACAGTCTTAACGCTAATAGGTTTTGTCTTGACTGTCGATGCCATGCTAGATATATGGTGGCACAACAATCCCTTGCTATTTATTGATTCGATTAGATTCCCTTACTTTGCTATTGGCTTGTTTTGTGCGTTAGCTATCGTGGCATATTCCTATCTATTCAATCTGTCTTCACGTGAAAAACAGCAGATGCGCCTGTTTATCGGTGGTATTGTCATCGCCATAGTGCCGCTGCTGATACTCACAATCCTTCCAACGATTTTTGGCATCCCCTCGCTTGATGGTCGTTGGGGTTCAGCATCTCTTTGTTTATTGCCTCCGTTGATCGGATACTCGATTCTCCGTTATCAAATTCTGATTCTCGATACATATGCACGGCGATTTGTCGCCTGTATCGTTGGTATCGCTTTTATATCAGCTTTAATCTATATTATTGTAACTATATGTAGTGTGGGATTTCAGCCACAAAAAGGAAGTACTGCTGATGCCCTACTGTTCCTTTTTGCTGTGCTAGCAATTACTGCTGCGCTCTCTCCTATCATCTGGTGGTTTGCCCAGCGCCTGACTGATTATCTCTTCTTCAGCGAAATTCTGCGTTTCAGGAGGTTGGCTGAAAAAACAACATTTATGAGTGATGAGCCCTTGGAGATGGATAACGCAGCTGGCCTCTTGGTCTCAGCCATCAGGAATGCTTTTAACACTCCACGGGTAGGCATATTTATGCTGGATGAAAGTATGGGCTTATATCGATTGACGCCTGAGCGCACTGATGATCTCAATGAAGCCGCACGTGATCAATTATTGCAATCTCTGTGCAAGGTACTCCGCATCGAGCAAATGGAAGAAAGCGAGTTTCCAAGATACATAGGTAGAGATTTGCCTATTGTGAAGAAACTTATGGGTGCGCGTCGGCCATTGCTACTTAGCGAAGCTACGCGAACCGAAGAGGACAAACTGCTAGGCCTGGACCGTTTTTTTGTAGGTGAAGTTGTTCCTGATTATGAGGATTGCCTACTCGCCCCTATTCTTGCTCAAGGTGAAACGATCGGATTACTGATACTAGGAGAACGAGGTGACCAGCAGCCCTATGCGGGACCAGATTTTGAAATAGTGCAGATCCTTATCGCGCGCTTCGCCCCTTTTCTGAATAGTGCGTGTCTATATGAGAACGCGCATCGGCATACTGTCCTGCTCAATAACTTTTATAGCCTGACCGTTATGCCCAGTTACATCTTTAAAACAGCCGATGATATCGCGCATATCTACACCACTGCTGCCGCGAAAGCAGCGCAGGCTGAAGCTGAAATATGGTGGTACGAGGAAAAAGACCAAGAACTTCTGTTCGCGCATAGGGCAGGCGATACGTCTTTCTTATCATCCTACACATCTTTACAGACGACTGAGAATGAAAAATGGGTTGCGCGTTTTTTCCAGGGTGACCATGAGAAAGTAGATCTCCCCTCCTGGATACCGGTAACACCCAAAAATCCTTTCGCCTGGTTGCCATTACAGAAAAATAAAAAGCTGTTTGGCGTTTTGCTCTTGAATTATACACGCCCCCATGTCTTCTCCAGGGAAGAAAAGCGTGTACTGGAGATGTTCGCGAACCAATGTGTCGCCACGTTAGAAAATGTGTTTATGAATGAGATGCTTATTAAGGCGAAAGAGCGGCTGGAGGAAGTTGACAAGCTGAAGGATCAATTCATTGTTACCGCTTCGCATGAGTTACGCACACCGCTTACTGCGGTTATGGGATATATCGAATTATTGAGCCAGTACTATACAACACTTCCTCCCGAAAGGATCGACGAGTTTATTGAACGTGCACAACGTGGCTGTGATGAGCTGTCGTTGCTCGTTGAGAATATCATGGATGCGAGTCGAGTAAGCGTTGGCGAGGAGCAACCGATACGACTGCGACCAGTCGCGTTAAAGAATGAGGTGATGCACGTATTAGAAATTTTAGGTAGCACGTGTGCGCGCGAGCAGAGAAAAATAACTGTTGATGTACTGGAAACGACGCTAGTAGCGGCTGATAGCATGCGTTTAAGACAGATACTGCTGAATTTATTGAACAATGCCTTAAAATACTCTCCAAAAGGAACAAACATCGAAATTAGCGCGCAAGAGCAGCAACAACAGGTTATTGTTCATGTTCGTGACCACGGTTATGGTATTCCTCTCGTGGAACAAGGCCACCTCTTTGAACGGTTTACTCGTCTCGATCGCGATATCAATAGCCCCACACGAGGAGCGGGATTGGGTCTATTTATCTGTAAGCAATTGCTGGAAGCGATGCATGGCTATATCTGGGTCGAGAGTCCAGATAGTGCTGATCAGGGAAGTACATTCTCTTTTGCTTTGGCGTTAGTCTCTGAGCGGCAACAAGAGCAGATCGGCAAAATTCAATTGCCTGCTTGACTCTATCGTTCTATCGTATCTCTTTATGTTTCCTCCTGCCTACTGTGATACCCGAATTGGGGAAGGGCAACGTCAATGTAGTACATGCATATAGCAGGTATATGCAAAAAGTATTACATATGTAGGAGAAAACGTATGGTCATGATGCGCCGGATATCGACTAGTGTCACTCCGCGGCAGTTAGAGGTATTGACCTTTCTGGCCCGTCGTGAGCAATGGTTAGTAGGTGAAGTTGCATCGGTTCTTGGGGTCAGTTCTGCGGCAGCAACTAAAGTAATTGTGCGCCTCGAAAAAAAAGGATTGGTGACACGATCCATTGATATAATGGATCGCCGTTGTGTGATTGTACGTATGACTCGCACCGGCTCCGATATCATTCACCGCAATGCCATAAAAAGTATCTAGCTGTATTTCGTATACTTTGGTGACACGAGTGGCGATAGAAACCATTAACTGTTTCTCGTTGCAACCCGTTAGGAAGCTTCCGATCTGACGTAACCTCTTTCTTTTGCGTATTGCCATAACGACTTTTGTAGCTGGCGGCGTGCGCGCGAAATACGACTCATTACTGTGCCGATAGGAATTTGCAGAGCCTCGGCGATCTCCTTGTACGACAATCCTTCGATATCAGCGAGGACAACTGCCATGCGAAAGTTGGGCGGGAGATCGTTGAGAGCTTTGTATACATCTTCATCAAGATATTGACTGAGTACAGTGTCTTCCGCACCTTGACTCAATTCTTGTCCACTCAAATCCCTGATCTGGTTGTAAATGTAAAAGTCTTCGCCTTCTGGCAAGGCGACCGGATTGGGGTGCGTTGCTTGTTTGCGATAACGGTTGATCGCGGACGTATTCAAGATACGAAAAAGCCATGCCCGTAGGTTTGTGCCTGGCTGGTAGGTATGTGCGAAACGAACCGCTTTGAGCATTGTCTCTTGAACCAGGTCTTCAGCCTCTTGTGGGTTGGTGGTCATACGCAAAGCTGTGCGATACAGGCTATCTAACTGAGCCAACAGACCTGCCTCGAAATCCTCCTTCTCTACCTGCTGCATCTCCGCCGCTTCTTGTTGCTCTGCCTGGTCTTCAGTTCTATCGCTAACACCTGGTTGTTCTTGCATCAATTACTCCTCTAGAAAAGGTGCGCCGCACCTATCTTCCGCTTTTTGTGGAAGCACTATTAGTATATCTCACAACCCCTTGGGAATGAAAGTCTCAGGGAATATGTTAGAATGAACGAATAGATAAAGTGACGAGCGAGTGTAGGAGAAATGAAATGATGGAGTGTTATGACTGTGTTTCTACAACGGCGCGTCTTCATCTCTATATTGATCGCGAATTAAGCGCTGAAGAAGTGACGATTGTGCAGCAACATCTGGATAGCTGTCCTCACTGCGAGGACCGTTTTCATTTTGATCAACGCATTAAACGTTTGATCCACGAGCGCTGCATTATCGCCCAGGCACCTGCCCATTTACGCGAAACGGTTCTCCGCCTGGCACGAGGTGAAAATGTTTTCATTGATGCCGAATTAGAGATGGAGATGAAAGCAGACCTTGGACAACAATAGAGCATGAACGCTTTTGTGCTCATGCTCTACTACTTATACTTAAGTGAGTAGAACATCGAGCGAGGGTAGGAATAAAAGCTTACCAGATGCATTACAAGACAAAGGCCCGTTATTTATTGTTGGTATCAGGTCATCAAATAGTGATGATAGGGTTGAAGAAGTGGTTGAGATAGATGAGCATGTTAAAGAAAATAACGATGCCAAGAATAACCATCATAATACCGGTCAGGATCTCGATCTTGTTTAAATGAGGTTTCAACCATTTGAGTACACGACTGAACTGATTGAGGCCCAAACCCAACAAGAGAAATGGAATGCCCAGGCCGAACGAATAGACAAGCAAAAGCAGAACACCTTTTTGAAGCGTTGCTGTGCTGGCAGCTAAAACGAGGATTGAGGAGAGGATTGGTCCAACACAGGGGGACCAGGCGATGGCAAAGATAATGCCGATGAGCAACGAGGCCAGATAACCGGGGCGTGAAGGCAGAAAAGAAAAGCGTCTTTGCTGGTAGAGCAATGGAATCTTCAACAGGCCGGTCAGGTATAAACCAATAACGATGAGAAGTACACCTCCCGCTTGACGCAAGAAGGCAAAATGTTGGAGTAGAATACTCCCCAGTGTGCTCGCGCTCGCACCTAGTGCGACAAAAGCAACGGTAAAGCCAAGCACAAATACTGCTGCATGTGCAAAAGTAGTAAGGCGTGTTGTTCCCATAGTGCTTACATTTGCATCTCTTGTCATAGGTGTATGACTATTTGGTGCTTGATACACACTCTGTCCAACCAACTGGGCGAGATAGATAGGAACAAGAGGCAAGACACACGGAGACAGAAAAGAGGCTAAACCAGCTAAAAACGCAATCCCAACACTTAATAACGATAGATTCATCATACCTGTTTCGTTCTTCCCATTTCCTCTGTTACTGCTTCATAGTATAGTGGTTTGTATGGGAACATGCAACATCGCGCACACTTTTTACTAAGCCTGGAAAATTGTCTTGTTCATTGAAGGAAAATCGCCACTGGGTAAGGTCACTTGCCATTTCTGAAGGAGAAGGAGAGCTTTATGCGCTAAAGTGGCACGACTAGCGTCAACAGCAGTATGGAAATGAGCAAGCTCGATAAGTGCGCAAACAACAGTGGTATCCTTCTCTGTAGCGATTGTCTCCAGAGAAGCGATTACAGTGTGTGCAATATGTGTATCAGGATCGAGTAGCGTTTGTAAAAGGTCTGGTAGTGCCCAACGCGCCTTCATTGTTTTACAGAGTACGACGATACCGACGCGTATATATTGATCTTTATCTGTGCGCAGCATGCAAAGCAGAAGCGAATGCAATGCGAATGCGCTATTGAGACTCCTGTCGCAAAAGGCAAGCATTTTTATGGCTCTCTGACGGATAGCAGTGTTTGGGCTTCGCAGAACATGCTGAATGCTTTCATGATGCAAAAGTTCCTTACTCATATTTCGCCATTGAGCACTGCTTTTGTATTCGCGTGCTTGCCATAATAAAAAGATGAACGATTCGAGTGCCTGCATCTGTCCAACCTCATTGCCTTCGCACATCGCCTGTAAAAGCCAGCGCATGACGACTATCCGCAGAGGTGCACGATTGCTGTTATAGAGATAGCGCAGGCTCTCGATCGCGTACTCATGAGCGAGATGGTTCTTTTCTAGCACGATTGTGCCCAGGACGGCGGTGGCATATTCACCACCAATGGCGGCAAGCGTATAACAGGTCTGGCGTCGTACCGTTGCATCCGCGCTTTGTAGGAGGGGTAGCATGTGTGTAAGGTGATTGTGATAGCGCAAAGATTTTTGTAATCGTGGTCGACGGGCCATCTCTTCAAGAGCGATGAGCAATACATTTTGTTGTTGCGCCGTAGCGGTGGCAAGTAGAGGATAGAGACCGTTGAGGGTGGCTGGCATTGTCATAGTGCTAAGTGCATGCGCCACATTTTGAGCCATCTCGTTGTCGGATGAGAACAGGAGTGGAAGAAGATGCAGGACGATTTGTTTTTTGTACGCGGATATGAGCTGAAGAGGTGGATCGGTCGCGAGCACGAATACAGCCGCCTTTTGAAGAGGATTCGGCGTGGGTGTTTGAAGCAACGCGATGATACTGTTCAAACCAGCAGTTAGACCGCTAGTAAGTTGAGCATACGCGATGGCGAAAAAGGTGGGAGAATCTTCGTATTCATCTTGACAGTTCTGGAGCTCTGTAAGAGTTGTTTCGTGCAATTGCCGATGCCGCGCTTGTGCCGCCAATGCCATTGCTGCTGTGTAGCGAACGCTTGACCAGAGAGTTTTTAGGCCCTGACAGAGAAGAGCTTCGTGCTCTTCATGAGCAAGCAGGTTGGTAGCAGCAATCACGCTTGTCCAGAGCACGGGCCCTGGCGATTGTGTAAGTGAAGAGTGCACGAGCAAGCTTTCGATAGACACATGGGCATCCTGACACAATTGGAGCAGGAGACGACCAATATAATTGTATTGAGGTGGCGACCACGGCCATGCTGGAACAGTGATTTCGGGATATGTATTGAGTGTATGGAGTAAAAGAGGAAGAATATCCTTTTGCTGTGAGAGAAGGTGTTGCATGGCTTGTATACGTAAATGATGGCTTGTTTCAGGCCCCAACAATAAAGTGAAGGCCATCTGTATACTTTCTTTTTGCTTATAGCGCAAAATGATTTCCTTTTAGCGTATTTTCACTATTCGAAGCATGAAAATGCCTACAAACTATTCCAACAGCCCTATGTATGACTGAAAACGATGGCAATAATAAAAAGTATGCTATTTTTGTTATAGACATACTCCAAAATGCTGCAAAACGAACGTGAACGAGGAGCGTCAAAAAGAAATGTTTGACGCTCCTCGTTCGTTTAATGGGATTGCTGATTGGGTGTTTGTCTGAGGAAGCGTTGTAGAGCGTTCCAACTGCGGCGATTCTCGATATACTTAGATAATTTAGGTAGCAGCGATTTTTCTGATTGCGCTTTTTTGCCGTTGATCTCCTGTAAAGGCGGTGTCGGTGTTGTGTGAGGGTATGAAACTTGGAGAGGTGGATGAGCGCCATTCTGTATTTTGTCGGTAAGTGGTTGTGTATCCTTATGCTCGATCTGCTCAGCATCTCCTGAATTTTCTATATAGGCAGGAGGTCGACGTGCTTGAGGACGTTTAGGGGGTTGGACCACAATTTGTTCCCAATTCCCGTGTCTGGGCTTGCTTGTTAAGGAGGATGGCGATGTTAAAGGCGATTTTAGTTGCAAATTTCGCAACTCCTGTGCCATTATGCCCGCCTCTTCATATCGCTGTTGACGATTGAGAGAGAGGGCGGTGAGAATAATACGCTCAAGATCTGGATCAAGGTCCGCATTGTAGGTGTGAGGTGGTTCCAGAACACCGCTCGTAATCATCTGCATAAGTTCAGGAAGTGTACGAGCATTGAAGGGACGGCGACCACTGACCATCTCGTAGAGGACGACGCCAAGCGCGTAAATATCACTGCGATTGTCGAGTTCCTCTCCGTTTAATTGTTCGGGCGAGGCATAGTAGATGCTGCCGACCAGAGTTTTCGCAGTAGTAATAATCTGGAGGCCTACGGCTCGTGCCAGACCGAAATCCATGACTTTAATTTTGCCCCAGCGGTTGAGCATAATGTTTTCGGGTTTGATATCGCGGTGAATGACATTGCGCTCTTTGTAAGCGACATCGAGGGCATCAGCGATCTGTGCCGCGTATTCCGTTGCCAGGTGTTGCGGAATCATACCATCAAGGTAGAGAAGGTTTGCGAGCGTTGGACCTTGCACAAACTCCATAACGAAATAAAGAAGTTTGTTGTGTTGACCGGCATCATAGATATGGACAATGTTAGGGTGATTGAGGCCAGCCATAATATGTGCTTCACGAATGAAGCGGGCAATATAGGAAGCATCGTGTGTGATAGTGTGAGAGAGTACTTTGATGGCGACCTCTCGCTTCAGCGCTAACTGTTTGCCGCGATACACGATGCCCATCGATCCACGTCCTATTTCCTCTTCTAATTGATAGCCATTTAAGATTTTTCCCGCCAGCTCATTCATGACTAACAATCCTTCAAACTAAGTGTGCTTAAAATATGAAAAAAGTTCCTTCTGATTGTTATAACGAACAATATTGCTGTCTATCAATGTGTAGAACCAGAAGTACTTTATCTTCCACTTCGGACAATCTCCTTCACATCTCGCTCCTATTACATGCCGTACGAGCGAGAAGATTGTCTTACTCTTTTGTCTTTGGAAGCATAAAAGGGCGAATTTGACGTTCATGCCTGTCTTCGCCCTTTTACTAGCGGTGTAAATTAATCAAGATAATCTTTCAAAATACGACTTGCTTGCGGATGACGAAGTTTACGAATCGCTCTTTCTTCTATCTGCCGGACACGTTCGCGCGTAACCTTGAGTTTTTTGCCCACTTCTTCTAGCGTGTGATCGTGGTCATCGAGTAGACCAAAGCGCAATTCGATAACTTGTCGTTCTCTCAACGTAAGTTGACCCAGTACTTTACGAATTTCTTCGCGAAGCAGTTGTTGATCGGTAATCTCACTTGGGCCACGTTCGTGCATATCTTCGATGATATCACCAAGCGTATTTTCCTCTTCTTCGGAAAGAGGTGCATCAAGAGAAAAGACTTTTTCTGCCCAGATCATGAGTTCACTGACGCGTTCAGCAGTCATGCTTAGCCGTTCGCCGATAATTTCGGGGGTGGGCTCGCGTCCTAGTTCCTGATAAAGTTGCCGTGTTGTACGTTTGACACGCATCACCTCTTCCATAATATAAACGGGGAGGCGTACAACGCGCGTCCCTTCCAGGATAGCACGCGTGATGGCTTGTTTGATCCACCAGGTTGCGTAGGTGGAGAAACGGAAGCCTTTGCGATAGTCGAACTTGGTGACCGCTCGAATAAGTCCGATGTTTCCTTCACCAATCAGGTCTTCGAGAGAAAGTCCCTGTCCGACATATTTTTTGGCGATACTGACAACAAGCCGCAGGTTTGCCTCAATAAGATGATTGCGCGCATCCTTATCCCCTCGTTCGATACGCTCTGCAAGTCGCGACTCGCTTGCTGCTGTAAGCAGTGGAATACGTGAGATTTCGCGAAGATAAAGGCGCAAGCTATCACTTTGAGCAAGCCCATTTATATCCGCATCCTGCGTACTTTCTCTTTCTGATTCAGCCACTTTATTGCGGTTCCGTTCTGCGTTAAACATCACATTTTGTTCCAATTGCTTGTCTCATGCTCCTGCAACGGTACGTAGATCAGTTTTGGTTCTGGTCTATTGTATCATAGTTGTAAAAATCTAGCGAGTATAGCAACAATGCTCATTCGCTTGTGAGTACAGTAACCATATTGCTAATTATCGTTATTCCATTTTCATGCTAGCCCTTTTTATCCGTCTATTTTAGTAAGCATTACTGCATTGCCTATCCAGCATAGACACATGTGCATAGGTGTAACCAGAGTTCTTATTCTCACGTAGATATCTATGCATCCTCTTTTAAGTGCTAAGCAATGCGTGATGCAAAAATTGTGATAGAGTGGAGGAGTAGGGGACGAAAAGTCAAAACATCGCTATCTATGTGAGTCAGGAAAAGGAATGTGCTCAGTCATGAGCTTACCAGCAACACTCGATGTAGGAACGGTTATAGGAGGACATTATATCATTGATGGCCTCATCAATAATGGTGGTTTTGGTGCCGTTTACCGCAGTATTGATAGCAGCGAGACCAATCGGCTGTGCGCGATCAAAGAAACGTACGATGTGACGCCCGCTTCCCGGCGACAAGCATTGATGGAGGTAAGCGTCCTTTTTACCTTTCGCAATCCGCATCTGCCAGCTGTCTATGATGCGTTTGAAGCGAATGGACGTTTTTATCTGGTGATGCAGCTGGTCGAGGGCCAGAATCTTTTGCAATTGTTGAAAGATCGCGTTCCCAGTGGTACTTTGGGAGAGCAGACTCCGTATCAACTCTCGACTGGTCCGTGTAGCGAGGCGGAAGTATTGGCATGGCTCATACCAATCATGAACGTTTTACAAGAATTGCATAGTCGTAATCCTGCGGTTATCCATCGAGATATCAAACCTGGCAATATCATCCTGACTCCTCAGCAAGCAACTGTGCTTGTGGATTTTGGCTTAACAAAGCTCTACGATCCAGATTCGACCACACGCACGATCGGGCGTGCCGTTTCAGAAGGCTTCAGTCCTATCGAGCAATATGTGGGTAAAACCAGTCCCCAGTCTGACATCTATTCGATGGCTGCGACGATGTACCTGTTGTTGACCAATCGTTTACCACCAGCGGCCACAAGCCGCGTCATGCATGATGATCTTATCGCTCCTCGTGTATTGAATCCTGCGCTTTCTCTCAATGTCGAACAGGCAATGCTGAAAGCGTTAGCAATAGATGCAAATCAGCGTTTTCAGAGTATGCAGGAGTTCACGCAAGTTGTACAGGGTGTGTCGGGCACTGTGTTCGATTCTCATAACGAACCAACGCTACCGGGTATACCAGCGTTCCAGTCACCAGTTCCAGCCGCAAGTCATGCTCAACCAACAGTTGCTACACGTTGGGGTGGAGCGCCTGCGCAAGGGTTTGTCGTAGGCAATGGGCCGGAAACCCAGCTTTCTGTCAGTAATCCAAATAATCCGCAAAGTATAACTGGGGCGCAGCCTTATCAGAGTGGTGTGCAGTCTCTTACCCCATATCCTGCGCCAGGCTGGCAATTTCCTGGTGCATCGTACCCACAAACGCCTGCAGGAGCTTATGCAAATCCTCCTGCTGCATATCCCTATCTACCTCCTTCGACGTCCGTCGTGAAGCGCACGCCGAAACCGCGCCCTGCCGCTGTCCCATATGCAAAGCCATTGCCGACGCCGAGTAATCAGGGATGTTTGTGGGGATTTTTACAAGGTGTGCTGGCCGCGGCCCTGGTGCTTTTGTCTCGACAGTCCAGTGACTTTTACCTCGCCACATTTGTCGGGTTTTTCTTTTATCTCCTGGCCGGTTTTTTTACCACCCGTCATGGAGGAGGTTTTTTTCGTGGTAGTTGGGCGGGTCTCTGGGCAGGTATCTATAGCACGCTCATTTTCTGGATTGCTCTCGGCCTGGGTTTAGCATTTGAGTTTTTCTCACAACTGCAATCAATCGGGAAATCCTCGCCCGGTCTGTCACCATCGGCGCTCAGTAATCAAGCCTGGCAAGCAATCGCACCAATGTGGCCCGCGATTCCTTTCTTTTTGCCACAACGACCAGAATGGGTGAATGTGCTGGCTCTGTTCCTTTTAGGTGCTGTACTCGCCTGGTTCATTGGGCTAGCGGGTGGCATTCTAGGCCAGGGGCGCCATAACACGCGTCAGTTACAACCATAAAATTCGAATCTCCTTTTCTGCTTGACGCATCATGATACGATCTTCGTGATACTGCTCACATGAAAAGCAAGGTCTTTTCTCTTTGAGAATTCGTGTGTTGCGCAATCAAAATGGAAGGGTTGGACTAAATAGCATTGACGACACATCCGCAAGTGTCCCAGACGACAAAAAATAACGAAGATATGCCACTCGCCGATATTGTAAAGACGCTTTCCTCTCTTTTACACCTTGATGGAAAAGGGATCGAACGAACGATCGTTTTGTTAGATGAAGGGAATACCATCCCTTTCATTGCTCGCTATCGCAAAGAAGTCACTGGTAGCCTGGACGAGGTGCAGATTCAGTCGATCGCTGATAAGACAGCTACGCTGCGTACGCTCTTTACTCGCAAGCTGGATGTACAGAGGCTTATCGCCGCGCAAGGCAAACTGAACGATGAACTTGCTTCTGCTATCAAGGATGCGCAGACGCTGCAAGAGGTCGAAGATATTTATCTGCCCTATCGGCCAAAACGCAAGACGCGTGCCAGTGTGGCGCGCGAGAAGGGTTTAGAGCCACTCGCGCTGATCATCCTGCGACAACCCGAATCCTCGCAGGATGCGCAGTTTGTTCTGCAAGAGGAGGCGCGTCCCTTTTTAAATGCTGCAAAGGGTGTCGATACGGAGCAGGAAGCATATGCAGGTGCTTGTGATATCGTCGCGGAAATTATTGCTGAAGATGCTGATGTCCGTGGCACTGTGCGCGCCCTCTTTACTCACCGTTCTGTACTGAGCGCAAAAGGACCTGATGAGGAGGAAAGGGCGCAGAAAGATCCCAATGGCATCTATCGACTCTACTACGACTTTCATGAAGAGGTCGCGAAGCTGGTGCCACATCGCGTACTGGCGTTGAATCGTGCTGAACGTGAGGGAGTAGTACGTGTAGCTGTTGTGTTACCTTTTGAACAAGTCCAGCGGGAAATAGGACAGCATTATCCACTAAAAGCGACTTCGCCCTTTGCCCCGTTGCTGGCGGAAGCGATGGAGGATAGTTATAAACGTCTGCTAGGACCAGCTATGGAACGCGAGGTCCGTACAGCGTTGACACACACGGCGGAAGAGCATGCGATCGCTATTTTTGCGACTAATCTGCGCCACTTGTTATTGCAACCACCTGTACGCAATAAAAAAGTGCTGGGTATCGACCCTGGTTTTCGCACTGGTTGTAAACTGGCGGTCATCGATGAAACGGGCAAATATCTGTTTTCCGATACCATGTACCTGCATCAATCAGCGAAAGCATCCGCGCTTTTGCGTCAGATCATTGCTGATTATGCGATCACAGTCATCGCAATTGGCAACGGTACCGCTTCTCGCGAGACGGAGCAACTTGTGGCAGACCTGCTCAGCCAGCTGAAACAGGAAGGAGTATCAGGCGAAATCGGCTATGTGCTGGTCAATGAAGCGGGAGCATCGGTCTATTCTGCCTCTGAAGCCGCTCGTGAGGAATTTCCTACATTAGATGCGACGCAGCGTGGCACGATCTCCATCGCACGACGTTTGCAAGATCCCCTGGCAGAACTGGTGAAGATTGAGCCGAAGGCGATCGGTGTTGGACTCTACCAGCATGATGTAGATCAAAAGTCCCTGGCCGAAGCGCTCGAACGCGTTGTAGTGTCGTGCGTCAATTTCGCCGGTGTTGATCTCAATTCTGCTTCCGTTGCTCTCTTGAAACATGTTTCTGGCATCAATACACGTGTAGCGAATGCGCTCGTGAAGTATCGAGAGTTGAAGGGACGTTTTACAACGCGGCAAGAATTGCAAAAAGTACCCGGTCTAGGTCCAACAACATTTGTACAGGCCGCCGGATTCCTGAAAATTGCGCATGGAACCGAGCTGCTGGACAACACCTTTATCCATCCTGAAAGTTATACTGCTACACGCAAGTTTTTGCACCTCTTACCACCCTCTGACAATGAACATGCTTCCCTTGCCGATCGTATCGCACTGTTTCGCCAGCAACTGCGATTGCAAGCAAGTTTGAGTGGTTTACAACGAAATAATCAGAACCAACGACGTGCGCATCAGAGCGTTTCAACAGGATTGGAAGAGGTGGCACAGCAGATTGAGATAGGGTTGCCGACGTTACAGGATATGCTGGAGAACCTGGAAAAACCTGGATTGGACCCACGCGATGCATTACCACCCCCTCTTTTACGGCAAGATGTCCTCAAACTGGAAGATCTGCAACCTGGCATGGTTTTGCGTGGGACCGTGCGCAACGTTGTCGACTTCGGTGCATTTGTGGATATAGGTGTGAAGCAGGATGGATTGGTGCATGTGTCCGAGCTTACCGATCGTTTTGTGCGTGATCCTCTATCCGTTGTATCTGTCGGACAGGTAGTACAGGTGCGTGTCTTAAAAGTAGATCAGCAGCGTGGTCGCGTCCAACTGAGTATGCGTGGCTTATCAGGAGCAGAGGGATAGCTTTATCCCTCTGCCTTTTTGTCTTCCTTCCCCCAAACAAAAGATGAAAAATAACCCGAAACTATTCTAATGGTTCATCTATACTATTTGTGTATCAAAGTACATCGTTTTATTTCAAAAACGAACACTGAAGCGTTTATCTGGAAAATGTGTTGAGGAAAAAGTACTGCTGACTCAGAGTATCTTGAAGAGGTGCGCTACACTATATGCAGTACAGGCTTTTTAAGAAGAAAAAGTGGGTGATTAGGATTCCTGTATAACTTTCATAGTAGACTGAAATAGTGATATATGGGTATGTATTTTCATACGTCTGGCAAGTACACAGAAGTGGTGTGATTCTGGTGAGGTAAAGGGATGAACGAAAAGGCAAACCATCGTGTCTATACCAAAAGATCGTGGCGACAAAACCGCTGGTCGAAGCGAAATAGACAAGGTATTGAGAACTATAGACAGAATGTTGTAACTCGACTTTCAAATTTGACCTCTTTGTGGCATAGACAGAAAAATAGACGCGCTATTTCCCTCTTTATGAAGGCCCGTAGAAGTACTATTTTCTCCTGGCTGCTCGGCATTATGCTGCTGTGCCTGTCGTTGGGTATAGCCAGTCATTTATCTTTCCCATCTGCGGATACACCTCCAGCAGGTGAGAATATTGTAGATTACAGCGCATTTGTGCAGCAGATACGTACGCGTAATGTTGTAGCTGTCATCTTTCGTGGCGATAGTGCTAATGCACTGCTGAAAGCAACGGCGCAAACAAAAAGCTCTTTGTCGGGTCAGAAAACAGGGCAAGATGCGGCTTTGATTCCCGGTTACACGATCTGGTATGGATTGGTGGCTTCCAATACGCTGCTTCAACAAAGCGCGAATATGGGACAAACGAATAATATACATGCGATCTATACCAACGTTCCTGGTGGTAGCAAAGCATTTTTGGTGGGGCTACTTACCACTATGAATGTTCATATAGATACGCTTCCAGCGCTGCCTCAACAGACGTTGTCAACTGTCATTGCAAAGTTGCTCCCTCTGCTGTTTTTATTTATTCTATTATTTGTCTTCTTACGAATGCAGAAGCGTCGTCATCCAATGAGCAGCCTTAGTGAGCGAATGCAGCAGATGGGAAAGAGCAGAGTACGGCGTTTCGAGCACGCGAAAGAAGTCACGTCCAGACCAGAGCCAAATAGCGGATTAAAAAAGTCGGCGGCTATGACGCATATGGAGGCGAAAACATCGAAGCGCGTAAGTACTGTTCCTGATGTAACGTTCAATGATGTTGCTGGAATTGATGAAGTGCGTATGGAATTGCAAGAGATCGTGCGATTTTTAAAAGCGCCCGAGCGCTATCGTCGCCTGGGAGCACGCATTCCGCGCGGCGCTTTGTTGGTCGGAGCACCCGGTACGGGAAAAACGTTATTGGCGAAGGCTGTTGCTGGTGAGGCGAATGTGCCTTTCTTTTGTATTAGCGCATCCGAGTTTGTAGAAATGTTTGTAGGTATAGGTGCCAGTCGTGTGCGCCATCTGTTTGAAGAGGCCAGGCAAGCCGCCCCCGCTGTAGTCTTTATCGATGAAATCGATGCGGTCGGTCGTAGTCGTGCCATGCGTATAAGCAGCAACGATGAACGGGAACAGACATTGAATCAGCTACTGGTTGAAATGGATGGTTTTCATTCTCACGAAGCTGTAGTGGTGCTGGCCGCGACAAATCGTGTCGATATTCTGGATAAAGCTCTCCTACGTCCAGGCCGTTTTGATCGGCATATCACAGTTTCCTCTCCAGATCAGGTTGGCCGAGAAGCGATCCTGCGTGTACATACGAGAAAGACGCCGCTGCATGCTGAAGTAAGCCTTGCCAATCTGGCGCGTTTGACCACTGGTATGACCGGGGCCGATCTTGCGAACCTCGTGAACGAAGCCGCTTTGCTTGCGGCGCGAGACGATCTGGAAACCGTGACCAATCAATGCTTTGAGGATGCACTGGCTCGCGTACAACTGGGTGCCTTACGTCCAATTGTAATGAGCGAGAAGGAGCGTCATGTTATTGCGGTGCACGAGAGCGGTCATGCGCTTGTTGCTCATCATTTACCTGAAGCCGATACCGTGAACCGAGTAACGATTCTGCCTCGTGGTCAAAGTCTCGGTGTGACACAGTTTACCTCTGAGACGGATCGCTACAATTATAGCCGAGAGACACTCATGACTCGTATCGCGGTAGGACTGGGTGGTCGAGTGGCTGAAGAGCTGACATTCGGAAGCCAGCGTATCACGACCGGCGCTGAAAATGATTTTCAGGTGGTGACGGATATCGCGCGCCGCATGGTTACTCGCTGGGGTATGAGCGAAAAATTGGGGCTAATGTTTGCTGATACACATACTGAAAGTCTCTCTGGTTTAAACTTTCATCGCGCTGATGCTGCTCTGATCCCCGTTCATGCTCAGGCACTCGCGCTAGATGATGCTGGTCTGGTTGTTGTTCCTGGCGAAGGTCATTATCATGCCGCGCCCTTTTTAGCCTCCATGCCTGCGACTTCGCGTGGCAATAGAGGTGTAACGAATGCATTAATTGACGCGGAAGTGCGATCTATTCTCAATGATGCCCGTGCGATGGCGCGCACAATTTTGAGCGAACATACTGGAGAGTTGACAATGCTAGTGCACGCGCTCATGGAGCATGAACAACTGGACCGATCTCAGTTCCAGTCATTGCTGGAGGGGGCACAAAACCAGCAATGAAGCCAGGAGATAGCTACATTATCCCAGGACAAGGATTGGAAAAAATATCAAAAGCGGCACATCAGGACGACCGCGCTCATATCGTCAGGTTTAGAGCGTATGGTCTGGCTGTAGTCGCGTGAACGCTGACGAGCGGACTCGACGAGTGTACGCGCAACAATCGACCGTGGAGTGGAACGCAAGATCGTTTCAATTTCATGGTCGGTCAGGTTGTCGTGAATACCATCAGTGCAGAGCAGGATACGGTCTCCGGGCTGTATGGTAATTTTGTCTGTGTGAATAGTTGGTGGAATGGGGCCACCAAGCGCCTGCGTAATGCGACCACGCAAGCGGAAGTAGCTGTATTCCACATCTGAGAGCTGATCTACCTGGGTGGCCTGGTCGATTTTAAGCGCGTGCCGTTCGTTCACAATCTGGTTTTCGACTAATTTCGTGAGGAGGCCATCATCGTTGGTGAGCCGTTGCAATGCTCCTGTCTCTCGCAAAAGGTACACACGGCTATCGCCCACATGCCCATAAATCATGCTGTATTTGCCATCTTCATGACGACAAAAGACCGAGACTGCTATTGTTGTAGCAAGGTCGTCGGTTTTGGCGCGTTCAGCACCGTCTGTGCGCACCTGCTCGTCCGACTCTAAAATCAAGGCTTCTAGCGTCTGGCATAAGTTGAGTGAGGTTTTCTCTGTTAAAAGTGCGTAGATTTTTCGTTTGTTTTGTGCGCGTGTAAGAGCATGTTTCCAGCTTTTGAGCAATGAGTAGGCTGCTGTTTGCGAGGCGATTTCTGCTGCTGCACTACCACCAACGCCATCGAAGACCGCGTAAAGTCCGCTGGTACTATCGATAAGAATACTATCCTCATTGCGTGCAGGATGTCGTTCATTGGCAATGCTGTAAAAAGAGGTAGCAAAAGGCGATGACTGCCGTTCGATTGGGCGGAGACAATGTTTGATGGTATGTGGCATCTTCTGTGCATGTTGCCTTTCGCTAGAAATTTCAATAGAGTTTGTTGTTTTCCCTATTATTTGCATATATTTCCTATTTTACATAAACATAGGCACTATAGTCCATACAACATAAATCTTTCCCGACACCTTCACGCAATGACTATTTTGCCTTTTTGCGGCAGCAATAAAATGAGTATATTTTAAAAAAAGTGGCATGTATGTTTTCGTAATGCTACACAAAATCGGAGGTCCAGACAAAACTCCATTGGCACTTTTGATAAACAAGGAAAAACTATTGTGAGCAAGTATAGCAGATGATTGGATGAAAAGGAAAGAGGTCTAGCTCTTTCCGCTCA
This sequence comes from uncultured Dictyobacter sp., assembly GCA_964657925.1. GTDB lineage: Bacteria > Chloroflexota > Ktedonobacteria > Ktedonobacterales > Ktedonobacteraceae > Dictyobacter. The sequence goes on from CAZZWK010000009.1 coordinate 58,188, forward strand.
TTCTCCCTTCCTCAATTTTACAGATCGACAAAAAGTTATCGAGCATGATCCCGGTGTGCTGATGGTAGAGGGCAAACGCTGCCTTGCTTTCTTGTTCGAGTTGCTGGTAGCGTTCCGCGCCAAGTTCGGATAAAGCACTGTCCTTGAATTGTGGATGGTGCAGCCAGGTAGAGAGCATAGCGGTATCAAGCTCAATATGGTATTGCAGTCCGTAGGCATTTGTGCCATAGCGAAATGCTTGATTGTGTGTATTCAAGTTGGTGGCAAGCAGAACCGCGCCTGCTGGCAGATCGAAGGTATCGGTATGCCAGTGAAACACTTTTTGGTAACCTGGCAGACCCGCCAGGAGCGGATCATGTTGGCCTTCATCGGTGATCTGTACCTCATAAAAGCCGACTTCAGCCATCGTATGTGGTTTGGCGCGTCCTCCTAGCGCATCAGCAAGGATTTGTCCGCCCAGGCAGATGCCAAGGTAGGGAATGGCCTGCGCGACAATCTGGCGCGTCACTCGCTTTTCCTCTATGAGATAGGGATATTGTTGTTCATCGTAAGCCTGTTGCGGCCCCCCTAGTGTAATGATGGCGGCATACTGTGCCGGGTCGGGGATGGTTTCTTCTTCAACCTGGACCACATCGTACGGAATGTGGCGTTCGTCGAGTAAATCGCCCACAAAACCTTTGGGATCTTCCCAGGAATGTTGCAGTAATAGTATTTTGCGCATACGATTCCGTCCTTTCATCGGGTTCTCAGTATTTATCGTTGTGGCTCGCTACCAACAACGGTGATATCGACATCCCACATCTCTCCAGCCTCTAACTGGAGCGACCAGAGAAAGGAGAGGCTGCTGCCTTGATGAGTGCGTTCAAAGCCAGCTTCTGAGCCGGTTACGGTCTCGATCGAAAAGCGCCACACGCGCGCACTTCTACTCAGCGAGAAGGCAATGTCCTGATGAAGCCAGCTATTGCCGCTATGAAGGGTATGTATGTCCAACACTTCACCACTGCTATCAAAGCTGTTGTTCTCCTGGCTCTGCTCTGGAAAAGTGTAATATGCCTGCGGGTTACCACCACCACCGAGGAGATTGAGATTCCATTCAGACGCGAACCAGGCGTGTAGAAGATCCTGCCCCAGGTTTTCTATATGGTAGTGAATCATAACTTTTTCTGCGTCTACTGGAACAAAGATCGTTTTCGTAACTTGTACAGGCAGCGGCGAGAGTGCACCAGGACGCCTGACCTGTCCTTGACGCTGCAGGTTGATACGCATGCCATCGTTCTCCTGTATGATGGCGACCTCGTAGGGTTGCTCGACGAAGTCTCCCCACTCCTCGTAGCGTTCTTGCATGAAGTTTTCTAAAGGCAAGCCTGGTGGCAGGAAGTGATCAATCAAACTATTGCGCTGGTAGCGGTCAACAACCAGATAGTGATCAAGGTCTGGCTCTTTTGTGCGCACAATAGTATGTGGGTTCTCCGCCGCTTGCGCTGTTTGCGTAGATTGATCTGGTGCACTGGCTTTACGTCGTCGCTCCTCTTCGTATTGGCGCAACGTTTGGTGATAATTTTCCTGACGGCGCGTCATGACCGATGTCATATTGTGTCCGCTTCTGCGCAGGTCCCATTCGAAGAGGCTACCTCCGTGCTGAGGATCGAAATACAGGTTTTGGAGGTCGCCCTCGATCAATAGCTTGGCAAGTGTATCGCGAGCGAAATCAGCTACTTCGTAGTGTTGCCAGTGCTGGTTGCCATGTAAAGCGATGTCGGCAAGATTTTGTGCCGCGATAAGATGATGATAGATCGCCGAGCGCACATGCGTCATATAGATGCCGCCGAAAAGGCCATGCCAGTAGGTATCGTTGGCCTGTGCTTTCAGCAAATGACGCAAGCCCACGCTATCAGTCGCGCCAGCCTTATAGACGAAGTCATGGACGCGCAGCATTTTTTTGTGCTGATTGTTGATCTCGCTGTAGCGAACAAGAAAATTGCGCCAGAAGCCACCGCGCAAGAACTGCATGACATCGCCACGTTTTTCCTGCTCGAAATGGTGGAGAAGTTGCCCGAATTGATATGATTTCTGTGGTGGTAGTGCCCACTCGGTCATCTCGATATAGGAGGATGTGGGCAGATAGACACGTCCTAGCGCGGGATAGTCATGGGCATATTCGCCGAGCAGGATCGTATGGAGCCAGTCGCTGTTTTGTTCTAAGAGCGTGAAGAACGTATCGACCCAACCCGATTGTCCGTCTGTTCCCCAGCAGTAATTGTAGGTGCCGGGCCAACTACCAAATTTCTCGCCATCGTCGCCCATTACAGCGATTTGTGTGCCTGCTGGTGTCGCAAGTGTGCGTAGAGCGGCGATACTCTCCTCTGGCTGGCGCCAGGGGATGGTATAGCGAAGCTTCTGGCTGGTGGCGTACACCTTGAGCACGCTGCTCTGATCCTCGGTCGCATAGTAGCCATACAATTCGTCATCATCAAAGCCGACGTTTTTAAAGTGGATATCATCGAGAATGGTCCACTCGATGTTAGCCTCACGCAGAAAACGTGGTAAGCCTGGCTCCCATACCCGTTCAGCAATCCACATGCCGGTGGGAGTCGTGCCGAAATATGTTTCGATATGCTCATTGAGACGACGAATTTGCACCACTTTGTCCTGGTCAGGGATGGATGGAAGGATCGGTTCGTAGTAGCCACCGCTGACAATATCTACCTGATGTTTCTGCACCAGAGTCGCCACACGTTGCAGAAATTCAGGATGCGCCTGTTCGAGCCAGTCGAGCAGCGAGCCGGTATAGTGGAGGGAGATGCGTATATGTGGGTGACGTTCCAGTGCCGCAACCATTGGTGCGTATGACTCCTGATACACTTGCTCGAAAACCCAGGGGAAATTGCCTACTGGTTGATGATTGTGAAAGAGCAGGCCGAGATAAATACCGTTTCCTGTTCTCATGGTCATAGAAACAACCCCCTTGCTAGCAGCACAGTTATCTTGTCGCTCGGCGAAGCGACATGGAAGGATAGATCATCTGAGGTCAGGAGCATTTTTTGTTCGTCGTCGTAAGCGATTAAAACCAATCAATGTACTATACCACAGAGGGAGGGAACGATTTTGTCTAGCTCATCGATAGTTCTAGGTATTTTCGCCCAGGAATTGGTATACTCTTACAGAGAGTTTGAACGAAACAATATGATGGTATTTACCTGAACATCTGAAGGATAAGTACGATGGGGAAGCTAAAAGTCTTGTTGGTGGATGATCATGGCCCTTTGCGGAAAGCATTATACGAGGGGTTGGAGGCGACGGGAGCGGTACAGATTGTCGGGGAGGCGGCAACAGGGCGTGAGGCCATTAGCCGCGCGTTGGAACTGGATATGGAAGTGATCCTGATGGATGTGCAGTTGCAAGAGGCACGGGCACACCATCCAGCGTTAAGTGGGGTGGGCGCGGCTGTGGCTATTCGTCGCGAGCGGCCACGTATGCCTGTCGTCTTTTATTCGATTCAGGACGACGACGAGTACTATCGCGAGTTCCGCGCATCTGGCATCCTGACGCACTACGCCTACGTACGCAAGAGCAATTATCTGCTGCCGAGTATGTTAGTGCCATTGTTTCGGGATGCGGTAAGTGGACGAAGCCTGGTCGATCCCGAGATAGAGGATCGTGTGCAGGAGGTACATGAACTGGACGAACAATCGCCGCGCGCTCTGCTAGAGCCGAACGAGTTGCGCGTGGCGGAACTCATCGCGCAGGGTATGACAAACGAGCAGATCGCGGTGAAGTTGAACCTGCACGATAAACGCGCGGTCAGCCGCACGAATGGACGCATTTATGCCTCGTGGGGATTAAGTGAGAACGCGGTGGACGACAAGGTAGCGCGCGCCCGAGCGACTTTGATTTATATGCTCAATCGTATGGTGATCTGGGATGAAAGCGGGGTAGCTCTCGTCCAGGATCGACGTGGCGAATGGGTACCACTCTATTAAAGAAGATAAAAAATGGTTACTCAGTATTTCTTCAAACCTGCTTTATTGTTACAAACACTTGCGCTGGCGATGTCTATCTTCGACCTGATCGCGTTTCTGTGGTTAAGTTGCACGGTCTGGTTGAACGGGGATCGACGAAGCATGATTGCGCGTGTCGGTGTGGTAGGGTTAGGGCTTTCGGCGTTCTTCTTTTTCCTGCACGCGCTACTGATCGTGGGTCCGCTGTCGAACACTTCTAGTCTGGTCTCGATCGATTTTTTGTGGCACCTGATCTGGTTTCCGGCCCTGGGTGTGCCCTATATCTGGTTCGTGATTGGTTTGTACTATGCCGCGTTGATCAACGCGCGTTGGAAGACGCGGCGCCCATTCTTGCTCGTTTGTGGGGCGGTGCTGGGTTGTGGTGTGCTGGCCCTGCTCTTTCTCAATCGCTCGACCTTTACCTTCGCCGAGATGCTGCGACTACTGGCCTATAATACGGTGATTACAGGGATGCAGTTGAACGTGTTTTCGCCACCGGTATGGTTGCCAATCCTCTTCCTCTGCTATGTCACCTTTTGTGCGATTGGCCCCTGGTTTACGCCCGGACGTGTCTGGCGGCTAGTAGTCGAGTGTGTACGGCTCATCGTCGGTCATACATCCCCCTTTTTCTGGCGCAGGCGGCTGGCTGATGCTTTCTGGAATGATCAGGTGGATGCCGAGCAGTTGGAGGAGCCGCATCTTTCCTGGCACCTGGCACGCCCTATCCTGCTACTGGCTGCCCTACTGATGGTCTGCCTGACGATCAGTCTGGGAATACTGGGGCTGGTTTCGATGCTAAACTGGCTGAATGTGCAGAAATTGCAAACGGCTCTGCCATCCCCGGTGCTATCGTCGCAGCCGTTGGAGCGTATTCCTACCAACTTGATTCTGATCGATATCTACGCCACAACCTGCGTCTCGCTGATTGTTTTGCTGATCGGCTATTCTATCGTGCGCTACGGCATTTTGATCGAGCGGCCACTGGCGCATCGCGGTTTTTTTGAGCAGTGGCGGGGGACGGTTATTGGCGCGACCACGCTGGCCCTGTTTATCGCTTTTCTTGTGTTGCTCACGCACAGTTCGTTGGGCGCGCTTTTATTGATCGCATCGATCACGACTGGCATTTATGCCCTGTTCACCTGGAGTAGCTATAGCGCTCATGATCGCTATGTCACCCTGCTGCGACCGTTTTTGTACAGTACCAGCGCGCGTCATTGGCTCAATACCGATCTACAGAAGACGGAGAAGAGCATGGAGGCACTCTTCACGCATCTGTGTAAGGATGTATTGGAGGTGCAATGCGCGCGGCTCGTCGTGCTGGCCGGACCCGTAAAAAGAAATTTTTCGTACCGCTGGTTCGCTGTAGATCTGCCAGAGGACAATAGTGAGTCGAAGCCACAAGATACCCAGGACACCGTGCAACAGGATGTGAAGTGGAGGTCACCTGAATTGGTGAAACGAGAGCGCTGGTATAGCTCGATCGAGCAGCAGGAAGGTGTGTATACCTATCGTATCCATGCGAAAGTGCAGGGTGTGCCGGTGCTCTGCTGGGTGTTGCCTATTTATGATGAGTTAGGGCTGGTGGCGAAGTTTTACCTGGGACCGCGCAAGGATGGAGGCATTTTTACCAACGAGGATATGGACCTGGCGCTGGTCTGCGGTCAACGTATCCTGAGCACTTTGCGCGATCATGAAGCCATGCTGGCGGTCGCGGACCTTTTGAGGCGTCGGATTGTGGACGTGAAATTGCTGGGGGCGCAGCAACGCAGAGTGCTGCACGATGAGATCTTGCCCATGTTGCACCTGGCGCTTTTGCATTTAGAGACCGCGCGTTCGCTCACGACGCAAAGCGAGCAAGAAACGCGAGAAGAGTTGGTAGTGGCTCAGAGTCGTGAGAACCAGTTTTTAAACGAGGCTATCACAGGTATCAGCGGTGTGCATCGGCAACTGGCGACTATGATGCGGGCGATGGCCGTAGGTGCGCCACATCGTCTTGAGCGGGATGGATTGATGTACGCGATGCGCAAGATGTTGGAGCAAGATTTTCAGCAATCTTTCGACATGGTCGAGTGGCATGTTGCAGGTGAGGTGGCGCAAAAGATCGATGAATTGGTATCGCCAGCGATCGCTGAGTTGATTTTCGCGGCTGTGCAGGAGGCCTTACGTAACGCCGCGCGGCATGCACGTGGCAGCGATGTGCATCGTAGGATAACCTTGACCGTGGAGGCGGTGTGTGATACCAATCTAGAGGTGTGTGTCTATGATAATGGTATCGGGATCGTTTCTTTGAACAGCGCGACGACTGGTACCGGAGGTGGTTTGCTTACGCATAGCGCGTTGCTGGCGATCGCGGGCGGTAGCCTGGTAGTCAAGACGATGCCGAGTGGGGGCGTAGGCGTGCGCATCTCTTTGCCGATCGCAGCATTAGATTAGTGATAGGTTTGTTTTGATCACAGCAAAATAGGTATAACATGTATATAGTATGTGTGTCTGGAGAAAGAAATGGTGCTACCTGAACAGTACAGCTATTGCATCTCCAGTGTAGCAATAATTTAAGGTAGAAGGAGGCCTGGTATGATACTTATCACAGGCGCTACTGGCTATATCGGTCGTCATTTAGTATCCCATCTGGTCGCTCAGGGTGAGCGACCGCGTTGTCTGGTACGAGATATTGGGCGCGCAAAAGCTATATTGCCGGTCGAGAAGGTTGATTTTGTGCAGGGAACGACAACCGATCCGGCATCACTCACAGCAGCGGTTGCCGGTGTGGATACAATTGTGCACGCGGCCTTCGTTACGGCTGATCACAAGTCTACCTCGTCGAGTTTTTATGAGGCGACGAACGTAGGTGGGACATCGAACCTGATTCTGGCGGCGAAGACGGCGGAAGTCAAGCGCGTGATAGAGATCAGTGGGTTGGGCACGAAACCCGACAAGCCGGGCAGCTACATGCAGGGCCGCTACCTGGCCGAAAAGATGTTGATCGATAGTGGACTGGATTGGACGATCATTCGCCCATCGGTGCTGTTTGGAAAGGGTGCTCC
>CAZZWK010000009.1:65329-73839 GCA_964657925.1 uncultured Dictyobacter sp.
GGTTTTCAGCCGACCTCGTTTCATACGTACTTGCAGACGAATGGAGTGTAATAGTTTTTAGATTGTTGTGGACGTGGATGGTGGTGCCGAGTCTTGAGAGGCTCGGCATTTTTGTTGTGCGCAAGGTAGTGTCGAGGATGCTTGTGTGTACTGTGTTATAATTGACGTAATGTATTTTGTGTGATTATCTTCCAGGCGTCCTCTCCAGAAAAAGATGTAAGTACGACGGAAAGTGTATTTTCTCGCCAAGACAAGAACCGTGGAGGAAACGGCGTGGCTTCAGCCGATGTTCCAGAAAAAATGGGCACCGATCTGCGCAGGATCGGTGATGCCTTGATACGTATTTCGCGTTTGTTGCATGAACACACTCACAAGTTAGAGATTGCCGTCGAAGGAACGTATGCGCACGAGAGCGCTGATCCACGCGTGCGCTTGTTGAGCGACGCTTTGCATGTAAGCCAGGTGGCGGATCTGGAGTTGGGGAGATTGTATCAGAGTATGCAACGCTTGTTGCGTTCGTTCCAGCTGGAGCCGGAGGTGATGCCGAGGCAGGTGGGCGATGAGGGCTTTGAGCAAGAGCGAGAGGCTTTGACCACCAGCATTTCACATCTCAAGCAGGAGCGGAACGAGTTGGAGATGCTGTATGAGATCGCGCGCACGCTCAATTCCACGCTTGAATTCGACGAGGTATTGCGGTTGGTGATGGATCGCATCATCGATTTTTTGAAGGCCGAGCGTGGTTTTTTGATGTTGTTGAACGCCGACACGAACGAGCCGGAGTTCACGATTGGGCGGGACAGGCGGGCGCAGAGTATGCCGGAAAGCGCTTTTGCCACCGCGCATATCAGTCGCAACACGGTGAAGAGGGTGATTCGCACGCGTGAGCCGTTGTTGACCGATGACGCGCAGTCGGACGACATGCTCAAGCAGCAGGAGAGTATTCTGACGTATGGTATCCGTTCGATCATGTGCGCGCCTCTGATCGTGCGAGACCGTTGCATTGGCGCGGTCTATGTCGACAGTCGCTTTACTGCGCGCCTGTTCCAGCAGAAGCATCTCGACCTGTTGCAGGCATTGTGTAATCAGGCGGCAATCGCCATCGATAACGCGCGCCTTTTTTCGGATCTCAACACGGCGATCCGGCAGGTGAGCGAAGACAAGCAGTATATGGACAACATCTTCGGCTCTATCGCCAATGGTGTAGTTACCACGGATGCCGCGGGCGTTATTACCACATTCAACTCATCAGCCAGTATGATTCTAGGATTGAGTCCTGTCCTGGCGCGTGGCAAGAATTATCACGACGCGTTCAAGACGTTGCCACAGCAGTTGGGATTGATCGATCTGTTGCAGGACGCGCAAGTGTATCATGAGCATGGGACGGTGGTGCCGCATGCTGTGGATTGCGCGTTGCCCACGCGCGCAGCGGATGGCCGCGTCAGTCTGACGTTTTATGTCAGCGCTTTGCGCGATACGAAGGGCGAGTACATAGGGGTGGCGCTGGTAATCGATGACCGTACGCAGTTGAAGCGGCTGGAGGCGCGGGCGCGCGAGATACGGCATATTTTCGAGCGTTATGTGCATCCGAGCGTCGTGCAGCAGTTGGTGAGCGATCCGATGGCGTTGAATCTGGGTGGAGAGACTAAAGAGATATCGGTCGTGTTCGCCGATATTCGCGGCTACACGCGTTTGAGCGAGAATTTGCCTCCGGGCGAGGTGATGCACCTGATCAATCGCTATCTCAAGATCATGTGTGATGCCATCTGGGAGGAAGAGGGAACGTTGACGGCGTTTCAGGGTGACGCGCTGATGGCGATCTTCAACGCTCCTTTGCCACAGGAGACGCATGCCTTACGGGCGGTGCGAGCCGCATGGAAGATGCGTATGGCGGTGTTGAACTATCAACAATCGCAGCCACAGGAGGTGCAGGTATCGTTCGGCATCGGGGTGAATACGGGGATGGCGACGGTGGGCAATGTAGGTGCGCAAGAGCGGCTACAGAATTATACCGCGATCGGAGATGTCGTTAATATAGCCTCACGGCTGCAAAACAACGTTACTGACAACAACATTCTGCTGAACGCGTCCACCTATGAGCAGGTATATCGCCAGGTACGAGTGGACCAGCCATTCGCATTGACAGTGAAGAACAAGAGCGCGCCGCTGACCGTACGTTATCTGCGTGGGTTGGCATAGGAGTCAGAGTGTTTTGCGCAGGACGAAGCTTTTCTGAGGCAGGCGCACGAAGCCGAACCATTCGTAGAGGCGGTGCGCGTGATGATTTTCCTCCTGGGTGTTGAGCATGATGCGTGAGACGCGAGCTTTTTGGAAGAAGTGAACCGCCTCGGCCATCAGCCGCGCGCCGATGCCCTGACCATTGACGGATGGGTGGACGGCGATACGCACGAGGTAGCCGAATTCATCGTCAAGCGAGTTGAACTGGTAGCCCACGACGTTGCCATTCAATTCGACGACGACAAAATAGGGGTGGGTAGCGGCGACATCGATGAAGGTGTCGCTGTCGTTGCGCCAGAGGTCCTCGAAGCAGGCGATTTCGAGTTCCAGAAGGGTGGGCAGGTCTCGTGGGATATCGACCGGGCGAATGGTTACTTGCTGATTGCCCTCGCTGGGAATGGAAAAGTCGTATTTGTCGTAGGCGTAGAGGCGGCGATAGGGCAGGAAGCCGCGTTTGAGTAGGATGCCACGCAGCCAGTCGTTTTCCTCGTCGTTGCCGGAGTAGTGCAGGGAACGGACGCCGCGTTTGAGCAGAGCCTCCGAAAGGTGTTCGAGCAGGGTGGAGAGGATGGCGATGTAGGATTTGCTCTCGGTCCAACTGACGCCGAAGCCGCTGATCCAGGCGAAGGGGCTACTGACGATCTGTGAGAGCAGGAAGCCATAGAGCGAGCGATCATGCCAGGCACCGACGCCGGGGTAGCGCTGAAGAAAGTAGGTCAGCTCAGTCAGGGTGAAGCGCTGGTAGATATATTCCGACGTACGCAATAGGCGTTCAACCGCGTCAATATCGTCGGGCGTCAGCAGTTTCACCTGTTGTTTGTTGTTTGCTGGCATGATGCTCTCGTGCTCCTGCGTTATTCCTCGTGAGTATGCTCTGGTTCGTCCTCTGCCGGTCCTCTGATCTCGCGCAACAGCTTTTCGCGATCGGGTTTGGGCAAATTGCGCATGCGGTAGCCAGTGAGTTTGTGGATGCGTCTCAACTCGGCGATCACGACATCGGTGTTGACACGATATTTAGGCAGTTCGGGTGGAGGACCGAAGCCATCGACCGCCGCATCGTCGCCGAGTAGCTGATTGATAGCGGTCACCGCGCAGCATGCCTGGGGTTCGAGCGCGTAACCACCTTCCTGTACGAAGATCAGGCGGCCATCACACTGGGCGTTGGCGATCTGGATGATGATGTCGTTGAGGCGATTGAAGCCAGCAGTCGAAAGCAGCATGCCGGGTTTGTCCAGGCCGGTATCTTCCTCGGTTTCTTTCCAGTGGGCATCATAGCCAGCGGAAACGAGTATCAGTTGTGGGCGAAAGCGGTCGGCGGCGGGCGCTACGATCTGGCGGAAGAGAGGCTCGTAAGTTTCGAAACCGGTGCCTGCGGGAAGTGGAGCGTTGATGGTGGTGCCTTCGCCCTCACCTTCGCCGACCTCATCGGAGCGACCGGTACCCGGATAGAACGGATACTGGTGGACGGAGAAGTAGAGCACACGAGGGTCGCTGTAGAACATCTCCTGCGTGCCATTGCCGTGATGGACATCGTAATCGATGATCATCACGCGTTCCAGGCCGTAGTGATCGATGGCGTAGCGCGCGGCGACTGCAACATTGTTGAAGATGCAGAAGCCCATGGGAGCTTCCGCGACCGCATGATGGCCGGGTGGGCGCACGAGGCAGTAAGCGTTATCGACCTCGCCGCGCATGATGGCATCGATGGCGGTGATGGGCGCGCCCGCCGCTTTGACTGCCGCTGCGTATGATTGCGCGGAGGCGTACGTGTCGGTACCGAGTTCGACGATGGTGTCGTCTTCAGCCGCTAGTTGACTGGCTCTAGCGACCTCTTCAATGTAGTCGCGGTCGTGAACGGCGGCCAGTTCATCAATAGTGGCGGCACGAGGGGGTAGTTGCACCAGGCCCTCGCGGTCGAGCCAGCCGAGCGCTTCCATATATTTCATCACCAGCTCGACGCGTTGTGGGCGCTCGGGATGGTAGGGAGGGACACGATGCTCTAGAAAAATGGGATCATAGACAAGAGCTGTGGTCATAACGATTTTTTTGTTGTACCTCGATTGCGTTGAGTATGTTTATTGTTGAATGTGATGAGCAATGATCCACGAAATGTGTTGCTTCTGATCATACTCTTATTTTGGGTATGTGTCCAGGTCCGCGGGGCAAACGCGTGGTTTGCCCTACGCGGACCTGGATAGGCAGCAGGACACACGCGTTTGCCCGCGGACTTGTTCTACAGGACGTTTTTCACCAGGCCGGGGATGTCGAAGATAGTGTCGGCAACGGGCACTTTAGCGGCTTGCAGGGCCGCGACTTTGCCCTGCGCGGTACCGGTATTGCCGGAGATGATGGCGCCGGCATGGCCCATGCGTTTTCCGGGAGGTGCGGTACGACCGGAGACGAACGCGACCACTGGTTTGCTCATGCTTTTGATGTATTCGGCGGCATCTTCCTCGTCGCTACCACCGATCTCGCCGCACATGACCACGGCTTTGGTGCCTGGATCGGCCTCGAAGAGTTTCAGGTAATCGATAAAGGTCGAGCCGATGATGGGATCGCCACCGATGCCGATGCAGGTGGATTGGCCGATACCAGCTTCAGTGAGCAGCGAGACCACCTCGTAGGTAAGGGTGCCGGAACGTGAGATGAAGCCAACGGGTCCGGGTGTGAAAATCTGGTAGGGGATGATTCCGATTTTGCCGAAGCCGGGCGTGCACATGCCGGGGCAGTTGGGGCCGATGAGGCGCGCGCCCTGCTCGTGAACCACCAGGATGGCCCTGGTCATATCGATGACGGGGATACCCTCGGTGATGCACACGATCAGCTCGATACCAGCCGTGGCGGCCTCCATGATGGCATCGGCGGCACCGGCGGGTGGAACGAAGATGCAACTCGCGTTGGCATCAGTCTGTTCTTTTGCCTGTAGCACGGTGTCGAAGACAGGAATGCCCTCGACCGATTGGCCGCTTTTTCCAGGTGTCACGCCTCCGACCACATTGGTGCCTGCGGCTTTCATGTTGCGGGCGTGAAACTGGCCCTCGCGACCGGTGATGCCCTGCACGATTACGCGTGTCGAATTATCGAGTAAGATGCTCATGTATCTACTTCCCCTCTTCTTTGCGGGCTATGGCGGCGACGATCTTCTCAGCGCCCTCGCGCATATCGCGGCCCCAATCGAGGCCAGCGTCTTTGAGCAGGGCACGCCCCTCCACTGCTCCTGTACCTGAGAGGCGAACGACGATGGGCATACCTTTGGGCAACTCGGATTGCGCCATAATGACGCCTTTCGCCACCTCTTCACCACGGGTGATACCACCGAAGATATTGACCAGGATGCCTTTGACCTGGGGATCGCGGGCGACGAACGTGAGGGATTTGTACATCACCTCGGCCTTGGCTCCACCGCCGATATCGAGGAAGTTGGCGGGTTTGCCGCCAGCGCGCGCGACCATATCCAGCGTGGTCATGACCAGGCCCGCGCCATTGCCGATGATACCGACATCGCCATCGAGTTTCACGTAGGTCAGGCCCTCTTGTTTGGCCTCGTATTCGAGCGGATTGGCCTCTTCCGGCTCGGCCCAGGTTGCGTACTCTTTCTGACGATAGAGTGCGTTGTCGTCGATGGTGATTTTGCCATCGGCGGCCAGCACTTTACCATCGGCGGTGTAGGCGAGCGGGTTGATCTCGGTCAGGTTGGCGTCGCTCTCGATAAAAGCTTTGGCGAGAGCGACGAGGATAGCAGCGGATTGGCGCAGCACATGAGATGGGAAGCCCGCTTTGGTGAGGATATCGAGCGCCTCGAAAGGACGCAGGCCCCAGTGCATATCGATCGGCTGCTGAATAATTTTTTCAGGCGTGTTGGCGGCCACCTCTTCGATATCGATGCCGCCAGCGGTCGAGACCATGACCACCGGTGCCTGCGATTTACGGTCGAGCACGATACCCAGGTAGTATTCTTCTTTGATATCGATCTTGGAGGTGACGAGTACTTTTTGTACGGTCAGGCCTTTAATATCCATGCCAATGACGCGTTGGGCGGCTTCGCGTGCCTCTTCCGGTGTGTCGCCGAACTGGATGCCACCAGCTTTGCCGCGACCACCGACGTAGACCTGGGCTTTGATCACGACAGGTTCGCCCAGTTCGCGGGCAATTATTTCAGCCTCTTCAGGCGTCGAGGCGACTTTTCCGGGTTGGACGGGAATGCCGTGGCGTCCGAGAATATCCTTGGCCTGATATTCATGAATTTTCAAAATAGCGCTCCTTGTGATTGATGCTGTACAGCGTTGTACGCGTTCACATTGCTAAAAAACGAGCCCTGAGCACACCGACCGGAGACGATAGCAAGCACCATTGGGAATTATCATGCATATCGTGGTCCGCACACTCACAGGCAAATCTTAGCATTTTTTAGGCTGTCTGTTGCTCTAGCTTTTGTTATTATATGACTCGCCTGATGGAGCGTCAATCAATGAGCTTACAGATATTAAAACGCACCGTTTTACGATGGTAAGAAGCTCTCATAATGCTGATTCTTTTTGAGGATTGAAAAAGCGGTAACGCATTGCGATAATCCACATATATTGATAAAATAGAAAAAGCGAATCCGGTATGTAAGCTTTTATTATACAGGAATTAAGTTAAATTGGAATACCTTCATCTTTCTTAATTTTCGCAAAAATGTTATGCTTATAGGAGAAACTATTGCCACAAAAGATTAGACAACTGAAAACTGCTCTAGCAAAAGCTGGTTTTGTTCAGCGTCCTGCAAAAGGAAGTCATACCTACTGGACACATCCACTACTAACAGGATTCAGCGTTACAATATTAGGTAAAGATGGTGTTGATGCGAAATTTTATCAGGAAAAGCAAGTTTTAGATGCACTCAAAAGGGTAGGAGGAATAAAATGAATCAGCCTCATTATTCTATGAATATCCAGTGGGATGAACGGGATCATATCTTCGTGGTCAATGTGCCCGAATTACCAGGATTTATGACGCACGGAGAAACATATGAGGAGGCGGTCAAGCAGGGGAAAGATGCCATTGAGGGTTGGTTGCAGGTCGCTCGTGATCTTGGTTGGGCCGTTCCTGATCCGTTGGTTATTGCAGCCTGATGGTTTAATAGGTGAAATGTGCTTTGTCAATGCATAGTGCAGTGGTAGTAAAGCAGTTATCAAAACCAGGCTATAAATTGCTGCGGGTCGATAGAATCGTGCCCCTACTGAAAAATGGTGTGGATAGAGAGATTCTATTAGCCTGGAGTATGAAAGGTGTGGCATGGCGATGGTTATGAGCCAGAGTTGTGGTCGAAGATGCCTTAGATGGATAGCCGCCCATAGCCGCACTATGCCCTTTTTCAGATGGAATCGCTGATTGTATACAGGGTGATGAGCAGCCGTGGGCGACTATTTTGAGCGCTCACGGTTTTTTGTTGTCTAAAGATACTATCGATTGATTTTTTCTGGGAGGGACAAGACTATGGCTGAAAATTTTTATGACCGCGTGGCGAAAAAGTTCGGGGTCGCTGAACCAAAAATACGGCATACCACGGTCTATAGAGGCGAGGCGCCGGAAGTGGTGTTCAAACGGAAGATTGTGGAGGCGGCGGGAGCGGAGAAGGTGGCGTTAGATGTGGGCTGTGGTAGTGGGCTGTTCACGTGCGAAATGGCGCGGCATTTTGGGCAGATTGTGGGTATTGATACCTCCATTGAGCGGTTGAAGCAGGCCGAGGCGGTAGCGCAGGAACTGGGGATCGCGAATGCGCGTTTTGAGGGGCAGGATGCGAGGAGGACAACGTTCGGGGATGGTGAGTTCGATGTGATTTATAACCGCAGAGGACCGAATTTTTACCAGGAGGGTTTTCGTGTAGCCAAAGAAGGAGGGACGATGGTGTTCATCTCGATTGGTGAGAGGGATACGTGGGAGTTGAAGAGGGTTTTTGGGCGTGGGCAGGGATTTCACGAGTGGCAGCGGTCCGCGTTGGAGTGGTCACAGGAGCAGGGGCGACAGGCAGGTTTGCGAGTAGTGTATGGGCAGGATTTTTTCTATGACGAGTACTATGCTTCGTACCAGGACCTGGAGGTCTTTTTGCAAAGCGTGCCGATCTTCGAGGATTTCGATGTAGAGGGGGACCGGGAGCGGTTGGAGAGGTATGTGGAGCGGGTCCAGGGTGAGCGGGGGATACAGTTGGAGCGGCATCGGTTTGTGGTGGTGATGGTGAAGGGGTAGGAAGGAAAGATGGGTGGATATGTGGTGGGTGGGGTCCATGGGGGGTT
>CAZZWK010000009.1:73849-79560 GCA_964657925.1 uncultured Dictyobacter sp.
TTTACCCTGCGCGAACCAGGGGGTGTGGTCAGGCGGAGGGATTGCGGATGAAGGCGAGGACTTCGTCACGTTTCTGGTCGAGCAGGGCCTGGTTGTTGGCTTCAAGGTTGAGGCGCAGGAGGGGCTCGGTGTTGGATGGACGGACGTTGAACCACCAGTCGCCGTAGTCGACGGTGAGGCCATCGAGTTTGTCGATAGATTGTGCGCCTTTGCCGAAGTGTTCTTCCAGGGCCTGGAGTTTGGCTTTGGTGTCCTGGACCTCGCTGTTGATCTCGCCGCTGCGGACGTAGTGGTCGAGGGGTTTGATGATGGCGGAGAGGGGTTTGTCCTCGGTCGAGATCAGTTCGAGCACGATCAGCAGGGCGATCAGGCCGGAGTCCGCGAACCAGTTATCGCGGAAGTAGAAGTGGCCGGAATGTTCGCCGCCGAAGATGCCGTTGACTTTGCGCATCTCGGCTTTGATGAAGGAGTGGCCGACGCGGGTGCGCACGGCGTGGCCGCCGAGATTGTTGATCAGTTGGGGCACGCTTTTGGAGACGATCAGGTTGTAGAGGATGGTCGAGCCGGGATATTTTTTGAGCAGGCTATTGGTGACCATGGCGGTGACCTGGGAGCCATCGACGAGGTCGCCGTGCTCATCGACGGGGAACATGCGGTCGGCGTCACCGTCGAAGGCCGCGCCGACATCGGCCCCGACCTCGCGTACTCGTTTCTGCAGGTCGACCATGTTTTGGGGTTCGATGGGGCTGGCCGGGTGATTGGGGAAGGTGCCATCGAGCTCGAAATAAAGCGGGACGAGCTCGCAGGGCAGTTGTTTGAAGACACGGGGCATGATCATACCGGCCATGCCATTGCCAGCATCGACAACGACCTTGAGTGGTTTGAGTTTGGCGACATCGATAAAAGAGAGGGCGTGCTGGACGTAGTCGTCGATCACGTCGCGCTGCGTGACCTGGCCTTTGCCTTTCGACTCGGTGAAATCACCGCTCACAGCCAGGTCGCGAATATCGCTGAGGCCGGTGTCGAGGCTGACGGGGAAGGCCTGGGCGCGGCAGAACTTGAAACCGTTGTATTTGCTGGGATTGTGCGAGGCGGTGACCATTACGCCCGCGGGATAGTTGAATTTGCCGACCGAGAAGTAGAGACCATCGGTGGTGACCATGCCGACATCGACGACGTTGACGCCCTGGTCGGTGATGCCGCTGATGAGGGCCTGGGTCAGTTCGGGCGATGAGATGCGCATATCGCGACCGACGGCGATCTGGTCTACATCCAGGACCTGGGCGGCGGCCCTCCCTATGCGATAGGCCACGGCGGCGGTAAGCGTCTGGCCGTAGACGCCGCGAATGTCGTAGGCGCTGAAGATGGAGGGGTTCACAGTAACGTCCTGTGTACTCATAATAGATTGTCGAGAGCCGCGCACGAACGAGGCAGGTGGCTCTCGCTCCTTTCTGCTACCATGTATTATAGTTCGACAGATTATTTTGGGTATGCAGGTCCGCGTAGGGCAAAGCATGCCTTTGCCCTACGCGGACCCAAGTCCATAATTGTAGTCCAACGGTTTGAGTATTTCGAGCAGTATCCAGGGTTCGCCGGTACTGCGAGGGTCGTAAATCTGGCCTACTTCGGTGAAGCCCGCTTTGGCGAAGGCGTGGCGCGAAGGCTGGTTCGCCAGGGCCGTTTCGGCATAGACGCGGCGAATACCAGGTTGGGTGAACAGGTAGTCGGCCATGGTATGGATGGCGTCGCTACCGTAACCTTTGCCCCAGCGAGTTTTTTCGCCGATACCCAGACCGAGTTCGACCTGACCGACGCGCGGGTCGATATTGAAGTAGGTGATGGTACCGATAGGTGTATGGGTTTCGTCCTCGATGATGAACCAGAACTGACGTCCATTGCCTCTCACGTAGTTGCGCTCGAAGACGGGCATGAATTCGCCCAGGGTGCGCGAGTAGGGGCGATGGATATCGTAGCGCCAGACCTCGTCGTCGCGTTCCCAGTGAAAGACGGACTCCATATCGCTCATACGCGGGCGGCGTATGAAGACGTGGTCACCATGAAGCAGTAGTTCCTGTGTTTTGTTTTCGTCCTGTATTGTCATTATAGCAACCCCAGAGTATGTGCAAAGCTTGTGCCAGCTGTGAGTGGTTCGACGTGGAGGGCGTCTGCGAGAGTCTGGCCGAGGTCCGCGAAGGTTGGGCGCAGACCGAGATTGATATTGGGCTCGACGGGCTCGCCGTAGGCCAGCAAGGGGACGCATTCGCGGGTGTGATCGGTGCCGCGAAAGGTTGGATCGACGCCGTGATCGGCGGTGAAGAAGAGCGCGTCACCTGAGCGCATGTGTTGTTGCACATGTGGCAGCCAGGAGTCAACATCACGCAGCGCCTGAGCATAGCCGTGGCTATCGCGTCGATGTCCCCAGAGCATATCAAATTCGACTAGATTCACGAACAGAAGTCCCTCAAAATCCTCGCGCATCCAGCGCAAGGTTGCGTCCATTCCAGCTTTATTCGTTTCGGTGTGATCGCGCTGAGTGACGCCGCGTCCGGCGAAGAGATCCTCGATCTTGCCGATCGCCACTACTTCTTTGCGGGCAGACGCCAACTGATCGAGCAGCGTGATGCCGGTCGGGGCGAGCGAGAAGTCGCGACGGTGCTCGGTGCGGCGAAACGCGCCGGGCGTGCCGACGAATGGACGCGCGATAACGCGTCCGACAGCGTGATCACCTGTAAGCATATCACGAGCGATTGTGCAGATGCGATACAGGTCCTGTAGGGGGATGATATCCTGGTGGGCGGCGAGCTGGAAGACGCTATCGGCAGAGGTGTAGAGGATGGGCGAGCCGGTGCGCATATGCTGCTCGCCGAGTTCTGTGATAATCTCGGTGCCCGAGGCGGCTTTATTGCCGATGGTTTTGCGTCCGATGGCCCCTTCGAAGGCGGAGACGAGGTCGGGTGGGAAGCCGTTGGGGTAGGTGGGGAGTGGTTTTTGTAGCACCACGCCAGTCATCTCCCAATGGCCGGTGGTGCTATCTTTGCCCGCGGCGGCCTCGGCCATGCGACCATACGAGCCAACGGTCTCCATGCGCGGGGGCGTGCCCTTGATGGGTGTGATGTTGCCGAGGCCGAGCTCGCCCAGGTTGGGGAGGGCCAGGCCACCGATGGCATGGGAGCAGTGTTCGAGCGAACTTGCACCCGCATCGCCATAGGCGTCAGCATCGGGCGCGTTGCCGACGCCGACGCCATCGAGGACCACTACGATGGCTCGGGTGAGTCGTGTCATGGTTGTGCCTTTCTATATTAGCCGATAAATCGGGGTGGGTTGCGCTAAAGCGGCCCCTACAGTGTTGGAACAGTTTTGCCGATAAACCCAGCCGATCCAGGTTGTTGGTTTATTGGTCGGCGTAGTGTCGAGATGGTTTGAACAGTTGGGGGTAGCGGTTCAGCGACTCCCCAATTAATGGTAGCGCGTAATCCAAAAAAGTCTGTGTGATCATAGTTTTGTCGGTATTTAAGTACTCCTGTGGCAGGAGGCGCTGCACATTGGCGACCTGTGACAGGTCGGCCAGACCAGTTGTGCAGTGGTAGGTGGGTTCGGTATGGCGGATGAGGGTGACCATCCTGTCGGTATGATCGTCGAGGAGGGCCTGGACGCCAGCAGAACCGACGAGGTAGGCCTCGTCGCGATCAACAGACGAGATGTGGGTGGAGGACATACGCTGGAGGTCGCCGGGTTTATCGAAGCGGGCGCGCAAGTGAAGTTTGCTTTTGACCAGCTCGACCAGGTATTGCGCGGCCCCACTGAGCAGAGGGTGGTGGAAGGCGTCCACGCCGGATTGGCCGGAGGAGCCGAGGGCCTGACCATGTTCGTCACGCACGGTTTCGGCGGCCACAATGACTACATAGCCGAGTCGCTGGTAGACTGATTCGACACGGGCGAGGAACTGGTCTTCGACGAAAGGGTTTTCAGGGGTGAGCAGGAGGTGAGGGGCGTCGTCCTCGTCGTGTTTGCCCAGCGCGGAAGAGGCGGTGAGCCAGCCCGCGTCGCGGCCCATGGCCTCGATGACTTTGACGGGGTAGTGCCAGGGGATGGAGAGTGTGTTGAGCGTCGAATCCTGGGTGGCCTGGGCCAGGAAGCGCGCGGCACTGCCGTAACCGGGGCAGTGGTCAGTGAAGGGAAGGTCGTTGTCGATAGTTTTGGGGATGCTGAGGATGAACAGTTCGTGGTCGAGCTGACGGGCGCTGGCGGCGAGCTGGTGGGCAGTGTCGGCGGAATCGTTGCCGCCGATGTAGAGCATATAGTGGATGTCGTGACGGCGCAGGATCTCTACCGCGTGCTCCAGGTCGTGGTCTTGCAGTTTGTAGCGACAGGAGCCGAGGGCGGCGGACGGCGTGTAGAGCAGTTGTTGCCAGAGCGTTGTGGGCTGCTGGCGCAGATCGATGATGTCGTCTTGCAGCAGGCCCTGGATGCCGTAGCGCATGCCGTAGATCTTGTTGATGCGCGAGCTTTTGAGCGCGGCCTCGATGGCGCCGACCAGGCTGGCGTTGATGACGGCGGTCGCGCCGCCTGATTGTCCAATGATCAGGTTGCCGATTGTATGTGCCAAGGTGTGTTACCTCAATAATTTAGATTTGATAATCCATTTCCCAGCCCTGGGTAAGTTCCTGGTGGCGGGCGAGCGTTTCGCCGCCTTTGACCAGCATTTCAGCGGGTTTGGAGACCACGACCGAGTTGGGGGGAACGGATTCCAGGACGAGCGTCATGCCGCCGATGTGGCTGCCCTGGCCGATGGTGATGGGTCCGAGAATGGCCGCGCCGACGCCGATGGTCACATCATCCTCGATAGTGGGATGGCGTTTTTGTTTGCGACCGGGTCCGGGTCGCCACCAGCCGGTCGCGCCGAGCGTGACCTGGTGGTAGAGCATCACATTGTCGCCGATGATAGCTGTTTCGCCGATGACCACGCCCGCGCCATGGTCGATGAAGAAGCGTTTGCCGATCTGCGCGCCAGGGTGGATCTCGATGCCGCCGGTCAGGAAGCGGGCGAACTGCGAGATCAGGCGTGGGATGAAGGGGACGTGCGCGCTATAGAGTTTGTGGGCGAGGCGGTGGAAGAGCATGGCCCAGAGGCCTTGATAGAGCAGGGCTTCGAAGAAGTTACTGCAAGCGGGATCTTTCTCGAAGATCACGTCGATGGAGTCGGGCCAGATGGTTCTGCGACGTGGTGAAGCTGTGGGCGCGGGAATGAACATGCCGGGAGGCAGTTCGGGGAGCGCGGCAATATCCATCTCTCCATTGATAGCCTGTTCGTTGTCTGGTTGCATATTACTCGCGTCCTCCAAGAGTTCCAAGAGGCGGAAGACCTCTAAAAGCCGGAAGACCACAAGGGTCTGCCGTATTATATTCGGGTGATCCTTTATAATTTGATTTTTTGTGTTGCTTAGATGGTTGTGACAATAGTGACTGTGGTTATTGTCCCATTGGAGTGTAGGACAGGGAGGGGAGGATGTCAAGGTGGGAGGCACGGAAGCGGGGCGCGAACGCGATAAATCGGGTCCGTACATTAAATACGATAATGAATAACTTAATGGGTTTATTTGATATAAGGGCGAGTAAAGTTTTTGAAGGGTGATTGAGGTTGGGAGGGAAGGTGATGGGGGAGTGCTGAAGATAGTGAAGGAGTTTGTGACAAGATTGTGATAGGAAAGTGA
>CAZZWK010000009.1:79660-104461 GCA_964657925.1 uncultured Dictyobacter sp.
GGGGAGTGCTGAAGATAGTGAAGGAGTTTGTGACAAGATTGTGATAGGAAAGTGACAGATAGATTATTGGAAAATATTTCTGTGTTGGTAGGGGATAAGCTTTGTCGATATCATAAAAGTGATAAAGTTTGTGACAGTGATTTTGCGATAATTTTGTTGTGTATATAGTGTATTTTATTAAAAAGAGATAGATAGATGAATAGTTAAAGGTATAGATTAAAAAGTGACAGGAAGCCTGTGGTAGGAAAGTGATAGTTAGTTTGAATAGAGAAGAAGTGGTGATAGAAAAGTGACAGAAGTGACAGCGAACCTGTAACAGAGATGGGGATAAAGGCTTAAATAAAAGCGTTTTGAGTGAAAGGATAGAGTCGATAATGAGAAAGTGACAGAGAATTTGTGACAATGCTATGAATGAAAGGTTGGATAAAGATGTTTTGCGTAATAAGCGAAAATTATTAATAAGAAAGTGACAGAAGTGACAGTAATTTTGTGGTGGGGATATAAGTGAAAAGCTGAATAAGTATGTTTTCGGTAGAAAGTGGGAGAGAGTAATAGAAAAGTAACAGAAGTGACAGAAACTTTGTGACAGGGAAGTGACAGAAGATTTGAATAAAGAGAAGTGTTGTGTGTGTAGAGGCAGAGGAAAAATGATAATTTGAAAGTGACAGAAGTGACAGAGGCTTTGTGGTAGGAAAGTAACAGGGGGCAGAAAGGTAGTTGAATGGTGAGGGGAAATGGTCAGGCTGAGGGGGAAAGATTGTATAGTTTTTTTGCTCCATAGTTGCATTTTGCAATGGATCGACAAGAGCTATATAGGAGAGATGAAGAGACGAATTACTATGCGGCATTAGAAAGATTGAAAGCAGATAAAGGTATGATAACATATTCTGACTATTATTGCAAGTATTTTTGGTATTAGATTGTTAAATGCCCTTACGATGAATATTTGCATTTATATAGTAGTGTATTGATTTTACGGATATTGCGAGGTGATAATGTAGATGATATAGAATTTGATAGCAGTGGAAGAGTGTATTGTGATGAAGGAGTTGGAGGTGATAGGTTTTAAGGATGCGTGGGGATAGATTGTATCTAAATACTATGCATTCCTTGTAGTCAAATTTCTGTGAGGACTACCAGGCAGGGAGAGATGGTGAGAAAAATAGGTCATATGCCCCATGCTTGTTTGTTCTGTCAGCCGTTACATTCTGACCAGGAAAGTGGATGGAAATCACTTTGAGGAAGGAAGAGACAAGAACAATGAAAAAACGGTATATCTCCAGATGGTTGATCGGAATTTTCCTGGTGATAGTCTGTTTGTTTGTGGCGGCCCTGGTTCTGAGAGGGAATGGCTTGTTGCCGCGTGGCGCAGGAAGTAGTACGCAGGTTGATTCTAATGTACTGGTCACCAGCGCAGAGAACAATGGTAACTTTCGGGAAATCAAGGGAAAAGTAACACTGCTTAATCGGTCCACAGGGAAGCCAATCTGGCAAAAACAAATGGCAGTCGATAATTTAACACCTGCGTTCGCCAGTGGCCTGGTCTATGTGGTGACGGAAAAGCCCTGGGGGTCAAGCACGGATAATATTGATACATTGGAAGCGTTGAGTCTGGCGAATGGTCAACAAATCTGGAGTTGGAGCTGGCATATGGATATGCCGAGTGAAAATCCTCCAATCATCAGGAATGGCGTTGTTTATCTGAGTGAGAGTACATATGTAGATAACACTTACTCTGCGCCTGTGTCGAATTCCAAGTACCAGAGTTTTGTAGTGGCTCTACAGGCGAGTAGTGGTCGGCAGCTCTGGAAGGACTCCCTGGTTGGCAATCTTTCGCGGCTGACCATTGCCGATGATGGTTCTTTGTATGTAAGTAATGGAGCGGTCGTGCTGGCGTTAAGCGGCAACGATGGGCAGCGACGCTGGCAGTACGTACTGCCCTCAAATGACAGTCTCAACTATTACACAAATGCGTCACCAGAGGGGACAAGCTATGCCATTACGACGCAGGGAGAGCGGGTTTATGTGATTTTGCGCTATGTAGATGATGGGGTTCACACGCTAGCTGATCTTGTTGCTCTAAACAAGCAGAATGGGCAGGAGGAGTGGAGATATCAAATGTATACTGATGCGTCTGTCGTTCCTTTTTTGTCATACCAGGGGGTAATTTACCTGACATACAATAGATTTCCTACAGATAGTAGAATGCCTAGTGGTTCGTTTCTGGTAGCACTGAATGGAGAGAATGGGAGCATTTTATGGACGTATCGGCAGGATGATCAGGACGATATGAGTCAGCCATTGGTAGTCGGTGATGTGCTGTATATAGCTGAAAATGGGATATATATAAGTGGGGAAGTTACACAGTCCAGAGAGACGAGCGATGTTGTGGTTTTGCATAGAAGCGATGGCCGTGTGATGCGTCGCTACACGTTTCCGAAGGGAATAGGAGTAAGCGCACCTGTTGTGAGTGGGAGCACCTTTTATCTGGGGGAATACATGGGAACGAAAAGTGGTGCGTTCATCATAACGGTGGTAGCATTCGACCTGAAGACAGGCCGTAAGGTGTGGAGTGCAAAGATACCACAACAATTTGGAGATCTGAGTATCATTGTCTCGCAGGGACAGATCTATGCGTATTCGCCCTGGGATTACGAGCCGGACACGCTAGTCGTTTTTCAGGAGAGCAGTGGAAGGCAGGAGTGGGTGTTTCCGGCGGAGCTTTGGATCTATCATGTAGTACCCGATGTTGGTTAAGATGTGTCAGGGAGGGAAGCTAGCGAGAGGATAATCCTCCATGAAGGTTGTGACCAGATCTTGCACAAAACTCAGATAGCGAAAGTGCAAGACCTGGATATGATTTTTAGTGGGAGGGGTATAAGTGGAATTCCTATAGCCGAGAATAGATAGAGGAAGCGGTTTTGGGAATGGGGTGAGGGTTGATGGTGATTTTGAGTGGTTGGTGCGTTTATATAGATGAGGGTGTGATTATTCTCGATAGAGGGAATTTGAGAGAGGAGATGGCGCACTATGGTTGTGATACGGATACAGGAGCGAGGGGCGAGCGGGCGAGAGGATGTCGGGCAAGAGAACGGCGTAGAGGAGATGGAGGCGGTGGTGGTGTTCGATCATGGGGTAGAGTACGCGGCGAGGGTGTGCGATCCGTTTGGGGAGGAAGCTGAGAAAGAGGGGGATCTGGAGTGGCATTTCGAGCAGTATTTGACGTTTCCGTTCACGCAGAAGGTGCGCAAGGAGCGGACGGAGGGGAGTATTCGAGAGTATGGGGAGGCGTTGTTCGGGCAGGTATTCGCGGGCGAGAGGGCGAGGCCGGCATATCGGGAGGCACGGCAGCGGGAAGGGGTATATGGGCTGCGCTTCGAAATTGTGGGATCGGCGAGGTTTCATAGGTTGCACTGGGAGGCGCTGTATGACGCGGAATTAGGAGAGCCAACAGGTTATTTAGCGTTGAGCGCGGTGATGGTGCGGAAGAATGTGCTACAGCCGAGGGTTGAGGTGCTGAAGAGGACGGCGAAGACGATCAATGTGCTGGTGGTAGTGGCGCGACCGAATGAATGGAAGGCGCGATGTGGCGTACAGGACGATCTCGCGACCGCTGGTGGACCTGATAGAAGAGTTGGAGTTGCCGGTGGAGGTGACATTGTTGAGGCCGGGGACGTATATGGCGCTGCAAGAGCATCTGGAGAGGGTGAGCAGAGCGCGCGGGGTGGGCTATTACCAGGTGGTGCATTTCGACGCACACGGTGGGTTGCTGGGCTACGAGGAGTTTTGTGAGGTGGGCGAGGGGGAGAAGCGGGAGAGTTTAGGGAATGTGGTGGTATACAAAGTGAAGAGGCCGAGAGGTTTGCCAGAGATCAAGCCGTACGAGGGGAAGCGGGCATTTTTGTCGTTGGAGCGCGAGGACGAGGAGCGTTCGGGATTGGTGGAGGCGGAGGAGGTGGGAAGATTGTTGACGCTGCACCAGGTGCCGGTGGCGATTCTGAACGCGTGCCAATCGGCGAAGTACGTGGGTGGGACGGACAGCAGCCTGGGGAGTCGACTGGTGCGGGCGGGTGTGCAGACGGTGGTGGCGATGGGCTACTCGATCACGGTGAGCGCGGCAGAGTTGTTGATGAAGGCGTTGTACGAGGAGTTGTTCAGGCGCAGGCGACTGGCGGAGGCGTTGAGCGTGGCACGCAAGGAGTTGGCGAACGACAAGGAGCGGCGGGCATATTATAACCAGCGCATCGAGTTGGAGGACTGGCTGTTGCCGATCGTGTACCAGAACCAGGAGGTGGGTTTCGAGACTCAGGCGATGGAATGGGGCGAGCAGAAGGCGTTCTGGCAGGGGTGAGCCGAGTTGTACCAGGGGGAGAAGAGGCCGGAATATGGTTTCGTGGGACGCGACGTGGATATTCTGGAGATCGAGAAGCGGCTGTTGTTGACGAGGAATGTACTGTTGGTACGCGGGATGGGAGGCGCGGGCAAGACCACGCTACTGCAATATCTGGCGCGGTGGTGGCAGCGAACGGTATTGGTGCGCAAGGTATTTTATTTTGGCTATGACGAGCGGGCGTGGACGAGGCAGCAGATCATGGATACGATTGCGAAAGGGGTATTGGGAGAGGAGGAGTGGCAGCGATCGTTTCGGTACTTGCCATCGGCGAAGGCAAAGGTGTTGCGGTTGGCGCAGGTGCTCAAGCGTGAGCGGCATGTGATCGTGCTGGACAACCTGGAATCGATCAAAGGAGACGTTCGAGCAGAACCGCTATGACCTGGGAGGGCTGGACGAGGAGGCGGCATCGACGCTGGCCGAGCGGATACTGGAGAAGCACAAAGCGACGAGATACCGTCGCAAGAAGAAGTTGCAAGAACTGATTAAACTGTTGGATGGATTTCCGCTGGCGTTACAGGTGGTGCTGGCGAACCTGGAGTGGCAGACACCGGAGCAGGTGTTGGCGGCGTTGCAGGCGGGCGCGGTAGATCTGAATGTGGGGAACAGCCAGGAGCGGACGGAGAATATTCTGCTGTGCATCGATTACACGTACAGTAACCTGGCGGAAGAAGCGCAACAGTTGTTGTTGTGCCTGGCACCGTTTACCTCAACGTTCTTTCGACCAACACTTGATCAATATGTTGAACGACTCAAGGAACAACCGATACTGGCGGATCTGCCATTTGAGCAATGGGATAAAGTGGTAGAGGAGGCGGAACGCTGGGGATTGTTAACGGCGGATGCCGATATAGCCGCGTTTTTGCATGTGCAGCCGACATTGCCGTATTTTTTGCGGCATAGGTTGGGAGATGAGGGGTCAAAAGAGCGAAAATAGCGGTTGAGAAGGCATTTCGCGAATATTATGAGCAATTGAGCGACGGAATGAATGCATTTATGGAATCAAAAGAGGCGGATGAGCGCCAAATTAGTGAGGTTGTAGTGCAGTGCGAGTATGAGAATATGTTGAGCGCGCTGCGATATGCGGTGAGTGAAAAAGTAGCCCTTTATTCTATCTATGATGTTCTTGATACCTATCTCAATCGAAAAAAGGAGTATCAGCGAGGGGAGGAGATCGATGCGTTGGTGTTAAGGAGGTTCGAAGGGCTGGGGGAAGAAGAAATAGTGGGAGCAGTTGGTGAGGAGTATATAAAGGTGTTGATTGTAGCTGCGAATCGACAGCTTAATTCGAAGCATTATGTAGGGGCGAAAGAGGCGTATCAGAAAATAATCCAATCGTTGGAAGGGGAGTTATTTGAGGAGAGAGAACGTCGCATTTTACAAGGAAGAATGTACCATAACCTAGGCATGGTACCGTTCGAGGAGAGGAAGTGGGAGGAGGCGAGGAGGAATTATGAGGAGGCGTTAGGAATCTATCAAGAATATAAAGACCGATATGAGCAAGCAGGAGTATATCACCAGTTGGGGAGGGTAGCCGAAGAGGAGAGGAAGTGGGAGGAGGCAAGTGGGGATTTTGTGCTGGCATGGCAGATTTTTGCGGAGTTTAAGGATGCGTATTATAGCGATATGGCAATGCGAAGTTTGAAGAGGTTGTGGGGGGAGTGTGAGGATGATAGGGTGCGAGAGAGGATTACGGAGGGGGTGGGGGTGACGGTGGAGGAGTTGGAGAAGGTGTTTGGGGAGGATGAGGAGGTGTGATACACTGGCGAACAAAGGAAGAATGATTGGTTTTATCTGCGCAGAGGAGGATGTGATGGCAACAAATCCGCAGCATGAAGGTGTTCAACGATGGGGATGGCCGGGCAGGGGGAAGACGATGACGGAGGATGACTATCATGAATTAGAGCAGCTCTCACCTGATCGCAAATATGAATATATTGATGGTGTGGCTTATTTGATGGCAGGCGGTAGCGTGGCGCACGATCGGATCAATCGCAACATAGGTTCCGCGCTTGATCGCCAACTCGGTGCGGGTCCCTGTACAGCATTTGGGGTGGATGTGCAGGTGTTGATCGGCACGAAAAAAAGTGGGAAGGCCCATTATGTTTACCCAGATTCGACAGTTTCCTGTGATCGTGCTGATAGACGCCTGGATAATACGCTGATCGTATCACCGCGCCTGGTGGTGGAAGTGCTTTCTCCTGGGACGGAGGTACGGGACCGGGGCATCAAGTGGAAGGCATATCAGAAGTGCCCTACGATAGAGGAAATTGTGTTGGTGAGCCAGTTCGCACAGTATGTCGAAGTCTGGCAGCGGAATGAGGAGGAGCCAGAAGATGCAGGTTCGTGGTCCTATCGCCATTATGGGCCGGGGGACACTGTGCATTTTGCCAGTATTGTGGCGGATGTTGCGATCGGGGAGTTTTATCGAGGATTGGAGTTTGACGAGGGTGAGTTTGAGGAGGAATGAGTCCCTCTATAGGGTGGAGAGTGTTTTCAGGAGGGGAGATGGTAGAAAGGGGGAGATAAGGCACGATAAATCGGGGCACGGATGCTGGGGCATCCTTGGGCTTCGGTAAACCGGCCCCTACAGTGGGGGGTATTTGAGCAGAGGGGGTGGAGTGGTATGAGGATGAAGAATGGGGGGGAACAGTGACATAGGGGTGTCGCCATTGGTCTGGTATGCTTTGCTGGAAGAAAGGTTGTTCGATTCAGAAAGGAGTATAGCTATGGCACAAGAGGCATTTTTGCATGTGGAGATTCCGGCGGTGGATGCGAGGGGGGCGGGAGCGTTTTATCACGAGGTGTTCGGGTGGGAGGTGGTGACGAATGAGGAGCATAATTATGTGACGTTCGAGGCGGGGCATGGGATGCGCGGGGGATTTGTGGGGCCGCAGGAGCCGACGTATAGGCCGGATCGGTTGCTGGTATACCTGGTGACGGATGATATCGAGGCGAAGCTGGCGGAGGTGGAGGCGCACGGGGGAAAGGTGGTGATGCCGAAGACGGATATTCCGCACGTGGGTTCGTGGGCGATTTTTAGCGATCCGGCGGGCAATCAGTTGGGGTTGTTTAAGCGAGATGTGGCTGGAAGTTAAGTCAGGGATTGGGGCGAATGCCGGTGATGCCCCAGGTGAGTTGATACATGGGGTCGGGATCGGATGTGCGGAAGTCGACCCAGTGCATGCCCGCGAGGAAGACGGGGAGCCCGGGTTTGTCGGGTGCGGTGGGTAGCAGGACGGGTATGACGGGGCAGTTACGTTTGACGAAGGCGCGCAGGAGGGCATCGATCTCCATTTTTTGCCAGGGGCCGATGCCGCCCTGGCCGACGAAGACCGCGGCGGCGGGGATACTTTCAATTTGTTCTTCGAGGGCGCGTTGCCAGGGGAAGCCGGGATGGAGTTCCCAGATGTCGAGCCAGGGTTTGAGGCCGCGAGCTTTGAGCTGGGTGGCGATGTTTTTCACGGCCTCTCGATCCTGGCCGTTATAGCAGAGGAAGACGTGGAAGTCGGATGAAGCGGTGTGTTGGGCTGGTTCGGGTTGGGCTGAAGGGGCTGGTGTGGATTGGGCAATGGTGTTGGATATATCGGGTAGAGCGGGAGCGGAGGCGAGCAGGTTGTCGACGACAGCGGTAATGCCATCGGTTATGTTTTCCCAGGCGGAGTCGAGATGTTGCCAACGAGTGACGGGCTTGTGATCGGGTGGTAAGGGAGAGAATTTGCCTAAAGGACTCTTTTCCCAGTTGCAGGGACGCAATAGGATGGGGATGACGCGAGCTTGCTTGTTTTTGGCACGCTCCATAGCGGGGAGAAGCTGGTGTTCATAGAGGTCATCGGATGAGAGATAGTCGGGACTGACGAGGATAAGGATAATCTGCGCGTTGTTGAGATGGGTGTTGATCTGGTGGGAAGATTCCTGGCCCGCGATGAGGTCGCGCGAAGACCAGAAGGTGAAGTTTGTGGAACGTAGTGCTTTGAGGCTGGTGTAGAGCTTTTGTCGCAGGCTTTCGTCTTCCGGCGCGTACGAGATGAACATATCTATGCTTGTCATCGGTTGATCCCATCTTTGCAGCTAACATATTTCATGCTGTTATCGTGCTATCCAGTATAGTATAGTTTGGGTGGGATGTGCAATGGGTGTGGGGAGGGTTGTTTATTGGTTTATGTGTGCATATTTGGGAAGTGGAGGAGTATTTCTTCTACCTCCTGCCATGCCTGCACTAATGCCTCTTTTTGTGGTAGGGTGCGTTGATCGCGCGCGGCCTGGATAATACGTTGAACCATTTTACGACGCAGCGGCATAATATATGGTTCCTGGCACGAGGCGGGAGGAATGAGACCCAATGCGACCTGCTCCAGGCGGTAAAATTGTTCTCGCTCGAAGGCCAGCACCAGCAGATTGGCATACTGACGAACCAGTTCCATGTGGGCCAGGGAAAATGAGTGCGGTCTCGTGCTGATGACTATCAGGCAACCAGCCACCTCGCCACGATGCGAGAGCGGGTAACTGATCGCGCTCTCGATTCCCTTCTGTCGATGACTGGGATAATGCTGCATGGCAATCGCGTAGTCCGGCATCACGATCGAGCGTTGCGATTGTAGCGCGTTGCCCGTTTGCGATTCAGCGCCTAAAAAATAGTGGCTATGCTCGATATGCGGGCACGAGAGACTGCCCACACCGTACGTGATATACAGGCTACGCACTTTCTGTCCCGATCGCGGTGGTGTGCATTGCGCGACATAAGCCGCCATACATTCTTCTAACGGGTCGAAGTGCAGCAATAGCTGTCGTAGTATGAGCGAAAGCATGCGTTCGCTATGTATGGAGGCGGGCAACTGGTTGTGCGCGTCTAGAATATGGGTGTAAAACCAGTTGGGGATGTCCTGTGGGATGGCATAGGCGGAAATAGTGTGGAATGCAAGTTCGGGATACTCCTGCTGTATCGCTGCGATAATCTGTCTGCGCGGAAAAGGTAAAACATCGACAAGGGCCTGGAGAGAACTGGGATGCGGATTACTTGTACCATGCGACCATCTGGCTAGAGTAGCGGCGTTGACGTGCAAATATTCGGCGATCCGTCGCCGCTCCTCGGGTTCAGCAATTGCTTGCTGTAGAAGCAGACGCCAGGCCGATAGAGGCTGGTCCTGCCCATTCTCCACGTGCTCATTTTGCTCTGTATCTTGTGGTCGCTTTTCTTGATCGCTCATCCTCATGCCCCCTAGATTACGCGCTGTAGCCTCTCTGGAAGGCGAACCTCCTTGTCGTTGCTCGTATAAGGTGAGTAGGTCGTTTCATTATCATATGCAATAGAAAAATCAACGTCAACAAGTAAGCAGCAATGAGAGGTCAAAGTTCACGATGTTGTCCTGCCCATCATGCATCATTTTGGGGCGATGCGCCTGTGAAAAAAGGACGATAAAGTGAATAGCAAGCACTATGATACAATACCCCTGTAACTTTTTGATGATAATGCTGCGCTCATGATGGGAGAAAAGCCATGGAAGATAGGCATGAAGGTCTACAAACGCTCCTTCGCCTCTTTAACATAGAAGGCGAAACCGCTGTAGTGACTGGCGGGAGTGGAGCTTTAGGGGCTGCGCTGGCTCATGTACTCGCGGCGGCGGGCGCGCACGTCGTCATTATCGGTCGCAGACTCGACGCGGCGAGCGAGGTTGCCAATGCTATTCAAGAGCAGGGCGGCCAGGCGCTGGCGATCGCCTGTGATGTCACCGATCGTGCCGCACTCGAAAGGACCGCCGAACAGGTTCAGCAGGCGTTTGGGCCGGTAAACATCCTGGTCAATGGTGCTGGTGGCAATCAGCCTGCCGCGACGACTTCGCCCGAACGGTCGTTTTTCGACCTGGATGACGCGGCGATCGAACGCGTCTTCGCGCTCAACTTTACCGGTACACTGCTACCATGCCAGGTGTTTGGACGCGCCATGGCCGAGCGCAAACAGGGCTGTATTGTCAATATCGCCTCCATGAACTCCTTGCGACCCTTGACGCTGATTCCTGCCTATAGCGCGGCCAAAGCGGCGGTGACCAACTTCACGCAATGGCTGGCGGTGCATATGGCGCAGGAGTATAGCACGAACATTCGCGTCAATGCTATCGCGCCCGGCTTTTTTCTCACCGATCAGAACCGCTTCTTGCTCACCAACCAGCAAACTGGCGAGTACTCGCCTCGCGGCCAAAAAATCCTGGCCCACACGCCTATGGCGCGCATGGGTGAGTCTGATGACCTGGCTGGGACCCTGCTGTGGCTGGTGAGTCCCGCCGCGCGTTTTGTTACTGGTATTGTTGTGCCCGTTGATGGTGGGTTTTCGGCGTATAGTGGGGTCTAACCAGCTCTCCAGCGGGCAAAGATTATGAACTGTCACAAGTAGGGGCGCTCTTCAGAGGCCGTATCGGGAAGAGACCAGCCAATAAATTGTCGGCGGGCCAATGATGAAGCTTCAGAAATTACTTTGGGTATCCTTACTAGTGCAGGTTCGAACTCCCTGTGTAAAAGTCGAAAATATCCGCTATGTCGCGAGACATATGCAGCCCAAAGAGAGGAAGAGAACTGGGGAGCTTTTTCCCTGGCGAGAGGATTGTGCCGGGGATCGTGCTAATGTGTCAGAGTTGTGTTGTTTGCGATGTGAGCATCTCCTAGAGGCGGCGGGCAGCGCTACTGAACTCGCCTGTAGCCGACATCTTTCGTCATCTGGTACGTATGAATGACGGGCAGCAGCATCATTGCTTGAAAGGAGTGGTGGTATCGACGTTGCAGGCAATGAACAGCGATACCATTCTGGCACAAAGCAAAACCTGGGCAAGGCTGCTGACCGATGAAATGAAACCAGAGAGTGATCCTGGCCGTTTGGCAGAATTTGCTTTTTGCCTGCCAGTGTATGTTGTCGCCAGTCACCTTGGTATTCCTGAGACGCAATTGCTACAAACATCGTTGTGGATGAGCGATTTTGTGCGTTGCCTTGCACCAGGAAGTCTCCCTCAACAGATTGAGCAGGGCAAGGAAGCAGCGAGCCACTTGCTGGATCTCTTACACACAGTTATACGTTTGCAGGAGGCGGAAGACACATCAAGTGGCTTGCGCCTCCTGATGCGTGACATCAAGCAGGCTGGATATCCAGGTAGAGAATTGGTGGTTGCCAATGGGATTGGCTTGCTCTCACAAGCGTACGAGGCGACAGCGGGATTAATTGGCAATACACTCCTCACACTTGCACGACACCAGGAGGTCTCTGAGCAGCTTTTCGCCGATCCCAATTTGCTTCCCCTGGTCATTCAAGAAGTCTTGCGCTACGATCCACCCATTCAAAACACGCGCCGCTACATGGCTTCCAGTGGAGTAGTTGCAGGTGTAGAGATGAAAGAAGGGGATGGTGTGCTGGTCATGCTAGCCGCCGCCAACCGGGACCTAGACGCTAATCACAACCCTGAGCGGTTCGATCTCTTCAGGCCAGCCCGGCGTCTTTTCACATTTGGCGTTGGAAAGCATGCCTGTCCCGGCGAGATGCTTGCCGCTATCATCGCTAGAGCTGGCGTTGAGCGACTCATTGGCGTTGGTGTCAACGTGCCTCATCTGACGGAAAGATTCAGCTATCGTTCTTCCGCAAACACGCGTATTCCACTTTTTGAAGGAGAAAAAGTATGATCGCTATTCTTTTTGAAGTGTGGCCCAAGGACAATGAGTACAAACAAGCGTATCTTGATATCGCTGCCCAGCTTCGGACACAACTCAATGAAATTGAGGGATTCATCTCTATTGAGCGTTTCGAGAGCCTCGTCGAACCGGGAAAGCTCCTCTCACTCTCGATTTTCCGAGATGAGGAAGCTGTTGAAGCGTGGAGACAGCTTGAGAAACATCGTGTAGCGCAAGCATTTGGGCGAGAAAAGGCATTCAAGGACTATCGGCTCAGAATTGCCAGTGTAATCAGGGACTATGGGATGTCTGAACGTGAGCAGGCTCCCTCTGATAGCCGTCATCTACACGGCTAAGCCTGAATAGGTTTCTCACACGACGCCTTTACCCTTCGTCGGTGTCAGATCCTTCTCGCCTCCAGCCGAGGGCAGCGCCCATCATCCATTGCCAGGAACCTGGGCTGTGTGACCCAAACGGTGCGCAATGCCATCCATGCTTTTGAGCAGAAAGGGCTGGATCGCCATTATTGAGCCTGCACGGGTTTTGACGGCTCAAGAACTCAAACAGCGTATCTGCGATTACTTTGGCTGCGAGTTACTTGAGCCACTTACACAAGAGGTTCCTTAAACCTGTACCAGGCGATAAATCGCGGGCACAGATGCTGGGAGCATCTTTGGGTTGCGCTAAAGCGACCCCTACAGTGAGTTGTACAGGAGGTGGGGATGCCCGATTTTATTTGTTAATGATGATCATTATGGATATGGGGATTGTGCTCTCAATCCCCACTTAATCACTTCCCTGCCCTGCTGCCCGCACCTCTACGACACCTGCCTCTTGTTCGTCGGACTGGGTGAACTCGATGCCTCTGGCCTCGCGTCCGACTGCTGTTAGAATAATTACTGCCAGAAACGCTCCTAGCGAGAAGAGGGCGAGCGCGACGCCGTAGTTCGGGCTTTTAGCGCTACCCAGATGCTGGGCCAGTAGTGCCTCTAAAAAGACGATGTAGGCCGCGAAAAAGTTGCCAAGCTGGTAGGC
Organism: uncultured Dictyobacter sp.; assembly: GCA_964657925.1. GTDB lineage: Bacteria > Chloroflexota > Ktedonobacteria > Ktedonobacterales > Ktedonobacteraceae > Dictyobacter. The sequence continues at coordinate 92,733 of CAZZWK010000009.1, forward strand.
GAATCCTGGAAACGTGCCGCGTACATCGGTTGGGGATAGCTCGTTCAGGTGCACTGGAATTACGCCCCACGCGCCCTGCACCATGAATTGCAGCAAGAAGGCACCAACCGCGATCGAGGCCAGCAAGGGGAGCGAGGGTATGCGTATCAAGCCAGACCATAGCGGAATCATGAATAGGCCGATTACACAAGCGATAATAATCGCTCGTCTACGTCCCCAGCGTTGTGAGTAAAATCCGAACAGCGTGCCGCCGATAATGGCTCCAATATTGGCGATGATCGTGATGGTGGTGGTTGAGGTAACGCCCAGTTTAAGTTGAGCCTGTAGAAAAGATGGCAGGTTATCCTGTGTGCCGTGCGAAAGCGAGTTGAACGCGGTCATTAATATAATCAAGTAGATGAAGATGGGCCAGTGACCACGAATCGCGTTCCACATGCCTGCCCATACATTGGTGCCGCGCTCCCTATGCAGCGTCTGCTGGTGTTCCCATACAGCGGACTCCGGCACACTGAAGCGCATGAAGACGACCAGCAGCGCGGGAATCACGCCAACGATAAACATGCCGCGCCAGCCGAACGAGGGGAAGAATGTGAAGACGACAAAATAGACGATAGCCGCGATCAGATAACCGAAAGCATACCCCTGTTGCAGAATGCCTGAAAACAGGCCTCTTGACTCGGTTGGCAACGACTCCATCGCCAGCGATGAACCCAGTCCCCACTCGCCGCCCATCGCGATACCGAAAATGCCGCGCAAGATCAAGAAGACGGTGTAGTTAGGAGAGAAGGCAGTAAGCAGCTCGATTATGGAATAAAAAATGATATCGATCATCAAAGGTGTACGTCTGCCGAAGCGGTCCGCGAGAATGCCGAACAGCAACGCTCCGACCGGACGGAGCAGCAGTGTGAAGGTCACCGCGAAGGCGACTGTTGCCAATGCGACCCCGAAATCTTTGGAGATGCGTAGTGTCACGAATGTGACCATGAAGTAGTCGAAGGCGTCGAGCGTCCAGCCAAGAAAACTGGCGATAAAGGTGTTGCGTTGTGTCCGATTGAGCAAACCAAAGAGGCGAAATACGTCCATGATGTTGTTCCTTTCAGTACTCGTTCACATCCTTATCAGTCAAGCATTACAAAGAGAAGTTCTTGCGGATACGTAAATACGTACTACTCGATTTTAACATAATTTTAGCGGGAATTTAACATAAGGAGTCTATAATCGAGGAGGACTCAAGGATGTTTCTTTCGTAAGAATGCATGTTCCCTTGGATAAAGGATATAGAAAGAGGACCAATATTTATGAAAAAACGATGGCAGTTAGTAGCATCGGTGCTGGCTGTGGTTGTAATAATTGTAGCGGCAGCCTTCTTCGCCTCCTATCATGTTTTTGCCTCTCCACAGGTTACGGCGAAAGCCCCAGGCAGTTCGGCCACTGCGACCCCGATTAAACATATTGTTGTCATATTTCAAGAAAACGTCTCCTTCGACCACTATTTCGGGACGTACCCGAGCGCGAAAAATGTCAGTGGCGAACCCGCCTTTTACGCGAAACCAGTCACACCATCCGTGAACGGCTTGACTCCTGGTTTGCTGACCGATAATCCGAATTCCGCCAATCCACAGCGCCTGGACCGTTCGCAGGCTCTTACCTGTGACCAGGACCATGGCTATACCGATGAGCAAAAAGCCTATGACAACGGCCTGGTGGACAAGTTCGTGCAATATACTGCCGGTGGTAACTGCACCGATAAGACCACGGTAATGGACTACTATGATGGCAATACCGTCACGGCAATGTGGAACTACGCGCAAAATGGCGCGCTGAACGACAATTCATTTGGCACCACCTATGGTCCTTCCACCCCTGGCGCGATCAACCTCATCTCCGGCCAAATCCATGGCGCAGTCGGTAGCTCATCGCTCGCCGAGATTGTCGATGGTTCCTTGATTGGTGATGCCGACCCAGTCTATGACGATTGCTCCACCACGAACGGTAATACGGCCTACATGACCGGCAAGAATGTCGGTGACCTGTTGAACGCGAAAAATATCAGTTGGGGCTGGTTCGAGGGTGGTTTCACGCCATCATCGACAGTCAATGGCAAGGCCGTTTGCGCGACCGCACACAAAAATATCGGTGGTGTGTCGGTGACGGACTATGTTCAGCACCACGAGCCGTTCCAGTATTACAAATCGACCGCGAACCCGCATCACCTGCCACCATCCTCACCGGCGTTGATCGGCAAAACTGACCAGGCGAATCACCAGTACGATCTGTCAAGTTTCTGGACCTCTGTCAATAATGGCAACATGCCCTCGGTCAGCTTTCTGAAGGCGCCCGCGTACGAGGACGGGCACGCGGGCTACTCCGATCCGCTGGATGAGCAGACGTTCCTGGTCAATACGATCAATAGTTTGCAGAAAAGTTCCGCGTGGAATAGCACAGCGGTCGTCATCAACTACGACGACTCTGATGGTTGGTACGATCACGTGATTGCTCCCGTCGTCAATCAGTCCGACACGTCCGCCGACGCTCTGACCGGCACGGGCACGTGTGGTACGGCGAAGACGGGTGCCTATCAGGGTCGCTGCGGTTATGGGCCGCGCCTGCCTATGCTGGTCATCTCACCCTACGCGAAACGCAACTTCGTGGACAATACGCTGACCGATCAGTCCTCGATCACACGATTCATCGAAGACAACTGGAATCTAGGGCAGATCGGAGACCAGTCGTCCGACGCGATCGCCGGTCCTCTGACCAATATGTTCGATTTCCATCGCCCATCATATCAGCGTGTGTTCCTCGATCCCACCACTGGCGAAGTCACACGCCACTAATATATGTGCTCAACCAGGGATAAATCAGGCATATGTCAGGTTTACCCCTGGTGCATCTTACCCCGCGTAGGACAAACCATGTGTTTGTCCTACACGCTTTCCTATTTTTCAATTCGATATGCATACTCATCGTTCCTATATTCGCTACTATTCCTTATAGAAAGGTTTTGTACCCAACGTGAATCCTCAACAACCGGAACCGTCACCCGATACCACAAGCAGTACTGCGGTACCACAGTCAACGCCAGCGAAAAAAGGCTTATCGCGTCGTGCCCTGTTCAGACGTACGGCAGCCGCTACCGGCACCATCGCCCTTGCTGGTGGTGGCGCCGCTGTGCTCGCGACATCGAAAAAGAATGATGGGAACAACGCAGCGTCCAGTGCGACAAATACCTATGTGGAGTCGAACGCGCAGATCATTGGTACGGGCAAATTGCGCGAGTATTGGATTCAGGCTGACGCGTTCTCTCACAATGTTGTGCCCAATGGCTATGATGCAATGACTGGCTCGCGCTACACTCACACGCAAACGACCTATATGGCGCTGGGTTATCGCGCCTACACACCCGGCTGGGGCAAGCCTCTGCCCGCCGACAACAATATCGGTGCCAATAGCGGTATCCCTGGTCCTGTGCTACGTGCCGAGGTTGGTGATACCATTCGTGTCCATTTTCGCAACAACGATACGTACTACAAATTCATGCACAGCATGCACGCGCATGGATTGCTCTACACGCCCGAAAATGATGGCACTTATATCGCGCAATTGGGTATGCGTCCCGGCACCGGACTGATGGTCGGGCAGAGCTATACCTACGAGTGGAAGGCGATCGCGAGCTCAGTTGGTAGCTGGCCCTATCATGATCACTCGATGGGCGGCAAGATTCCCGGTAGCACGGGCACCAGCGATAGCGAGATGAACGCATCGAGCGGCAATATGGAACTGGGGGCAGAGTTGGGTCTCTTCGGCATGATCGTGATCACCGATGACAAAACTCCTGACGTGGATCAGGAATTTATTTTATGTTTCCAGGATCTCTACGAGGCCGATATCCCACAACTTGCCCAGGATCTTGATTGCTTCAACGGCCACGCGTTTCTCGACAACACACCCACCTTTCATGTCAAAGTTGGGCAACGCATACGCTGGCGTGTGATGGCCCTGGGCACTGACTTTCACGTCTTCCACCTGCACGGCCATCGCTGGCAATACAATGGCCGCTACGATGACTCGCTGGTCTTCGGACCCTCCACCACGCTCACTTTCGACTACGTCGAGGATAATCCTGGCACGTGGCTCTACCACTGCCATGTTACCGATCATATGATGGGTGGGATGATCGGGTATTATATTTCACAATAAATCTATGTCATGATACTCTAGCTATATCTACAAATTCATTATACGTTGAGAAAGATGATTTCTTTCATGAATACACACTCCCAACATTCGGTCGAAAATTACTTGAATATCCCGCGAGCGCACAGTCCCGCCTGGTCGCCCGATGGTCGATCCATCGCCTTCATAGCCGATAGCAGTGGTCTGGACCAGCTATGGTTGCTACAGGTGGAGACCCAAACGACACGTCAACTCACTGATTTGGAGGATCGTGTGGGTTTTGTCTGCTGGACGCCCGATGGTCGTTCGCTGCTGGTGGCGGTCGACGCGGGCGGCAACGAGCACGACCAGTTTATATTGGTATCCATCGATGATGCGACAATGCGTTCACTGACCAATAATGCGCAGGTTATTCACCACTTCGGCGCGTGGTCGCCCGATGGCAAGTCGTTCTGCTATAGCAGCAACGAGCGCCATGCCGCCTTTTTCGATGCCTGGACTATGAATATCGAGACGGGCGAGTCTCAACTCGTCTATCAGCAGGACGCGACGCTGCACCCACAGGCCTGGTCTACTGATGGCAAGACTTTGCTGATCCATCGCGCCAATACTGGTCTGGATCACGATCTTTTTCTCTGCTCGCTAGCGACGGGCGAAGCGCAATTATTGACACAGCACGAGGGCGAGGCCGCGTACGAGCATGCCAGCTTCACGCATGATGGACGCTCGATTCTGGTCGCAAGCAACTATCAACGCGAATTCCTCGCGCCCGCGTTTATCGATATTACCGCTCCCAGTAGCGAAACACACGCGCCCTTGCGCTACCTGATCGAGACGAATTGGGATATCGAGGGTGGTCTGGCCGCGACCGCGGACAATAGTTTGCTGGCCTGGGCACTCAATGAAGATGGTGATTCTCGCCTGTTTTTTTATGATTATGAGAGGGAAGAAATTCTGCCCTCACCGGCACTACCAACAGGCGTTATTGACGGTATCACCTGCTCGCCGGTGACAAAAGAGATTGCTTTCAGCCTGAACGGCGCACGCCATAACGGCAACATCTGGCTGGCAACCCCTGGCATTGCCGAAACTGCTCCCACTGCTCAACAAGCAACACGCATCTCCCTACCGGTCGATTTCGCCACGCTGGTTGAGCCAACGCTGATTCACTACACTTCGTTCGATGGATTGGAAATTCCCGCCTACTACTATCTGCCGCAGGATCGGGCCCGTGCTAATAGCGATGGTCGTTTGCCTGTAATCGTTTTTGTGCATGGTGGACCGGAGTCGCAGTTCCGCCCATTATATTCTGCGCCCTGGATGCCGCCATTGCAGTACTACCTCAACAAGGGTTTCGCGGTTTTCGCGCCCAACGTGCGCGGTAGCTCCGGCTATGGCAAAACCTACATCCATCTCGACGATGTACGCAAACGACCCGATAGCGTGGCCGATCTGAAATACGCCGTGGATTGGCTGGTCGCCTCTGGAAACGCGGATGCCGCTCGCATTGGTATCATGGGTCGTAGCTACGGCGGCTTTATGGTGCTGGCGGCTGTGACCAGCTATCCAACGCTGTGGGCCGCGGCTGTGGATATGGTTGGTATCGCCAATTTCCTGACTTTCTTCGAGCGCACTGGTGTCTGGCGTCGTCACCTGCGCGCCGCCGAGTATGGTGATCCGGCACAAGACGCCGATTTTCTGCGCGCCATCTCGCCACTATTCCAGGCTGAGCAGATCGTCACACCCCTGCTCGTCCTGCACGGTGCGAACGATCCACGCGTGCCCGTGCAGGAGGCCGAGCAGATCGTCTCCATCCTGCGTGCGCTCAAGCGCTCGACCGACCTGCTCGTCTTCCCCAACGAGGGCCATTTCATGCTGCGTCAGGACACGCAACGCGTTGCCTATCCCGCCATGGCCGCTTGGTTCGAACGGTACATGCCTTGAGCGCAGGGCAAACGCGTAGGGCAAACCACGCGTTTGCCTGTTAACTGCCATCGGAAAATATGGCAATGGCGCGTATGGCGAGCCTGGCGTCGGACCCTGCTGTGCCGTTCGATGTGGCATGCGGTGCTCGAACTCGATGGTGAACGCGACCAGCACTTGAGAGAGCAGTGCCGACAGCGAAAGCTGAACGTTTACGCTGTCTTGCTGTTCTACTTCGTGTGTTTGTATTTGATTCATGTGCCAATTATGCTGATGATTGGTGTTCTCTTCGTGGTCATTGCTGCTGTGAGGCATAACTTTCGCCCTTCAATGAACTTATATTCACGATAAGAACTTGTTCGAGAGCAGTTGCCCATTCAACAGCAATTCCAGGTAGGTGCGTGTGAGTGGGACAACGTCATCCGTGGCTCCGTTCTCTAGCCATTGCTGCAAGGCGACGCGGAAGGCCGTCATGCTGGCCGCGACGAGTAGTTGTATTCCTCGCTCGCTTATGCGCGTCTCTTCGTTCTGTGCGTGTCGCAGCAGAGCTTCGCACAGGCCTGGTTCAAGCGCCGCCAGGTAATAGAAATAGTCCACTTCCAGCGCCGGTGTAGCCTTGATGACTCGATAGATCAGCAAAAAACGTGCGCTTTGTTGCTGGTACATGGCTGCCATATGGGCGAAAGTCGCGTAAAGCATATCCTTCAGAGGTTGCTGCGACTCGTTTTGTTGTAAAAAGGTGATGGCCGCGTTAAAGATGGCCTGTGTGGGCGCGTATAATACTTCTTCTTTAGAAGCGAAGTAGCGGAAAAATGTGCGTGGCGACATCATCACCGCATCGGCGATATGCTGGATCGAGGTCTCTTCATAGCCGTTTTCCTGAAAAAGGCGTAGCGCTGTGCCCTCGATGGTTGCCTGGTTCATCAACTTCTTGCGCTCGCGCAAACCCATACGCGGCAACTCATCGACTTTTTGATGCTTGATCTCATTCATTACTATTATTCCCCCCATTGACTTTTGTCATTGTGTGACAGTATAGTTGTAGTGGATAGTGATGGTAATATTGTCATCCTGTGTAGTTAAACGAAGAGCGAGAGTCCTCCATAGTATACCTATTCTCTCACTCCCTGCGTTTTCCAGTTTTTGAGAAGTACGGCAGCCATAGTGGTCTAATTTGTTTTCGGCTCTCTGTGGAGCTACATGTGTTCAGGACATACTGTCGTGAATTCGTCCAAAGGAGGCAATTTATGCGTTTTGAGCAGCAGGTGGCGTTGGTGACGGGTGCTGCTTCAGGGATTGGTCGCGCGTTAGTGCAGCGTTTTGTTGCGGATGGAGCCGCAGTGGTCGCTGTCGATGTTGTCGAGGAGCAGTTGCAAACGGTTGTAAAGGAGTTGCAGGAAAAGGGTGCGAAAGTAACCGCGTCGGTCGCGAATGTCTCTGCGGATAGCGATGTCGAGCGTATGCTAACCACTGCCACATCCACGTATGGTCGCCTGGACATTCTCTGCAATAATGCTGGCATCATGGATCTGATGACACCTGTCGCGGATGTTCCGCTCGAATTGTGGGAACGTGTGTTAGCGATCAACCTGAACGGCCCATTTCTTGCCTGTCGACGCGCTATTCCTTTGATGTTGGAGCAAGGTGGTGGTAGTATCATCAATACCGCGTCGGAAGCTGGTTTGCGCGGCGGCGCGGCGGGCACGCCTTATACAGTTTCCAAGCATGGCGTAGTCGGGCTGACGAGAAGTATCGCCTTCTTTTATGGCGAACGCGGCATACGCTGTAACGCGGTCTGCCCTGGCGGTGTCGCGACTGCTATCGGAGTGGGCCGAGGTGCACCAAACGAGGCCGGTCTTGCTCGTGTCATGTCCTCTATGCAAGGTGGTGCGTCATCACGTATCGCCGACCCAGAAGAGATCGCCGCGGCGATTACTTTCCTGGCCTCATCCGATGCCAGCTACATCAACGGCACCATTCTTACCGTTGATAATGGTTGGTTCGCTGCTTAAATCAAGCCTGCCCGTTTCCGCTTTTGGCTACCGCGAGCAGAAGGAACATGGGACGCCGTGTTTCTTCCCACATGTCTGGACGCTCGTCCAGCATCGCTAGCGTCGGCTGCGGTTCGGATAGCCTGGTAATAGCGAAGCCAGCATCGATGAGGGTATTTACATAAGTGGCGACGGTGCGGTGATATTTGACCACATCATGATCCAGAAACCTGGCCTGGCGCAGTCCCTCGTCCTGATAGTGATCGACCGGCCAGTGTAGCCGCTCGCCATGTTCACCGTAATACCAATCCTGCGCGGCCAGCGCCGTGAAAATCGGATGCTCGACTGAGAGTACGAAGCTGCCGCATGGCTTTAGATAGCGATATACTTTTTGGCAGACGCTAGCGAAGCGCTCGACATAATGCAGCGCGAGCGAGCTCAATACCACATCAAACTCCTCACCAGCAAAGTCGATATCTTCAATTGCCATCTGTCGGTACTCGATTGCGGCATCGTTGGTACTCTCTCTGGCACGCGCGAGCATCTTTTCTGAAAGGTCCACACCGATCACTGAACTTGCACCCTGCTCCCGTACGTAACGGCAGTGCCAGCCAAAGCCGCAGCCAAGATCAAGCACCTTTTTACCATACAGGTCTGGCAGTAACGCGCGAAATGTGGGCCACTCTCCAGCGGCCTCCAGTCCCCCGATCGAACGCGCCATCCCGCTATAATTGGCGAAGAATGCGGGATCGTCGTATTTGTTTTGCTTCATTGCGGTAAAGCCTCCCTCTATAAAAAATCTTTTCTATGTTCACAAAGAAATGGTATACTATCTAACACAGCAGCCACTAATGAACATAGTGTTTATTTTATTGTTGGTTTTATGGTAGCATTGATAAAAAGAAGAGATCAAGTTTTGCATGCTTAAAATGGTTCTGCCGAACAAATACAGCAGAAATGTTCATGAAAAAATGAGAAAAAAACAATGAGTGAAGTTTTGCATGACGCGGCGCATAGCTCGACGCAGGAGGACAATAGCTGTTTTTTCACGGCAATATCTACGTCGACAAGGCACGAACAGCCGCTTGATCGCCGTATCCAAAGGACGCGCCAGTTGTTGCGTGAGGCGCTATTTTCGCTGATCACTGAGCGCAGTTACGAGGGTATTGCTATCCAGGACATCACGGAGCGTGCCAACCTCGGGCGTACCACCTTCTATCTTCACTATCAGGATAAAGAGGGACTGCTGAAGGTCAGCGTCAAAACATTGATGTACGAGCTTCAACTCGACGTTGAGCCGAGCGTGGAGGAGATATGCCCGTTTCAAGTGCGCTGTATCCGCATCTTCCAGCATGTCGAGCAGCACCAGACGCTGTATCGCGCGCTGCTGGGAGAAACAGGTCCAGTCAACATAGGAAACCTGATGAGAAACTATTTCGCGCAACTCTTTCAACGTTACACATTGGAGGTGGCGAGCAGGAGAAATGCTTCAGCCCTAAACAATCAGTTGCTCGCGGCGCATGCCGCGGGGTCCCTATTCGGTCTCATCTCATGGTGGCTTGATCACGAAACTCCACCCTCGGCTGAGCAGATGGGCACTATCTACTTCCAACTCATGAGCAAGGGTGGCGATATCTAACCTCGTTGTTGTCAGGCTACAAGTGGCGACTGAAAAGGGATCGATCGCCATTGACAATAGAGGTTTGGCGGATTGTCCGTGAAAAAGGTACAATAAAGAAAAAACTAAAGGAAACGATATGGTCAATCTTTCAACCGAACTTCAACAGCTCTTACAAAAACCAGTTTTTGGTTTTATCGCCACTATTATGCCCGATGGTTCGCCACAATTGACGCAGACGTGGATTGATACCGATGGGCAGTACATACTGATCAACACCGTCGAGGGTTATCAAAAGGTGCGCAATGTGCAGCGCGATCCGCGTGTGACGATCAATGTGCTCGATCCCGCCCAGCCGCAGCACGCGACGAATATTCGTGGCCGTGTCGTCGAGGTCACCAAAGAGGGAGCCGCCGAACAATTCCAGCGACTCATCAAGCGCAACCTGGGCGACCAGGAATACCGTTTCGGGCAACCAGGCCAGCAGCGCCTCCTGCTCAAGATCGCGCCCGAAAAGATTTCTTAGCCGTTGTTTTCCTTTTCTGAAGCACCCAACCGTCTATAGTAGGGAAGACCCTTGTGGTCTTCCGTGTTCCTACAGAGATCTTCCGCACCTCTAAAGAGTCTTCCCTGCTTTGATGCTCCTACCCGACAAGTTCCAGCGAAAGTGTCCAGAGGCGTTCAGCATGATCCGGGTCCAACGCATAGGGCTTGTAGCCGTGTCCGCGTGGCAATTCAGGTGTGAATGGTACAGCTTCACGGCAATCCTCAAGATAACGACCACTGATACCTTCCAATTCTTGACTGACTGCTGCCCATACCGAGGTCGATGCTCCTTCCTCGGGCGTCTTCCAATCCAATGCGTTTAGTGGGTTGCCATGCTCGTCAATCCACCCGAGTCCACGCATATCTTCTTGTGAAAGATATTTTTGCAGGCCGGTACGGATACCGCCGGGATTGACAGCGTTGGCCGTAATGCCCTGCTCGCTGAAATGCCTGGTCAGGCCAACCGTGAACAGCGCGTTCGCGGTCTTCGACTGTCCGTACGCGTTCCACCTATCATATAGGCGGTGACGAAAGTTGATGTCGTCAAAATCGATATCCGAGCGCAAGTGGCCGCTGGATGTGAGCTCGACGACACGTGCGGGTGCCGCTGCCTGCAAGGCGGGTAACAATAGCATAGTCAACAGGTAATGTCCAAGATGATTGGTGCCGAACTGCTGCTCGAACCCGTCAGGTGTGTATGCGAGCGGTGTTGCCATGATGCCTGCGTTATTGATGAGAATGTCCAGCTTCGACCAGTGTGCTCGAAACTGCTCCGCCGCCTGGCGAACAGATGCCAGTGAGCCGAGATCGAGAGCGATTACATGTGCTTGCGTATTGCCCGTCGCAGTACGCAACTGTTGCGCCACCTGCTCGCCCTTCTCCGTGTCACGCACGGCGAGAATGACTTCGGCCTGTGCTGAGAGCAGAGCCCGCGCCGTCTCGACCCCTAAGCCTGATGATGCCCCGGTAACTAACGCTGTTTTCCCGCTCAAATCGTGTCCTGCAACCACTTCCAGCGCGCTAGAGTGTGCGCCGAACGATGATGTAATTGTCATAGTCAAACCTCTCTGTGTGCAAAGTAGAAACTACTAAATATACTCTACACTTTCGAGCGCGCTCTAAGTCAAGAGGCTCGCTGCTTACCCATCACAATAATTGTCTTATAGCTTTATATCTTCGTGCGAACTGTTGTTGTGAAAGGTTCGGAAATTGTCTATCGTAAGGTGAACGACCAATTTTGTCGACGACATCTCGGGATAGAACATCAAGTTCATTAACGTCAACGTACTGCTGAATAACTAGCGATTGCACATCAATCACATCCTGTTGGCTTGCTCTTTGCATTTTGGATAAAGCAATGCTGTACCAGTCGAAGTAAAATGCGTCTACCTGGCTGTAGCGTTTAATGAATTCGGAGCGTGTGCCTCCCACTGTGTTGGCAAGGGCATAAAATCGCCAGGTGAAGCGAATTCGAT
>CAZZWK010000009.1:104561-106024 GCA_964657925.1 uncultured Dictyobacter sp.
GTGCCTCCCACTGTGTTGGCAAGGGCATAAAATCGCCAGGTGAAGCGAATTCGATATTGATGTTCATTCTTTGTTTCAATTGTACTACCTGAGACATGAGTTGAGCGGGATCAATGGTAATTTGAAGATCGATACCTAACGTTTGTCCTGCACGGATACCTCGATGAACCAGCGCGGCTCCTCCCGTCAGGTAAAGTCTTCCTGGCTGGCGCGTACGACCTACCTGCACGAGAAATTGTTCGATTTCTATTCGTCCAACACGTTGCCTCATACTCATAGCGATTGTTCCTGTAGGCTCCGTTGACGGAGCCTTTCTACCACATCAAAACGTGGCTCACGATCGTATGCATCTTCCTGATTGAGAAGATGATCAATCTGATTTTGCCAATCATGAAGAAAATTAAGAGGTAGGTTATATTTCTGTTGTTGATATGCTTGCAAAGCTAAGAGTCCAGTCAGTCCGTAACCTTCGGATGCCGCAGGAAGATGCCTCTCTTCCCACAAAGCTACAAATGGTTCCTCTGGAAAATCGGGTAATCGACCAAGCGCAAACGTGAGCCGAAACCACCACCAGCGTTGAAGATAGAGAGTAGCGAGTGTCAGGACCGCAATATGTTCTGTCGTATCAGGATCGCTTTGTTTCAGCGCCTCTAGAATGGCCGGTACAAATTCGGTATGTAGGACAAATAAGGAGATACTAGCATTTTCCACGAGAGGATAGTTACATGTTGCCAACCGTTGAATTAACTCAACTGGCTTAACATTTCCATTTATTTGTGCTATCGTTGATCCGTTTCCCCATAAATAAAAAATACCTTGCTCATGCAAAAGCGCGATCAATGTATCCACTTCATCCCATGAAAAATTGTTGTCTACCAACCCTTATTCCTTTTTATATTATACTATACCCATACTACCACATATAGTAGGAAAGACTCTTGTGGCCTTCCATTTTCTTCTTTCTTCGGTTACCTCTCCATTTAGCCTTACACCAGCAACGTTTGCCCGCGATTGGGTCCGACGCCCACGCTGTGCATATGCACATTCACAAGTGCGGAGAGGCGTTCCAGGTACGCGCGTGCGTTGGCGGGCAGGTCTTGCAATGTGCGCGCCTCGGTCGTGGATTGTTGCCAGCCTGGCAGCAGCTCGTACACTGGTTCGCACTGGTCGTGAATGGTCGGATCGGGCAACTCGTTGAGCAGTTCACCTTTGTAACGGTACGCGGTACATACGGGTATCTCGGCCAGCGTATCCAGTATATCCAGCTTGGTGATGGCGATGCTGGTGCAGCCATTCAGTTCCGTCACATAACGCGTGACCACCGCGTCGAACCAGCCCACGCGCCTAGGTCGACCCGTGGTCGCGCCATATTCATGTCCCAACTGTCGCAGATGTTCCGCCTCGTCTCCGTGCAACTCGGCGGGCATGGGACCCGCGCCGACCTGCGAGCTATAGGCTTTTGC
>CAZZWK010000009.1:106124-111407 GCA_964657925.1 uncultured Dictyobacter sp.
CCCTGATGGCCGATCTCTGCCATCTCGGTCAGCAGGTCCTGTGGATCGATGACGGTGCCCGTGCCCATAATACAGGTGCAGTTGGGATGAAAGATGCCGCAAGGAATCAGGTGCAGCTTGAACTCACCGAACTCGTTGTCCACCGTATGGCCCGCGTTACCGCCGCCCTGGAAGCGCATACACAGGTCCGCCTCGCCGCTCAAAAGGTCCACGAGTTTGCCTTTGCCCTCGTCGCCCCACTGTGTTCCAACAACAACCGTTACCGATCCAGCCATAGCGGCCACTCCTCTCCGTTCAAAGCCCCGTTCATAAAATAGACTTTTTTGACACACAAAGAGCGGGGCATATCCGCAACGATATGCCCTCGCACTATGAAAAATAATTCTTGTCGCACCCATACTATAAAGAACAGAGCCGCCCTGTGTCAAGCTACCTTGCTGCATACAAAATTGGAGGGAACGCGTTGCTTTTTTCCCCATGAATGTGTTCAGGATTTCCTCTTGACTTTCCCACATGCATTGACTACAATTTGATTGGACGATCAACCAGGGGAGAACGGAGAGATGAAGACACACGTGACGACACGCGAGCAGATTCTTCAAGCGGCATATCGCGTCTTGGCCGAGCAGGGTTATGATGCCGCTACGATTAAGGCGATTGCCCGCGAGGCCGGGGTCGCGCCAGGATTGGTGCATTACTACTTCACTAATAAAGACGAATTGTTGGTCGAGGTGCTCAGAGATATTTCACGTCGCTCCACTGAAACCATGCGCGAGGTGGTGGAACGTCTGCCCGCGGAGCAACTACGCGAGGCTGGCCTGAACGCCGTGTTGCAGCGCACGCTTCACACTCCTGAAGCGTATCGTTTGCGCTACGAATTGTTCGCGTTAGGACTGCGCAATCCCACACTGCTGCCCGCTGTAGCCGCGCTTTTGAAGGGGGGACGCGAGAGCATTGGGCGCACAGTGCGAACCATTAGTGGTGAACGAGCGGTTGACCCCAACCTGTTTGCGGCAGTGCTGCTGGCCTGCTTCGATGGTCTGGCTCTCCAACACCTCACCGATGCGGACTTTGATGTCGAGGGCGCATATGAGATTCTTGAGCGCATCATCACTGTCTTCCTGGAGCACAATTAACATCTTTTGTAGAGCATTGGTTGGTTGCCCAACCAGAAAATCGATCTCTTTTTTGCAGTACATCCAGTTGTATGCTGTCGAGAACTGGTTGTACATCCAACCAGTCATAAAGAAGTTTTCAGAGAGTACCTATGAACATCATGTACAATGCCACCTTCGATATCTATCGTGATGGGATGTATCACGGTGGGATCTTCTCGATGGGGTTCCTCAACGGTTGGGCGAGTGACATTCGGGCAAACGCGGCGATCAGTGAGAGCACTCCTCCTCGTCCCGGTGGTGTAGCTACTGATATGCTCGGCTCATCCCTTCCATGTGGTACTCCCGATCATTCCAAAGACCGACTGAGCGTGCTCGGACTGTTGTCCGAGGTCATGTCTATGACCATCGGATGACTGCGCACCCGATTCTGTAAATCTCAACAAGAAACTGGTCCTTTTCCAATTCGGTCTCTTCTCCAAGAAAGGTGTTCACAATGCATACGCTCCTTCTTTCTCTGAATCTTCTCGTCTCCCTCGCTTCAGCAGGAGCGGCAGTGTTTGCTCTTCTCCGACCGGCCTCTTTTTCTGGCTCAAGTCACGTTACACACAGTGAGATATTCTATGTGCGTATGTATGCTGCGCGCTCCATTCCGTTCGGGCTAGCAGCCGGAATCCTGCCGTTTTGGCCTGGTGAACCAGCTGTCGCGTGGGTTCTCTTTACTGCCGCAGTGATTCAAATCGTGGATGTCATCATTGCGGTGGGGAAGAAGGAGCGGGGGATGATGATAGGTGCATCTGTCGGAGCGATCGTGCATCTTCTTTGCGGCATTGCGATCAGGTAGGTCTTTTGCGTTTATGTTGGCTGTAAATCCCACCATGATTAGGATAATGGTGGGATTTACAGCCAACATACTGTTGGAATTTGCACACAACGATACCATGATGAACAGTTTGAGGATGGAAGAAACCAGAGGGGGAGCGCGTTTTCTCCAGGTTCTAGATGGTCGATTTCGACTCTTCACACTGATTTTGTCAGTTTCACCTCAAATTTCGTGCTGTTTTCGTGCTATTTACCATCTAGACCCAATGGATCACGTTCCCTCTCTTGCTGTCCACGCTGTCTATTCTCTTATTTTCCTGTTTTCAGGATTACCTTCGTCCAACCACTGTCGCGCTCATCAAAATGCTGGTAGGCGTCGGGCGCGTCGCTCAGTGGTAAGCGGTGCGAAACGATGAACGAGGGTTTGGCCTTGCCGACGTGGATTAGCTCGCACAACTGGCGGTTGTAGGCCTTGACGTTAGCCTGGCCGGTGCCCATGGATTGTCCTTTGAAGAAGAAGGTGCCGTAATCAAACGTGATCTCGCCGTGTTTGCTTTCTTCGTCCGGACCACCTGGATCTTGCGGCGCGAAAACTCCTACCACGCCGATTGCACCGGTTGCCTTCACCGATTGTACAAGATTGTTGAGCGTCATATTGGGATGCTCATGTCCCTGCACATCGTGCGCCTGGAAGCCAACACACTCACAGCCCCTATCCGCGCCCTTGCCGTTGGTGAGCGAGAGCACCTGCTCGACCGGTGATCCTTTCGAATCATCAATCGCGATCGCTCCGATCGACTCCGCCAGTCGTAACCGGTCTGGTAGACGATCAACAACCATGATCTTGCTGGCACCCTTGATCCTGGCGGAATAGGCTGCCATCAGCCCGACTGGCCCTGCACCATAGATGACTACGCTATCGCCAAAACTCACATGGGCGAGCTCGGTAGAATGCCAACCGGTGGGGAAGATGTCGGCCAGCATCACATAATCGTCTTCCTTCTCTCGTGCATCCTCCGGCAAAACCAGGCAGTTGAAGTCCGCGTAGGGCACACGCAGGTACTCGGCCTGTCCGCCATTATATGGACCCATATCAGCATAGCCATACGCTGCGCCCGCCAGTTTTGGATCGGGATTGGTGGTCAGACAAAAGCCAGTCAACCCGTTCAAACAATTATCGCAGAAGCCGCAGGCGATATTGAACGGCAGACACACCATATCGCCTACTTTGACGCGGTCAACGGCGTTGCCGACCTCGATCACCTGGCCCAGATTCTCGTGCCCGATCACCTTACCCTTCTCCAGATCCGTTCGTCCCTCGTACATATGCAGGTCGGAGCCACAGATATTGGTGCTCGTAATTCTTACTAATGCGTCCGTTGGTCGCTCGATTTTCGCGTCCGCCACATCGCTGATGCTCACATCGCGTGGCCCATTATATACAACAGCTTTCATGCTACTCTCCTCTAAATGACTTTGTTGGCCCTCCAGACGGCAACTCTATCCCATCTGCAAGAGTTTGATTTATCCGCCCATCCATGCCACATCTCCTCTTCGCGTAGGCGCGTCCCTTGTGAAAGCGCGTCTTCCTCACCCTCTATCTGGCACAAGGAACACGAACCAACTCCTCAAAAAGTAGCAAACATCTCATATTTTACCTGGAAAATTGCAAGTTATATGAAATAAAGCAATATATTAATAAAGATCCATCAACGTTCATAACGTTCTTTGTGTTCTTTCATCATGCGCACATAATCACCATCATTTTTCGCTTGCTGATATTTCTCATAAAAGATGCGTGCCGCCTGCGCTTTCTCGCTGGTGCCCCAGTCCTCCTCCTGTGGGCGTACCTGCTGACGCACGGCTTTTTGCTCCTCCGCCGTTGCCTCTTGCTGTGGATTGGACTGGTATTTTCGACCAGATTTATGGTTGGCGTAGCGACGTGATCGTGTATAGCCCATCTGCAAAAACTTGCGCGCCATATCCATGCCCACGAAATCACCTTGCGTTTTATAAGCCAGGAACATCGCGTAGATCGTGTCCGCCGACTGCTGTGCGATCTCTGGTGTTTTGAAGCGCCAGTGTGGCAGGATCTCTGACTTATACGGCTCGATCAGCAAAACCCCTTGCTCACCTTTTCCGATGCGGTAAAGCTGGGGGTTTGCCCGAAAATCAATGTTTTTAAAATCAAGTGTGTAATCGAACATGATTACTAGTATAACAAACCCATTTTAAAAACGACGGAATAAGTAGGAGAAGTCGCGAAGGAGTTGAGTGAAGGCAGGCGCGCGCCGGTGCGCGCCCACAAGGGGCAGACATTCCAGGGGACATGTCCGTGGCTACGCGGCTGAGCGCCTTATCTACCTGCGACCTCCATCTGCTCAACTGCTGGGATAACTTCGGTCGCGAACAGGTCGAACGGCTCCAGGTCCTCGACATGGGGCATGTTGACGAGTGCCTGGTCGATCCCCAGCGCCGCCAGTTCGCGGAAGTAGGCAATTGCCGCCGCTGGAGTCATGCTATCATCGCGCCCATCTCTGGTGAGACGAATTGTTCCCAGCGTGGTCTTCTCAATGTCCGTGTAAGGTCGCCCAGCCTCCTGGCAGCGTTCGCGCAAAACGTCCAGCTTGCGCTGCACCTCTTCCATTCCTATGCGTAAACTAATATTACATGCATTGCCATACTGCGCGACCATGCGTAGCGTTTTGCGCTCGCCTGTTCCTCCAATTAAGATTGGCGGGTGCGGTTTCTGTACTGATTGGGGCGAGTTCAATGGGCGTGCGAGCTGATAATGCTTGCCTTCATATGGTTTCTCGTCTCCCGCCCACATCTGTTGCGCGATCTGTAGCGTCTCCTCCAAGCGTTCAAAGCGCTCGGCGGTCGGCGGAAACGGCACGCCCAGGCCACGGTGCTCTTCTTCATTCCACGCCGCCCCGATGCCGAAATAAGCTCGTCCGTGCGACAGCACGTCCAATGTTGTTACTGTTTTGACCAGAAGTGCGGGATAACGATAGGTAACGCCCGTTACCATCGTTCCTAACTTGATGCGATTGGTGCGTGCGGCAGCGAATGCCAGCGCGCTGTATCCCTCCAGCATCTCGTGCTCAGCCGGACCAACCCCTATAATCTGGAAAAAGTGGTCCATGGCCCAAAAACTGTAAAAGCCTGCCCGTTCCGCTCGCTGCGCGATCAAGCCAAACGTATCACCCAACTCTTCCTGACCGTTCGACCATGTAAAATTGGGCACCTGTAATCCAATACGCATATGTTGTTTTCTCCTCTAAACTTGAATGTGAGTACATCCTCTATAAGTCAGCATACACTTTAGAGCGCGCTCTAAGTCAAG
>CAZZWK010000010.1:0-19026 GCA_964657925.1 uncultured Dictyobacter sp.
GGAGGTTGGTTTTGTTGATAGGGCGGAAACTGGTTGGAAGGTGCATAGCCTTGCCCGTAGGAATTGTAGGGAGGAGGTTGAGGCTGGTTGTACTGGGCGGACGGGTCTTGCCAGGGGGGCGTATACGGCGAGGAGTTGTGCCAGGCAGAGTTATGTTGGTGAGGTCGATCATCTGGTGTATGGCTGTCCCACTTAGGCTCTTGATGCATAGATTTCTTCCTTATCGCTAACTAACGCTCCTATTCCCAATACTACCATAAAAGAGGTTCAATTTGAAGGGGGATAGGACGTATCAGTTGATAGAGAGAAGAACAGATACTTCCTCGTCGGAGAGGTAGCGCCATTTGCCTGGTGATACACCTTTGAGGGTGAGGGGGCCGAGGCCGACACGGGTGAGTTTGTGGACGGTGGTGTCGACGGCGGCGAGCATGCGGCGGATCTCGCGTTTATGGCCTTCGTGGATGATGAGGGCGAGCAGGCTTTCGGTGCCCTGGTGGCGCAGGATGTGGACGCGAGCGGGCGCGGTGGTATGCAAATGTCCGTCGTCTTCGCGAATGGCGACGCCGTGTCTGAGCTTGTCGAGGGCTTCTGGGGTCGGATGGCCCTGTACCAGGGCTTCGTAGTGCTTTTCGATAGCGTAGCGAGGGTGGGTGAGGCGCAGGGCGAAGTCGCCATCGTTGGTGAGCAGGAGCAAGCCATCGGTATCGCTGTCGAGGCGACCAACAGGATAGACGCGCAACTGACGCAACTCGTCGGGCAAGAGATCGAGCACGGTGGGACGACCGGAGGGATCGGTGACAGTGGAAAGATAGCCTGCGGGCTTGTTGAGCAAGATGTAGACATGGTGAGTGGCGGGCTGAACGGCTTTGCCATCAACGGTGATCTGGTCATGTGTGGGATCGACGCGTGTACCTTGAGTGGTGATCTGAATGCCATTGACACGCACGCGGCCAGCGCTGATCAACGCTTCAGCGGCGCGACGTGAGGCCACACCGGCATGGGCCAGATAGCGGGCGAGTCGTTCGCCTTCCAGGGTATGTTCGGGCTCCTGCTCGGGTGTAGAACTCATA
Source organism: uncultured Dictyobacter sp. (assembly GCA_964657925.1). Classification (GTDB taxonomy): domain Bacteria; phylum Chloroflexota; class Ktedonobacteria; order Ktedonobacterales; family Ktedonobacteraceae; genus Dictyobacter. The sequence continues at coordinate 1,071 of CAZZWK010000010.1, forward strand.
AGCTATTCCTTCCAAAAAGACACTGGTCGCAGCGTTTCTCGCGACACGTTTGCTGATAGATATAGTGAAGTCCCTGTTGCCAACAAGTGCCATGTGGCTCGTGGGGCAATTGCAATTGCGCACGCATCATACGCGTTATGCGATTGGAAGGCAAGCCGGGATGATGCAGATAGAGCGCGTGCGCCTGTGCGGTCAACTGTGGTTGATTTTCGAGCAGGCCGATGGCGGCGGCGAAGGGCAACACTACGTTACAAATGAGTATATCAGCACGGGCAAGGCTTAGTCCCAGCGTGGAGAAGGTGGTGTGTAAGGTGGCGAGTATTTCCGCGTGCGGTTGCGGTGATTGACCGATGGAGGGCTGCAATTGAGCATGCAGAGTACGCCATGGACCAGGAATGCGCCAGGATGAATGCATACGAGCCAGCACGCGCATGCGTGTATCATCTAGCGGAGATGGTTGTAGAGAGCGACCGAGAGGTTCGGGCAGCGGTGATGTTTTTTGCAGCAGGCGCAGGCCAGCGGCGCGAAAGAAGGCACGATCGCGACCATAAGCCAGTCCCTCGGCCAACGCGAGTAGCAGGCAGGTATCGTAGGCATCGTCATCCCCCGCGATCTGGAGGTGATGTATCTGTTCGACGAACCCTTCCGTCTTCTGCTCGAAGCGGAGCAGACCAGCCTGTTCTAGAAGATGCGCGCGGCGTTGTTGATCCAGGTTAGCTATATTGTTCTGGCAGGGCCAGGAAGGTGTGGGGGCAAAGGGCGGGTTCGTGACTATAGGAATGTCCGAAAGGATACAGATGGGGATAGCTGTGCCGTCCTGACGGAGTGTTTTTGGCGTGGGATACGCAGAGAGGACCACGTGCAGCAAGACATTGTTATAGCGGGGGTCACGATGGTGTTGATGCAGGTACCAATCACGGGCATGGATATGAAATTCGACATCACAGGTATGTTGCTGTAAGGGTGCGGTTGTGTCATGAGAGGGGCTATCGCTCTGCGTGGATTGCACGGGCAATAACAAGATAGCATCATGTACGTCGGGTCCAGCCGAGCTACCAGGGCGACCGCAGAAAACGAGACGACCGCAGATGCCATTGTGTAAAGGGAGCACGGTGCCTGATGGAAGCGACCACCAGCGGCGCGCGAGATCGGATTCGTATGGCGTTTCAGGGGTGTGAATCAGGCAAATATGGTGAGATAGAAAAGGAGTGTAAAATTGAGATGATTGGTAGAAAGTTTGTTGTGCGGTAAGTATTTGGGTCGTCATAGGAATGGAGCACCTCTACAGAACCACAGCCATATGTATTTGGATAGGGAAAAAGCGGAACTGCTATCCTCTTTGTATACTATAAACGCGAGATGATAGCGGATTTGTTTGTGATTACGCTGGTATTCTATCAGGTTTTACATTAGTTGCCGATCGGTGGGGCGTCCAGGAAGGGGTTGGGGGGAATGCAAAGCGAGGCCGGTGCGCGCCCACAAGGGGACGCACCTACGCGGGTTGTTAGATGCACCGAGAATGAAGATTCAGACATAGCATCGAGTATGCCGAATAGCCGATAAATCGGGGTGGGTTTTCGGTAAACCGACCCCTACAGAAGGGGAAGGTCAGGCGGGTTCGGGTTCGATTTGGGCGAGGTCGTTGGAGAGGCGAGTGTCTTTGCGCCAGTTTTCTTCAGAGGCATATGACATGCCTTCAGACACCTCGGCCCTGGCCTCTACCTGGGCGGAATAGGAGTCGGCGCGCTCGGTGATGATGTCCAGGGCGGTCAGTACGGCCTGGGCGCTGGACATCTCCTGTTCGGCTGCGGCTAACGCTTCGTCCGCATTCGTACCGGTCAGGATACCGGAATCGATAGCGGCGACGACCATATCGACCATCAAGGAGACGCGCTCGACCAGGGCACGAGCTTCCTGGGCACGCGCGCCACTGGCTTCCGCGTACGCTTCCACACGTTCGGACTCGCGCTGGGCATCAGCGGTGATGGAAGCGGAGACAGTGGCTTCGAGCGCCTCTTCTTCGCGATCGATCTCTGCGATTTCTTCTAAAGGGGGTGCATCTTCGATGGTTGGGGTTTCCGTCTCTGCTAAAGCGTCACTTGATGGAGGAACGGGGATCTCAAAAGGTACGGAATCGGCATCGAACAGTTCGGCCTGTGGCTGAGCAGAAGGCGATGGTGCAGGCTCGATCAGGGAGGTTTGCGTTTCCACGGCGGAAACGGCCTGGCGGGCCTGGAAAGCGAAGTGTTCCGTGCGCTCGACTTCCGCCTGCAACTGGATCAGGTCTTGTTCTAGATGGCGACCGGCGACAAACTGGTCCAGGCGTTGTTCGAACTCGAACAGGCGCTCAGCAGCGAGGTTGGCGGCCTCTTCGGCGGCTTCAGCGACCGTGTTGGCCTCTTCGATGACGCCCTGTGTCTCGGTGGTGACGACCCTTTCCTGTGCCTGAGCGATGGCAGTGAAGGCAGAGGAGGGTTGATCCTGATCGTCAGGAATGGGTGGATCAGTGAGGGTAGTAGCAGATGATGAAGCAGAGGGCTCGGTGGAATTATCATCACTCAAAGGAGTAGATGCCTCTTCGGTTGTGGGAGTTTGTAAGGATGAGGGCACGCGAACGGCCACGATCTCGTCGGTCTGGCGTTCAGCAGGCGCTGATGCGGCACGCAGACCGTACGCGGGTGAGGCCGGCGCTACGGGAGTGGGTGGTATCTCAGCGGAGGCAGGCGCGCTGGTTTGTTCATCTAGCAAGGCTATAGGGGTAGATGTTTCGCTGGCCGCGACAGGAGTCTCCTGGGTCGGTGAGGTTTCCGAGGTTGCTGACGTTTCTGATAATTCCGCTGTGTCTAGCAGAGACGCGATCTCTTCAAGGGCGGATTCCGATACTAGTTCTGTGGGTTCATTGTCTGGCGCAGTTGATGTTGATGTAGGTATTTCAGCTTCTTCTGTTGTCGCGCTGGTTTCTGATATTGCCTCTTCTTGTATGGAGGTTACAGGTTCTTCGGCTGTTTCCTCTACAACCGCTATGGGTGCGGGCGCGACATCCTGAGGTAGAGAGGCGACGGGTTCTTCGGCTGTTTCCTCTACTGTGGCTACAGGGGCATCAATCGTCTCTTCCACGGCAGCTACGGGCGCTGATGTGGCCTCTTCGGGTAGAGAAACTGTAGGGTTTTCGAGTGTTTCTTCTACTGGGTCTACTGATTCTGATGATACCTCTTCGGGTAGAGAAGTTACGGGCGCCTTAATCGTTTCCTCGACAGCGGCTACGGGTGCTACCTCTTGGGGTTCGGGTATGGAAACTACAGGTTGCTCAGTTGTTTCCTCTTCTGTAGCTACAGGTGCACCATTGGAGGCTGCGGGGACTGTTTCTGCTGGAGTGATGGCGGGTATTTCTTCTGTCTGTAGCAGAGGCGTAGGATCATCATCTTCCACCAGCCAGGAGGCCAGTTCGGGATCGGAGGAGACATCTTCGCCGAGGGAGATGCGGGCGGCAATAATCTTCTGGCGTATTTTTTGGATGCGTGTGGCTCTTTTTTGCACGCATCGCTCGCTGCGCGATAGGCGCTCTTGCGCCTCTTTCAGATCTTCCTGGGCTTCTTCCAGGGCCTCCTGGGCGTCCGCGAGGTCCTCTTCAAGTTTATGGTAGCGCTTTTGCAGTTTTTTGGGAGAGAGAGCTTTGCCGTTGGTGTGCTTGTTAGCAAGAGATGCATGTGCATATTCGCTCATATATATCCTCCGCGGAGCAGTTGCCCACAACGAGAGCGCAGGGGCGACTATAAATCTTTTTATAGCAAGCTGCTTTTTGTATTTATGAATTCAGATGTGGGAATCAGGTTTAGTGTATCATTACTGGCGTATTTTGGGTACGTTTTTAGGAGGAAATTCGGGTGGGGCGCGGGGCAAACGCATGGTTTGCCCTACGCGGTTTAGGGATGTTGTTCGGCCTGGCGTTGGGCGCGGTTGCGCTGGGCAGCCGCGAAGGGAAGACGCCAGAGGGCGAGCAGGACGGTATTCGAGATCAGGGTAACGATCCAGAATGACACGGGGGGAACGGCGTGATCGACGAGGAGGCCGCGAATGAGCATCGCGATCGGCCAGGAGCAGAGCCAGGCCAGGGCGGTGCGTCGCGCCATTTTTTTAGGGTCGGTCATGATATCGCGGCGGAAGGCACCGAGCCAGGGCGAGACGAGAAACCAACCGAGCAAGAAGGGAAATGCTGTAGTCACGATCGCGCCGAGCGCGTTGAGGCCCGCGGCTTCGTCGTGGCTATTGCGCCCGATGGTCGCGAAAATCAGAAAAACGAGGATGTCGCCGGTGATCAGCGAGACGATGCGCAAGGGATCGTTCTTGCCATCCCTGCCGTCGAGCGAGGATTGGTTAGAAGCAAGGGCGGATTTTTGTTTAATCGCCATAGTTGTGCTCCGTCCGTTCTTGATGTTCGCGCACCAGTTCTTCGACCGCGGCCAGTTCAAGGCGAGCACCACGCATACGCAGGGCAAGAATGATCAGGTAGACACAGACCGCGAGCCAGGCGATGATATATGCGGAAAGCACATAGATATTGGTCATGTAAAATTTCTCCTTTATTCGACCAGGGAGCGCAAGCGCTGGGCCACCGTTTGGAGGCGCTGCAACTGGTAGGCCTGAATCATTAAGAAAGCGAACAGCAAGGTAAACGAGACTAACGCGACCATTAACGTCAGGATGGCGGCGGGTGGATAGCCACTCATGGGCAAGGGGTGCTGGCCGCGCCACCAAAGGACGGAGAGGTAGATGATGGGCACATCGATCACGCCAACGATGCCGATGACGGCGCCACCGCGGGCGCTATCGTGAGTGCGTCCCCAATAGCTACGCATCATGAGGTAGCCGACGTACATAAACCACAGGATCAGGCAGGCGGTCAGTTTGGGGTCCCAGACCCACCACGCGCCCCAGATCGGTTTGCCCCAGAGCGAGCCAAGGAAGAGCGTGATGGTCAGGAAGACGAGGCCAACCTCCGCGGACGCACGCGCGATCCAGTCCAGGCGCTCGTCTGGTCTGACGAGGTAGACGATACCGGCAAGGGCCAGGATGCAGAATGAGAGCATGGCGATCCAGGCGGTGGGGACGTGGAAGTAAAAGATGCGTTCCGGCTCACCCTGGAGGGCATCCATAGGCGCGTAGTCGAAGATCATCCAGATGGTGAGCGCGAGGCCGATGGCAGAGAGGGCCGCGAGCAGCAGCGAGATGACGGGTAAGCGCGTCGTCGTCTTTTTTGTGGTGGCGGCAGAACCGCGATTTGTGGGTCGAGCCGCTTGATTTGCTAAAGCCATGATTATATTTCCCTATTATTCCTATTCCTCAACAACGAAGCGAAAAACAAGCGTAGAGACGCTGAGAAAAATGACATCAAAAGCGATGAGCAGGCCGATCCAGGGCGGCTCGTTCATGGCGGGGGCCAGCAGGAGGTCCGTGGCCTTGACCGCGCTGATGACCACGGGCACCACCAGGGGAAAGACCAGGATGGGTAACACCAGTTCACGCGCGCGCGTCGAGGCCGAGAGCACCGAGAAGAGCGTGCCGACGGACGCGATACCGATGGTACCTAAAAAGATAATGGGCAGGAGCGCGCCGAAGAGCGAGAAATCGAGATTGAAGAGCACGGCGAAAACGGGCAGGACCACGATTTCCACCAGCGCGATAAAGAGCACATTGCCAAAAAATTTTGCCAGATAGATGGCTTTGCGATCGACGGGACAGAGCAAGAGGCGGTCGAGCGAACCGTGTTCGCGTTCAGCGGCCAGTGTGCGCTCCAGTCCCAGGAGGCTGGCGAAGATGAAGGCCACCCAGAGCACGCCGGGGGCGATGGTTTTCACACTATTGCTGGGAAGATCGAACGTGAAGTTGAAGATCACCAGCACCAGGAGGGCGAACATCGCCATGCCGATCCACGTTTGTTTGCTGCGTAGCTCGTAGCGGATATCTTTCCACAAGATGGTCCAGACCTGTTGCCAGAAGAGGCGCAAAGAGATCATCGCACCACCTCCCGATAAGTTTGCTGCAAGTCGGAGACAGTCAATACTGTGGTGTCCTGCTGAGAGACGATGCGGCCAGCGGCGATAATGTCGATGCTATCGCTGAGCGAGAGCGCGCGTTCAAGATGATGGGTGGTGAAGAGGATGCTACCGCCATTGGCGATATGCTCGGCGAAGAGTGAGATGATCAGGTTGTCGCCGTCCTGGTCCAGGCCGGTATCTGGCTCGTCGAGCAGGAGAATGTGCGGCGAGTGCACGAGCGCACGCGCCCAGGCGACGCGTTGTAGCTGGCCGCGCGAGAGTGAGCCGACACGATCGTGCATCTTGCGCAGCAAGCCCATGCGCTGTAGCAGATCGACCGCGCGCTCGCGAGGGTGTTCGACAGCGTACATGCGGGCGAAAAACAGCAGATTTTCCAGGGCGGTCAAATCCTCATAGAGGTAGGGTTGATGGGCCACGAAGCCGATCGATTGGCGCAACTGCTGCGGTTGTTCGACACAATCGAAGCCAGCGACGGATACCGTGCCCGCACCGGGTTTGTTGAGGCCAGCCAGAATGCGCAAGAGAGTGGTTTTGCCCGCGCCATTGGGGCCGATCAGCGCGAGGCGCTGGCCGCGTAAGAGGGTTAGATTAATGTTGCGCAGGACGGGTTTGAAGCCGTAGCTTTTCGTCAGATTGCGCACCTCGATCACGGCGGGCAGAGTCATCTGGACAGGAGTCGCGGTGCGTTGTACGGAAACGAGTGGACTTGTGGCACCGGTGACACGAGTTTTTAGCTCGAAAGCACGTGTCGTAGAGGCGACGTTGTTGGTCGGCATATGATCGTGGTTGATTGTGCGAGTATTACGAGTATTGTGTGACCCGCTCATGGGCGTATCGTCTCCCGTTCGCTCATCACAGTGCGCAAGCGAGCTTTTGTCTTGCTACGACGCTCTTCGTACAGGGCTTTGGTCAACTTCCCCTCCTCATATTCACGATCCAGACGCAACAACTCTTGCAGGAGTTGTTCGCGACGTTCCGTTGTCGCGGGCACAGCGGGTATATGTTTTTTCGTTGGAGCAGCGGTGGTCTTTGCAGGTGATTTTCCGCTGGAACGGGTACGTCGCGCGTTGTGGGCCTGTCGTCTACGCGTAGAGGCCAGGTACCAGGATAGCGCGATGATAATGAACATCACGACCACCGTCACGATAATCCAGACGATGACTGGATTCAGCGATGAGACCGAGGTGGGAGGTGGTGGCGGCAGAGGCAGGCCAGCGATGGTCAGGTTGAATTGTTGCTGTGGCAGCAGCGTTGTGGCGACAAAGGCGTGATAGGTGGCCTGATCGCTGCCCGCGTTGACGACGCCCTGCGAGGTCAGTCCGCTGGCGCTCGAATGCAGGTTGGTCGGCACCAGGACCGAGACGCCGATGGTAGGATATTGGGCCTGATAGTTGAAGGTATAGGACGGGTGCTGATAAGGGATCTCGAAGGAGAACGCGAAATCGTTGCTGCCGGGGAGCAGGGCGGCGTCGCTGGCGAAACCGCGATCGACCTGGATCACGTTATAGCCGTTGAAACCCTTATCGAGTGAGACATTTTTGGCGCCGGGCGGCAGGGAGAACAGCAGCGCATTCGGTTTGCCGTTGCTAGCATCGAGCGAGCCGACATAAGTATAGTTGCTCAAGTTGGTGAACGAGAAGGCTTCAGAAATCTCCAGCATGCCCTTGACCGCGGGCGAGGGATTGACCAGGATGGTGGCCTGGTCTACGGCGATACTTTTTGTGCTATGCGTAGAGGGATATACCACCAACTGGACCTGCTGGCTGGGATGAGCATTCAGAGTGACAGTCGAACTGGTATATTGCGCGCCCTGATAGCGGATGTAGATAGCATAGACGATGGTTTTGTCGGTGGATAGATTTTTGAACGAGAAGGCACCATGGGTATCGGTGCGCGCGGTGATGACATCCTTTGAAGTGGTGCCCTGAGCCATTTGTAACGTGACGACCTGGGCGGTGAGAGGCGTGTTTTTGCGACTGCCATCGAGCAGGTGACCGGAGATGGTGCCCATTGCGGTGGCGGCATGAGCTAGCGAGGTGGGAGTCGACGCGCAGAACATGAGTATGAGCAGCACGAGGGCCAGCGCTGAGGAGATGACAGGCGCGATAGTATGTTTGATTGTCGAGGCTGGTGTGTGCTTCATGGTAGCTATGATTCCTGTGTCCGTTTCATTTGCCGTAACTGCTCCTCAATTTCTGCATCGATTGCCTGCTCGCGGTCGTAGCGCGCTGCCAGGGCGGCCAGAGCGCGGCGCATGTAGCGCTCACGCAACTCCTGATAGTCGCTGTCGTCGATGTTGCCGAGCTGGTAGTCCAACTCGACCTCCTGAATAGCGCTCTTCGCGGCCTGCTCGCGCTCGGCTGACTCGCCCAGGGCACTTGTATCTGTTTTCTCCAGCATGGGCTCGTCGATAACGGACGCCTCGTGAGGGAGTGAAGCCGATACGGGCCGATACAGTGGGTAGAGGACGAAGGCCAGCGCCAGAATGCCCAACAACACAGCAGCAAGTATCGCCATCAGTTTTCTCCTCTCTGTACAGTTGTGCGTATAGGTCGGAAAAGGACATCGTCATCGGCGAGTTCTTGTTCGAGTCGAGCGCGATAGGCGGCCATTTCGAGATCATTGGGTGGACTATTGTCTTCAGCTATCCCCAACATTTCAGGCGCATTGTCAGGAGATAGTATAGCAGATTGCAGGCGCCAGTCACGCCAGATAAAGACGAGCAGGGCCAGGCCAGCGAGTAGCAGCACAATCGGTACCAGCCAGGCCAGCAGTGTAAAGCCCTGCCAGGGGGGCGACCAGACGATATCCTGCGCGCTGTAGCGACTCAAAAAGTACTGGATTACCTGCTGCTTGGATTTGCCGGAGGCCAGTTGGGCACGAATCACGCTGCGCATCTGCTGAGCCAGCGTCGAAGGGGCATCGGCAACGGACTCGCCCTGGCAGACAGGGCAACGCAGTTGAGAGGCCACATCGCGCACCTGCTGATCCAACGTCTCGGGTCGTGGCACAGCGAAGGCCAGCCAGAGCCAGACTGAGGCGATAATCGCTAGCGCCGCAAGGCAGAGATAGAGCGGGCGACGCTGCGAGAAGGTGCTACTGGCTGATGTCTGCGATGCTGAAATGCTGACTCGACTCATACCACGACACCTCCATTATTAATAGCGGTGCCTGTGCTAGGCTCAAGGGAAGGCACAGAGGCGATCTTTGCAGATGGTCGTGCCTTTATGGTCTTCTTGCCGCGCGTGGGCCACCAGCAGAAGATGCCACCGATGATCATCAAAAACGCGCCATACCAGACGAATGAGACAAGCGGGTTGATGAACACGTGCAGAGTGGCCTGCGCGGGCCCGTTCCAGGCTTCCAGGTAGACGTAGACATCGGTCGCGCCGAACGTCGAGATATTGATAAGGCTGGTCGGTTGCTGTGGATAATTGTTGTAGACCACGCGACCGGGGTAGATGTAGTTGACCAATTGATCATTGTGCCAGATCTGAAGTTGAGCGGTGACAGTTTGTTTGTCGGTATCGGTGGCGGTGATATTGCCCAGGAAAGTGAAGCGATAGCCCGCGATAGACATGTCCTGTCCTGGTGCGAGCGTCGCGTCGGTTTGTTGCTGGAAGAAGCTGGAGCCGATGATGCCTACAACCAGGGCGACCAGACCGAGGTGCACGATATAGCCACCGTAGCGCTGGCGGTAGCGATTAAACAGGTTGTAGAGGGCGATGGGATAGGCTTCGCCGTGGCTATGGCGCACGCGCGCGCCGCGCCAGAGTTCATACAGGATGGCGCCGGTGGTGAAGGTGCAGACGGAGAAGCCGATATTCACTGGAATGGAGGTGATGCCGAAGATGGGCAGCAGCACCGCACAGAGCGCGGCCAGCAGGATGGGAACACAGAGGTTGCGCCACAAGGCCGAGGGCGACGTACGACGCCAGGCCAGCAGGGGGCCGATACCCATGACCAGGACCAGGGCCACGATCAGCGGAGCCATCACCTGATTGTAGAAGGGAGCACCGACGGTCAGCGTTTGTTTCATGAACAGGGCGGAGATCAGTGGGAAGAGCGTGCCCCAGAGGGTCGCGAAGGCCATGCCCACAAACAAGAAATTGTTGAGCAGGAAGACGCCCTCGCGCGAGACGACTGAATCGAAGTCGTGCTCGGGCTTCAATTTGGGCAAGCGCCACACGAAGAGTCCGACGGAGAAGGCGATCACAATCACCAGGAAGACGAAGTAGTAGGAGCCGATATCCGAGTACGCGAACGAGTGGACCGAGCTGATCACACCGCTACGCACCTCGAAGGTACCAAAAATCGAGAGCGCGAACGAGGCGATGACCAGGAAGAGATTCCAGGTTTTGAGCATGCCGCGTCGCTCCTGCACCATCGAGGAGTGGAGGAACGCGGTCGTCGTCAGCCAGGGCAGGAGGGCGGCGTTTTCAACGGGGTCCCAGTTCCAGTAGCCGCCCCAGCCGAGCACGTGGTAAGACCACCACGCGCCGAGGATCAGGCCACAGGTTTGCAGGGTCCAGGCGGCCAGGGACCAGCGGCGAATCGAGCGCAACCAGCCCGCGTCGAGTTTCGAGGTGATTAAAGCGGCCACCGCGAAGGCGAAGGGCAGCGAGAAACTCATGTAGCCCAGCAGCAACATGGGAGGGTGAACCAGCATACCGGGGTCCATCAGCAGCGGATTGAGGCCGGTGCCATCGGCGGGCGTGACAATGGAACGGGCGAAAGGATTGGAGACCGTCGCCAATACGATTACGAAAAAGGTCTCGATACCCATCAGGGTCGCCATCACGTAGGGGACCAGGGCGGACGGTGCGCGTCTAGAGGTGAAGACGAAGAGGGCAGAGAAGAGCGAGAGCACCAGGGCCCAGTAGAGCAGTGAGCCATCCTGACCGCCGTAGAAGGCCGCGGAGGTGTAGTACCAGGCCATCGAGCGATCGGATTGTTGCGCCACGTAGATCACACCGAAATCGTGTGTGAGGAACGAGACCACGAGCGCGGCTGAGGCCAGCAGCAAAAAGAAGGTTACGGCGAGCAAGGAGCGTTTCGCGCTGCGTACCAGTTGTGGGGTAGAGCGGGTCGCGCCGAGCACCGAGGCAATGATCGTATAGAGCGCAAAGCCGAGGGCCAGGATAAGCGAGATATAGCCAAGATCAGAAAAATACACGGTCAATCCTCATTGGGCGGCTGGAGTCGCCGATTGGAACTTGGACGGACATTTTGCGAGCAGCGTCTGCGCCTGAAACGGACCGCTACCAGTATAGTGACCTTCGACCACCACCTGCACGCCGGAGCGGAAGATATCGGGAACCACGCCGCTATAGGTCACAGGCAAGATGGGTGTGCTACCGACAGTATCGCTGATGGTAAAGGTGATGGTATCATTGCTGTGGCGCACGATCGAGCCAGCCTTTACGAAACCGGCCACGCGCACGGATTGCGTCGTGCAGGTGGTGCAGTGTTGCAGTTCGGGCACCGTCATATAATAAACGGCGTTGGCCTGCGTGTTGGCATAGACCAGATAGACGATGGCGCCTAAAATAGCGATGCCAGCGAAAAGCACACCGAAGGGAACGCGCTTGCGGCGGCGCGTCTCGCCTGGTTGCTGTTTTGTATCGGGTACAGTCAGAGCAGGCTGCACGGTTGGACCTCCGATCAGTGTGGCGCGATAGAGCCTTCGAACAGGATATTGAGCAGCGCGCCCAGGATAAAGACGAGTAGACCAAAGACCAGCATCAATTGTGGAGCGACCTGCGAGAGGCGGCTTTTGCGTTTTGCCAGTCGACGAATATTGCTTTGACCAAGATAGATAGCCAGGATAAAAAGTGCGAGCGCAAAGACGATCTTCACGGCCAGCACGATCAGATAGGGCAGACCCAGCGTTGTTTGTGTCAGGCGATCGAACATCAGGTAGACGCCGCTAAGCAGCAGAGCGCCGACACAGATATTGACCATTTGCTTGAACATATTGGCGATCTTCGCCGCCACTTGCGGCGCGGGCGAGCCGAGACGCAAGGCGGGCTGCACGATCAATAGATACATGACGCTACCGCCGACCCAGATGGCCGCCGAGAGCGTGTGTACGACGCGGGCGAACCAGAGCAGCTCCCACATCAGTGGACCGAGATCTTCACCAATTCGCGCAGCAGGCTTTGCTCGTCCAATGGACCGCCGAAACGTGCACGAATGATGCCGTTTTTATCGATGAACCATGTCTCAGGCTGACCGGTCGCGCCGAACGAGATGGAGGTCGAGCCGTCAATGGTATCACTCACGTTGGGATAGCTGATATTTTTTTGCTGTAAGAAGCTGTTACCGTTACTTGTGGTATCGCCCTCATCGACGCCGATCAAAACCACCCCTTTAGATTGTAGCGTACTCTGCCAGGCGTTTTCCAGGAATGGGGCTTCAGCCGCGCATGGATCGCACCAGGAGGCCCAGAAATTGATGATGACTGGATGACCTTTGAGCGCCGCCAGATGGATATGCCCATCATTGATAATAGCGCTGGTTTGTTCGCCAGAAGTATTGAGCGTTGCCAGGGTGAAGTCGGGCGCGGGCTTGCCGATCATCGGGCTGGACAAGTCACCGGTATCGATGGAGGTATCATCGCCTGAATGTGTCGACTTCGGTGTGAAGAGCAGGATACCGATGACTACCAGCAAGGACACGATGAGTATATTGCTGATGGTGAAAATAAGGATGCGCCGTTTGCGCACTTTGCGATGGAAGGCGGGCGAGTCCGCAGACACAGTGATAGCGCTATGAGTATTTGTGGCGCTTTTTATTTCCATATCACGATGATTCCTAAACCTGAGTATGCATGAAAAAAAGGATGATAGAAACCGCTGATGGTAGTAGACAATAACGTGTTGATTATGCGGCAGCGGCCTGATAGAGGGCTTGCAGGCAAGAGAAGACACCTTACAACTGCCTGAATATTTTCAAGGTGCTGTCGGTGGTCTGTTTGTGGCTTCATCATTGAGTGGGTAATATGATCTTAGTGACAATAATTACCACTATTGACCTGAAATAGATGGTTCTTATTAATTGTGTATACTATGTGCTTCAATATAGGGACTGCTATGAAGATAAAGAAATAAAGTCGCAATGTTACCAGGCGATAAATCGCGGGCGTAGATGCTGGGGGCATCTGTGCGTTGCGGTAAACCGACTCCTACAGAAGGTAGGGATACTCGATTTTGTTTGTGAAAGATCATGATAAGGGCTATTTGTTTCTTTTCTGCTACAAAAAACGTCATAGAGTACGGCATTTATTCTTTAAAATGATGGGCTTTTACGGGTAGTATCAATAAGCGCATATGATGCCACGGTAGAAGCTATAGAAGTGCTTGCTACTTTTTATTTGTTATTAGGTGTGTTCTTGTTATTCAATAACGTCGTAAAACTACGAAGGGTATGTTCATGTCCAATAGTTTTTCCTCGCAAGTTTCCGCAAAAGGACGCATGGCACCAGCACGCGGTCGCTCTGCCCAGGACAAACGTGTGCTGGTGCCAGTGATCATACTCGTATGTATGCTTGTCTGCTTGTTTCTGACGGGGGTTATTTTCCCGTTGACTGGTCCCACGGTGCATCAAGTTTTTCCTGGGACACCGCTTGAGCAGTGGCTGCTGCTGCCGACGCAGTATTTATTTCCATATCTGGCGCAGCAGCATGCTAAAGGCAGCACACTACTTTCAATCCCGCTCAACTGGGTTATTTTTTTGCTTTTAGGTGCTAGCTTTCTGCTGCTGTTTGTGTGTTACCTGTGCGCGTTGCGTTTCTTACCCAGAATGGTTACGCGGCGTTTTATATTGCTGTCCACGACACTACTTGGACTGCTGTGCGTGTTGTATCCCAGCATACCCTCGCAGGATCTTTTTTCGTACATCAGTTACGCGCGGCTGGAGGTGATTTATCATCTCAATCCGTTGATAGCGACGCCGCATACTATTATGAAGGACCCGATCTATCACCTGCTGTACTGGAAAGATCAGCCTTCGGCGTATGGGCCGACCTGGATCGGGATTACCTCTGGGCTACAACGGTTTTCGCTGCTATTTGTGGGTGGAATACAAAATATTTTTGTGATGGCGATATGCTTGCGCTGTTTTGGGCTGGTCGTCCATCTATGCTCGACGCATTTGATATGGGTGATCAGTGGCTCGCTTCAGAGCAAGACGGGACGGATATCGACGAGGCTGCGTGTACTGGCGACGCTGGCTTTTGCCTGGAATCCGCTCTTGTTGTTGGAAGCGGCGGCGATTGTGCACAACGATACGACCGTTTTGTTGTGCGTGCTGCTGGCGGTGTGGTCTTTGCAGGGGTATAGAGCTGACAGGCCGATGGCGTACGTGCTGGCGAGTATTTTCCTGGCGCTGGCGGCATGTTTGAAAATTACGTTTCTGGTGCTGGCACCGGGACTATTGCTGTTTTTATGGGTAAGCCGAGGTCAGTCGGAGGGGGATATGCGAGGTTTGTCGCGCATGGGAGCGGAGTGGGTACGATGTTTGTGCAGAATGATGGTGGTTATTGTCGTTTATATTGCTACTATTGTTGTTGTGTACCTGCCCTTCTGGCAAAATGGAGCGGTTTTGCATTTTTTACAGGTGAATCCCAGCTTTTCACGAGATATCAATAGTCCGTATGAATTTTTTATTCGACTCTACGACAGTCTGAAGCACCAACCATACCCTGTTTTGCCGACTAATCAGGGGATACCGCTCGAAAGGGAGTCGCACACATTGAGTTTGTGGTTGTACGCGGTTGTTTTTTGTGTTGTCAGCGGCCTGTTTCTGGTATGGCGTCATGCGCACGCGTTGGTGGCATTCATTCAATGGATGACTGTGATATGGCTGCTGTACTGCATCGTTGGATCACCGTGGCTGTGGCCCTGGTATTTTATCGCGTTCTTCGGGCTATTTGCCTTGCTGGAAGTGATCGAGGGGTACAGTTCTTTGCTGGCAGCAATCTTGCGTGTGCCGCTCGCGGCGCGTTTGCTGACATTTGCCGCGTTGTTGCTGTATATGTTTGTGACGGTCGCGCCACAAAAGACGTTTGTGCTGCTACCCTATTTCGAGGTGTCCTATCTACGAGGTATGTTGCTGTGTGTTATTCCGTTGTTGGCGCTTTTTCCACGCGGGCGTAGGCGGATGGAACAGCAGCGAGGGGTGGGAGAACCGACGGTTGTGGTAGGAGGATCGAAGGTATAGCCTTCGATCTCCTAGCTTGTAATGTTTTATAAGTAGTATTTTACAGCGGTTTTTGGGCGCGAATGAACGCGCTGACGAACTTTCCATGCAGTTCATCGCGTTCTGCTTGCGAAAGGCTGGCAAGGGAGGCACGCGCACCGCTTTCAGCAACTTCCTGGATACTATAACGACGCGTCACCTCAAATTTGATGTTGGTAAAACCTGTCTGCGCCAACAAACGCTGGTAGATGTCTTCTTCTAGCGAGCCTGCAATACAGCCTGCCCATGCCTCCATATCCTTTTGAATCACCTCGGGAAGATGCCCCTGTATGAGGATGTCAGAGATCGCCAGGCGTCCTCCTGGTGTTAAGACGCGATATGCCTCTTGCAATACACGGGCTTTATCGGCGGAGAGATTGATGACGCAATTGGAAATGATCACATCGACACTGTGAGTGGGAAGCGGGATGGCTTCGATGATACCTTTGAGAAAGGTTACATTGGTGATGCCTGACTCGGCACGATTGCGTTCGGCAAGCGCGAGCATAGCGTCGGTCATATCGAGGCCGTAGGCGAAGCCGGTGGGGCCAACGCGGCGCGCTGAAAGCAGGACATCGATGCCGCCTCCGCTACCGAGATCGAGCACTTTTTCACCAGGCTGAAGTTCCGCGAGCGCGGTAGGGTTGCCGCAGCCACGCGAGGCAAGAGCGGCGGCTATAGGGAGTTCACTCAATTCTGTCGCAGTATATAAATTGTCTGTAATGGGATCACCTGTGGTAGTTGAACAACAATCGTTACCGCAACAACTTTTTTGCTCCGCAATAGGGGTAACGGTGTCGGTTGAGCAACAATCATTACTACAGCAACTTTTTTGCTCCGTGATTGGTGAAACAACATTGAGGTGCGCGATGCTTTGTGTATAGCGATCTTTTACCAGAGAGCGTAGGTGCTCATCATGTGTGGTCATCGTTTGTCTCCATACTTTTGTTCTTTATTGGAAAGCAACAACTTTACTTTCCACTTGCATTCAACTATAGAGACTGAGTGAAGATGAAAAGGACGCAGGCAAGTGAGGACAGCAACTTCGATTTAAAGAGGACAACAAGAAGAAGTGGTACAGCACTGGTTTCTGGGATGATAGGCGATGATTTTTCCGCGGCGATCAAACACGAAATCGCAGCAGGCAAGGAGCATTTGCTTGAGCTGTTTTCTGGCACGCTGGACGCGTGATTTTGCGCCTGAGAAAGAGAGGTGTAGATGGGAAGCCAATTCCTTCTGGGTCAATCCCTGGTATTCGGTCAGGATGATAGCTTCACGATATGGTTCGGGTAGATGATCGACCATTTCTTTGATTGATGGGAGCAACACTTGTGATACATCTAGTTGAGCAGGCTCCTCAGCTAGATCGAAAGGTTCGGGCAAAGTCACGGATGTCTTCTGAGAACGGTAGTAGTCGTAGATAGTATGGCGCGTGATTTGATAGAGCCAGGATTGTAATTTTTCTTCGTTCTGAAGGGTTTCAATGTGCGTGAGCAATTTCAGAAAAACGTCTTGCAAAATGTCGTCCGCGAGCGCATCGTCATGGGTGTGCTTGAGAATAAAATGTTTCAGCGGACGATGCAAGGTATGCCAGGCTTGATCGGCTGTAAGTGTCATAGTGTTCACCGTTCCCTCTCATAATTCAGGAGTCAAATTCTATCATGAATAGAGACGGGTAGAAGAGCAAAAGGACGCAAGCGAGAGCAAGAGAGTGGGGTCAAAAATCCGATGAAGGGATGCTCAGGGAGACTTGAGGGGTGGGGCGTCGAGCGGTCGTCATCCACAGCAAGAGGGAGAGTAGCACGATAGATACGCCAATCAGTAGCAGGATGAATTGGAAGAGGAAGCCGAAGAAGGCGATAAAGAGGCCCGCGGCGGTGATGACGGGCCAGATGCTGGCAGGGATGTGCTCTTTATTGTATGTTGCTAGAAGCGCGGCTTCTTTTCTGGCTTCCTGCTGCGCCCTCTGTTGTTTGCGTGAGGTGAGTTGACGATCGACTTCGGCGTGGAGCGCGCGAGCATCGAAGGGTTTTGTCATGCAGAGGACTGGCTGCTCTTTGTTGAGCAAAGAGGAGGGTAGTTTGGAGCGGGGGTTTTCCCAGGCGAGCACAATTATCGGCAAGCTGGCAAGGATAGGATGGGTGCGCAAGGAGGTGAGCAAGGACCAGTCACAGGTGGGGCCACGATCGACATCGATGATGAGTAACTCCGGTGTTTCCGCCTGTTCAGATGGTAGTGTTGTTGGTGACGCTGTCTCGACGACGTGCAGATCGTGCTGGCGCAAACCAAGGGAGATCAAGCGACGAAACGAGGGATCGGGCTCGTAGAGTAGAATTGTTGCAGCATCCTGACCTTGCGACATACCTGTACCTCGGAAAAGCGAAATGGAGTCAATAGTCGATACATACCTGTATGAGCATAGAGGGTGAACATTACAGAGACATTGATATCTAGGGTAAACGCCTTACAGGGGCCTAAACATTTTCAGGAATAGAGGAATGTTTTATCAGGGTTTAAGGATGTTATCAGATGAGGACAGAAAACGTTTATCAGACGATAACGAATTTTTACGCGCAAGATCGGGAAGGGATTGTGTGATGGGGGATGTGGTCGTGAATGGGGAAGAGGTATCTCGTTGGAGATAAGGCACGATAAATCGG
>CAZZWK010000010.1:19126-45504 GCA_964657925.1 uncultured Dictyobacter sp.
GCACGATAAATCGGCTCCTACCGAGGAGTAGGATGGAGTTTGACCGAAGGGTTCGAGTGGAGTTTGACAGAAGATTAGAGTTTGGCGAGTTTGTAGCCGACGTCGGGGACGGTGAGGATGTATTGAGGGCGGCGCGAGTTGGTTTCGATCTTGCGGCGCAGGCGACTGATGTAGACCCAGATGAAATCTACGTCGCGGTTATACTCGGGTCCCCAGACTTTTTCCAGTAAGAGTTCGTGGGTGACGACCATGCCGACATTTTGCGCCAGTGTGCTGAGCAGTTTGTACTCGGTGCGGCTGAGTTGAACAGCCTGATCGCGCACGGTTACGAGGTGTTGCGCGTAGTCGATGACGAGGTCGCCGGTCGTAAATACCGATTGCTGTGGTTGTGTGCCGGGGGTGGGGGCTGACTGGCGACGCAAGAGGGCACGAACACGAGCCAGCAGTTCTTTCATGCCGAACGGTTTCATGACCACGTCATCGCAGCCTAGGTCGAAAAGTTGCACGCGCTCATCCTCGTCGCAGACGTCGGTCAGCATCAGCAGGGGGGCGGCAGAAAATTCGCGCAGGCGTTGTAAGAGTTCCATGCCCTGCATATCCGAGAGGTGGGAGGAGAGCAGAATGATGTCAGGCTCCTCCAGGTCGAGCTGGCGCAAGAACTGCACACCGTGATTTACCACCTGCACACGGTACTGTTGCTCTTCCAGATTCGAGCGGACGTAGCGAGCGAGGCGTGCGTCGTTTTCGGCCAGTAGCACGCGCACACGACGGTCCTGATGGAGAGGCATGCTCGATCGTTGCGGTTGCTGAGCGATAGCCAGTGAAGTCTGCGCAGTAGTAGACGACACGATAGGAGTCGGAGGCGCGAACGGCAAGGTAAAGTAGAAGGTCGAGCCCTGGTCGCGACCGAGAGAATCGGCCCAGATGCGACCATGGTGAGCCTCGATAGTGGCACGAGCGGAAGAGAGGCCGAGGCCACTGCCATTCTGGTTTTCGTCCGCTGCATCCTGGGTGGTCGGCACGCGGTAGAAGCGATCGAAGATGCGATCGAGATACTCTGAAGGGATGCCGATGCCTTCATCGGCGACGGAGACGCGCAGCTCGACATCATTGGCTTCCAGTTGCAAGCGTACGACGCTATTGGATGGTGAGTAGGTCACCGCGTTTTGCAGGAGGTGATTGAGCACTTGCTCCAGACGCAAGGCATCGCAGGTCACGGGCGGAACCTCAGCAGCGATATCGAGGATGAAGTGGTGATCGAGGGCTTGTTTTTGCCAACGTTGTACGAGTTGCAGCAGCAGGTTGGAGAACTGAACCTGGGCCATATGCAAGGGTTGCGCGCCAGCATCGAAACGCCAGACATCGAGCAGGGTATTGAGGATGTCGTAGAGGCGATCGGACTGTGTATCGATCATCTGCAACATCTCGCGTTGCAAAGCGGGGTCCCAGCGTGCGGAGCCACCGAGCAAGGTAGTCGCGCAGCCTTTGACGATGGCGAGTGGTGTTTTTAATTCGTGGGCGGCCATCGACAGGGTTTCCGCGCGCGATTCGGCGGCGGTTCTTTCCAATGTGATATCGTCGAAGAGGATGCCGCGACCGAGAAAATGGCCGTGGTCGTCGCGAACGGGAAAGCTGCGCACACGTAGCCACTGGGCGGCGGCGTTGAGTAAAGAGAGGTCTGTAGCAGACTCCTGCTCTGGATGATGCCAGGCCTGATCGAGGTCTGGTTTTACCTGGCGTGGATCGGTCGCGATGGAGAGGAGATGTTGACGCACGTCGAAATGCTGAATATGGGTGCGCTCGGCGCGGTCAAGGTGCAGCAGGTGCAAGGCGCTTTTATTGGCGTAAGTGACACGCTCGTCCTCATTGAGCAGCATAAAGCCGCTACTCATACTCGCGCACACTTCAGCAAGCACACGGTATTCAGCAGTAAAACCAGTGGGGAGGGTATCGGTAGAGGGTCGCGGGGATTGGACAAATGAAGTTGCGTTCTCTTCAATCCACAGACCACCGACCACTGCGTCGTATTCGCTCCCGAGCGAGAGAGTCATCCCAGCATCACCTTTCCTAGCAGAGATATGAACGCCGACCGCGTTGCAGGGCATGCGTTTTCTTTATGAGATAGAGTAATGGAAAACAGCCAGAGAGACTAGCCCAATTATTTGTTCTAGATATATTCTAGCAAAAAGGATCAACCGTGAGGTTGTTTAGGAGATTTTGCAGAACAAAGGGCTATGGGCAAACGCGTGGTTTGCCCTACGCGGACCTGACGCGTGGGTTTGCCCTACGCGGACGATTGGGCGCGTGGGGCAAACGTATGGAGGCGTGAAAGGGTTAACTAGTGGAGGCTAGCGATCATGACGATGAGGGCGAGGTGGATGATCATGGCGATGATGAAGGCGGCGGCCATGAAGACGATCCAGCGGCGATCGTTGATATATTCGCGTACGCGTGTTGAGTAGGCATTGGGCCAGCGTTCAGCGGCGATCAGGCCCATAGCGATACGCAGACGCAGGGGAGAGCGAAGAGGGGAGCGTTCCATCTCTTGCTGAAGCGCTTGATGGCAGGATTTGCAGAGCACCCAGGAGAGGCGTGGGGCGGGCACATCCTCGGGCTCGGTCACATAGACAGGCTCAAACCAGATATGGCTGGTGCAAACCGAACAGTAAGGCGTAGAGCGGCGGCTGCGTCTTTTGTTTTCGTCATCGGTATAGGGAGCGACGACTGACCCATCTCCGGGCATTGCCTCTTTCATTACGAACGGTTCCTTTCTACCTTATAGTCGCAGATAGACGTATTGGCGATGCGAGTATGCAGGCGAGAAATATCAGATCAGGACGAACCTGCCATCCGTCCATTGTAGCATATGCGAGAGTTGTTCTACATGTAAGTAAAGAGGTCGAACAGGTGGAAAGCGGGTAAATCGCGAGTTTGTGTGCGTCCGGTCGATAAGGGTAGGTATTCGACTGCCTTTATTCCATCTCTGTAGTATAAAACAAGGAACGGAGGATGAGTATTCCGGTGGAGATTGTTTTGCGAAGGTCGAGATGTCGAATATTTTATCGTGATGGAAGCGGAGGTCCGCGGGGCAAACACGTGGTTTGCACGACGCGGACCGGTCGGTGTCGTGCAATCGGTTGCACGACGCCGACGAGTAATGTTTATTTGTAGAGGAAGGGGAGCAGGTAGACCAGGGTGAAGACGAAGACCCAGACAACATCGACGAAGTGCCAGTACATTTCGGCGGCTTCGGTGACGAAGTGTTTTTTCTGTGTGAAGTGGCCGAGCAGCGAGCGGATGAGCACGATGGTCAGCAGGATGAGGCCGATGGTCACGTGCAGACCGTGGAAGCCGGTCAGCGTGAAGAAGGCCGAGCCGAACGTGCCGAGTGATAAGGTGAAACCTTTGGCATAGAGGCCGCTATACTCGATTACCTGGCGGCCAAGGAAGATTGCGCCAAGCACAATTGTCGCGGCAAGTCCTAGATTGAAGCGGCGCATGTCGCCTTTGCGAAGGCCCAGGCTGGCCCAGTGCATCGTGCCACTACTGGCGAATAGAAAGACAGAGCTGATAAGCGGGTTGATGACATCATCGAGTCGCCAGCCACCGCCCGCGCGGATTTCGAGGTAGAGGTAGGCGGCAATCAGGTTCGCGAAGATAAGAGCTTCGGAGCAGATGAAAAAGGACATGCCCCACCATTCCAGGCTACGCCCAGGCTGATTACCCTGTTCTTCGAGAACTCTTACTTGCTCGCCGTGAGCAGTACTCATAGAAATTACTCCCAAGCTTCGATGTAAATGTTTTGCAATTGCACGCGGGCCAATAAATTATGCCCCTACGATTGCAATGAAGGTTAACAGAGACTAGCGGCGTTCCAGGGCCCAACCGATCACAGAGACAACGAGGGCCACCAGACCTATGATAAGCACGATTGGGCCAGCCATAATACCAAAAATCGAAATTGCGACACCGAAGGCGACAATCAGAGGCCAGAAGCTGGGCTTTGAAATCACCTCCGAAGCATCCACCCATTTGGTGCGGCGGCGAATACGTTTTCTACCGTTTTTGGTACGCGACGATCCGACCTCGACATCGATCTCCTGCGACCCTTGCTCGTCTGAAGCGGATGGTGCTTCAGACGGGGTGGGAGAGACAGAAGCCAGGAGACCGTCGGCGCGTGCCTCGTCGGATACTGGTTGTTGGATGCGCTCTTGTTGTTCTTGAGACACTTTTGGACCTCGGATCATTGAACGATTAAGACCTAATGGGCACTAACGCGCTAGTGGGCAGCGGTTTTCCAGTCCGCGATCTCTGGATATTTCTTGTCATAGAACGGGCGACGGCTGCGCACGATCGGAATATCCAGGAAGTTATACTTCTTGGGCGGCGAGCTTGTGTCCCATTCAAGCGTGTAGGCATCCCATGGGTCATCACCGGAGGCCACGCCACTTTTCAGGCTCTGCACGATATTGAACAGGAAGACCAGGACGCCGACAGCGATGATGAACGCACCGATAGTTGCCAGCAGGTTGAGTGTATTCCAGCCGAGATCACCAGGGTAGGTATAGACGCGGCGTGGCATGCCGAAGATACCGAGCAGGTGCATGGGGAAGAAGGTCAGGTTCAGGCCGATGAAGGTCAGCCAGAAGTGCCATTTGCCCAATGTCTCGTTCATCAGTTTACCGCTGAACTTGGGGAACCAGTAGTAGGTACCGGCGAACACGGCCAGCGCGGTGCCACCGAAAAGCACGTAGTGGATATGGGCCACCACGAAGTAGGAGTCCGTGATCTGGTAGTCGAAGGGTACGACCGCGAGGGCGGCACCATTGAGACCACCAATCAGGAACATAGCGATGAAGCCGAGCGCGAAGAGCATGGGCACATGCAGGCGAACCTTACCACCGATGACCGTGCCGAGCCAGTTAAAGATTTTTACGGCGGTCGGAATAGCGATCAAGGTTGTGCTGGTGGCGAAGAATGCTTGCGCGATCGATGGAAGACCGACGGCGAACATGTGGTGTGCCCAGACGGTGAAGCTCAAGAAACCGATCGCCACGCCGGACCAGGCGATAAAGGTGTAGCCGAAGATCGGCTTGCGCGAGAAGACGGGCAAGATTTCTGAGATCATGCCGAACGCGGGCAAGATCAGGATATACACCTCGGGGTGGCCGAAGGACCAGAACAGGTGTTGCCACAATAATGGGTCGCCACCACTGGTGTATTGATAGAAGTGGGTGCCTGCATGGCGGTCCAGCAGCAGGAGCACGCTGGCAACGGTCAGGCTGGGCAGGGCGAAGAGCAGCAGGAACGACATCACCAGAATCATCCAGGTGAAGAGTGGCATGCGGTTGATGCTCATGCCGGGCGCACGCAATTTGAAGATGGTGACCACAAAATTGAGCGAGCCACTGATGGATGAAATACCCAGCAGGGTCGTGCCCAGAATCCAGAAATCAGCATTCATACCGGGGGTACACTGGTAGCCGTGGCTACAACCGGCGGCCATCTCGCTCAGAGGCGCGTACATGAACCAGCCGCCATTGGGAGCCTGTCCGAAGAGGAAGCTGGACTCCAGGAAGATACCGCCGAAGAGCAGCACCCAGTAGCCGAAGGCATTCATGCGCGGGAAGGCCATGTCGCGGGCACCGATCATCAGCGGGACCACGTAGTTGCCGAAGCCAGCCAGGGTCGGGATCACGAACAAGAAAATCATGGTCGTGCCGTGCATGGTGAAGACCTGGTTGTACACCTCGGGGCTGAGCACCTTGCCATCCGGCTCGGCCAATTGGGTGCGGATCAGAAGAGCTTCCATACCGCCGACCAGGAAGAAGAAGAAGCCGGTAATGATATACATCAAGCCGATCTTCTTGTGGTCGGTGGTTGTTAACCACTCGCCGACGTACGTCTCGCTAAATGTTTTGCGACGTACCTCGGTTGAAGTCACTTGCTCGCCGATAGTGCGAGTTGCCATGAGCGAAATCCTCCAATGTCTAGCCCTATCAAAGTAGAAGGATACACGAACGAGCTATTGCAAACCTTGCAGATACGCGACGAGTCCTCGGATCTGAGTCAGGCTCAACTGCCCAATAACCATATCGTTACCAGGTTTTACACCCTGGGGATTATTCAGCCATTTTGCAAGGTTACAGTCTTGCAGCAGGTTGGGATCATTCGGGTCACACTTATTATTATTCAGCACGCCACCAGCGATCAAATCGCGACCGCCAAAGTGGGTCAGATTAGGACCGACGGGACAATCTTTCGAATTGACGCTGGCCTGACTGGCACAAACCTGGGAGGTATCGACAAAACCGGTGGCATCGACGCCGACAATGCCGTGGCAGGAGGTGCAAGCGCCTTTGAACGTTTGCAGGCCCTGTTGCGCCAGGGTATTGGTGGGATTTACAGCCGCCTGCTGCTGTTGCGAGATCCAGGTCTGGAAGTCGTCCGAATTCTGCACGATCACGTTAAAGCGCATGTTGGCATGTTGTGAGCCACAGAACTCGGCGCAGATACCGAGGTATTCACCAGTTTTGGTGGCCTCGAACCATTTTACGTTGTTGTGGCCGGGAATCAAGTCGGTTTTGCCGGTCAGCGCGGGCACCCAGAAGCTGTGAATGACATTGTTCGAAAACAGATTCACGTGGATGATCGTGTTGATGGGCACATGCAACGAGTCGGCGGTGGTTACATTGTACTTATCGTAATGGAACTCCCACCACCACTGGTGACCGATGACGGTGACATCGACCTTATTGGGGTCGGCAGGCTCATTCTCTGGTGCGACCTGGAGGACGCCACGGATGGTGAAGAAGAGCACGATGAACAGGATCACCGTTGGAATGGCGGTCCACAGGATCTCCAGCGTCAGGTTGCCGTGAATCTGACGGGGGTTGGGCGTATTGGGTCGTTCGCGGAAGCGGAAGATGGCAAAGACCAGCGCGCCCTCGACCAGCACGAACACGGTTGTCGCCACGACCAGAATGACCCAGAACAAGAATGTTTCGTGTTCCGCCACAGGGCCCGCGGTGTTTAGAATAGAGCCGGGGCCACCGCAGGCGGCAAAGAGAACGGAAGACAAGAGCACGCCGATTAAGAGTATTAGTCCTCGGCCTGCCTTCTGCTTACGAAATACAGGCATCCTCACATCGAATCTCCTACGTTGATATCTAGACTTCAGATATGGAGACTACTTTTTCATTTTTCTTTTTTTAAGAAGTCATAACAAATAGAGCAGGTATGATCTTCTTTAAGAAGTAACGGTATAGCGCCGTTACTATCTCACCATCCCCTCTTCTCAGGCTACTATGAGCGGATCAGGATTTCGTCTCATATCTATAGGTACTCAGAGGTTCTAGCCTTGTCTCACGTTCACGCGTGCCACGGAAGAGTATCACCACTGAGTGCGAGGAATGTGCTGCCGGAGACGACAACAGTGCTGTTCAGTATAAAAACAACGGGCAATAATAGCGATTATGCCGATAATGTCCGGTAGTGTACCGAAGGTACCACGCTAGCAGTGTAGCGAGACCACCTGACACACAGCTTGCAACAGCTAAAACGAACCTTACAAGAGCCTGAACGGTGAAACTTCCTCTGTTTTGCGTGATTATTCATAAATTCTAAAAATCAGCGCAATGACGAAGGTTGATGAAAATCCTCATTGCATACTATAGCAGGGGAAAGGCCCAGAGACAAGAGCAGAGCACGGGTTATACAATATTCAGGTAGTTGTAAGGTATGGAGGGATGGCTGCAAGTGAGTTATCAGGGAAGGCGACGACAATAGGATGTGTTGAATAAGATTATTGATCGCTATTATTTTCGAAGATTGGACTTTTCATGAGTCTAGATGTACACACAGATGTGGAGCAGCACAAGCTTGCTCCTAAAAAAGAGGTAGGTCCAGTTCGGCAGACCATCGCCAGCTACGTCAATTTGATGAAGCCGCATGTAACCGTGCTACTGTTAGGGACCACCGCGGCGACGATGGCGATCGCGTTACGTGGCTTGCCGCCACTGGGCACATTGCTGGCTACGCTTGTTGGTGGCGCGATGGCCGCGGGTAGTGCGAACTCATTGAACTGCTACATCGATCGTGATATCGACCAGATCATGGGGCGAACGCAGAGGCGTTCGTTGCCATCGGGCAGGGTGTCGCCGCAGCATGCGCTCGTCTTCGGTCTTGTGCTCGGTATACTTTCATTCGTTGTCTTCACCCTATTCGTGAACCTGCTCAGCGCGGTGCTCGGCCTGGCGGCGATTCTTTTCTACGTTTTGATCTATACATTGGGATTGAAACGCACCACGATGCAAAATATTGTGATCGGTGGGGCCGCGGGTGCTGTGCCTGTATTGATCGGATGGACGGCGGCGACGAACCAGATTACGCTGGCGGCCATCTGGCTTTTTGCCATTGTTTTCTACTGGACTCCGCCGCACTTCTGGGCGCTCTCGCTGCTGATTCAGAAAGACTATGAGAAAGCCGGAGTGCCGATGCTGCCGGTCGTGATGGGCGAGAAGGAGACGCAGAGGCAGATTTTCCTGTACACGTTGTTGCTGGTCGCGGTTACGCTAATTCTCTTTGTGATCCACGCCATGGGCTATTTCTTCCTGATCAGCGCGGTCGCGCTGGGTGGAGTGATGATCTATATGGCGGTGCGTTTGCTGCGCGATAAAGAGAAGCGCTGGGCGCGCACGCTTTTCTGGTATTCCAACTGTTACCTGGCGGCGATTTTCGCGGTCATGGTGATTGATCGCGTCATTCACTAATTTTTTCTGGTGGAACTTGAGTTGGTGTAGATTGTACGCAGTGTACGCAGCGGCTCATAGTGTTCCGGTAAGCATACAAAGGCAAGATGTAAACAATTATGCATATGAACTGGCGCCTTGCCTCGCGTCTCTCAGTGGTGACCCTGGCAATTCTTGTGGTAATCGTGGTTGTGCTGCTGCAGCGTCTGCCGAAAAGCGATGCGCAGCAGGATGGTACAAGCAATATATCGAGCGCGTCCAACGCAAATGGGCTGACGGGAACCGATCTCGGTGGTATTGCCGCGCCCAATTTTCAGTTGACTGATCAGAATGGGCAGACGATCTCGTTACAACAGTTTCAGGGGAAGCCGGTCGTATTGACGTTCATGTACACGCACTGCCCCGATATCTGTCCCCTGACCGCGGAGCACCTGCACACGATGATGCTGAATCTTGGGAGTAGCGCGAAAGATGTCGCCATTGTGGCAGTAAGCACTGACCCTAAAAGGGATAATCGGGCAGCCGCGACTCTTTTCACCAACGAGCATAGGATGCAAGGCTACTGGCATTTTCTGACGGGCTCACAGGCTCAACTGGCGCCGGTGTGGACGGCATATAGCATCGAGGCGCAACAGCAGGGGCAGAATATCAATCATAGTATGGCGATCTATCTGATCGATAGACATGGAAAAGAGCAGAGCTTTTTAGAAGACAGCGTGCTGCCGAACGAGCTTACGAAAGATATGCGTACCTTGCTCAGCGAGTCGTAACACAATCAGGATGAGACTGGCCTGGATGAGTTGTTTCGCTGTGAGCATGTGAATAGAGCATAGTAATGAAGATGAACAAATAGCGTCGGACAACCCGAATAGGCGATAAATCGCGGGTGCGTCCCGACCGGCGGATGAATCCAGCACCGGTCGATCAATCTTCCCTCTACAACAAGCGACGCCTACAGCGGATGGGGGAAGAGCACACCAGCGTCAAATTAGTAAAATTGACGCTGGTGTGTTGTTCTCTATGAAATACTAATTGACTGAAATACGATGATCAGTTATGCTATAGGTAGTTTCTCTACAAATTATATAGAATAATATATTGTCTTCGATGGATACGCATGTGCTTTTCTGGGCAATTTTGTATCTATACCTATTGATACAAAGCTGCGTGCGGTTGGTCATCAATAACGGAGGCAGAGGCGGGCGGAATGGAAGATGTCAAGACGTGGCGCGACCTGCTAAAAGTCGTAGTCAGCGATACGAAGGAGCGGCAACGAATAGCAGGGGTATTGAATGTAAATCCAGTGACGCTAGCACGATGGATCGGAGAAAAATCGAATCCGCGCCTGGATCATCTGCGCCCCTTGATCAACGCGATGCCGCACCAGCATCGACAACAGTTAGCGGAACTCATCGCCAGAGAATTCCCCCTTTCTTTTAATACAGGGATGCCTGAAGAGAGTATGGGGAGCGAGATTCCGAGCCCGTTCTATGCTCAAATTCTGCATAAATATACCGCAAATGCCTTGCAGATGCGTGGATCGTTGGTGGGCACACATATCCTCAACCAGATTGTGCAGCATATTGATCCTTATGAACAAGGGATGCTTGTCTACATCGCCACCTGTGTGCAACCGGCCAGGGACTATAAAATTGTTAGTTTGCGTAAAACAATCAGTTGCGGGACCGCGCCGTGGCAAACATTTGGGGAGCAAGAGGTCTTTTTTCTGGGGGCGGAATCGCAGGCGGGTTATGCACTGACGATGCGCCACCCAATCATCATACAAAATCCAGAGGAGAAGCGGCGCCTGTTCCCTTACCATTGTTTCGAGTTGGAGGGAAGTTCGGTCGCGTATCCAATTTTGCTGGCGGATCAGGCGGTGGGCAGCCTGTATGTGACGAGCACGCAGCCAAATCATTTCACGCAGCTACACCTGGATCTTTTACAGAAATACGTGGAACTGCTTGTGCTGGCCTTCAGTATGCAGGATTTCTATGCGTTAAGCGATATCGAGCTCGACATCTTGCCGCCGAAACAGCAACAAGCAGCGGTGATCAGTACCTTTCAGCAGCGTGTGACCGGGCATATCTTGCAAGCGATGCGTAACGATACACCCATTAACCGCTTAGAGGCTGAACGCATTACATGGAAAGAGATAGAAGGTGCGTGCCTGCGCCTCCCATTTTTGAGAGATTGAAGGTAGCAGAGACAGGGAAGACAGGTCCTCAAAGGCACAGAGGCTTGCACGCATGTCCCGTATTTGGTATGCTTATAGTATGCCTAAAGGTAGGAAACAGCGTATTGTAGCGATAGGATTGACCCCTGGGAAGCCAGGATGCATGAATGTTTGACGTGACGCATGCATTGAGTTTGTTTTCAACAGAACTTGAAAGGTAGCACGAGATCATGGATACTTCTCTTGAAAGAAGCAACCTCGTGATAGATGAACTGGACGCATCGCAAGGCGCGAACCAGGATGTTGCAGAACGTGAAAAGCATATTCATATGCCTGGCCCAAGTATGTGGCCGCTGGCATTGAGCTTCGTCATTCTGATTACAGTGATCGGGTTGTTGTACCTTCCTGATGGGTCCTGGCTCACGGTTATCGGGGTACCATTTATTATTTTATGTGCTATCGGCTGGGCGCTGGAGGACCCGATGAAACACGCAGGCGAACACGGTGCGTCGGAGCAGCAGTACATCCCATCGCTTACCGCGCAAGAGGTGCGTAATGAGGCGTTGGCGGCGGCGGAACGCGTTGTTACCTTCGGAAGCACCGCATATAGCACGCACCCGATCAATGTCGAAATCGAAAACGAAGTGCCAGGCAAGGGTGTTGTGTTGACGCTGTACGGCAAAGTAGAGCTACAGACACAACGCGAGCGTTTGGAAGAGGAAGTACGCAAGGTACCGAACGTCATCGAGGTCAAGAATTATGTTGTGGCCGAGGATGCTATACTGGCGACCGCGTACCAGCGTATCGATGCGATGCGCGCGCAGGGCAAGTTGGATGGTGCGCAAGGTGTTTCCGTGCTGGTAGAGAACTACATCCTGCAGATTTATGGCGATGTGCCAAAACCGAGCATGAAATCCGCGTTGGAGCGAGAGCTGATCGGCATACCGGGGGTGCGTGTGGTTGTCAACCATATCGGCCTGAACAAAGATATTCCAGGCAATCTGGGCAAGACCGCGAACAAGATCTAGGTTTTTAATAGGCCAATGATCCTGATAGAGTGGTAGAGGTAAGAAGAAAGAGGAGCAGGTTACCAAAACCTGCTCCTCTTTCTTCTTGTTTGTTAGCGCTTGCGTAGAAAGGCGGGAATATCGATCACATCACCGGAAGGGGTGTTGCGATTGCCGCGAATATCGGAAGCGCCACGGTCGAGGCGACGGATATGACGCTGAGGCTGTGGTGGTCGATTGAGCGCCTGTGCCTCTGGTTCGGGAGTGGGAACGGCACGCGGCTCTTCTTCCAAAGAAGGCATAGGAACATGCTGGTCCAACTCGTAGTTCTGATCATCCTCATCTATCTCATCGGGCAGGGCGGACATGCCTTGCGCCGCGAACGGGTATTGCCGATCGGGGGTCGCGGCTGGCCTCTGTTGAGACAGCGAAGAGGGTGATTGGTTATTGGGAAGCTGAGAAGGGCTGGTAGGACGATTCACGACATTTGGTGATCGATTGGCCGATGCGGGAGGCGCGCTGTAATTATTATTGTTGTTGTAAGCATTATTCTGAGATGGCATGGGTCGTGCCGGAATGCTGCCAGTCATGCCATTGACCGACGCGTTAGACAAGCTATAGAGTCGGCTGCGATCGTAATCGGGGCGGGGCGAGGAATAGGTATGCGAGGCACTGGCGGGTCGCCCACCCATGGCTTGATCGAAGCCGGTAGCAATGACGGTGATTTTGACGCGTCCGTCATAGTTTGTGTCCTGCACAGCGCCGAAAATGATATTGGCCTCTGGATGAGCGGCCTGGCTAATGATATCGGCGGCCTCATTGACCTCGAAGAGGGTCATATCGGTACCACCGGTGATATTGAAGAGAACGCCGTGGGCGCCGCTGATATCGATATCAAGCAAGGGGCTGGCAATGGCGATCTGCGCGGCCTCGGTCGCGCGCGTTTCACCACTGGCCTCGCCGATCGCCATCAAGGCGGAACCGGCGGCGGACATGATGGTCTTGACATCGGCGAAATCGAGATTGATCAGGCCGGGCACGGTGATCAGATCGCTGATGCCTTGAATGCCCTGGCGCAAAACGTCATCGGCGAGTCGGAACGCCTCCGAGAGCGGAGTGTTTTTGTTCGCCACCTGCAAGAGGCGATCGTTGGGCACGGTGATCAGTGTATCCACGTGCTGTTTGAGATTATTGATGCCTTCTTCGGCTGAGAGCATGCGTTTTTTGCCCTCGAAGGTAAAGGGGCGAGTCACCACGCCAACGGTGAGAGCGCCGACCTCACGCGCGATCTGAGCCACGACCGGGCTGGCGCCTG
Source organism: uncultured Dictyobacter sp. (assembly GCA_964657925.1). Classification (GTDB taxonomy): domain Bacteria; phylum Chloroflexota; class Ktedonobacteria; order Ktedonobacterales; family Ktedonobacteraceae; genus Dictyobacter. The sequence goes on from CAZZWK010000010.1 coordinate 32,375, forward strand.
TGCCTGTGCCACCGCCCATACCGGCGGTGATGAAGACCATATCCGAGCCTTTGAGCATCTCATAGATCTCTTCAGCGTTTTCTTCAGCCGCTTTCATACCCACGCTGGGATTGCCGCCCGCGCCGAGGCCACGAGTAAGCTTATCGCCGATACGAATGCGCTGCGGTGCCTCGGTGAGCAGTAGAGCCTGGGCGTCGGTATTGATGGTGATGAACTCGATACCGCTCATTCCGGCCTGGATCATACGATTCACCGCGTTGCTGCCGCCACCGCCGACTCCGATCACACGAATCTGTGCGAAGCCTTCAAGTTGATGATTTCCCATTGGTAACACTATGCGTGGCCCCCTTTCGAGTATTGGACACTTTTGTTTTTAGCTTTTTGATCTTTTGATCTATGGAATGAACGCGCGTAGCCAGCGACCGAAACGTGAGACGAGGTCTTGCTCAGACTCGTCGGTATAGTTGTCGTCATCTGAGCCGAGCAGCGAACTGTGGCTGGCACCCCACAGGAGCAGGCCGACGGCAGTCGAATAGGCGGGTCGATTGATGGAATCGGACAGGCCATGCAAGCCGAGAGGAGAGCCGATGCGCGCGGGCATGTCCAAAATTTCTCCGGCCTGCTCCAGAATGCCGGGGAGTTCGGCGGTGCCGCCAGTGATCACGATGCCAGCGGGCAACAAGCCGTCGTAGCCAGCTTTTTTGATCTCTTCGCGGACCAGCGAGAATAGCTCCTCCACACGGGCCTGGATGATCTCGGCCAGGAGTTTGCGTGGCACCAGATCATCACAATCGGGCATAAATTGTGAGAGATCGATCATATCATCCTCATCGATGGTGGCCGGATCGCAATGGCCGTAGGTGATTTTCAACTCCTCGGCCACGCCAACTGGCAGGCGCAGACCGATGGCGATATCGCTGGTGATGAGATTGCCGCCGACCGGCAAGACCACGGTGTGCCAGATAGCACCATCGGTGTAGACGGCCACATCGGTGGTGCCACCACCGATATCAACCAGGACAACACCCAGATCGGTTTCGCCATCTTCGAGTACGGCGTCACCTGAGGCCAAAGGCTCCAGGACCAGATCCTCGATTTCGACATGCGCTTTATGCACACATTTGATCAGGTTATGGATCGAGGAGACCGAGCCGGTGATGATATGCGCCTCCACCTCAAGGCGAAAGCCAGACATACCGGTCGGGTTTTTGATACCCTCCTGTCCATCTACAACGTAACTGCGTGGAATAACATGGATAACCTCACGGTTCGCGGGAATAGCGATAGCGCGAGCGACCTCGACCGCACGACTAATATCGTTGGGCTCGATATCGCGATGGCTGGGCGAGATAGCCACAAAGCCTTTGCTATTTTCGGAAGCGATATGGCTTCCAGCAATTCCCACGTACGCGGACATAATTTTTTTCCCTGACAGGCGTTCCGCACGATCTAGCGCCGCTGCAATCGAAGTGACAGTCTCTTCGATGTTCACCACCACTCCACGGCGCAACCCCTGTGAAGGGCAGGTGCCAACGCCAACAATATTCAGTTTCCCGTCACGATCAAGTTCGCCGACCAGGACACAGATTTTTGTTGTTCCGACGTCGATCCCGACGATCACCCGCTCTTGCACGATTCACGCTCCTATGGGCGGTACACTGATGAGACGCGCTACGAAAACGATCAAAGAAGATGGCATTGGTTTTATGAGCGATACGACTCTCATAAAAGGACATTGCGCCACCGGATAGTAACCAGAAGTATGATTGATCCTGCTGCACACTGGAAAGCTTACCGCAAGGCTATCGCAGTGTGATCGCGGGGTGTAAACCATACCGCAAATCTATAGTTGAAAGGGCTAATCGCTGCTGCTGTGCCAGCGTAAGAATGGCCTGAAGTTCTAGCAGGCGATTCTGCAACGAGTTCGCGCTGAATGCATTGCCCAGATAGGCTTTCCACCCCTGAGAACTTTGGAGCATGTAGGCTCCCTGGCTCATTGCAGGCGAGGAAAAAGCCCCATCGTTTGCACCAGCAAACATTGTACCATCGTAATACAGAGTAAAAGCATCGATATGGGTAACCCTGGGCACCAGTTGTAGAACGCTCAGCGCGAACAGAATGTTCGCCTGAGCCAGGGAAGCACCTACCCTTAAGGGATAGGGTGCGAAAGATGTTCCGGCAGCTTGCGGTCCTTGGTGGGTGACATCAATAACGGTTGCCAGGTGATTTATGTTGGACGAGTGATGCACCGCTGCGATAACTTTCCCTGTGCGATCTACACTAAAAGTACCATTGCTCACTTGCCACAAAAGGACGGGTTGTCGTTCCACCAATGAGATGGTCACCTGATCAGGTAATTGCTTCTGAATGGAGACAGAGGCAACCGATGGGATGGTCAGGATACGTTGTTGTAACGAGACACTATTGAGAAAGAGAATGTCCTGACCCTGAATATGCATATTTTGAATGGTTTGTACGAGTGCATTATTACGCGTTCCTACGACCTCCACCTGTTGAACGTGCAATATGTTGCCAGCGAAAAAAAAAGCGAGCGAACCAAGGAAGAGTGCGAGTAGTATGAAAAAGGCGAGCAGGCGCATGAAAACATTGCGCCGTGGCTGTCTGCGACTGCTACGCTGTGGGATCGGCGACGCCTGATAGGGCAATGGACGACGAACCGCAGCAATGCGACCCGCTGTTGCGCGCACACCGGTTTGAGCAAGTGTGCGTGGAACGGATTGAGGGCGCGGGCGTGTTGCATGGGCACGGGCGCGGCGTCGATCTTGCTGGCGCTGGGCGAAGGTGTGCCACGCCTGGGCGGGGTCGTCGTCGGGCACGGAGACGACGCGTTGTAGCGTACGAGGAGCGAGCCCATCGGCACGGGTCCGGTTCTTCGTAGCAGGCGCCTGTTCTCTTCTATCGGGTCTATAGACGGAAAGTCCAACGTGATACTTTTGTGCTGAATGCTGATTGCGCATCCCATCTTGTTTTGGTGATTGTTTTTTTTCTGTCATGTCAGTAATACCTTCCACTCCCCACGCAATTCAACTTCTAATTCCAGGCTCACCCCGAAGCGTTCATAAACGCGCTGGTGAGCCTCTTGAATTAGCGCCGCGATATCAGCGGCGCTTGCACCACCTACATTGACAATAAAATTGGCATGACGCTGAGAAATTTGCGCGCCCCCTCTGGTCAGACCTTTGAGGCCCGCGCTTTCAATTAATCTTCCGGCGTAATCGCCGGGAGGATTTTTGAAAACGGAGCCCGCGCTCTGCTGAGGCGGCTGTGTATTTTTTCGATATTGTTTATGTTCATCTATAAGAGCACGGAGTGTATGTGGATCTTCGCGATGCAGGCGCAGACCGAGCGCGGACACGATTTCGGCGGGCTCGATCAGTCGGCGGGCTGCCGCGACTGGAAAGCCCGCGGCATCGAACTGGACGAGGCGCTGAGCGCGAAAGCGGCTATGCCGGTAGCGCAAGTCGAGTGCGTCATGTTGGTAACGCACTAGCGTGGGCGCTAGTGGATGCTCCTCGGCCAGGCGTGCGTCTACGACATCCACCCATGCGAGCACTTCACCTATATCATGTCCGTGAACACCGGCATTACTGATGACGGCGCCACCCAGTGTGCCAGGGATACCAGGGCCGAACTCCAGGCCGCCCCAACCGCGGGCGGACAGGTCATTGAGCAGGCGCGGCCAACTCAGACCGGCGCCAGCCTGTAAGAACGCGGTGCCATCCGGTTCTTCGCGCAAGGTATAGCTGGTGATAGCGATCTGGGCAACGATCCCACGCACACCTGCATCGGCGTAGAGCACATTGGTACCATTGCCGGTAATCAAGAGCGGCCAGCGTTGCATAGAACACAGCTCGACGAGTTCCAGCAACTGTTCCTGCGTCCCCACTGAGATCCATACATCGGCAGGTCCCCCGACACCGAACGTGCTATGACGAGCCATGGGCTCATCTTTGCGCACGCGGGTGCCAAAGCGAGTGGAGAGGAGCGAATATGTTGTCTCAGTAGCGAACACCATTAAATTTCCTTCCTTGTACTCCTGTACTCTTTTCGCGCCCAGAGTGTGGGGGCGACCACTGACTGGATGGTTATGCATTGTTCTGCTGCAACAATGACGCTGTAACTGTATAAATATCGCCAGCACCCATAATTACCGCGATATCACCCGAACGTAATGTATGTGACAGCAAGTGTGTTGTTTGCTCCACTGTCCCACTATGAAAGACCTGTGCCTCACCTGACGCGAAATGCGGGCGCTGTTGGAGCGCGAGCGCCAGGTCACGCGAGTGAACCAGGCCGGTATCCTGTTCGCGCGCAGGAAAGATATCGGCGATCATGACGACATCGGCGGCATCGAACGAACGTAGAAACTGTGCGAAAAAGGTTTTTGTGCGACTGTACATGTGCGGCTGGTAGACCGCGACCAGACGTTGACCAGGATAGCGGCGGCGCGTGGCATCCAGCGTCATCGCGATGGCTGTTGGATGATGCGCGTAGTCGTCGATCAACATCACATCAATCACTTTATCCACAAGCTGCAATGGTCCCTGGTGGCGAATTTCGAAGCGGCGGCGTGTGCCCTGAAAGTCCTCCAAAGTACGCACGATGGTGTGCGCATCGACACCGACGGCATGCGCCGCCGTCAAAGCCGCGAGGGCATTTTCGATGTTGTGCAGACCCGGCAGGCGCAAGTGAATCGACAGATCTGAGGGAAAAGGCACAGCAGCATGCGAACGAACCTGGAAACTGGTTTCGCCATCAAGCTTTATCGCGTAGGCTGCGAGCGTCGCCGGCTCCTGATCGTTGTTGGTGGGCCGAGCCGAATAGGTCAGTATGCTACCGGGCCAATCCAGCAGACGCGCACGTAGATCAGCACAACCGGGATTGCCAGCGTTCAAAATCAGGGTGGGTGGCAACGGCCAGTCACCAGTCAGATCCATACCACGGATAAAGTGCTCGAAGGCTTGTAGATAGGCGTCGTAGTCGGCAAAAAATTCTGGATGCTCGTACTCGATCGAGGTTACGATAACCAGGCGTGGATGATAGTGCCAGAAATTATGATTGAACTCATCGGCCTCATTCACAAAGTAGGTGCCCTGGCCCAGGCGATAGTTGGCGCCAAAACGAGGCACGACCGCGCCAATCTCGCAGGTTGGATCGAGGCCAGCATCGACCAGCATCAAGGAAAGCATAGCTGTGGTGGTGCCTTTGCCGTGCACGCCACTGACCGAGAGCAGACATTTGTCGCGCGTCAGATCGCCGAGCACCTCTTGCCAGGTCACCACTGGAATGCCTTGTGCTCGCGCCGCTATTAGCTCTGGATTGTGGGGATCGAGCGCGGGCACAGCAGGGCTGATCACCAACGTATCCGCCTGGGCGAGGTGTTCAGGGCTATGGCCGATCGATATGGGAATGCCCAGTTTACTCAGCATCTGGACGGTCGCGGAGAGGCGCTGATCACAGCCGGTCACGTGTGTGCCATGCTGTTGCACCATCTGCGCCACGGCAGAGATACCCTGTCCCCCGATGCCCATAAAGTGCATGCGACGAGCTTTCACAGGTGACCTCCTTTCAGATACTGTCGACTAGACATGAACGTTTTGTTGCTCTGTATTATCGTGACTGGTGCCACGAGCCAGGGTGGCGACCGCGGCGGCGATATCCTGAGTGGCGGTTGGGCGCGCGAACTGTTGCAGCGCCTGCTCCATCTGCTGGAGACGACCGGGTGTTTGTAGCAAAGTCTGGATATGCTCTTGCAGCGATGTGGGAGTCAAATCGTCATTGCGTACCACATCCGCAGCCTGCGCGCGAGCGAACGTTTGCGCGTTGATCTCCTGCGGCGAGCTACCAAGCGCGGGTGGCAATGGTACCAGGATCGATGGCTTGCCCAAAATAGCCAGCTCGCTCAATGTCGCGGCACCCGCACGGCAGATCACGATTTCAGCGGCCTGTAGCGCGAGCGGCATCTCTTCAGAGAGATAGGGAACCAGACGATAGCGAGATTTCAGCGTGCTATCGAGTTGTGCTATGACCTCATCGGCCTGTTGCTGCGTTTCCGCGAAGAGTTTTTGTCCACTAATTTGCAATACCTGGCATTGTCGCAGCAGGGTAGGCAACGCACGCACCGTCACATTATTAAGATAGCGAGCACCCTGGCTACCGCCGGTTACGAGCAAGAGCGGTAGAGCTGGATCAAAGCCGAGCACTGCGCGCGCCTCGGCCACTGGCTGCTGGCGGACAGCGAGAATCTCCTGGCGAATAGGGTTGCCCAGTAACAACGTCTTGCGGGCGGGAAAATAGCGCTGGGAATCAGCGAAGGCGACCGAGATACGTGTAGCCAGTGGCGCGATCAACTTATTGGACAGATTGGGTGGCACGTCCTGTTGATGCAAGAGCAGGGGTGTACCATTTAATTTTGCCGCGAGACCGGCGGGAACAGCGACATAACCCCCACTAGTAAACGCTGCATCAGGGTGAAATTCGCGGACAATTTTCACGGCCTGCGCCATACCGATGGGAACACGCACCACGCCTTTGACTGTTTTCAACGAGACGTAGCGCTGCAACTTGCCAGCCTTGACCGTTGCTATGCGAAAACCGGCGGCGGGCACAAGTTGTGTCTCCAAACCATCGTCGCTACCAAGATAGAGAATATCGGCAGAATATATATGTTGTAGTTGGGTGGCGATAGCCAGAGCGGGATAAATGTGTCCGCCCGTGCCGCCCCCGGAAACGAGAATTCGCATAAACAGCACTATCCAGATGACTTACAGATCTACACTTTTCGTTGTACAAGTGTACAATGAATACTACGATTAAAACTACTTAAAAGATACACTATATACTTTATACAATTTATTGAGAAAAGATACTCAAATTGTAGTACCTTTATCCCTCCCTTTTTGACGTACAATATCGAACGTCTGTCGTGAGAGCAGAGGGTAGTCCGGTTCGCGAATATAGCGCGAGATGTTGAGTAGAACGCCGATGGCAGCCAACGAAATGACCAGTGAAGTGCCGCCAAAGCTGATAAAGGGAAGCGGCACACCTGTGTAAGGGATCGCGCCAACGGTTGCGCCGATGTTGATCATCGCCTGTACCACCAACCAGGTAGTGATGCCAGTCGCCAGGAGAGCGCCATAAATGTCCTGTGTACGGCGCGCCAGGCGAAAGCCGCGAAACGCCAGCAGCAGGAACAACGCGATAATCACAGCGCAACCAAGATAGCCTAACTCTTCGCCGGTAATAGCGAAGATCGAATCGATGTACGGCAGCGGCAGGTAGCCAGTCTTTTGCCGACTCGCGCCCAGACCGAGGCCGAAAAAGCCGCCGGAGCCAAGAGCCAGCAGAGATTGGTACAGTTGTAAGTTGCGACCAGTGACATCTTGAAATGGGTTGAGAAAGCCGATCAAGCGTTCATAGCGATAGCCATGAAAGGCCTGAGTAAAGAAGATCGCGATGCCGCCAGCCAGCGCGAGCACGAATTGAAAAATGTTGGCACCGGCAGTAAAGAACATGGCCGTTGCCAGAACCGCGATCACCGTTGCCGTTCCCATATCGTTCTCCAGCAAGACCAGGCCTAAGATGGTACCGACCAGGATCACGAAAGGAGCCAGGCCGTACAAGAACGTACTGACCTGATTACCTTTGCGCGCAAGCCAGTCCGCGACATAGAAAGCCAGCACCAGTTTAATCAACTCGCTGGGTTGGAAAGAGAAAAAGGAGCCGAAGCCAAGCCAGCGTGATGCTCCATAGCTGCTTGTGCCAAAAAGCAACACGACGACCAGCAAAGGCAGAGCGATGACCATACCGATCAGCGAGAAACGTCGCCAGAAGCGATAATCGATATTCATGGTAATGAACAGCACGATCACGCCGAGTACCACGCCGAGCAACTGTTTCTGAAAAAAGTATGACGCGTCGTTATAGTATTGCAGCGAGATGAACGAGCTGGCGCTATAGACCATGACCAAGCCGATGCAGAGCAGGGCCAACGCGGCCACCAGCAGGATAGGATCGACCTTGCCAGCCACACGAGGCAGGCGCATCTCCAAGGCCGCCAGGCGTTGCTGCTCCTCATTGGAGATCGAGTGTGGCCCTGGCAGAGCGGGCGCGGGCACGGGAGGTGCCAGGCGTGCGAGTCTATTGGTGTACGGCACTGGCACATTGTTTTTATGCCAGCCAGTCGAGAAATTGACGCGTTCGGACGTTTTCACGGCCAACGACGAGGCAGGTTGTGGTAAAGCCACGTGCTTCGTGCGTGGTAGACGTTTTACCATGGTTGGCGGCGTGAGCAAGACATCGGAGGCAGCGTAGCGTACCTGGCGCATGCCAGCAGCATCCGAAGATCTACGCCGCCTGGACTTTTGACGATCAGCGACGCGTGACGTACCCCTGGCCTGCGCGGATCTATACTGATTCTCATCGCGCTCTAAAGCGGGAGAACGGTAGAGAGGCTGGGACAGGCTTTTCCTGGGAGCAGGCTGGCTGTTCCCGGTTGGTAGCGTCTTCTTTTGTCTTCTAAGCTGATCTTTTGCCATTAAAACGTCACATTCTGTCGTAAGAACAGGGAGAAAATGTCGATGGTGAATACGAAAGGTAACGATTTGCTATGTATTCGCATGACTTTTCCCAGCTCAATCATTTTGCCAGCCGAAAGGCTTGACATAGAACAAATTTTCTAGTACACTTACTCATGGTTACTGAATTACTGATGCGTTGACGAAGACCCCTCGTCATCCTGAGTGGAGTGCTCCTCCTGAATCAGTTGGAGCATCTGCTCAACTTCTTGATCGCTGATCTGCAAATGATCGCGTTGCAGATCAACGATTTCGATGCCATGGGCATGTGATAGAGAGTTCCAGGGATCGCTCGCAAGAGGAGGAACGATATCCTCCGAGCGAGTATTTTGATCACTTGGATGCTGCTTGCCCAAAAGTTCTAACCAGGTAGCGCTCAGCTCAGGTTGAGATGAAGGCGGTACATTTTCTTTTTTACTATGCTGATTTTCTTCCTGCATTTGTTCCTCCTCGGCACACTACTACGTCCACACAAAAACGCTCTCTTTGTCTCTTAAATTTGCCTTATTTACCTCTTTTCGTTATTTTTTTACTGGTCCGACGGAATATTGTAACGCCACATCAGTTGTTGCGCGATAGACATCCACAGGGGACCAGCGGCCTGTGCGCCATAGATGTTGGCCTGTGGTCGATCGAGTTTTACCAGGATCGCGAACTGTGGCTGTGAAGCGGGCAGATAGCCGATCACTGACGCTACCGTTTGATCATTACTGATACCAACGGTTGTCGCGGTGCCGGTTTTGATGGCGACCGTGTAGCCAGGGACAGTGATATGTTCGAATTGCGCGGTATCGACCAGCATGTTAGTCAGTTGACTGGCCGTGCTGGCGCTGAGCACCTGTGTGCCGCGCTGGGGCACAGGGATAGAGACATGACCATTGTTGTCGATCGAAGCAACAATGGAGGGTCGCAACAGCAGGCCATTGTTGGCGATGGCCTGGTAGGCCATCAGCATCTGAATGGGCGTTACGGTTATTGCCTGTCCGAACGATTGGCGCGTCAGGTCGCTGGGCGTCCAATCGCTGGTGCCGGGTTGGCGATAGTAGCCAGCGCTCTCCGGTTTCAGCAAGCCGGTGGGTTGGCCGAAACCGAAGCGCTGGAGATAGGGATAGAAGCGTTGTGGTCCCAGGATAGAGTGCGCGACATAGGCGGCACCGACATTGGCGGAATGTTGCAGCACCTGGGTCATCGTCTCCGTGCCATAACTCAGGTGATCCCAATTAGTGACAGGTGGTGTACCATCGTCGAAACTGATGGAACCGGAATCATAGAGTGTTGTCTGCGGCGTGATCAAGTGCTGATCGAGCGCGGCAGCCATGGTAATAGTTTTCATGGTTGAGCCTGGCTCATACGCGCAATAGAGAGCCGGATTGATGTAGACATCGAGCGTATCGATACAGCCCTTCTGATTCGCGTACTGACCATACTGGTTGGGATCGAACGAAGGGGTGCTCGCCATAGCGACAATCGCACCGGTATGGATATTGACCACGATGGCTGTACCGCTGGCGGCCTCCATCGCTTTGACCTGCGCGTTCAGGCCACTCTGTACATCGTATTGCATCACGCTATCGAGGGTGAGATGGATATTCGCGCCACTCACGGCGGCGTGGGCGAAACTGGCCCCGACCGTGAGCGGGACACCGTTCAAAGCGGTTTCGGAGGTAAAACTGCCAGGTTTTCCCGTGAGAAGTGTGTTGTACGTCCCTTCGACCCCATAGAGGCCCTGGTCCGTGCCGCCCGGCTGCTCTTGCACGAAACCTAATACCTGCGAGGCCAGATCGCCGCCAGGATATTCACGTACAGTACGAGGCACAAGAAAGGTGTAGGGCAGTTGCAGATTCTGCAATTGCTGGCTCTGCGCCGTCGAGAGCGACTGAGCAACGCGCACCGAGTATGAATTCAGGCTTAAATCGCTCATCAGTTGCGCGTTTGATAGCGTGGGCAACGCATGATGCAGTGCATTCGCCAGAGATTGGCGTTGCGCAGTGTACGTATAGGGATAATCGGTCACGATCTGAGCGGGATCGACGTAGAGATCGTCTTGCACGATGTTTGTCGCGAGTAAGAGTCCTTGCGCGTCATAAATATTGCCGCGTGGGGCAGCGACGGTTTCGCTCTGTGTATGTTCAGCATTGGCCTGCTGTGCCAGCCAGGGTCCGCGCACAATCTGCCAGTAGTAGAGTTTGCCAGAGAGAGCGAGCATGCTCGAACAGACCAGCAGGAAAATGATCAACTGCCGGTTGCGGGCTCGACGCAGTACTGCATCCATCTCTGTCACTCCTTTCTTCGCTGGCAAAACACTTTAAATAGTGCAACCCACATCCATTGTTATTTTTTCCAATCGGGAGATTGGATAGAAATTTGACCAGGGACGGGTTGTAAGCCTGGTACCTTGATCATGCGTACATCACGCCAGTCGGGCGGCAGCAGACCCTGTTGTGATGCGTGCGCCGCCACATACGTGGGCAATTGTTCTTGCGCGATGGTCGCGTTGAGATCCTGTTGTTGGCGAGCCAACGCGGCCCGCTGGCTCTGTATCTGTTGTAGGGCCTGGTTTGCTTTAGCGGCCTGGCCGAGCTGGTTCAGGTACAGCACAGACATCAGAGCAATCAGCAAAACGCCTGATACCGATACCGTCAGCGTACCCATACGAAAAGCGAACGGGCGACCACGTTGTTGTTTGTGGATCACGATCGGTGTCTCGCGCTGTTGCTCTGCTTCTTCTTGCTCCGCTTGTTGTCTATTCATAGCATTTCCTATTAGTAAACGTATCTTCTCTCGCTATTCGTGGTTTGTTCACTTAGTAAATTTATTAGAGAAAATGTACTTCTTCTAGTTTAGTCCATCTTTTTGCTGTATACGCTCGGCTACGCGCAGCTTGGCGCTTCTTGCACGCGAATTACGAGCGACTTCATCTTCGTCAGCGATCACAGGTTTGCGGGTAATGGGACGCAAACGTGCTTTATGACCACAAACGCAGACCGGCACGCCTGGCGGGCAGATACAATCGGTCGCCTCCAGGCGAATGAAATCCTTCACGATGCGGTCTTCCAGCGAGTGGAAGGAGATGATAGCCATGCGACCAGCCGATTGATGCTCGTCCTCGCTAGCCAGGGCATCCACAATTTGCGGTAGCACAGCTTCCAGGTTATCGAGTTCGTGATTGACGGTGATGCGCAAGGCTTGAAATGTGCGTGTCGCTGGATGGATCGAACCTGCTTTAAAAGGGACGCCAGCCGCCACGAGCGCCGCCAGTTGCGAGGTGCGTTCGATAGGCTGTTTTTCGCGCGCCTGGACGATGCGATGGGCGATCTGACGGGAGCGTCTCTCCTCGCCATAGCGCCAGATAAGCGTTGCCAGTTCCTGCTCATGCAATGTATTGACCAGATCGGCAGCCGAAAGGGGCAAAGTCTGGTCGAGGCGCATATCGAGTGGGCCATCAGCGCTAAACGAGAAACCGCGCTCTGGATTATCCATTTGATCTGAAGAAAAGCCGAGATCGAGCAAGATGCCCTGTACTTTCGGGAACCGGGCCTGTGTCATGATCTCATGCAGGTCGGCAAAGTTGCCCTGAACGGTTAGCAGACGGTTAGTGGTGATAAAGGGGGCAAGTCGTCGCTGTACGCGAGCCAGGGCCTGAGCGTCGACATCGATGCCCAGAACACGACCAGCGGGGGAAGAGTGCTGCAATAAAGCCTCGGTATGACCGCCTCCGCCCAGTGTGCCATCGACGTAGCGACCGCCGGACATGGGTTGGAGATAGGAGATGACGCTATCTTGCATTACCGGTATATGTTGAGTTGTATCATTGCCATAAAAAGTCATAAGCATATGTTTTCCAGAAAACGATTTTTCAGACAACGGTATTACGAATGCGACGTTGTTAGAACGGAATCTTGCTGCCGTCGGCATCTAATTGTTCTTGATACGCCTGCCAGGTAGTGCGGTCCCATATTTCGAAATGGTCGCGCACGCCAGCGATGGTGACCTCGTTGCCCAGATTTGCGAAGGCACGCAGCTTCGGTGGAATCACCATGCGTCCCTGTGCATCCAGTTCGATCTCATTGGCGCTTGGATAGATACGGCGTTCGAAATCGCGCAACTCGTCACTCGACATGCCATTAATAAGTTCATTCGATCGTTGTTCCCAGCGTTCGAGCGTATAGATGGATAAGCAAGCGCCCATGCCCTTGCTGACCACGGAACCGTGCTCCATTTGGGCGCGGAACTTGGCAGGGACGGCCATGCGTCCTTTCGCATCTATTGTATGTTCGTACTCGCCTAGAAACATTTGATCGTCATTCTTTCTTAAGATATACTTTTTTATGTATAGCTGTTATAGCAGCTTCAAAGCAAACCACTGAGAATTTAAAGACCGCCAATACTGCCCGCCTCTGGGGCAGATTCCCCATATTTCCCCACTTTCCCCCACTTCATTGTAGCACTCTCTGGCTATATGGGAAAAGAGTCTCGAACGGCAATTTTTGGCAGCGAAGTGGATAACTTGTGGATAACTTTTTTGCGGCCTTT
>CAZZWK010000010.1:45604-57566 GCA_964657925.1 uncultured Dictyobacter sp.
ACCCAGAAAATCTGGTAACGTTCGTGGGAGAGTTCGATCTCCTCTCCATCTTCTATAAATTGGATCGTCTCACGTGGTGGCAGGGTGAGCGTGAAGGGTGTACGCTGCCTGAGCAATGGGTGTTGGGTGTCTGAGGTGCTGTTTTCAGAATGCTCGGTGGGAGTGGGGGAAGTGAGGCGCTCAGTGGGGGGAACGCCATGTTGCGAGAAAAAAACGAACATCTCGCGGCGCGCATCGCGCTGTTCGGCGGGATGATCGATCATATGCTGAAGGGCTGTAGCATCCAATTTGTGCATATATACCAGGGCACCGCTCTGCTGCTGAAGTTCGGCGGCCAGTCCAATATGATCGGGGTGGTAGTGGGAGAGTACAATGGTACGCAGGCGGTCGATGCTCAGACCGGCTTTACGCAAGCCAGCGTAAAAAGCCGCGCGCGCCTGGGGAGTATCCATACCAGCATCGATCAGCGACCAGCCATCTTCGGCTATAAGGGCATACATATTGACGGTACGCAAAGGAAACGGGATGGGGACAACGAATTGCCACACGGAGAGGGTAACTTCGCGCGCTTCCTCATCCTGATCTCCAGCGGGTGGTATGGCTTGTTGCAAAAGAGAGACATCCTTTATAAATAGAGAAAAACTGATTATCCTCATCGATTGTATGCCTTGCCGGGTGCTGCTGTCAATGGTGGTAGAAGCTCTTTTGGTGGGGGAGCACGAGGCGAATGAGCATTTCGCACACAAGAAATCTGCATGATGGAAATATATTTTTTGAGGTATGAATTTGGGCTGAGCGGTCTTCAGAGGCCGATTCAATTGGGATTGACTTTTTTACATAAAGAAGAGAACTTGTATTTCTCAAAATCGCATGCTATACTCCTAATCGGCAGTGAGGTTGTGACGCCGCTTCACAGGCGCGATAAAGTGGTATCGAGCAGAAAAGCGACGTACATTGATAGTTGCAAGGAGGAAAATCGAACCTATGGCAGAAGAAAAGGCCGATACAGCCCAAACCATTGGACGACAGGAACTTTCTAAGCGAATTGCCAAGTCCGCGAAACTTTCCCAGAAGCAAGCATCTGAGGTTTTGGAAGCGACTCTTACAGCCATCCGTGAAGCTCTTCAGGAGGGTGAAGAAGTGCGCCTGGTAGGATTTGGTTCTTTCAAAGTGCGTCAAAGTGCAGCGCGCAAAGGAGTCAATCCACGAGACCGACAACCAATCGAGGTTCCAGCGAAGGAGCGGGTACGTTTCTTCCCTGGCAAAGAACTTTCAGAAGCGGTAGTCAAAAAATAGTTTATTGTGAAGTTGTCTCACTGCCAATCCCCCGGAATCGAGTTGCTATAGTAGCGGAGTAAGGTAGCTTCTGGCTACTTACTATTGCGAAAAGCGAGCTGTGCTCTCAAGTGTAAGGCACAGTATTTTGTCAATGTCATTTCCCTGCCTGCCATCAGCTTTTTTCGTTATAGCGCTCCTCGCGTTCTTTGCGGCATGAGGAGCGTGAGCTAGCGAGATAAGAAGTGAGGTCCATTGGTGAGTACATATACTATCAATCATGTTGTTCTCACTCTAACGCAAGGAAATATTGTCAACATACACGCGGATGCGATCGTGAACGCCGCCAATGCCAGTCTTATGGGCGGAGGCGGAGTTGACGGGGCGATCCATCGTGCCGCTGGTGCGGCTATCATGCGGGAATGTCGTGCCATTGGAGGGTGTGCAACGGGGAGTGCAGTGGCTACAAGCGCCGGTATGTTGGATGCGAAATATATTTTTCACGCGGTTGGTCCCATCTATCGGGGCACGAAAGATGATGCACGGCTGCTGGTCAATGCTTACAAACGTTGTTTAGCGTTGGCGGACCAGTATCAAGTACATAGTATTGCCTTCCCCTCACTTAGCACCGGTGCATACGGCTATCCAGTAAAGCTGGCCGCGCCGCTGGCGTTGCGCGCCGTTATCGAGCACATGCAGCAAAAGACCAGTTTGCAGCAGATCACGTTCGTGCTTTTCGACCGTGGTACCTACGAGGCTTATCAGCAGGCGCTTACAGAATTACGTGCGAACGAATAATTGGTGCATGCAGGAAATCATACGGGAAGCAAAGGCATGCGCGCCCACAAGGGGACGCGTCTACGCGGGCTGATAATGCAGGTGAACAAATTACAAATTCAACCGTAGAGGTTGGGTTGAGGCCGAGACGACTAGCCAATAATGAATTTTAACGAGCAAGATCGGCATGAGATCAGACGCCAAGACACCGACATACCAGACAATAAATTGTCGGGCGGGCCAATAAATTGTGCCCCTACTGTTGTGTCAAGGTTCATGGTAACCCGCCGACTGCGCCATAAATGTCGCGATGAGCACGGTAAACCGGCTCCTACTGTGGGTTACGACGAAGTTTGACAGAGTAATACTGGTTTGTTCAGTTTTATTATCGGCGTGGAAGGATGTTGGATGTTAGGCGGCGAGCAAGGGCTGTTCTTGCTGGATTACTTCTGTGTAGCCACGGACGAGATGTTCCATTGCTTCGTGCCAGGTATGTTTTTGAGCCTCGTGATAGGCCGCGTCGCTCATGGACGCGCGCAGTTGTTGATCTTCGACAAGCCTTTGCAATAATGCGCGATAGGCGATAGCTTGCTCTTCTACGTTCAGGTGATCCGCAGCGAGCAAAAGTCCTGTGCGTCCATCGTCAACCAGATCACGCACTCCCTCCGCCTGTAGGCCGACGACGGGCAAACCAGAGGCCATACTCTCCAAAACCACCTGGCCGAAGGTCTCGGTGTATGAGGGAAAAGCGAAAACGTCCGCTGAGGCATATGCTGTCGCCAGGTCGGGACCGGTAAGATAGCCAGTAAACGTCACCGGAACATCGTACAGTTCTTGCTGAACCTCCTGGTAAGCAGGACCTTGACCCACAATCACGAGATGGCAGTGGCGATGATCCATGCCACGATAGGCCTGGATCAGTAGACGAAGATTCTTTTCCCATGAGACACGTCCAACATAGAGTAGAATCGTTTTGGGTCCACTTTGAGCACGTTCAGCGAGCCAGGATGCGCGCAATGTTGTATCGCGGCGTTCGGGTTGGAAGAGCGAGAGGTCGACCCCGCGCGGCCAGATGCGCAGGTGCTCGAAACCCTGCTTGCGCAACATATGCGCGGTAGAGGGCGAGGGGCAGAAGGTCAAAGCGCACTGGTTGTGCACAAAACAATTATAAAACCACATCGGTTTTGTCAGCAGAGAGAAGCCAAAATGTTCGCAGTAGGCGGCAAGGTTGGTGTGATATGACGAGACGATGGGGATATTGAGCAGGCGAGCCGTGGCTAAGCCGGTAGGGCCGAGGATAACGGGGTCAACAAGGTGCACAATATCGGGGCGAAACTCGATCAGGCGGCGCACGAATAGAGGACGAAAGAAATTAAATTTCAACTCTGGATAAAAAGGGAACGGTAAGCCCGCTGTACCAACAATTTCCGCACCGGCGTATTGGACCATGCCCGATTCCGGTCCCAGCAAAAGCGCCTGATGGCCGTTGGCCTGCAAGTGCTCCAATAAGCGGGACAGCGTGCGGGTAACCCCGTCCAGTTTCGGCAAGAAATTTTCGGTAATAATCGCGATGCGCATAATTTCACCACCTGGCTTTTGTGACATTCATTTCGTGAGCTATGATTCGACAAATGAAGCTCTTTTTTTAAAAGTATCACGCTGTATTTAGTAAATGGTTAAAGGGCGTTTATGAATGTGTAATTGGAAGAATAAGAAAATGTTAAACTAGACATTTTGGGATAGGTCGGTCAGAATATGCTATATTTCAAGAGATACAAAAGGTGTATCCAATCGTTTTTACTATAGTGAACCTTATTTTATGGATAGGGTAAGGTGGGATGGATTTTCTATAATTGGTGCATCCATCAAGTCTGCGGTAGTACGGTAAGCAACGTCCCGACGCGTGCCCGCAAGGGGACACGACTACGCGGGATTCCCAGCACCAATAATGCCTTTCAGGCAAGAAAAAGGCATATATAGGTAGCGGGAATTAAGTAGAGAGCAGGAAAAATAGAGCGTGCAAGTCGATGAGTGATGGTAGGAGTGGGAGATGGGTAAGCGTCAATTCATCCAACTGAATACTTCTCAACAAAAAGAAAAGCCGCCGGAACCGATGCCGCAGGAAGCAGACTGGCTAAGTAGACGTAAACTCCCAAAAAGGGGGGCACAGCATGCCGTGACAAGCAAGACTGTGCGCTATCCCGCGCTGCCTCCATACACTAAAGATAGAGAGATAGCAGTCAAGAAACAACAGGATGAGGAAAACGCTGATGGAGAACTTGCAACATTGCCTTCACAGCAGTCGCTCCGTCCCTCGTCCTCGCTCGATCAAGCGACGCAACCTGCTCTCCAGCATGCGATGCAAAGAGACATACCCTCGTCACAAGCGCAGTATGCAGCGGAGACACTGAAGAAACCGACTAGCGCTGGCACACAAAAGCGTGATCGTCCACGCTTCCCTAGCTGGGCGAAGATCGTTATCACTATTTGTGTATTGTTCATTGTTATGGATGGCATTGGATACTGGTATTATCAGGCAAATTTCGCACGACCGCTCGATGACATCACCAGTCAGAGCGCTATTCGCGAAAAGGTGAACGAGAGTATCGTTAATCCGCTGACGCAGCGCACAAATATCGTGCTGCTGGGCAGCGATACCGATGGTAAGGGCAACGATCCGAACAGTGGCACGCCGCTGGCGCAGACGGTGATTATCGTCACTATTGATCCGGTCAGCAGATACGTGGGCATGCTTTCCATTCCCAGAGATATGCAGGTCAGCGATGCGGCGTATGGGTATAGCAATGTCAAGCTGGACGAAGTATTCGAGCACGCGTGGACGGGCGCGAATGCGAACGAGCGAGCGCGCACGGCGGCGGGACATATCATGGATGTAATTCAGAGTAATTATGGTATTCACAGCGATTATTATGCCTGGGTTGGCTTGCAGGGATTCATCAAAGTGATCGACGAAGTGGGGGGAGTTGATGTCGATGTGACGCATCCGATGCTTGACGATCTGTATCCTGATGATACGAATAATCCAGATGGGAACAAGTATGATTATATGCGGCTTTATCTGGCACCGGGTCCACAACATCTGAATGGGCAAGAGGCGCTCGAATACGTGCGTACACGGCACGCTGACCTGGGAGGCGATTTCGGGCGCACGGAACGTCAGCAGCAGGTTTTGACGCAACTGAAGATGAAGCTTTCGTCCACGGATAGTATCTCCAAGGCGCCCGCGCTGCTGCATGACCTGGATGGATACTTAATGACCGATATGAGCCTGGCTACGCTGGCGGCAATCGCGCAGGTGGCTAAAGGCATCGATGTCAACAGCATCCAGCGCGTCGCGCTGATACCTCCACTTTACGCCAGTCCTGGCCTGCCACGGAACAACTTCGCGCCCATTTGTAGCCGAGTCGAGCCAATCATTCAACAGATGTTCGATACAACGGCGCAATGCTTGCCACAAACGGCCAGTAGTGAGGTTCGCACCTCCACGATAGCCAGGGGAAACACGCCTGCCTCCATCATGCCAATGGCGAATGAACGTTTCAGCCGCGATACGTTTTCCTGGCCGGAGGAAGGTTATGCGGGTCCAGGTGACTTGCGCGCACTTTTCGATCTGCTCTTATTTACTGTGTTCGGCGCGTTCGAAGCTATGCAAAATGTGGGGTAGGCTTTGGGGAAAGGGAGGGCAAGATGAGGCAGAGGGTGATGTGGATAGGGTATCTCGCGCTGCTAGCGTTGAGTCTGAGTCTGCAAAGTTGTCTGGGTATAGCGGAAAGTCCGTTTCAGAGCAAAGCGATCGGTAAAAATGGCGAGGTCAATATCAATACCGAGCAGGCGGCTTTTCGTGGCAAAATATACCTTACATTGGATCGAAATCTGTATGTATTGAACGATAAGAAACAATTGACCCAGTTGACCAGGGGCATGGATGTGCGTGATCCAGCGATCTCGCCCAACGGCAAGATGCTCGCCTTTATTGTTAGCTATCAGGATTACAGCGACCTGGCGCTCATGCCAGCGACGGGAGGGAAAGCGCGGATTTTGCTCAGCGGCAATGGAGCATACGAGTCCAACTATCCCTACGACACGCCCAAGAGCAGCTATCACTGGTTCGCGCAACCGGAATGGGCGGCGGACGACGAACATCTGCTGTTTCTCAGCGACCTGGAAAAGTTTTATCCACGCAAGATCGGGGTGGACTCTTTTCTGCTCGACCTGATGGCATTTGAGATTGACATTCGTCATCCCGACCCCGCGCAGGCGCAGGAGGTAGCCTATAGCACGTATGGAGATGGAGGGTTGCGTGATGCACAGTACCGTCCCAATCATGCCGATCAGGTGGTATACACCAGCTACAGTTATGATGCAGCGACACAAAGTCAGCAGGTTGTGCAGATCAACCTGGAAGATGCGAACGCGATAGAGGAAGATGCGGTTGAGCATCCCGATAACAGGCAATACAGGCCGGGCACCATGCAGATCGAGAGCGATCCAGGGGTGCCACTCACACCGGATCAGCCTGTGCCGATCACTAATATGGAACCAGCATTTTCTCCGGACGGGGACACACTGGTCTACGTGCGGCGCGAGGATGCATCACATATGAGTTTGTACGATATGGCGGTTCCTGATGATGTCACATCCGTCGCCAATCCAAACGATGCGGCGAACCTCGAAAAAGGACTTGTGCCGTATAGTAAAGCGGTGCGGTTAGTAACAGGGCAATATGTGAGTCAGCCGGTGTGGTCGCCCGATGGAAGGCAGATCGCGTATTATAGCTATAGCAACGACACGTTTGACTTGTGGCTAGCGCAGGTTGTGCAGATAGGCGAAACGCACACCTATAGATTGAAAATAAGCGGACTGACTCAGCTTACCGATACACACGGCGATCTGGATGCGGACTCGCGCATATGCTGGGCGGAGGATTGAGAAATGGGAGGGGGTGTTTGATTGCGAGCGGTACTTTATCAAACTCGATAAATATTTCTGGACGCGTTATCCCATTAATGATATACTAGCCACTGAAAAAGGGATTTTCCAGTTACAGTATTTGCCCAGGTTGCTTGAGGTGAGATGTTGAACCAGTTCGAAGGAACCCTAATTGCTGGACGGTACGAGATTCGCGAACATATCGCCACAGGCGGTATGGCAAGTGTTTTTAAGACCTGGGATCATCGCGTCGAGCGTATCGTCGCCATCAAAGTATTACGATCCCTGGATAAAAACGATTTGCGAGCGGTGGAGCGTTTCCGCAGAGAAGCGCGTGCAGCCGCGGCGCTCGCGCATCCCAATGCCGTTACTATTTATGATTTTGTAGAAGAAATGGGCCAGTATTTCCTGGTCATGGAATATATTCACGGCCCAACGTTGAAACAGTTGATCGCGCAAAGGCGTCAATTGCAGCCGAGGGAAGCGATCGAGATCGCCGCGCAAGTCTGTTCTGTGCTACAGGTAGCGCATGCACGCGGCTTCATTCATCGTGATATCAAACCGCAGAATATTATGCTCGCGTGGAGTGGAGGGATGGGGAGTTTGAGCGATGGTGGCGCGTGGGTGAAGTTGACCGACTTCGGGATTGTGCGCGTCGCGGAAGATGCTGGTCTGACCAATAGCGGTATTGTGCTGGGCACGGCTGACTATCTCTCACCGGAGCAAGCGAGGGGAGAAAAGTTGACGGCCTCCTCGGATTTGTACTCGCTCGGGGTCGTAATGTTCGAGATGCTGGCGGGGCGTCCGCCATTTATCGGGCCGACCGCAGTTTCTATCGCTATGCAACATGCGACCACGAACCCTCCCCCTTTACGCCAGTTCAACCCGCTTGTGCCTCCTCTGCTGGAGCAACTTGTCAACCGCATGCTGCAAAAAGAGCCGGAAGATCGTTTTGATTCCGCGGTAGAGATGCAGCAAGCACTGCGTGCCTGTGCGAAAGAGCTTGTGCGGGCGAAGGCGAGTCCAGCGGCACCCACTCAGATGTATGCACCAAAATATGTTGCCAGTGGCGATGGTCAATGATGGAATGCGGAGATTGGTAAGAGGGGACAGAGGGTAAATTCGTCCAGAGCACTCGTTGTCGCTATTGTGTAGATAGTGGTACTTTTTCCATGCCAGTGATCTGTGTGAAGGAACATTGCTCGCGTCGTAAGCTATAATAGATGAAGCACTTTTTTTTGTTTTTATACGACTGATTTTGTTGCAGAGTAAACAGCGAGGAGAGACCGTACAGGCGCTTTCCCCACGGACGGTGATGGAATATGGAAAAAACACAAATTAGCACGACTCAAGCCCCGGCGGCGATCGGGCCATACAGCCAGGCGATTCGCGTCGGTCAGTTCCTGTATACCTCGGGGCAGATCGCGCTGGACGCAGAGAGCGGTCAACTTGTGGGGACAGACATACGAGTACAGACGGAGCGTGTGATCCAAAATGTGGAGGCGTTGTTGAAGAGTGGGAATTCATCGCTGCAACAAGTGATCAAAACGACGGTTTTTCTTGTTAACATGAATGATTTCGCGGTCATGAACGAGGTGTATGGTCGTTATTTCGGCGAGACCGCGCCCGCGCGTTCCACAGTGGCTGTGCGAGAATTGCCGCGTAAAGCGCTGGTTGAAATTGAGTGTGTCGCGCTTATTGCAGATTAAGTACGGGGGCAAACAGGTGAATACGGCGACAGTTTGGCGGACTGCGGTCAGGCAGCTAGAGAACACCCCTATCGATGGGACGACCAGAGGCTGGTTGCAAGATGCTCATCTTGAAGAAGAAGATGGCGGTGCTGAGAACGTGTACGAGGCAGAGGGGCAAGAACGTCGCCTCACATTGCAGGTGCCCAATGACCTTGCGAACGATATCATTACCACGCGCTGGCTACCTTTTTTAGAGGATATGCTGAAAGATATCACGGGTGAAATTGTGACACTCACGATCGCGCATACAGATGATGAGACACAGGAGCAGCGGGTGCGCGCGACAGAACCGCTCAAGCACGAGATACACAGCGAGCATGAGGCTATGCCCGAAACGCATCCCGACGAGTTTTATGGTAGTACCGTGAAATTGCCAAGCATGCTGAGAAACGCAGGCGTGCCCATTGCACCGCCAGTACTTGAGAACAACATAACGTACATGCCGGATGAGAGATACGATCAAGCAGCTATGAATCACCCATTGGATGCGTCAAACGAGGAAGAGGATGAGCCCATCTCGGATGCGGATGCCTATCTACACACACTGCGACACGATGATGTCGTGGAAAGAGGTAATGAGATCTACTACGATCGCATCGCGAAGCCGCCAACGCAAAGTGAGTTCGCCTATGCTTCGCCTGATACGTTGGAAGAGTGGGAGACCGAGCAACGCGCGAACATGCTGGCGCATAATCGCTTGAATTCGCGCTACACGTTCGACGCGTTTATCGTGGGCAATAGCAATCGGCTGGCGCATGCCGCTTCGTTAGCCGTCGCCGAGGCACCTGGTGAGTCGTACAATCCTTTGTTCTTGTATGGTGGTGTAGGATTGGGCAAGACCCATCTGCTACACGCCATCGGTCACCAGGGAGTACAGACAGGTCTGGCGGTGCTGTATGTATCTTCGGAACAGTTCACCAACGAAATCGTCAACGCGATTCGCTATCGTACGACCGAAGAATTTCGGGCCAAGTATCGCTCGGTCGATATCTTGCTGGTGGATGATATCCAGTTTATCGCGGGCAAAGAATCGACGGAAGAAGAGTTTTTCCATACATTCAATAGCCTGTACGAGATGAGCAAGCAGATCGTTATCTGTAGTGACCGCCCGCCGAAAGCAATTTTGAGTCTGGAGGAGCGGCTGCGCTCGCGCTTCGAGTGGGGATTGATCGCGGATATTCAGCCGCCAGACCTGGAGACCAGGATGGCGATTTTGCGTGTCAAGGCCGATCTGCTGCACTATCGCGTTCCCGATGACATTATCTCGTATATTGCTGGACGCGTGCAAACGAATATTCGAGAGTTGGAAGGCTGTCTCAATCGTTTGATGGCGTTTCAGCAGTTGCATCGTACGGACCTGACGATGGATGTAGCGCGCGCGGCGATGGCTTCGCTGGGCAACGATAGTCACGAGCCGACGCTCAGTGGCAGGCAGATCGCGCAGATCGTGGCTGATTATTATCACATCTCGTACGACGCCATGTGTGGGAAACAGCGCGATAAGTATATTGTTACGCCGCGTCAGATCGCGATGTATCTGATTCGGCAGGAGACGCAGATATCGTTGCTGGAGATCGGGCAGATGTTCGGTGGGCGAGATCATAGCACCGTGCTGCACGCATGCGAGAAAATAGAGCGAACGATCAATGTCAATCAAGCGCTACGCAGAGAGATCATCGCGATTCGCGAGCAGTTGATGCGTGGCTAAAGGAACAGACTATGTTACCGTCCTTGCAGGGGCTGACCACTTATCTGATCGACCTGGATGGCGTCATCTATCGCGGCGAGGAGCTGGTCGCGGGCGCCAAAGAATTCGTGGAATGGCTGAACGCGAATAAGAAAAAGTATCTTTTTTTGACCAATAATTCGTTCGCCAGCGAGCAGCAAGTGGTGCAAAAGTTGACGCGGCTGGGCATCGCCACCGATGCTTCGCACGTGATGGGCGCGGCACAGGCGGCGGTACAGTATATCCAGCGTCACACGCCCGATGCGACCATTTATATTGTGGGTGAAGAGCCGCTATTCGACCTGGTGCGCTCGTACCATTTGCATATCGCCAACCCCGATTGGCAGGGTGCGGACGCCGTTTTTGTGGGGCTGGATCGCACATTCAACTATGAAAAACTGACTGGCGCGGTGCTGGCGGCTAAAAATGGCGCGGCCTTTATCGCCATCAATCGCGATCCGCTGCTACCGATCGCGGGCGGTGAGATCATCGCGGGTTGTGGCACGATGGTGGCGGCAATCGAGGCGGGCAGCGAGGTGACGCCGGTGGTGATCGGCAAACCTGAACCCACGCTATTGCAAGAGGCGATGAAAAAATTGGGCAGCGAGGTGGGAGAGACGATCATGATCGGCGACACGATCAGTGTCGATATCCAGGCGGGCAAGGCTGCGGGCACGTATACGCTGTTAGTACTTTCCGGGAAGGATACCGCAGCAAGCATGGCGAAATCAACGCTCAAGCCAGATTATGTGTATGAGGATCTAGCCTCCGTTTTGCCGGAGTTGCGCTAAGAGCATGTTTGGGAAAGCGATGAGGAGCAGGATTTGATACACTGAATGTATGAATACGAACTATCAAGGAGAGCAATAATGATGCAGCAAGAGGACCATCAACAACGGCTACATCAGAAGGAAACAGAAGCGGTACGTTCCTTGAATAGTTCCCAGCCAACTCTCATTGTGGTGACCGGCATCATGGCTGCTGGAAAGTCAACTGTAGCGCGTTTGCTTGCACAACGTTTTGTGCAAGGCGTGCATATCGAGGCCGATGTGTTGCAACGGATGATTGTCTCAGGTGGCGTTTGGGTTAGCCAACCAGGTGAACCTGATGGAGAAGCGGCTCGGCAACTTCGCCTGCGTCTCAAGCATCTGTGTCTGCTGGGAAAATCGTTCGTTGAGGCGGGCTTCACAGTCGTGTTGGATGACATTATCCTGGGAGATCGCTGGCATCAGTTGCAAGAAGAATTACATGGCTTTCCCTTCTCTCTCGTGGTTCTTACTCCGCATGTCGATGTAGTTACTCAGCAACGGGACACGAACCGCTCAAAAGATCCACAAGGGTCTGCCTGGGCAGTGTATCTTGATCAGATGCTCCATACGACGATGGCAGACATTGGTCTCTGGATTGATACCTCTGAGCTGACACCAGAGGAAACCATTGAGCAGATTCTGCGCCGCCTCTCAGCTAGCTAAAGAGAGCGAAA
>CAZZWK010000010.1:57576-104436 GCA_964657925.1 uncultured Dictyobacter sp.
GAGAACATGGATGAACCGCGGGGCAAACCATGCGTTTGCCCCACGCGGTTCATCCATGTTCTCTATTTAGGTGGTGAGGGGACTGGCTTGCTCCGGTGAGCGGTCGACGACGGCCATGGTGCAACGCGAGATACAGATCAGCTTCTGCTGCTCATCGACGATTTTGATATCCCAGATGTGGGTTGTGCGTCCCAGGTGGAGCAATGTCGCGGTGGCGGTGATGGTGCCATCGCGTTTCGGGCGCACGTGATTGGCGTTGATCTCCAGGCCAAAGGTCATCTGGCGTTGCTGATCGATGTGCAGAAAGCTCGCGATCGAGGCCACCGTTTCCGCCAGCAGCACGGAGACACCGCCATGCAGGTAGCCGAGGTTCTGGCGCTGGTTGGGTCCAACGGGCATGGAGGCGGTTACATGATCCTGGGTGGCCTCGACGATGGTGATATCGAGTGTTTCCATGACGGTGCCATGCCGGGTAGCATTCAAGCGGGCGATTAGTTGAGCCTGTGCGTCATCCACATATTTTCTCCGTTTTTTATTCGTTGCATTTTGCATGGGCAAACGCGTAGTTTGCCCTACGCAGTGTTTTTAGACGCCTTCCTGGTGCGAGGGGGTGGCGATGTGACGGGTGTTCTGCTGATTGCGTTCCTGCTCGACCGCTATAAAGGGAGTTTTCTCGGCTTTGCGCCAAAAGAGGTAGAAACCGGCGTAGAAGGCGAGCGGCCAGAAGAGGATGGTCACGATGATGGAGAGCGGAATGTTTTCCCACATCTGATAGGATGTGCGCGCCAGGCCACCGGTGATATCGCGGATGATGCAGAAAAGCGGCATGCCGAAGAGCACGAGGTAAGAGAACCAGCGCGTGCGCCCATTCCAGCAGCGCCAGATCATCAGATAGGCGAGACTACCGTAGATGAAGATGGGAGAAAAGTAAAACGGTAGGGGCACATGCAGGAAGGCCAGAGACTGACCGTAAATCGTGTAAACGAAGGCCTGGACTGGCGCTGCATGGGCGGGAATGGTGACTTTGATCAGATCGTAATACCACCAGTGGGCATAATATGCGATGATATCAACAAGCAAGTTGACCACACCCACGATCAGTCCAGCGAGCAGAGAGTACCAGAAGACAGTTCTGGTGGGACGTACGAACAGCATGCATGCCAGGTAAAAAAGCAAAAGAAAAGGGACTACGAGGGTTAAAAAAACCAGGGCCTCCATGAAAAACTCCTTGTATATTTGTAATATAGTTTAAGTGGAGAAGTCGCTAAGGAGGTGAGTGAACGCAAGCGAAGCCGGTGCGCGCCCACAAGGGGCAGACATTCCGGGGGATATGTCCGCGCCTACGCGGGTTGTTTACCTCTTTAGCGACTGTGCACATGTCCGTTTATGAATAGACAGCGACGTATACCGATCGATCATGAATAGAAAGGGACATTTAGCATCTATGAATATCATACCGCTACGAATCGCGCTTGCCCAGATCAATGTGACAGTTGGCGATCTCGCGGGCAACACTAAAAAGATTATTAGCTTGATGCAACAGGCACACCAGGCAGGCGCGCATCTGGTATGCTTTCCAGAGTTAGCGCTCACCGGTTATCCGCCGGAAGATCTGCTGCTGAAACCGGGATTTGTAGCGGCGAACCTGGAGAAACTGGATGAGATCGTGCAGATGAGCACGGATTTTCCTGGTTTGACTACGATCGTCGGTTTTGTGGACCGCGATCACGATGTCTACAACGCCGCAGCCGTGGTGCACGAAGGGCGATTGATAGGAGTGTACCATAAACACTACCTGCCTAACTACGGAGTTTTCGACGAAAATCGCTATTTTCAAACGGGTGAAAAAGCGCCGATTTTCCTGTTGCACGATATGCACATCGCTATCAACATCTGTGAAGACATCTGGTATCCGACCGGTCCACTGACCAAACAGGCGTACGCGGGCGCGGAAGTGGTGATCAACATCAATGCCTCGCCTTATTCAATAGGCAAAGGGATGACACGAGAAGAAATGATCTCGACGCGCGCATCCGATAACGGGGTAATCATTGCCTATCTGAATATGGTGGGCGGCCAGGACGAACTGGTTTTCGATGGCGGCAGCATGGTCTTCAATGAGCAGGGCAAGCTGATCGCGCGCGGCAAGCAATTCGAGGAAGATTTGTTGATCGTCGATGTCGATACGGCCTCCGTCTTTCGCTCACGCTTGCATGATCCGCGGCGGCGCAAAGAACGTCTACAGTTGAACACGGATGATGTGCCGGTGCACACGATCGATACGCGAGCACTTACGCCGCCACGTGACACACAGCCGATCTATCTGGGCGAGCCACAGCGACTGGAGCCGAAAATGGAAAGGCTACAGGAAATTTACTCGGCACTGGTGCTGGGCACGCGCGACTATGTACATAAAACAGGTTTTCACTCGGCCTTGATTGGTCTTTCGGGTGGCATCGACTCCTCGTTGGTCGCGGTGATCGCCGCCGACGCGCTGGGGGCCGAGAACATCATGGGCATCTCGATGCCATCGGGCTATTCGAGCGAGCATAGCAAAAGTGACGCGCAACGACTGGCCGAGAATCTTGGCATCAGCTACCACACGATCGCGATCGAGGAGACCTTTCGCACCTCGTTGCATATGATGAATCCACTGCTTGGTGATAGTGATCCAGGGATTGCCGCCGAGAATTTGCAGGCACGCATTCGTGGCAATATTCTGATGACTGTTTCGAATCGCTTCGGACCTATCGTGTTGACGACCGGCAACAAATCCGAGATGGCGACCGGCTATAGCACGCTCTATGGAGATATGGCGGGTGGGTACGCGGTGTTGAAGGATGTGCTGAAGACGCTGGTGTTCCAGTTGTGTATGTATCGCAACACGGTGGGAGACAAGGCGGTGATTCCGCAAGCGATTATCGATAAGCCACCTTCGGCTGAACTACGACCGGACCAGAAGGACGCGGACAGTCTTCCACCTTATGATGAATTGGACCCGATTTTGCAGGCGTACGTCGAGGACGACCGCAGCTTCGAAGAGATGCTGGCAATGGGTTTCAAACGCGGCACAGTCGAAAGAGTCATGCATCTGGTGGATATCAGCGAGTATAAACGGCGTCAGGCTCCGCCGGGGGTCAAGATCACGCAGAGGGCGTTTGGACGCGATCGGCGCCTGCCGATTACGAATCGGTATCGCGAAGGCAGGTAGGTTCGCGTGGGGCAGATCGCGAGGCAAACACGTGGTTTGCCCTACGCGGGTGGGTGGGAGTTACGTGTGTGAGAGGCAGGTGTGGCGGACGAGGCCTGCCAGGAGCGCGCCGCGCAAGGGTATTGACTCTAGCTTCATATGTTCGAGGGCCAGATTGTGCATACCTCCGCCCACGGTACCCAGCGTATCGAGCGCGGGCACGCCAGCGTCGATCAAGAAATTCGCGTCAGAGACGCCGCCTTTGGGTTCAGCCTTTAATGTAAGGCCCAGTGGCTCACCCTCCTGCTGGGCAATCGTCACCAGGCGCGTGATGTGGGCGTTGGGCTCGTAGGGAGGACGACCGGGATGATATTGGAGCGTTGTGGTCGTATCGGGCACGGTCGTGCTAGCGGCGATGGTGTGTAAGGCTTGTGAAGCAGCTTCCAGGCCGCGTTTGCTGAAAGCGCGCACGGAGATCATGCATTGGGCCATATCCGGCACGACATTTAAGGCTTCACTGCTTTTGAGACGAGTGATATTGAAGGTCATGCCAGGGAAAAGCGCGTGCAGATTCTGGATGGCAAGGATTTTCTGCGCCAGTTCGACGACGGCGGAGCGACCTTTGTATGGCTCAACGCCGGAGTGGGCGGCGACGCCATGCACGGTCAGGGTATATTTATCGGTGCCTTTACGCGCGTGCGTCAACGAGCCGGATTTTCCCGCCGGTTCCAGCACAAAAGCGTAATCCACTTCTTTGGCGATGGTACGAATGAGCGACTCGCTACCGGGTGAACCAACTTCCTCGTCATTATTGAAAAGCAGAATAATTTCCTGGTAGTGGTCGAACTGGGACTCGATAAGCGCGCGCAGCATGTAGAGTCCCAGGAGGACACCGGATTTCATATCCAGGACGCCGGGTCCTGTGGCGATGCCCTCGCGTACTTGAAAGGGCTGCTTCTGCGCGGCCCCGGCGGGATAGACGGTATCGACATGGCCGACGAGCAGGACGCGAGCGGTGCCATGTCCGCTGCGGCGTGCGACCAGATTATTGCCGTAGTCATGGGAGGGATACAACTCGACCGAGCACCCGAGTTCGACGAGCCATTGTTGTAGATAATCCATCACGAGGTTGACGCCCTCGACCTGCCCGGTTCCCGAGTCGATATTGACGAGAGTAGCGAGGCGTTGCAGGTACTCATCCTGGTATGACTGGAAGAGGGGGAGATAGAGCGGTGCGTAGGTAGCATTTTCTAGCATGAACAAACGATCCTTGTAGCAGTGTGGTACGAGCGACGTGGTGAAAACATGCAGGCAGCGGTGCCTGTAAGACATGTGGAGGTTATTGTATCACAAGTCTTAGAGTTTCACCTCGCGCTTGAGTCGTTTGTAGGCGATGCTACGCAAAGCGGCGTCGCGTCCACGCGCGGCGGGATCGGTGGATGGAGGGCGGCGATAGTCGCTCAACTTTACGCCCACATCCGATAGGGCTTGTTCCAGACAGGTAGTTTCGCCATCGAGATCGGAAATACGTGCCAGATCGGCCAGCAGGGCTGTTTTTTGGCCGGGAGGGAATTTGACGACCACGCCCGCGACCATGGTCATTACCGCGTCGAGTATGAGGTGATCCAAAGCAATTTCGGAGGCATCGACCCCGTTTGCGGGGGAGAAGATATCGTGGAGGCTGGCATCATTGCTATCCTGAGCCGGTCGAACGAGGTACCAATCCTTCTTGCGTACGTCTCGAAAATAGTTGCGGGCAATGACTTTACAGAGCGCGTGCAACGAGCCTATAGGTGGCAATGTTCCACTATGCGAACGCTGGTAATAACGAAATGTACGCGTGATTGCTTCCAGGGTAACATCTTGAGCTACTTCTTCATACTGGCCGGACCAGGCAGATACATGTGCGGTACGCACCCACATTTCGACGAGGGGAAGAAGCCAGAAGTAGAGATCGTACCAGGCTTGCTCATCAATCAACGAACATGCATCGGATTGGACTGGC
Source organism: uncultured Dictyobacter sp. (assembly GCA_964657925.1). Taxonomy (GTDB): domain Bacteria; phylum Chloroflexota; class Ktedonobacteria; order Ktedonobacterales; family Ktedonobacteraceae; genus Dictyobacter. The sequence continues at coordinate 62,772 of CAZZWK010000010.1, forward strand.
GGCTTGTCCTGTAGCATTGATACCCCCAGAGCTCCTGTTAGAAAGAAATGGTGCGATAGGGGGCAGCAGGAGCGCCTCTTGCCCAACCATTTGCGACTGTTTGCCAGGGTTCGGTATACAGAGTCATCGATACGAGAAACGCTGACCAGAGTTATTCTCTTGCTCAGAAACACGAGAATGAAGAAAATTCAGATATAAGAGGAAAGTTCTTCTACCTAGAGTAAATAGTACCCAACAGGTAGTTTTTTGTCAAGCCATAGGAGAAGAAAATTCTTCTATGTTCACTAATAAAGGGGAGGAAAAGGGACGAAATTAACTTTCTTATCTCTTCCCTCGTATTAATGAAGCACGAGTGAGTGGGAGGGTATTATTTTTCTGCCTGTTTTAAGGCATTATTTTCTTGAAGTCTCATTACGATAGCTGTCCTGAAATAGTCGTACGTGTGAAGATTTCATAAAAGTTGACGGAGCCTTGCCGTTATAGGTGTACAAAGGGAAGTAATTATGATACCATCTGCATGTGTTGCGTTGGTGTTAGATCTTGGCTCAGAATCTCAGGGAGATGAAGATGGATGTGCGCAGTAAGCGATCTATACGAGAGTACCTGCAAAAAGGTGATGTGCAGCAACGTATACTCAAAAATATGCAGCGAGGGCGCAACGAGGCAACCGTCACAATCAGCCAGGCGGCTGAGATGTTTGGGATCACCGAAAACAAACTGCGAGACTGGGAGGAGTACGGCTTTTTAAACCCTTTGCGTCCACATGGGCCGAAGGGCAGGCGGCTGTATGCGCCCGCTGAACTAGACAAGCTAGCCATTATCCGTGAGCTTATCAACGCTGGTTTTGCCGCGAGTGAGATTCCGGCTGATATCGACAAGATATGGCAAGACCTGTATGTTTTTCATCTCTCGTTAACAGATTCACTCTTTCCGAACATGCCGAGCGGTGCTGAGCGTGCGAGGCCAGTCGAAATACCCATCGATACCTATATCGAGCAAAGCGAGACCTTCTTCTTCTGGAAATACTTTGCTATGCATGCCTTGCGCCTCTCATTGGCATTGATTTGCGAGACTATACCATATACCAGGGCCGCGCTGCTGCTGCCGATAGAGCAAGATGTGCATACAGACGATGGGCAATCAACCTACAGCGCGGAGGATCTCTCGCTTGTTGGCGAGGCACTTGTCGGATGGTATAACCCTGGTCACGCCTTTCAAACTTTTCTCAGCAGCAATCCTTCTTTCCAATATACTACCGACTACAGGGTTGAGTTGTTGGCAAATCAGCCAGCCGTAGCGGAAGAGGAAAAAGCGGACGCAGAGCAGAATGGAGCATCAGCGTCTAAAGATGGGAGAGGTGCTGCCGCAACTTCAACCGATACGCATGGAGCATTGCCACAGCATATCTATATTGTGGTGCAGCGGGAGGCTAAAGCGCTAATATTGGGCAGTGAACTGGTGGAGACGATCTCGCGTTTGCTCTATCCTCTTTACGAGCATAAAGCGGTCGTAAAAGTAGCCTTTCAAAATGGACTGCACGATCTGCTTGCCTACACTTCTGACTTTTATACGATGAAACCATATGAAGATATTTTGCTCAACAAGCTGGCAAATCTGGTCGTGTCGTTGGGCGGAAAAGACGAGGACAAACAGACGCGGTGGAACTTCTGTAGTATCGCGATCGCAGACTTCCCCGATCCTATCGTGCCCCTGCAACAAAAGAGTCTGATAGTGTGTGCGCGAAGCGACGAGGCACCATATACGATTGGCAGTACACGATTCTACACGCAAGAATCATTCAGTAGCGCGCATATCAACGCGTTTCAGAGCGGGCATACCTTTTATCAACCACGAATCAACGCTGAGGAATCCTGGATAGAGCAGCGCGCGCTGAAGGATGGGGCCACGATCTGCTCCAGCCTTGCAGTGCCTATCGAGGGGATCGATGGGATCGCGGTCGCGGTACTGTATGTTGCTTCAACGCACAACCAGGCATTCTCGCAGCAGGATCAATGTGTGCTACGTATGATCGGACGCATGATCAAAACGTTGTTGTTGAACTATCATACGGAAGCGCTGCTGGTAAACGGTCTGCGTGAAGTGGTTGCGCGACCCGAAATCGTGGATACCACCTTCCAGGAATTCTTGTCCGAGGATACATTCAACGCGCATGTCGAGGATATAATAGCCGAGGCCCAGCACAAGAAAAATCTACAGATGGCTGATACGGATGCGCTCTCTATCATCGCGCTCGACATCGATCATCAAACGAGTATTGCCGCCAAATATGGGGATGAAGTGGCGCGAGAACTCAGTTTGGAGGTTGGACTGCGCGTGCACAGTCAGATGCGCGCATTTAAAGATGACGCGGAATACCGGCTCTATCACATCGGAGCCGATCGCTATTACCTGCTGACCAAAGGAGTCGCATTAGAGCAAGTTCGCAAGCGGGCGGAATTGCTCAAGCAGATGCTCCACGGCTCTTATCGCGTTGATCCACATCATTTCGCGGGCGCGCAACCGCATTCCAGCGAAAACTCGATCACGCTACCCGATATTACGACGCGTATCGGCATCTCCTCTTACCTTTATAGTAAATTGAACGAGCTATTGCTGCGTTGTAGCTCGGATGCGCCTATCGCTGAAGTGCGCACGTTAATCAGTAGTTTTCTAGAAAACGTGCTGGCATTGGGTAAACAGAAGGGCGGTAATATCATCATGAGTTGGGACCCGCCAACACATGGGTTTATCCGCCTGGATTAACGCGCCAGTCCACAGCAATTCATGGGTGCTCGATACCCTGTAAACAAGCTTCTACAGACTCTTCATGCCCTCAAATCCATCCACCTGAAACGTGATAGCCCATATCGCCTAAAAATGCCAGCCATGCAATCCATTTTCTTGCTCTTTCACCATTTTTATGCAAATATTATGCAAATGTCTAAACCACGGATGGCGTACCTTTTTTCCCTCTCGCCTCTTAAACCTCTTTGTATACAAGACGCTCGTTCCAAAAAGGTAGAAGAGATGAAAGAGAAAAAAGGGACACCAGCATAATAGGAAAGTTTTGTAGTTATGGGTTGTAAAATAGTTCTTTTAGGGATTCCAGGGAGCGGCAAATCGACGGCGGCCCGTCATATTCAGCAGCGTATCAAGGCGCTTGAGTGCCGCTCGCAGCATATCAATGATTATTCGATCCTGCATAAAATGTTCGAAGAGGATCGTGAGCATATACTTTTTCGCGCGACAGCCAATAACGGATTCGACGCCATCGATCTTTCCGTGCTTGATGTAGCGTTGCAGCAGGTGGAGGTACAGGTAGAGGAAGTATTGTCCAACGGTGATTTTGTGACTATCGAGTTCGCACGCGATGATTATCGGCAGGCGTTTCGGCAGTTTGATCCAGAATTTTTACGCGACGCGGACATTGTTTTCATCAACGCGGACATAGAAACATGCCTACAGAGGGTGCATGAACGTACGAAGCGGGCGCAGACGGAAGACGACCATCCCTCGTTCTCTGATGAAATTTTTCGCGCGCACTATGACAAAGACGGAGGCCAATACATTGCGCAAATTCTGGACCAGGAGTGTGGGATGAGCAAAAACGTGCACGTCATCGAAAACAAGTGCTCGCTCGATCATTTTATAGCGGAGGTCGATAATCTCTTGAATAGCGTGCTGACGAAGAAAGAAGTGCTGCGTGAGCCAGCACTCGCTTCCTAAAAAAGGTGCTACCTTACCTGATGCCAGATGTGGTACAGTGTAGTCATACGTGTACTTGTAAGTTTGATAGAAACAATACCGGATGGAAACGGTAGAGTGGAACAACACGAAGCATCATTTCCAGCATAACTGATAGGAGAGCGGATGAGTGGCATCCACACACACCCCTTTTGATCGATCGACTCCAATTTACCCTAATCGTCGCATCTCATTAGAGACAGGCGCACAACCTATCGCAACGCGCATGATTGATTTTTTTGTGCCGCTGGGTTTTGGACAACGAGCATTGATCGTCGCGCCGCCCCAGGCGGGCAAAACAACGATTCTGCGGGAGATCGCAATGGCAGTGCTGCACAATCATCCTGATGCCGCGCTTTATCTCTGTCTGGTGGATGAGCGACCAGAAGAGGTAACCGATTGGAAAATGGAGGTACGCGGGCCACGCGTCAAAGTGTACGCATCCAGTTTCGATCAAAACGCGGCCAGGCATGGTCGGATTGTCGAGCAAGCCCTGGCGGATGCCAAACGAACGGCGGAACGAGGGCGAGATGTAGTCATTATCCTTGATTCTCTGACTAGGCTGGCGCGGGCGCACAACTTGAGCACGAATATGTGGACGCGGGGTCAGCACGGAGGCTATGGGAGCCGCACGCTTTCCGGAGGCATCGACGCCCAGGCATTGGAGATCGGGCGGCGAGTTTTCGGAGCCGCCCGTGCGCTTGAAGAGGGTGGGAGCCTGACAATCGTTGCCAGTTGCCTGGTTGAAACGGGTAGTCGGTTGGATGAAGTTATTTACGAAGAGTTCAAAAGTACGGGCAATCTTGAGGTGCGCCTTTCACGTGATCTCGCCAATCAACGCATCTTTCCCGCTATCGATGTAACCGTATCCAGCACGCGCCAGGAGGAGCGCTTGCTCTCAGACAAAGAGCTACGTGCAATGGCGGTTGTCAGGCGACGTATGGCTGACATTCCGAGACGCGACGCCGCGGAGCAGGTGATACAACTTTTCACCAAGACGCATTCAAATCCACAACTTGTTGACGCTATTGTCAAACAAGAATAGTAGAGACACAGAATTGGAGGTCATCCTATGCGTTGTCCCTATTGCGGTGTCGTCAATAAAGATGGAGCCGCGTTCTGTACTCACTGTGGCCGCGACCTAGCCAGGCAGACACAGCAACAGGCAGGTGTATCTTCCCCACAATCATCGGCCTATATACCAAGTGGTCGTCAGCGACCGATGCCAACAACACAGATGGGGCAGGGGCCGCAACGGGTTGTCTATCCTCCAAACGCTGCCGTGAATATTCCAGCCACGACTGTACAACAACCCGGCATGCAGCAGGTGCGACCTGTTATCACACAAACCACGATGACACAGCCGCCCATTTCTTATGCGCCAACAAAGACACCTGTACCTGCGCAACGTCCATACACGCAACCGGCCAGCGAACCACCAGGGCCTTTCCCGCCCAAGACGATCGCGCAACTCCATGCGCTAGAGGTGGGTGCGCTGGCATACGCATTAATTGATAACACCATCAGCTATGGCAGGCGGAAGGTGGTACGCATCAAATACGCGCGTTGTAGCGCCTGGCAGCAGATGGCGACGCTTTCAAAAGCGTGGCGCGAGTACGATGATGCTACATTGGATACGATCATTATCCAGGGCTTTTTTGATACTGCCGTCGATACTTTGAATAGCTATGGATACACGAACGGGCAACTGCTTTTCAATCGCAACGTGCGTCTGGGCAGCCAGGTGTTGCAGCGCTATCAGATCGAGACGGGCAACGGTTTTGAGAGCGATTCATTGCGGCTCGTGCTTTCAGAATGACCAATGCGCTAGAAGTGTGAGTACAACGTATGTATGGGATGCAGGCAATGCAGATCATCACGAACAAGCGCGACGGGAAGACGCTCAGCCAGCAAGAGATTGCCTGGTTTATCGACGCCTATACGCGGGGCAGCATTGCTGACTACCAGGCAGCGGCGTGGCTGATGGCAGTCTATCTGCGTGGTATGAACAGTCAGGAGACGAGCGACCTGACACAGGCCATGGTCGCATCGGGCAAACAACTGCACGCGCGTGAGGCCATCACACCGGTCGTGGACAAACACAGCACCGGTGGGGTGGGCGATAAAGTCACGCTGGCGGTCGCGCCGCTGGTTGCGGCCTGTGGAGTCGCGGTGGGCAAGATGTCCGGGCGTGGTCTGGGACATACGGGGGGCACGATTGATAAGCTGGAATCGATCGAGGGTTTTCAAGCCGAGCTGACGCCGGACGATTTTCTGCGTATGCTGCGCGAACATCAGATTGTGCTGGCCGGTCAATCGGGTGAACTAGCGCCCGCAGACGGAAAGTTGTACGCGTTGCGAGATGTGACGGGCACGATCGAGAGTATCCCGCTGATCGCGTCGAGTATTATGAGCAAAAAGATCGCCATTGGCGGCTCGCATCTGCTGCTCGATGTGAAGTGTGGAGCGGGCGCGTTCATGAAAAGTCGCACCCAGGCACGTGAACTGGCACAGGCGATGGTGGATATCGGAAGCGCGGCGGGTCTGCATACGGTGGCCGCGATCACCGCTATGGAGCAGCCGCTGGGGCGTGCGGTAGGCAATGCGCTGGAGATACGCGAAGCTATAGAGATTTTGCAGGGGACGGGACCTGAAGATGTGTCGGAACTTTGCTATCACGAGGCCGCCGAATTACTGTTGATGACGGGGAGAGCCTCACGGCACGAGCAAGCAGAAACGATGGTGCAACAGGCCATCCATACGGGTGCGGCGGTACAAAAGTTTGTCGAAGTGATCGCGACGCAAGGTGGGGATGCACGGCAGATCGAGCAGCCGAAGCGTTTGCCGCAAGCACCTGTTCAAAAGATGCTGATGGCCCCAAGCAGCGGCTACATCACGGCCATCGATGCCGAGGGTATCGGGCTGGCGAGCATGAAGTTGGGCGCTGGCCGCGTCAAAAAAGGCGATGCAATCGATCATCGCACCGGTTTGCTCTTACAGGCGAAGATTGGTGCATATGTGCGCGAAGGAGATGCGCTGGTCGAGGTCCACGCGCGTAGCGAAGACGAGATACGACAGGTGCAAGAGCAGTTGTTTTCCTGCTACAGATGGAGCGAGGACAGGCCGGAGGAGCAGGCATTGATTTATGAGATGGTGCGACCTTAAAGTCCACGCGGGGCAAACGCGTGGTTTGCCCTACGCGGACCATGCGAATTTTTCGGGTTTCGCGAGCCACACGAATTTTTCGGATTGTGGGGCAAACGCATGGTTCGTTCCGCGCGGGTGTGATGGTTGCGGCACTAGGGCAGGCGGGCTTCGATTGCGCCGAGTTGCTCGCGCAGTTTGCGGTTCTGCTCGCGCACCTCATCGAGGTCGTGGCGTAAGAGCTTCAGTTGAGCATCATCTTCTCCACCAGTGCTGAGACCTTTGGCGGCGACAAGAAATGCACGCTGAACGCCCGAATCGAGCTCGACCTGCGCCAGTGATTGCAATTGACTGATGACGCGCTTTTCGCCCAGGGCCAGCAGTGCTCTGGCCGCGGTAGCACGGTTCGGCTCCCATGTGTCATGCGCGATCACCTGGCTGAGCGTTGTCACCGCACTTTGCCGCGCCCCTTCGCTGTAGAGATAGCGGTGCTGTCCAACCGCGAGCAGGCCATAGATGGCGCTGCGGCGCAATAACGGGCTGTTGTTGGCAGCGAGCACATACGCCGAGATGAGATCGACGACACGATCCTCGCCGGTTGCGCCCAGACCGCGAAACACTCCACTTTGCACTACATACATCCAGCTGGGGCGAGCGATTTGCGCGAGCAAAAAGTCGATGGTAGTGGTGCCTGCGCGCTGCTGTATGCGCGTCCGACCCAGAGACTCGGCGGAGTTTTGCTCCACGAGATAACTGACATCGCCCTGTTCGACAATCGTGGCAAGGGCCTGCGCGGATCGTTGAGCGAGCTCGGCCTGCTGCGGCGCTTGAAAATCGCCGAGCGCGGTCACGATAGCATTACGCACCTTCGAGAATTGAGTTGCATCCAGGGTACGCAATGCGTCCAGCAAAATTTCCTGGGTGCGCTCACTAGCAATTTTCGCCAGTGCTTGCGCCGCGGTAACACGCACTCCCCAGAAGGCATCGCCGTTGAGCGCGGTCGTCAGGGCAACTATGCTGGCATCCTCGCTATGCTTTCCAAGCTCTTGCGCAGCCTCAACACGGCCCAGGACATCCGGGTCATGCGCGAGTTGATAAGACAGGGTCTGTGTTGAACGCTCGAACGAGAGTGTTTTCAGCAGCCAGCCATCGGGGTCGATGCGCAACATGAGTGGCTCGCGTTCCAGCGACAGGTAGAAGTTTTGCTCGTTCTGCCCATATTCCCCTAAAAGCACCTGCATGGGTACATTTCTGGTGGCAACCGTTTTAGCATCTGGTGGAGTTTCGTCCGACGCGGGGATGGTGAAGGCCAGGTCGAGCGGTGTATAGAAGCAGGCGGTTAGTTCATCGACTTTTTGCGTTTGTTTGATGCGTACTTTTGCCAATTTGCGTTCGGCATCCCACGTGTAATTCACCTCCAGTTCGGGATGACCACCGCCATGCACCCATTGTTGAAAGAAGCGTTCAAGGCTGTGGCCGGAAGTTTCCTCAAGCACGCGCAACAGGTCGGCAGTCACCACCTGGCGTTCGCGGTAGCGTTCAACATAGGCATGGATGCTGCGACGGAAACCTTCGGTGCCCAGCAGGTGGCGCAACATATGCAGAACCCAGGCGCCTTTATTGTAGAGGTGGCGATCGAAGAGTTCGAAGCCGCGATCATGATAGACGTAGTAGACGATCGGGCGGCGATAGACTTTATCTTCCGCCAGATAGCCCTGTTTTTCCTGCAACATCGAGTATTTGAACTCGTCAACACCAAGGTCGTGTTCCTCCCACATCTGCTCGAAATAGGTGGCGAAGCCTTCATTCAGCCAGGCATTCGACCAGTCGCGGCAGGTCAGCAGGTCGCCGAACCACTGGTGTGCCAGTTCGTGCGCCACCACCGGCACCAGATCGATATCCAAGGCAGCTTTCTGATCGGCCACTAATGTGAAGGAATGTGTTGTGGCCGTGGTATGCTCCATGGCACCGGTATAAAGCTCAACGACGGTTTGCTTGTAGTTATCGTAGGGATATTCAACGCCGGTGAACTCGGAGAAGAAGCGCATCATCTGCGGGGTCTTGCTGAAGTAGAGCGGCGCGTCGTCCTTGCGGTCCTTGCGGATGTAGTAGTTCACCGGTTTGCCATTATAACTATCTTCGATCAGCGCGAAATCGCCGACCACGAGGGAGAAGAGGTAGACGGCCTGTGGCACGTCGAGACGCCAGTGATGTGTTCTGGTGGCGCCGTTATCGGTTACATGCAGTAGATTGCCGTTCGCAATCGTGATAAATTGCGCGGGCACTGTGGCAATAATCTCGATCGTCGCGCGATCATCGGGGGAATCGTGGCAGGGGAACCAGTGGCTGTGGTAGCGAGGTTGCCCAAACGTCCAGGCCTGCACTGGCCGTGTGGGATCTTCGGGCGCGGGTTTGACGAAGTTCAGACCGGTACGAGGTTTGGCGTGGTACTTTACAGCGATGGTAAACGTTTCGCCGTATGTGTAGACGCGATCGAGAGTAACGATCAATTGCTTGCCAGTATTAGAAAAGGACAACTGTGGCCCGTTTTCCAGGGTGACTTGCTCGATTTGTAGTTCTTCGGCGTCAAAAGAGATAGTACGTATCGCTTCGTACAGCGTGGAAAACGTGGTAGAGGCTATCCCGCTGATGGTCTCTTGCTCAAAATCCAGGCTGATATCCAGTTTGACATGGCGCATGCCAGCCGGTCGATCGGGCGCGTAGTGAAGTGAGTCGCCGGGCAATTCGAACGATCGAGAGTGTGGGGATGGTAAAGCATGCGTATACGTGTGATGATTCTGGTCGGCATGCAGCAGCAACAGGCTATAGCCCGCGCCCAGGTCGACCATTTCGCCGCGATTACAGGTAAACAATGTTTTTCTCCTACTCTATCTTTATGCAGGGCAAATATATAGTAGATGGATGGCGATGTTTGTGACGAGATTAGACAAGATTATGGTTATGTAAAAAAGTCTGGCACCATCTTCATATCATATCGTGTTTTGCCACGATGATCAAACCCCTGTCGTGCTAAAACGTAAGGCATTGTAGAGGGGGACGAAGAGTGGTTTCATTGACCCTTCTCATGCTATAGATTACTATAGAAGAACGCAAAACAAAGGTTGAAAGAAGGCTGTTGGATGGGTACAACTATGCCCCGTATCGATAGATTCTCGCAGTTTGTACGCTCACTGCGAGTCATGCGCCTCCTACTGTGGACCATCTGGGTTATTTACCGCGAACGCAAACGAGTCATTCGTGCGCGCGAGCGTGGCGATTACGACGCGCAACCGAACATACAGGTGCTCATACGAGTGTTAGTAGAATTTCGACAAACCGCGCTCAAGCTGGGTGTCTTAATGATCAAGCTGGGGCAGTTTCTCAGTACACGCGCGGACCTGCTACCTGAACAGGCACTGGCGGTACTGAGTTCGCTGCAAGATGAAGTGCCACCCGAACCATTCGAGCATGTCGAGAGTGTGTTGGAGGCCGAGCTGCGCCAGCCTATCGCCGTCGTGTTCTCCTCAATCGAGCGGGAGTCGACCGCGGCAGCTTCATTGGGGCAGGTACATAAAGCCGTGCTGGCGAAAACCGGTGAAACGGTGGCGGTCAAAGTGCAACGGCCCAACACCGATCAACTGGTTGCATCGGACTTAAGCACACTCAGGTTTGTGATCTGGCTGATTAATCGCGTGGTAGATATTGATTTTATCGATCTCAACGGAGTCTATCGCGAATTCAAACGCACCGTTTATGAAGAGATCGATTTTGTGACCGAGGCGGCGAACGCCAAACGGTTCCGCGAGATGTTCAAAGAGAGCCAGACGATCTACATCCCACGTTTTTACGATGAGTATGTGACGCGCCGTGTGCTGGTGCTTGAGTGGATCGATGGCGTTAAAGTCAACGATTACGCGGAGTTAGAGGCATTGGGATTCAACCGCCTGGAAATCGCGAACAGGGTGGTCAGCGCATACTTTCGCCAATTTTTCGAGACCGGCTTTTTCCATGCCGACCCGCATCCGGGGAACATTTTCGTGCGCAGAGATTCTGTCGCAGAAAATCCGATTATCGCCTTTATCGACTTCGGGATGGTGGGATCGATCACTTCCAGTATGAAGCGCGCGCTACGAGATGTCTTTTTGAGCATCGTGACACGGGATGCGGGTATGATGGCGCGTGGGCTGACAAAACTCGGTTTCATCGGCGAGGGAGCGAACGATGCAGCCATCGAGCAGGCGCTCTCGTTGCTGCTCGACCAGTACTACGGTATGACGCTGGGGCAGGCGCGTAACATGGATGTCGATGAGATGGGACGCGAGGTCGAGAACCTGCTGTATGGTCAGCCATTTCATATCCCATCGCAGTTCGCCTTTACCGGTCGCGCGATCAGCACGCTGGTGGGAGTTGCCACCGGGCTGGCACCGGGATTCAACTTTATCGACGTGGCGACGCCGTACGCACGCGCGTTTTTAGGATTGGACAGCAACAATGTCAGAGATACCTTGCAGCAGACGCTCACGCAGTTGTTGGACACCAGCCGCGTGCTGCTCGCGCTACCGCGTTCGGTGGATCGTTTGATCGGCAAGATAGAAACCGGTCAGGTGGAGGTGCAGCTGGCGAATTTCCCGGGGGCGCGTTCGAGCAGGCGCAACCGTGGCAGAAATAGACGAGGCTCCAATGGGTCGAGCATAGGACGTATCGCCACAGCTGCCATGGTGGTAACCGCGCTGGGCGGAGGTATCTTTCTAGGACGTGCCTGGCAGAGGCAAAACGGGTCTTCACCGTCGCAGAGGGGGTGATAGACAAAATAGGTGCAAGAGACACGAAGAGAGCCGTGCTTTATTCACGGCTCTCTTCGTGTCTCTTGCGTGCACATCAGACTTTCAGGGATGCACTAATTTCCAGGCATCTTCTCCAGCGGAGGGAACTCTTTGCACGATCTTTTCGCGTTCCAACTTCAGCAGATGGGCCAGAATGGAGAGAGCGGCCATCTGATGGAGGGCTGGATCAACATCGGCATAGATCGTGGCGACTATTGAGGCAATGGTCATAGCGTGGGCGTCAGTGTGGGATGAGGTTTCCAGCAAGGCCAATATTTGCTGTTCGCGTTGTAGACGATGCTCGATGTATTGCGCCAGTTTCGCCTGTGGAGAGTTGATTAGCGGGCCATGCGCGGGCACAATTTCTTTGAGGTTGAGAGATTCCAGGCGGGCGAGTGAGTTCAAGTAGTCCAGCATATCGCCCTCGGGTGGCGCGATGACGACGGTGCCCGTGCCCGCGACGATATCACCGGCAAAGAGAGTACGCTGACGATCGAGGAGAAAGCAAACGTGGTCGAAACGATGTCCTGGTGTATACAGCGTACGGAGTTCATCGGTGCCTACGGGAATGGTCGTGCCATCGGCGAGCAGCTCGTCAGCGAAGGGCACAGATTCATGGCTGAAGGCATAGATGGGTGAGTGTGTCCTTGTGCGTAAGGCAATGGCGCCAGACATATGATCGGAATGTCCATGGGTGATCAGAATGCGCTTGATGCCACCGCGTTGCTCGCCTGCGCGCACTAAAGAGGCAAGGTAGGTGGGATCGTCGACGGCGGGATCAATGACAGTCGCCGCATCGGCACCTCCTCCCAGGACAATCGTATTTGTGCCCGGTCCCGTCATCATCGATGGATTGGGGGCCAGGACAATCGTATAAGGCTCAGCCATCGCGCGCTCCTTTCTGAAGCAGGGTTGGTTCAGGGTTGATTACAATACGTCGTCCGTCGGCAATACAATGCGTGTCTGCCCATCTTCCTCGATCATGACCGGACGATAAGTATGGACATAGAGCGATGGTAGAGCATCCCATGCGGCACGAACGGTAGGAAATTCGCTGAGGGCACGCAACTGGTGGATGGTCGGAAATGGCAAGGGAAACGTGCCTTGCTCGAAGCGTGCAAGCGCCGTTTGCGGTGCAATCCAGACGCCGTCGCTGGTTTCGAATGGGTCATAGCGAGCCTGCTGCGCACGTGGAGCCTGGGCGAGGAAAAAATGGGTATCGTAACGTCTCGGTTCGGCCTCAGGCGTAACCCAATGTGCAAAATAGAGCAGGGCATCGGTGGCAACGATCAGGTGTTCCGTGTGCACGAGTGCCAACAGCGATGCTTTATGCTCGTTGAGCAACTGGCGGTAGCTAGCCAACTGCGCCTGCATAGAGGCGTCCGAAGCAACCAATTCATTATTGCGGTACGCTAATAGAATGTTCGCCTCTTCGAACAGCTCGCGAATGGCGGCCACGCGAATGCCTGTGCCGAGCAAGGTGCGTTCTTCGGGGTCAGCTGCGGAGGTGGGGAAAGGTGCACAAAAATCTTCTTGCTGCTCCAGCTCATGATCTTCGGTTTTGACGGTACCGCCAGGGAAAACGTAGACATCGGGCAAAAACGCGCTTTTCGTCGAGCGTTTTACCATGAAGACTTCGAGTCCATGCTCCACGGGGTTGTCCCGCACCAGGAGCACAGCCGCCGCTAAACGAGGTTGCACAATCATAAATACCTACTTCACTACAATAACTGTACCCAATCGCGCTATAGAGTAACGCGAAAAAAGACACAGCGGTAGCCACATGTTAGAATAATAAACAAGATTGCAAAAACATGAGTACAAACGAAAGAGAGAAAACGCTACCCTCCGGTCAATTCTATAAGATAAGGGAGTTGCCTTATACTATAGTATCACATCATGCTTTTTCCCTCTGGTATTTTTGATTTGTATGACAGAGAAACGAGTGCGTACATGCCAACAGAGATACGAAAACCACCAGCGCCCGCGACCCGTTGGCGCGTTGGATTAATCGGGAATCCGGTCGCACATTCATTCTCACCTCGGCTGCAGCAACCGGCGTTTGACGCATTACATTTTCCAGCTCGCTATGAGCTCTGGCATACACCGGAACAGCAACTTATCGAGCGAGTTCGCTCACTATGCGAAAAAGATTGTCTGGGAGCAAATGTCACGATCCCGCATAAAGAAGCTGTGTTAGCGCTGCTGGACCGAGTCGATCCGCTGGCGGCGCGCATTGGTGCGGTAAATACCATTGTGCACCAGGATGACTACCTTTACGGCTACAACACCGATGCGAGGGGTCTTTTGAATGCACTGGCCGAGCAAGGATTGGGTCAACGCACGAACAACATGATGCTTTCGTTCAAAGGCTATACGGTTGTTTTGCTAGGCGCGGGTGGCGCGGCACGGGGAGCCGCATTCTCGCTGTTGGAGGCGGGAGTCGAGCGTTTGATCATTCTCAATCGGCACCTGGAACGAGCGCAGATGCTTGCCAGCGAGTTGCAATATCACTACGAGCAGCCGATCTTCAGTTTGAACGATGCGAACTTTCTGATGCCGTCCGCGTCGTCTATCATCATCAATGCCACCTCGCTCGGCATGCATGAAGATGCCAGCCCACTAGCACCCGAAGTGCTTGCGCGTTTTGGACCCGAAACATTTGTTTTCGACATGATCTATAACCCCACACAAACCTATCTACTCACACAGGCGCGACTGATGGGGATGCGTACCGCGAACGGGCTGTCGATGCTGTTGCATCAAGGGGCGCTGGCGTTCACGTTATGGACCCATTTGCCCGCGCCCATCGATATCATGCGAGCGGCCCTGGCATAATTTGCAGCAGACCGATTTGTGATAGAATAAGCATGCAAGAAGCGTCTCTGAATTACCCTTGCTCCAAGGCATTTTTCACTATTTCAGCGTCGTCCTTATTGTTGCATACCAGTGTCGTTGCGCAACCATTCCGTGTGAGGAGTGCTTCTTGTGTGATAGTACACCACGGATCAACCTTAAAGGGAAAGAGCCATATGCCAAAACTGACGCTATCTATCTTACCTGAGCGCTACGCTTTTTGCCACCTGCACCCCAACGGTATTATTCCTCACTGGGCTTTTCTGGGTGATGATTTTGTGTCGCTGACACGAACCAGGGAAGAGCTTTCCGTCGTCTGTCTACAAAGCAATGTTCCTGATGATGCCATTGCCGAACGCGGCTGGCGCTGTATCAAGGTCGAGGGATCTTTTGCTTTCACGGTTGCTGGTGTGCAGGCATCACTATCCATCCCTTTAGCTGATGCCCAAATCAGCGCGATGGCGATCGCGACGTACGAAACGGATCATGTTCTCGTCAAGGAGCAAGATCTGCAAGCAGCGGTGGAAGCATTGCGCAACGCTGGTCATCAGTTCGTCTAAAGAGCAAAAGGAGTTTCGTTACTATGAAATTGGCTAGTTATGCGCGCAATGGAGCGAATGAGATACGTATAGGTATCGTAGTCGATGATTCAATTATCGATATACGTGATGCCGGAGTGATCCTCGAACTGGCCGTTCCGCGCGAGATGCTGCAACTCATTGAGGAGTATATACAGTATCGGCCTAACCTGCTTGCTATCGCTGAACCAAAAGTGAGCGCTAAGCTGAAGCGAGCCGGTGCTATTGAAGATCTCGGCAGTATCAGGCTACTCGCGCCTATTCCGCAGCCACGCAAGAACCTTGTGTGCATGGCGTTGAATTATAGCGAGCATGCGAAAGAGACGGCGGGTATCAGGAATCGCGATGCGAACGCCCCTACCGTTCCAGTCCTGTTCACAAAGGCGACCACCACCGTCAATGGTCCGTATGGTGATATTGTGATCGATGCAGCCGTTTCGACGCAGATCGACTGGGAGGTAGAACTGGCTGTGATCATCGGTAGCAAGGGAAAAAATATCAGTAAAGGCGATGCACTGACCTATGTTTTTGGCTATACGGTGATTAATGATGTCACCGCACGCGATTTGCAGTCGCGTCACAAGCAGTTTTTCAAAGGGAAGAGCCTGGATGGGTATGGTCCGATGGGACCCTGGATCGTGACCGCCGATGAAATTCGCGACCCGCACAATTTACCCTTGCGGCTGCGTGTGAACGGAGAGACGAAGCAGGATAGCAACACGAGCGAGATGGTTTTCAACATTGCGGAGATTATCGAGACGCTTTCCCTTGGTATCACGATAGAGCCGGGGGATATCATCGCCACGGGGACACCGAACGGGGTAGGTTTCTCGCGCAATCCACCACAGTTCCTCAAAGCGGGCGATATGATGGAATCCGAGATCGAGGGCATCGGATTCATGCGCAACCATGTTGTCGGGGTCGATTAAGGTAGGCGCGAGATTTAGCCCTGGCCGTCCTCGTGCAACCAGGAGGGAAGCATGCCCCAGAGATTGAGGGCCGCCATACGTGTATGCCAGAGACGTGGTGGCGCGGTCATTTCGTGGCTATACGAGTGTTGCATACCGGCGGAAAGCTCGACGTGAATGCCATTGGGATCGACGAAACGCACGAAGAGATCATCGCTCGCGCCGTGGCGGCCCGGTCCCCAGACCAGGGGTGTTTGATGTTGTCCCAGGGTGTCGGCCCAATGCAAAAGGGTTGCACCATCGGTGATGCTGTAACCGACGTGATCGATCGCGGACTCTCCCTCGATGAGCATCAGCGTATGATGGTTCTGATTGCAACGCAGCCAGACACGTTCGCGCAACAGCCAATCGGAGACATCGAAACCGAGGGCATCACAATAAAAATCGACCATGGACTCTAAACGCGAAGTGTAGAGAGCGACATGCTGCAATCCGTCGGGATGCTGAACGCTACGATAGCTACGGGCGGCGGGAAGAATTTCGTATGGATGCGCGAAAATCTCCAGCTGGTTGCCATCGGGATCGCTCAGCCAGAGCGAATCGCCCGCGTTTGGGTCGCCCGCACGTGGTGCAAAAGTCAACTCGATACCGGAACTTTGCAGGCGGGCGGCGATGGCAGCGAGTTCCGCGTCGGTCTCGACTTCAAACGAAAGATGATGCAACAAGGTATTTTGTACGGATCGGCGGTTGTGAGTCGTATTGGTGCGTGTATCGTTGAAGAGGCCCAGGCACTCGTGATCTTCGCCCAGGGAGAGGAAGATGGTCATCTCGTCGTCATCGAGCACCTGCCTGGCATCGAGAGCAGTGGGTGAGACATCAAAACCGAGCGTGGTGTAGTAGAAACGAGTTTGTGCCACAACGTCCGTTGTCCATAAACCAACTTGCCCTAAACGTTTGACTTTAACTCTCTGAATTTGCTGGTTACTCATAGCTGCCCTTCTTTATCATTACGCTTCTGGCATTCAAACACTCAAACACGCATGTACTTATGTGTAAAGCTCTCTGTCCTTTATCATACTCATGGTTAAAATCAGGGTCAACGAATATACCCGAAGGTCATATGTGGGAACGATCATTGGTGCATGCGGCAAATCATATCGGAAGACAACCCGTGGGCGCCCACAAGGGGACGCGCCTACGCGGATTGGGGCCATGATTCTTTAGCGGATGCACCAATATAATCAGGAACTGTGCTTGCTTTCGGGCCAGGGGGTCGATTGGTTCTGGATATCTAGCCCAGGGTCAGAGTTGATCGTCGTCTTGATATCCAGGAAGTGCTCGACATTGGTCGATGAGAGATCGATCGTTTCGAGTACACGCACAAGAGGGGTGGGTGGAACGGGCATGGGAGTATTGACTTCCGCCGGTACAGGTGAAAACTGTGAGGGTGGTAGAGAAGAGAAAGGGTGAGAAAAGTCTAATACGGAAACGGGGATATAGGTAGCGGTCGGAGAGGCCACAGCACGCAGAGATGGCTTTGCTGCGGCATAAGCAATGGGTGAGTGTGGGGCAAGAGCAGGCTTGCCGAGCAAGATAGCCCAGGTGATGGCAAAAGTTGTGACAATACAGAGCAGAGCGAGCGATAAAAGCACCGGCCAGTACGCGAGCAGTGTAGGCCAGAAGAAGAGGATGACCCCAAAGAACAATGCAACCGCGCTCAGGATACACAGGCACAACACTACGACGCGCCTCAACTGTGGGTAGGAGGTTGCCAGGGTACGAGGATGGGCGCAGGCCAACACAATATTCTTCAGTGTGTCACGAGCCATCAGCAGTGTTCTACGGTTTTGCGCCATACGACTGGTCGAGACGCAGTGAACAACGTTCAGAGGACGAACCGCGTGACTTATAGCACGCTTATAAATACGGTTATCGCGCTGGTTTTTATATTTATTTGTCGAGATAAAAAGCTGCATTTTACGTAAAAGATGCACCTTACGTCTTCCACCCATACCCCACATCACCCACATCGGCGGTCAGTGCAATCCAAACATTGACTCGGTTTCTCTCTGGCATTCGCCTGATTGTGTGTTTGCCAGAGAGGAAATACATTTTTTCTCTACCGGGCCAATGAAGTGCCGGTGCTGAAACACCGACAAGCTCCAGCCCCAGGTGTAAAACATGCCTCCACACCACACGACCATTCGCCCTTACGAGCAGCATACAGCATTTCCGCGGAAAAGGCCTGACATGGCATAACCCCACAGCCAGCAGCCCCACGAACCACACATCAGAGCCTGATCGCATTTTCACAATTCGGGTCCATCACAGCCAACCGCCCCACCCATCCTGGACACCGAAAATGAAAACCACCTCACGACAACCACTTCACCGCTACGACCACGACCCTGAAAAGCCATGTCCTGCATTTTCAGAAAATGTTTGTACACTTTGTACGGGCAAACAGTGCACCCTACCAACACTCGCCCGCAATAGAACACCGATTGACGAAACGACAAAAGAGTTGTTCTATTGCTTTTCCTTTCCCTGCTGGGAAAAGGGCGACGGCATGTTAACACCGGCACTTCATTAGCTCAACGAGAAGAACGATATACTGGCTGTAAGGGCCAGCGCCACCATAAAAAGCGGCTTCATCGATTACATTGTGTATTTTACCCTTTTCTTGTTTGTGGAGAGGTAGGAGAAAGATAGAGATTGTGTTAAGAATCAGGAGATTCACGAGATAATTCTTAACTTTTTTATAGGCTTATATAACAATATTCATATAGAAATCTATAATATACATATATGAGCATGCGGTGATCACAAAAAGGGAAGAGAACAGAACGTTCTCTCCCCTTGTGTCCGTTTAGATCAGGAAATTATTTATTTTTGTTGTGATGATTCCTCATCGTCCGCCACGCGCACGGTGCCATGAATGACGTTGCCGTTGGGCGTATAGGAGGGAGGGTCCCAGTCGAAGGAAACCTTTTCGCGTTTGATGGGTACATTGGCGCGCAGGGCTTCGGCGCCACCCTCGTGTGTGAGATTGACCTGAACCTGTTCGGCTTCTACGTCCAGGCGACGCGAGACGACCGAAAGGATTTCTTCGCGAATGATTTCCAACAAGGCGGGGTTCAGCTTTAAGCGATCATGAGCCAGAACGACTTTCAGACGTTCCTTGGCTGTTTCACCAGATGTTGGTTTTTTACGTCCTGCGATAAATTCGAAAACGCTCATGATGTTCTTCCTTTAAGATGACTGAGAGCGAACAGACTTCTCTGGCGCGGCTGAGCCGATACCGATGAGACGCCGCAAACGTTCCAACAGAGTTGGGGAATCCACGACATCTTCAAGAGGAACGGATTCGCCCATAATGCGTTGAGCCGCGTGGATGTATGCTCGACCTGAGCGAGCATGTAGGTCGTAGATCACGGGTTCGCCTTTATTGGTAGCCACGATGATGGACTCGTCCTCTGGCACGACGCCGAGCAGTTCGATATTGAGCACTTCCAGCACATCGGCCACGTCCATCATATCCCCGCGTTTGACCATCTCCGGTCGCAGACGATTGAGGATCAAGCGGGGCTCTGGTTTGCCCGCGTCCTCCACCAGTCCAATGATGCGGTCGGCATCGCGTACCGAAGCCATTTCGGGGTTGGCGACAATAATGATCTCGTTGGCACCGACGATCGCATTGCGAAATCCTTGTTCGATGCCAGCGGGTGAATCGATCAGGACATAATCGAACTCTTGCCGTAGCTGCTGACAGAGTTGTTCCATTTGTGTGCTATTGACCGCGTTTTTATCGCGTGTCTGGGCCGCGGGCAAAAGGTAGAGTTCAGGCTGGCGTTTATCCTTGATCAAGGCCTGCTTGAGACGACACTGCCCCTCGACGACATCGACAAGATCATAGACGATGCGATTTTCTAAGCCAAGCACAGCATCAAGGTTGCGCAAACCGATATCGCCGTCGACGGCGACAACCTTTTTGCCCTGAGCGGCCAGCGCGCTACTCAGGTTCGCGGTCGTTGTTGTTTTCCCCACCCCTCCCTTACCCGACGTAATAGTGATTACCCGGCTATCCATGCTATACCCCTTTTGAAGAACTTCTTGGGTTGCGAAGCAGAAATAAACTAGAGAAATAGGCTATACAAATGCTATGCTTGCTTCCTAAACAATTGATCAATAGTATATCACGAACGAATATACAAGATTGTTAGAAAGCTATTATTATGCATAAGCTGGTGGAAAGAAAGCTATGTGTTCTTCCCTGTGGGTTATAGGTATTACTTACGTGGTGGGCGTCCACTGACCCAGGTTTCCACGACAATCTGGCCCTGACGGATGGTGGCGACCTCTGGTCGCGGCTGCGCCTCGAAGCCCTCTGGCGGTCGTGAGAGCAGGTGGGCGATACGCAATTGGACGGGTGACAGCTGCAAAGAGCAGACCAGGGCATCGTCGTTATCGGGATAGCCCGCATGGACCATGCCGCGCAAAACGCCCCAGACAACGATATCGCCGCCCGCCACAATTTCAGCGCCGGGATTGACATCGCCAAGCACCACGACATTGCTTTTGTGGTGGATCGCCTGACCGGAACGCACCGTACGCCGTAAGAAAAGCGTATCTTCAGACTCACGTGAATCGTGTTCCATATTTTTCTTTCCAAACGTTTCTGCAAACGTTGGCTCGTGCGGTGAGAGCGTAATGGTTTTTGCCCCTTTCGACTTCTCTGTCAGGATCTCCGCGTCCGCCGCGACAACGGACATATGATAGCGCGAAAGCAAATCTTCGAGTTGCCCCTGTTCGGAACTCTGCAACACGCGTTTGCGGCTATCGATAGTGAGGGAGGCGCCTTGAAAAAAAGCAGGAGACTCGGCCAGCCGATCAGCTAACGCTTTGAGTATTTCGTCAAAAGGAGTTTCTGGCTCAAGTGTCAAAAGCAAGCCATTTCGGGTGCCTTTAATCGCAACATATGCTGCCACAGACTGATCTTTCTCCTTCCACAGCCTGCTTGTAGCCGCAGGTAACCGCGCCGCCAATGCTTCTCGCCCCGAAATCTCCTTCATACCTTTTTCCCTCCCAATACTGCTGGAAGCCGGACGAATAGGATACTACAGTCGCTACGACGATTATTGTGTATAGATGCACATACACAAGTACTTCATTCTACAGTATAGGCACACAGGCCATAAAACGCAATAGTATGCACTCACTTATAGCCTGATCGGAAGAGCAAAATACTTGCGTTCGTTTCCCTATGTGAATACAATGACAGTGATCCAGCGACCCCTCGTCGCTGGCAAAGGTGTGGCGAGATGCCAGGAGTATCTTCTGCCCTACGCGGGCAGTCAACAAGAAATGGATTTACTGTTTTAATGACAACACATACAAGTTTTCCACGACCCAATGAACAGGTGATCAGGCAGGGCGATACCAGTGTTGGAGTTATGCCTGATATCTGTCTCGTTTCACATTTTCAGGTTGGTGTATGGTCGGTGCTTTATCGCGCGGAAGAGACGAACAATGTCAAACGCTGGGGCTTGCCTTTGATGATCCCAAATTTTGGACGACTGCAAAACGATCTGTTTGCAGAAAAAGGCACCACGCTGCCGACGCATGGTTTCGGGCGCACATTGCCCTGGCCGGTCGTCGACCACAGTGAGGATAGCATCACCTTGCAACTGGAGAGTAGCGAGGCTACGCTGACAAGCTATCCTTATGAGTTCTCCTTCAGGGCTAAAATAACGGTTGGTGAAGGGACTTTGACGTATACGCTGACGATGGAGAATCGTGGGGAAGAAACGATGCCGATCGCGCCCGGTTTTCATCCTTATTTCAACGTCGCGCAGGAGGACAAAGCGGCACTGGTGGTAAACGGTCTGAATGGTTTTGATGCTCAAAAGATTTCCTGGGATACGCAACCGCCCGATACACACTATGCTTTTCCACAGCGCGTGACCGTCGAGATACCGCAACATGGGACATTGACTATTGCCGAGCAGCCTGTGGACGGAAACTATACGCTGGCGGACATGCAGGTCTGGTCTGAACCCACTACGGCTGACGACCATAACTTTGTGTGCTTCGAGCCAATCGTGACTTACGCCGATGGTCTCAACCGTCCCGCCGATCGTTTGAATATCGCGGCGGGACAATCACGACAGATCGTGCTGCAATTTAGGGCGCAAGCGCGGTAGTTTTTGTGATGCGCTCCATATTGTGGTGTAAAATATTTCGGCTTTTGTAGCATGTTTACCCTCTATTTTTAGCCATTTATAAAACATATCAAACAATGGATGTACTTTTTATACGCGCATTTGTTTGACAAACTGCTTGCCATTTATTAGACTGGTTTACAATGAAAGGAAAGCTCTATTATGCAAAATGGAGTAACGTTGGTGGTGGTTTGTCAGAATTCGCAAGGATGGTTGGGAATGGGGCCAATAGCCGATAATGAAGAAGAAATAAAGTCGGACAACGCTACCAGGCGATAAATCGCGGGTGGGTTGCGGTAAACCGACCCCTACAGAAGGTGGAGATGCCCGAATGTATTTGTGAAAGATCATTATCGGGATGCATTGCGGTAAACCGATGCCTACAGGGGATGAAGGGAATCCACCTTCGTCTTTTACTGCGCATAATTGGACCCCTAGAGGTGAATGCTGGTGGAGTAGTAGAGGGAGTTTGTAGGGAGGAGGGTGAAAATGTCAATTTCCCCAGAAGGACAGGAGACTGTTCAGCAGGATACGCTCGTAGGGCGTCGATTGCGCAATGGCGAGTATATTGTGCAGGAACAACTGGCCGCTGGGAAGATAGGGCAGACGTACCGCGCCGTGTATACGGCGACCAATCTCATGCTTACGCTTGTGCAGATCGCTATTGATCAACCATTGCCCGAGAGTGTGAGCGCAGAACTGGATGAGTATCTGCGCCCGGATGAGACGCAGATACAGCAGCAGAGAAAAAGGGGTGTTGAAAGCGGAAGATCTGATCCGTTTCCATCCAGTGGTGGGGAATGCACTGATTATTTTATTCACGCGGCACTGCGTCTGGTTCGATCGCAACATCCCATGTTACCCACACTATATGATTACTTCCGTGCCGATGGCTACTGGTATCTTGTTATCACCTCTATTCCTGGCATAGCTCTTGATCAATACTTGCGACAGCATGGCCCACTTGCTCCGTTGGAAGCACTGAGTTGTGCTATGCAAATCTGCTCTTTATTCGATTATCTGCACCAGCAACATCCTGCGATCATCCTCTATGACTTGCGACCAGCGGACCTGCTCACGACGACCGATGGCATGCTTTTTCTTGTCAACATCGAGTGCCTGGACGAACGTGTACAGCGAGCGGTGAGTGGTTATATGGCACCTGAACAGCGCAAAAATCGCATAGCAGATGCACGTTCAGACCTTTACAGTCTTGGTGTCATATTATATGAAATGCTCAGTGGCAAAGGGGTAACGATCGCAGGTGTTGAGCTGGCCGAGGGAATACATAGCTATGGGCGGGGAGAGAGTATTTCTGTGGCGCTCTCCAGTCTCATCAAGCTCGCGACACGAGTTGATCCCGTTTATCGTTTTCAGAATGCGCAGACCTGTCTGCTCTCTTTAGAGAGAACGTATCGCATCGAGGAGCGGCGGGCCAAGCAGCAGCAGTTTCTTCAACAACAAGGTCAAGCAGTCGACAAAAACGTTTCACGAGATGATGATTTGCCGCCTGTACATAATGTGGGCGAGCAGGCTGTCGCCAGTACGATCTCGCTTTTTGATCTCGCACAGAGACAACGGACGCGGGACGCAATTCAGCAGATGCGCCTGCAACGCATGGAAATGGAGCAGATGGAGCAGCAGTTCGCCTCGGTCGATGACAGTTTGACGCGGCGTTCAAACATCTCGCTTGCGCAAATCTCGTCGCCGACACATGTAAACGTGCAGAAGTCGCCAAAGCAGCCCGACCGTCTTTATGTAGCTCGTGAGCAGGTAAATGTGCACCGTTTCGCGCGTTTTGGGCTGATGCTCGCGCTGATTTGTTTCCTTGTTATGGCACTGTTGCTGTTCTACACCCATTTTGCACAGCAGCAGGATCAAGTAATCGTTCAGCCCACAGCCACAAGCGCGCCCATGCAAAACACCGCAGCTACCCCTGCTACAGTAGCAGTAACAGCTACAGCGACTATTTCAGCGCAGGCACAATGGCAGGTATTGCCGTCATTACCGAGTGTCGAGGCGGATAATGCAGCCGCCTATGTCGAATTGCAAGGGCATGAATATATCTATGTGAATGGTGGATATCGCGGCACGCCGCAGTATATCTCCAGCGCCCATCCGCACGATTTTTACGACCATAACCTCTATCGCTACGACATCGGAACGGGCAAATGGCAGACAGTGCAAAGCCAGTTGCCAGGGATGGTCAATGACGCGGTGGCGGTCGACGAAAATGGCACGCTTTTTTTTACGAACGGCTATTCGTCCGATAGCTATCAGGTGGTGTCGCGACTCTATCAATATCAACCGGCCAACGGAAACGTGCGCACGATTACGCCACCGGCAACCATGCCGCTGGGATTTGCCAACTCGATGCTGGCGGATCAACACGGCCACCTATACATCACACAAGGTTTTATGAGTCCTGGAAAACCCCAGCAGTTAGCTGGTACGGGTTGGTACCGTTACGATATTGAGACGGGGCAGTGGCATCAACTCGCGCCACTCCCTGCCGCACTGGGTTACATCACCCTTGCAGCCGACAACAACGGCACGATACTGCTGATCGGAGGCGCGAACGACGCGGGTCAGCATGATCAACAAAAGAGCATTTTTCGTTACAATATCAGCAGCGATAGCTGGTCTCAGCTAGCTGTTACAACGCCACAGCCGATGAGTGGTACCGCAAGCTGCACGATCTGGCCCAATCAGTTGATGATTGTGGGGGGCTACGATAATACAAGCGGCATCGGCAGTCGCGCGGCGTGGCTATTCAACACACAGACGTTGCATTGGAAAAGGCTCCCACAGCTTCCCAGGGGTTCTGTGCTTGGCGCAGCCACCTGTGACGGGAATGGTCATGCATTTATCGTACGCGGTGTCGATCAGCCGACAACACCCACGCATGATTTCTGGGAGGCTATACTCGCGCCTAACCTCATTGGATGATTTGTCCTTGCGAATAGATCAAAGCAGCCGTGTAAAAGGGACTGTTCAGCCCTAAAAAAAAGTGAAAACGTACCGTATGTGTAATTGGAGAGGGGTTTTCACGTCCAGGAAGCAAACAGTGTGTGCATGCTCCTTGTCTCATTAGCTAGTATCTTTTCGTTATCTTTTTGAAGGTGTGTAGAAGATACTCCTCTTACCCAGAAAAAGTGCAGCTGACAAGTCTACTCTACGAGGGAGAGCAGCAAGATGATTGACCTTACGTCCGCGCCCGATTTTGATGAAATTACCGAGTTCATCCGACCACGTGTCGAGGCTATGCGGCCAGCGGCCCGTCAGTGGGCGGACCTGGCGCGGCTGGCGGTACAAGATTTGCCCTACGATGCTCATCTGCTAGCAGACCTGGAAATGTATCTCAACGGCATGCGAGCGGAACTGCGCAGCGTCGTGCTGGCGGCGTCCGAGCATTTTTCAGAAAAACAGTTGACGCTGTTGCGCAAGCGAGTCGGTATGAGTAAGGCCGCGTGGCGTTCCGCCAAGAGCAAACGCATGATAACGATCAAACACGGTTTCTCGCTGATCATTTTCTAGGATTTGGTAGTACAATAGAAGGTGATAGCCGCGGGGCAAACGCGTGGTTTGCTACCGGTTATAAAGATGAAAAAATAACGTTGGACAACGCGAATAGGCGGTAAATCGACGTCTACAGGGGAGACAGTGGATGGGGATACCCGATTTTATTTTTGTATATTCATTGGCATAGGCGTTCAGGCTTGCAAGGAAGTTTTTATGGAAATCGATAACGCGAGACAGAACACGGCACGTGATTACGCGCGCTTACGCAGGCGGCTCTCATACATCAACATCGGTATTGCCGCGGTGTGTATCATTGTTGTGCTGGGCGCGGGGCTGGATAAATGGTTGCGCGATAGGGTGAGCGAGTTGGGTCAGCGGGTGACATTCTTAAACTGGCAGCCACATGCGCAATGGTTTCCGTTGCAAATCATCGTTTACTTCCTGATTATTTTTCTGGTCTACGAGCTTATCAGCCTGCCGATGAGTTACTACTCGGGTTTCACCTTGCCGCGCAGGTATGGCATTTCGGTTATGAATTTGCGGGGCTGGATACGCGATCAACTGCTCGGTCTTGTCTTGAGCATCGTATTGGAAGCGGGCTTTATCTCTCTAGTTTACGCCTTGCTGGCTTATCAGCCGCAGTGGTGGTGGTTGTGGGCGACATTAATTATCCTGGTCTTCTCGGTGCTGATGGCAAATCTGGCGCCAGTGCTACTCTTCCCACTTTTCTATAAGCTGACACCGTTGTCCGAGGGGGAACTGACGCAGAGGTTGCTCGCGCTGACCAAGCGGGCACAGACGCAGGTGCGCGGTGTTTTCTTGATGCAGATGAGCAATAAGACGACCGCGACGAACGCGGCATTGATGGGACTGGGCAATACGCGGCGCATCGTGCTGGGGGATACGATGGTCGATCGCTACACGATCGATGAGATCGAGGTGATTCTCGCACACGAACTGGGGCATCATGTGCACCGCGATATCTGGAAACAGATCGTCACACAGGCGGTTGTGACGCTGGTCACGTTTTTCATCGCGAATCTGGTTATCAACTGGGCGATCACGCAACAGCACCTGTACCAATCGTTGACCGATGCGGCCACGTTACCCTTTTTCTTCCTGCTGGTCGCGGTGCTCGGCATGATTGTTTTGCCCATTAACAATGGTCTCACACGGCGCATCGAATACCAGGCCGACGAGTACGCGCTGCAAACGACCGGTAAGGTGGAGGCGTTCAAGAGCGCGATGAAACGGCTTGCCAACCAGAACCTGGCGGAGATCGAGCCGGGTGCGTTGATCGAATTCCTTTTCTACTCGCACCCCTCGATCAAAAAGCGATTGCAGCATGCCGACGAGTTCGCGCGCTACGCAGGCTACGCGGCCAGTGCTTCTTTGAGCGCCGAAAGTTGAGCGCCCGCCTGTTCGACAGTGCCGCCAGGCATACTCAGTAGTGGCTCGTCCACGCCCGCAGCAACCCATTGGTCGAGTTTTGTGACAATTTCGCGTGGAGTGCCGATAAGCGCGGTCGCGTCAAGCAGGCGTGGGCTGACGGATGCAGTTGCGGCCTTCATACCACCCTCCCAGGCTTTGATTACCTGTTGTACATCTTCCTCGTACCCATTACGTTCGAGCATCTGCGCGTAGTAGACGCCCATGCGGCCAATATAGTAGGCGAGGGGAGAGGCGGTTGCTATTTGTGCGGCCTGACGCTGTTCATCAGTGGCTTGCTCATCCAGAATCGCGGTCGTGATGTAAGGCGCGATGGCGGCACTATGGGCGGGTCGTCCGGCATTGCGTGCGCCCTCGTCGAGTTGGTCACGCAGCGCATCCCACGCGGTCGCGGGCCAGTATGTCGGCAATACACCATCGGCAAGCTCGCCGGTCAGGAGAACATTTTTCGGTCCCATAGCCGCGACATAGATGGGCAGGTCCGCGCGCAAGGGAGTGAAACGCAACTTGAAGCCACGCTCAAGTTGAAAAAACTCGCCATGGTGCATCAACTTTTCGTGGCGCAGGATGGTGCGAATGATGTCGATATACTCGCGGGTGCGTGCAAGCGGCTTTTCAAAGGGTACGCCATGCCAGTGCTCGATAACGTTCGCACCAGAGGGACCCAGACCTAAAATAATGCGACCGCCGGAGCGTTCATCGAGTGTAGCGGCTGTGCTGGCGATAAGCGCGGGCGTACGGGAATAGATATTGGCGATGCCCGCGCCGATCTTGATGCGTTTGGTCGCGTGCACGAGATCGGCCATGGAGGTAAAAAGCTCGTAGCCCCACGACTCGCCGAGCCAGACGGAATCGAAGCCGAGCTCATCGGCTATTCTAACCTTCTCGACAACATTGGTCCATTCAGAGGGAAAATTGGGCGAGTCGGCTATGAGGCCAACGCGAGAACTATACGATCTTTTGGAGGTGGAAGCGGCGTCGCTCGTCTCGTATGCTGTCATGTGTGTTCTCAGCTTTCTTTGCAAGACAAAAGTTCAATAGTTAAGGTTATTTGTCGCTAGCATAATTATAGCAGGTCTTTTTCGTATGCAAAAAGCTGAGGCAGAAGGCTACTGTTCTGTCAAGGTTCATTGCAATCCATTGACCCAGGCCAACTGCGCCATAAATGTCGCGTGAACACGGTAAACCGGCTCCTACAAGACTATAAGAATTCCTTGGAGAAGCCACTCGCCTGGACGCGGGTATAGATTGCACGAATATCATCGTATTGTGCGTCGTATACGGGGACAAAACGCTCGATATATCCAGCGCGCAGGATTTCGGATGCGAACGTATGCTGGTGCATGGTGAAGAGCGCGGCACGCAGCTGTTGCTTCACATCACTATCCATGCGTTTCGCCACAACCACCGGCGGGATACTTGATGGACCCAGCATATCGATCCAGCGGATACGCGAGGACAGTTGCGGATCGCGTTGTAATAACACGTCCAGGAGGTGCGAGTCGACCGCGGTGGCGTCCGCGAGACCATCGAGCACCATCTGTAGCGAGTTGAGGTGCGAACCAGATTTAAGCAGGCGACCAAAATATGCTGGAGTTTTCTTACGCTGCAGGAGTGTGTCGCAAATAAGATTGCAGCCGGAATGCGATGCCATCTCGTTGTAGGCCCAGGCACTACCGGCAAGGTCGTTAAAGGAGGTATAGGGGCTATCACGACGCACGATGACATCCGAGTAGTAGACGGGTCGGTGCTTATAACGTGGGCCCAGCAGCACGGGAGCGGCCAGGAGTTCAAGCGGGCAATCCGGCTGCTGCGTCATACGCACATAGAGCAGGCCACAAAGGAAACCGACATCCACCTGGCCGGATGCGAATTCTGCAAGCGTCTGACCGGTGTGTAAAGTGGTATGCGAGCTCATCCTGATGCTCGTGTAGTGCGCAATATAGTCATAGGTTTCCTGCAAAAGTGGAGAAAGAAAATTCGCGAAGCGAATAGTCTGACGAATCGCTGTTGTCATAGTATCTCATCCTCGCAATATGTTAAAACGAATGGCCCTCTTTATGCTTTTTGAAGCAGCAGTGGACGCGGCTTTGCCTGTCTCGCCTGTGCTTTCCCCTTGCCTATTACGAATAGATCAACTCGTGCATCATCACCTGAGGGTTGCCCTGAAAATGCTTTCCCTGTTGTTCATGCTGGAAGGCATTGCCGAATACGTAGTGCTTTGTGCTGTGCAGTTGCAAATCTGTTGTTAGCAACCCATGAGCGAGTTTGCCCTGGTGGATACGAATCCAGTTGTACACGTGCGGCGCTACTTGATAGGCGGCATGCCGATGCGAGTCGGTATGTTGCAGGTGAAGTTTGGTTTCCGCACTTTGGAAGATGACGAAATTATACCAGTGATTGTGGTAGCTGTCATTACGCAATGCCAGCGATGAGTAGGCAACCAGGCCAGGCAGATGGACGAGGTCAGAAAACATATGGCGGTCTGCGTTCTCTAATTCCGCCAGCGTCTTTACCGTGATCGAGGTATTGTATTCACTGACAAAACCGACGAAAAGCAGGGGGACATCTTGCAGCAACAATGATGGATTGAACAACATGATGCGATGCGTGCGGCTGTAGCGCTCGGTTAGAGCGAAGACAGCGGGCAGATGCTCGACATCGGTTATATCTAGCGTACGCGCTGTTAGCGCCATTCTTTTCGCCATATAGTTCAAAACGAGCGTATCTGTGCGTCCCTTGCGGACGTTATTGACACATAAATCATCCAGTGTTGGTGTATGTGTAGCCAGACTTTTCTCCATGAGAAAGTAGCTCCATTCCTCAAAAAAAATCAGCAGCAGTAAAAGGATTATGTGTGTGGAAAGCTTTGCGCTTACAGCCATGCATCTTTTTGAAAGCTTATTTGTCGTGCAGCAAAGATTGATTCTATAGTTAAACGCAAAACATCAAAAAAGCTTTGAAAAAGTATCAAACTTTTCTGCTAAGAAAAGGGAAAGCAAAAACACAGAACCAGGGGTATCAACATGTTGAGAAAGCGATGTTGTCCCTCTGAAAGAGGACTAATGGCAACAGTGAGGACAGGTGTAGCAGGGGGCGGAGAGGAATGGCATCGAGAAGGCTAAAATAAAACGTGTAGGTGTGGAGGAAGATAGCGCTTGCAGCAAGCGTGAGGTAGATAGAGAATGGCTCATAAGAACATACTCCGAACTTGTAATTTTAGCGGTCCTGTCAAACGAACGCTTTGCTTGAGCAACTTATTTTCTGTAGTTGCTTTGTGATTGCTTCGCTTTTAGCTCTGCCTCACAAGATAAGAGCGATTCATCAACAGAATACTTCTGCTTACTGATAAGTGTAACCAATAATTCGCCTATTGTCAAGTGAATCTATCAACAATATCAACATTGGTAACAGTAAAAAAAAAACCAGGATGCATGTCGGCAAGTGTAAGGTTTGCCCGATATGCATCCTGATTCAGGTGAAGCGATTAGTTTTCTTATTGAACGGTGATGGTGAAGGTGATGATGGCGATATGCATGGGGCACGCCATACCTGCTCTACAGATGGGTTGCTGGGTAAATGAAAGCTGTTCTGTACCAGCACTCTTCGCCACGAAGCGCCACACGCAGGCTTTATCCGTTTGTGACGCGTAGCCACCGGGCTGTTGCATGGTGAGATTTGACTGCGTCATACGTGGATTGCTCCATTTTTGTCCGAAAGGTAGGCGCAGCTCAACGATATCGCCTGGATGTGCAGTCGCCTGGGCGGTTCTTGTTGTGACCACCACCTGGGCCGGTGCTGGCGTTGTATTGACCACCACCTGGCTGGGGCAGCCTTCAGGAGTGCCGCTACTCGCGATTGTCGTCGGGGTACCTGCCGGTGTCGACGCTGCTGTTGGCGTCGATGAGGCGGTAGGAGTCTGGCCCGATTGTGAGCCGTTACTTGAAGAGCCACTGCCACTCGCGCCACACGCGGCCAGCACAAAGGTCAGCAAGACACAGAGGACGGCCAGCATTTTATATGGGCGTTGGCATATTGATTGCCATATATTCATCGCACGAACTCCTTTTCATCAGGAACCTTGAGGATACTACTGTTTGAACGTTCACCCATAGGACGCAATAGCCATACGAAAAGTTCCCTGGCAGAAAAGCTAGCTGCCAGAGAACTGGGATGAGAAGAGCCTTTTCATATTTTGTCTAGATGACAACGAGCGCACAAGCTGCTAGCCCATAATGATACTGACGTAGTTTTGCGTCTCAGCTGGAAGGCAGGACAGCCAGCCGCCACCGCAGGATTGCTCAGCGTTCTGGACAGCGCCTGGGCCCGCGTTATAGGCGGCCAGCGCCATGGCGTAGTTTCCATTGAACTCTTCGGAGAGGCTCGCCATAAAGCGCGCGGCCCCATCGAGGGAGGAAACGGGATCGTACGGGTTCACACCCATGGCGGCAGCGGTGGCTGGCTCGAATTGCGCGATGCCGATGGCGCCAGCGGGCGATTGAGCATAGGGATCGAAGCCGCTCTCCTGTTGAATCTGGTTCACGAAATAGACCGGGCTGATGCCATATTTTATGGCATCCTGCTCAGCAATAGTGACGTAAGAATTGTGCGGCAAATTAGGATTGTTATCGATACTGGAGATGGCGGGTGCTGAGGAATTCGTGGTCGAGCCGTTATTGGTAGGTTGTTTGACGGGGGTCATGTTATTGGCGCGTTCGATCGCGAGATCCCAGTTTTGCTGATCGGACTGCGACCACTTGATCGCGTTATCGAACACGGCCACACCACTCTGATTTGTACCAAGTGGCGACAGCGAGAGCAATGTAAACAGAAGGATGATCAACGTTGAGGAGATAGCGATGATATGGCGCCAATGATGACGCATTTTGGTGGGAGTGTTGAACTGGAACGAATCGGTATCGGGTAGGGCTTGAAGATTGCGTGTGCGGCTCCTGGAACCAGGGATCACCACGGGCGCGCGACCGTTTTTCGGTGTCATCGTCGCCTGCAATGCCAGCACGAGTGATTGTGTTGAGATCGCAGAGGTGCCTGGTAGTGGCGCGGGCAAATGCTGGTAGCCTTCCGCCTGGAGACTATTGGTCTGTTCTAGCGCCTGCCACGAGGTTGACGTATTCCCAGGTTGATAATCTCGTAACTGGTAGTCTCCGGTCGTATATCTATCCATTTCCTGTGGTTGATGGGGAAGCTGGTAATCGTGGGAAGGATAGTAAAGGTTTAAATGGGGTGGAGTAACCGGAGAGAGCTGTTCCGTCCGCACTTTAGGAGGAAAATCTTGCTGGGCTGGTGCTATAACCCTTGAGAACTCATTAGAGGCCTGTTTTTTGGCTTGTTCCCTCAATAACCGGCCATCCGCGTCCATAAAAGCTCGCAAAGAGTTAAATTCTGACATTGACTTTACCTCACTACGTTGTACGTTAAATGTTTGTATTTGGAATATTTGTATTTGTTATTTTAACTGGACAATGCTATCTTCCTGGCACGTCGTGTCTGGCGACAAATGAATGCTAGTGTCCATTTCTCTTCTCACGTTGAGTCTAACCAATAGAGCAGGGAGCGTCAATGTATTCCACAAAAGGTAGGCCAAAAGTCATAATATGGAGGGAGATACGGGGAGGTTGGGTAGCAAGCCTGAGAAGAAAGCAGAGGGGTTTTTGCTCTTTCTTCTCAGGCAGCAGCCAGGAAATTGGCGAGTTCGGGGCAAACGCGGAGCAAACACGTGGTTTGCCCTACGCGATGGGTAACACGCAATGAAGCTACACGACTTGATCAACTGGCACAGGCTCTTTTTTTGCCGCCCGGCGCCGCGCAGGATTGCGTGCCGGTTGTCGTTGCACACGTGTGGGTATGTAGGGTTCCATGGCGCGTAGCGCATTACTATACACCTGTTGTTGCACGGCGATCATGTGCTTGTCGCCGTGCAGCGCCCATTCAGGAGGGGATGCGTACGCTTCGACCGGGCTGATGGCACGATAATACCAGTACTGCTGCAACGCGTGTAACTGATCCGACTGAGCGAGGTAGCGGGCGATATCCAGCAGATCATCGTTGCCAGTAAGTTGGGCCGCGCCATATGTGTCGCGCATTGATTGCAGCAGCGATCGCTGCGCCTCGTTAGCGGTAAATGTCGCCATACTACCGTCGCCCGACCAGGTGGTGGGCGAGACTGGTAAAGGCAGATAATATGTTTGCTGTCGATGACGCTCGATCAACTCGCTCACCGTGCAACTTTGCACATTGTGGCGTGTCAGCGCGGCGGGTAGTGCTCGCATAAACTCGAAGATACCGCTCTCTTCAGGCTGCTGGCCGCCAAATGTCTCGAAGCTCCATCCCAGTAGCAGTAGATCGCCTTGCGTATGACGTATCCAATCGGCGTAGGTATCAGCGTACAGTGGAAAGGAGAGCCATGAACGATCTGAGAAACGGAAACCGATATCATCGCTCAGCGTGCGATGACGGGGGAGGAGAAACGGATCTTGTCCCGCGTTCTCAGACATTTCTGCGGCGTTTCCTTTGCGCGAGGCACGTTTGCGGCCACTCGTGATCGGAATGGGCAGAGGAGTTTGATTGCCATAGCGATACAGATGCGTCGGCGCGCGCCAAGCGAGCGTCTGGGCGTGCCCATCCATCAATGCGCCTTTGAAGCCAGCTATATCGATCGCGTTATAGATTTGCGCCGACATCGCCATGTTGGCTGTATCCGTCACCACTGGTCGTTTATGAAAAATCGTCTCCAGATCGTTTGCCATCTGACGCATACTTTCGACAAACGCGGGCAAGTCCAGGAGAAAAAGAAAACTGTAGTAAGGCTCGACGCCGACGATTTCCACATTGTCGTGAGCAACCAGCTCGCGAAACAGGTCCAACAACTGGCAATCCCAGGCCATGGCCTGGCGGATAAAAGAAAGCGAGAAACCGATTGAGAGTTTGAAGCCCTGCTTCACGAGATCAAGAAACAGGCGTACGCCAGGATAATAACTCGTTTGCGCTATACTATGAAAGTAGCGCTCGTTCAGACGTTCATCAAAAAGACAATACGCGATTTCTTCAGCCGAAGCGCCACGAGGAATAGGCTGCGCGGGCAACTTCAGGCGACGCGGTTGATGAACTAGAGTATACACTGCCAGGTCCGCTACCATACTCGTCATCCCCTTTATTTTAGCGCACAGAGATACCATCCACTTTGCTACTGCTGTTATCGCGCAGTATATGCGCTGGTGTATCCGCTATGCGCTAACTTTCCCTCTTAACTACTCTACGCTGGTGCTTTGTACCTCATCAGTTGTGGTCGCCATCAGCGGTGCTAGCTCCGGTGTCTCCTGCTCGCTGACAATTGGAGTCGGCTCCGGTGGCGAGGTCAGGACGATATTCTGCTTACGCGCCAGAAATTCCAGCTTACTGATAAGATTCTCAATGACGCGGTCCCAGAGGAACTGGCGCGCGGTGGTCTGGCCCGCTTCGCGCATACGCTGCTGCTCCTCGGGATGACGGCGGAGATACAGCAGGTAGCCGACGATCTCATCGGGATCTTCCGTCTCTGTCACGATGGCGTTTTCGAACGAGATGGCGTAGTCCTCGCCGGTCGAGCCGGTGACCGCGACCCCTTGCGCGGCCATCACTTCCAGCGCGACCAGGCCGAAGGGTTCGTGTCCACTATTCGCCAGAGTGGCGTCGGCGGCGGCGTAGGTTGTACGCACGAACTCCTCGGGCAAGAAGAAGCGCAGGTTGTAGATATCGGCTGGTCCCGCCTTTTCTATGGCATCGAGGCATTGTGCGAGGTTTGGTCGTTGCGCGACCACGTCTTGAATTTGCAGTCCGCGATGATAGGCATGGCTGAGCACATCGGCCCCGTGTGGCTCAATGCCGCCGCGTACGAACAATGTGACGGGATGTCCGCTCTCTTTGAGACGCGCGACGGCCTCAACGGCCATAATCCAGCGTTTGTCGGGATCGAAACGCCCGATTTTGAAGAGGAACAGACGATCGGGATCACCACGACGGGCAATGGCGCGCAAGCGTTCGACGGAGGTTGTATCGACCGCTTCCAAATAGCGCGTGGGAATACCATTGGGGATGACGAGGGGATTCACGCCCAGGTCCCACATTTTGTGCTTCATATATTTGCTGACCGTGCACAGGGTGGTCACGAAATTGAGGCGTTGCCAGTCGATACGATTTAAGGACATCAGGCTATTCAGGTTCCAGAGCAGCAAGACCTGCTGGCGCACCCCGAACCAGTGCAGCAGGTCCGAAGTACGCGTCATCGCCTCGGCAGTATGCCAGTCTTCGCCCATCACCACCACTGTTTTTTGCTGTGCGATGGCCGGATTAACGATATTGTTAAAAATATGATAGGGGACGGTATCGTTATAGTCGTAGAGCTTTTGCTCCTCGCCGTCGTAGACGCCGTTAGGATAGTATTTGCTTATCCACTGCGACCAGCGTGCGAGCACTAGATTGCCCTGCGCGCGCTCCTCGACCGCTGGCTTATAGGGATCGCCGATAAAAATAAGGTGTGTCTTGTATCCTTGTGTTGCCAGAGCTTCGCTGAGTTCGGTGACGCGCGTGCCCAGGCCACCAGCAGTCGAGTAGACATCAGGCCCTTCGAAACAGAGCAGGACAAAAACGGTATTTGCCGGGGATATTGCTCCGTCTAATTTCGTCATAATATGTTGTCCTCATCCTTTAATACAGAATTTTATTGCGAAAAGAAGCGAGTTGAATTTTGGCTGAGCAGCGGCACCCACTCGCGCACAGAGACATTGTGCATGAAAGATGAAACAGAACGTGTAGCCTCTGCGTAGACACAACCCTGTGCACCCACGGAAACTATCTCATCATGAGGAAAGCGAAGATTGAACCTTTTGGGATCAGGAAAAAGAACACGTGGGAGGAAACATTCCGTGTTTAGGGCGATCCCAGCATTTGTTCTTTACATGGTAAAAATGAAATACACAGAAAAGTGTAGCCTAGTGGTAGTATACCACGAAGAATTTCATTTTTCTCGAAAAGCTTTATCGTACTCAATCATCTATGCAGGCCCATCGAGCACGTGTAGTGACAGGTTGGGCCTGGCTAGTTAGAGTGTTGGCGCTCCATTGTTGAGTTTCAATATAGGAGTCGGCGTCGGTGTGGGTACAGGCGGTGTGGGTGTGGGTGTCGGTACCGGTGTTGGTTGCGGCGTCGGTGTCGCTGCTGGCTTCGGTGTCGGCGTTGGCATAGGTTTCGGTGTCGCAGTTGGAGGAACAGGTGTATTTTGAATGGCGGGCGTGGTAGGAGCACCGCCAGTGGTGTTATCGAAATAGTTGGTAATGTAGATGATCACCGTCTTGTCCGTAGTAATGAGTTTGCCCGCAGCTGGATTCGTGCGCGTCACCGTATTGTTCGGCATGCCGGAATCGTTGGGATCATTCGGGTCCTGCACCTCTGTCACGTTGGCAATGCCGTCCTGCTTCAACTCATTTTTGGCATCGTCTGCGGTCATACCAACGAGATCGGGTATTTTTCTGGTTGGTAGCAATTTGACCAGGATGGTTGATTTGCGCACAGCATAATCACCAGCGTTCGGCGATTGGAGGACGATCTCGCCAGTTGCTGGTCCTTGATTAATAATCAGTTTAAAGCCTTGCTGAGTCGCGACCTTTTGCGCATGTGCATAGGTCATGCCCACCAGATTGGGGACTG
Source organism: uncultured Dictyobacter sp. (assembly GCA_964657925.1). Classification (GTDB taxonomy): domain Bacteria; phylum Chloroflexota; class Ktedonobacteria; order Ktedonobacterales; family Ktedonobacteraceae; genus Dictyobacter. The sequence continues at coordinate 99,719 of CAZZWK010000010.1, forward strand.
TTACCTGTTGTGGCAGGGCGGTCGCGGTCGGACGGGCATCAGAAAAATGCAAAAATCCCATCTGACCAGCCAGGAAAATGCCGGAGCCTAACAGCAGGAGCGCAGCCACGACAATAACGATGGTGATCGTATTGACCATGCGTGCACTACGACGATTGGCCTGGGCAGCCTGCTGGAGAGCATCTTTACGGAATGGGCGAGTGGAATCGGCGGAGGCAGGATTGATATTTTCCATGCCCATGCCCATACCGGAAGTATAAGGTGTTGGACTTTGATTCATCGCCATCGTGGTGCTGTTTGGATCGACAGGCGAAAGTGGAGGGGTTGCGCTATCCTGTGCCAGTTGACCATTGACATTGTGGGGGCCAGAAACCACGGCATCATTAAGGGAGGGGGAAAGCTGCGCGGGCGCACTACTCGCGTGCGCACCACTGTTGGAAGCTGAGCCTTGCGTATAGCTTACGGGTGGGGGAGTGAAGCCTCGGGCGAGCATATCATTGGGCGTGATGATTGTGCCCTCGTCGCCCAGGTCCTCAAGCGCGCGAGCCAGCACATTGCCATCGCGAAAACGCATCTCCGGCACTTTTTCCAGGCAGCGCATAATAATTTCTTCGAGCACGGGTGGAATATTGGGATTCAACTGGCTCGGCGGCATGGGCAGGTCCTGGATATGCTGCATCGCCACGGCGACGGGCGTATCGCCCTCGAAGGGGGTGCGACCGGTGAGCATTTCGTACATAACGATGCCCAGCGCGTAGACATCGGCGGCGGGGGTCACGATCTCGCCTTGCGCCTGTTCAGGCGCGTAGTATTGAACGGTTCCCAGCGTCATACCGGTGGTGGTTAAACGCTCGTCGTTAATGCCTTTGTAGACGCTGGCAATACCGAAATCGGTGAGTTTGATTGAACCGTCGCGTCCCACCAGGACGTTTTGTGGTTTGACATCGCGATGCACGATGCCACGGCGATGCGCGGCCCCCAGGCCGAGCGCGACATCGTGAGCTATGATAATCGCGCGATCCACCGCGAGAATGCCGCGAGAGCGCAGATAGCGACGCAGGTCCGTTCCCTCGATCAACTCCATGACAATAAAATAATTGCCATCGCTCTGCCCATAATCAAAGACCTGCACAATATTAGGGTGCTGTAAGGCAGAAGCTGCTTTTGCCTCGCGTTGAAAGCGTGTTACAAATTTTGGATCGGTGCTATAGACTTCGCGTAGTACTTTTATCGCAATTATCCGGTCCATGCGTATATCACGACCGCGATAGATGGTAGCCATCCCACCTCGTCCGATCGGTTCTTGTAACTGGTAGCGCTCACCCAAAACTTCAGTTTGCATAGCTCTCCGCACTATTGACGATTCAATCTACCCTTTATGAAAAGGCAAAACGCATTGCGCCACTATTTTAACCCATTCTACACCAGAATGGAACTCTCTCCACGAAAGTAGGAGTTTCCGCAAAAGAGACTTTTCGTGCCAGCACGCAATTACATACGAAGACAGCGAAGTACGATTGCGATTCTCTCCATATTCAGCTTGTTTTTATGCAAAGAGATAGGCCTGATGCGCTTAAGACGTTGGCGCTAGGATGCGCTCGTCTCCGAGACGTTGCGTCAGGCGCAAGGCATCCAAATGTTCCAGCAGTGGCAAAATATATTTGCGCGTCGTACCCAGAACGTCTCTGGCTTGCGCGACTGTCATGCGTTCGTGCTCACGCATATAGCCTACTAACTTTTGCCTGGCCTGCTCATACGCTTCCGGCAAGAAAAAAACATCTTCGCTTATCTTTATTAAACGCCCCTGTTCAACCAGGGTGTTGAGAATTTCTGTCCCTACCATACGCTCGATCTCACCACGACCCGGTGGGATAAACCCATCGTATGCGAATTGGTGGAGCAACTGCTGTATGCCCTTTTGTTGCTCCGGTGTAAAGGTGGGAGAGAAACCAGGGATACGAATCAACCCGTGCATACGCGCGGCCATGTTTGAGGTAGATGCGGCAGGAGCATCCACCGTTTGCAGACTACCCTCCTGACATAGCCGGGCGAAAATCTCGTTGGTCATTTTCGTGGGCAGAGCCAGGTGTGCGCGCCATTCTTCTTTTGAGATGCCGCCACGTAATGGATACTGTCTATGGTACGCCTGGACGATGTGAATAGCCTCATCCACCACGCTCTCCCACGCGGTGGCGGAGAACCAGTAAGGGCCGACCTTACAGACTCTCTCTGCTGATAACAACGTCTCTAGTATCTGTAACGTCACATCTTGAGCCAAATTGCACTGTTTTGTTACTTCTTCCAGTATCCAGCCTTGCAAGTTCAGGCCTTTTTTACCCGATACGCCCGAAGTGACGCTACGGTTCAAGGCGGTGAGCACCAGTTCATCGGGTGTACCATGCGCCAGACGTTCCAGGTTTTCCAGGACCGGCAATTGGAAGCGTCGATGATAGCGAGGCGTTACGTCAATGATTTCTCCACCGCCGATCGTGGTGCTCGGCGATGGAATACGCAGGATAAAACGGTCTCGGCGCGCTACTACAGCAGGTTTATGCAGGCGTAGTTGTGCCCAGGCACTTTTGCCGGGCGCTAACTCCTGCGTATCCAGCAGGCGCACATGGGCGGAAATCTCTTGCGAACCGCAATACAACTCGACCAGGGTATTGTGCGCTAATGGGCGAGGAGCATCTGGTAGGAGTTCAAGGCGCACGTCTAGCAGGGTCGTCGGACGAAACTGGCCTGGTAGAGCTACAACATCACCGCGTGTAATCGCTGTGCGTGGTATGTTGGCGAGGTTCAACGCGACGCGGTTGCCTGGATATGCCTGTTCGATCTGCTGTTTATGCGATTGCACGCCGCGTATGCGCGTCCTGCTGCCCTGTGGCAATAGCTCGACCTCCTGTGCCAATTTCAAAGAGCCATCCAGCAAGGTACCGGTGACGATCGTGCCGAAGCCGGTCAACGAGAAGACACGGTCGATAGGTAAACGTGGGCGCGCGATATTTTGACGTGTGGGAGATGTGGCGAGCGTGGCGAGCACGCGATCCAAGGCCGCGAGCAGTGCGGGAATACCCTGTCCGGTGAAAGCAGAGACAGCAACGATCTCGGCATCGTGTAAGGTCGTCGGTCGTAGATAATCCATGACCTCCGCGCGCACCAGCGCCAGCCATTCTTCGTCGACCAGATCAGACTTGGTCAACGCCACGACGCCGTGTGAAACATGCAGCAGGTCGAGAATAGCCAGGTGTTCGCGCGTCTGCGGCATGATGCCCTCGTCAGCCGCGATCACCAGCAAGGCGGCGTCGATGCCTCCGACACCGGAGAGCATGTTTTTGATAAAATCCTCGTGGCCGGGCACATCGACGATACTGACCTCTTGCCCGCTCGGCAATTGTAGCCAGGCGAAGCCCAGGTCGATAGTCATGCCGCGCTCTTTTTCTTCTGTCAGCCGATCAGGATCAATGCCTGTCAATACCTTGACGAGGGCCGATTTGCCATGATCGACATGACCAGCCGTACCTATACAGCTCATCCTTTATAGCTCATCTTTCACCCCTTATACAACAGTATTAAGTATACATTATAATGTAAGGAATCGACTACCGATTAGGCCGGGGGCGGGCAAACGCGGGGTAAACCATGAGTTTGTCCTACGCGGGGTATGGAAAGGACATGGTGATGACACCGTTGCTTTTTTGCTCTGAATGTGGTGCGGCTTTGAATAGAAATACAACCTTCTGCCCTTTTTGTGGACAACGGGTGCGAAGTTCATCGTTACAATCGGCGGTCTCTAAAGGCGGTACTGTAGCAGTTTTTCCCTCTGTCGCATTGCCTGAAACTGCTGAAGAACTCAAACATGGTGATTTTCTGGCACGGCGCTACTTTGTGTTGGAGAAGGTGGGCCAGGGTGGGTCCGCGACGGTCTACAAGGTGAAGGATTGCAGTCAACGCGATACGTTTGTGGCGCTCAAACAGGTGAACCTCGCGCGACTTTCCGCGCAAGAAAGTATCGAGGCTACCGATGCTTATAATCGGGAGATCGCGCTGCTGTCGCGGCTACATCATGCGAACCTGCCGCGTATCCATGATCATTTCGCTGACCGCGACCACTGGTATCTGGTGATGGATTTTATCGAGGGCGAGACACTAGAAACTATCTTGAGCAAAAGTCCGCAGGGTCACCTGCCCTATAAACGCGTGCTCGATCTGGGCATTACGCTGAGCGACGTGCTGGCGTACCTGCATGGGCAACATCCGCCCATTATTTTTCGCGATCTCAAGCCGAGCAATATCATGCTTACGCCGAGCGGTCGGCTTTTTCTGATCGATTTCGGTATCGCGCGCCGCTATCAGACGGGTCAGTTGAAGGACACGGTCGCGTTCGGCTCGCCCGGCTATGCCGCGCCCGAGCAATATGGGAAGTCGCAGACCACGGAACGATCGGATATTTACGCGCTCGGCGCGACGCTGCAAACTCTGCTCAGCGGTCAGGAGCCATTGGACATCTTGCTCTACGGTCGCTCGACAAAGGTCAACTGGCCCAGCACATTGCAAGCGTTGATCGATCAGATGCTGCAACAAGACCCCAACAAGCGACCAGCATCAGCCACACTGGTGAAACAGTTGCTAATAGCAAGCAAGGACGACCACAAGTAGTGAAGTCAATAGCGGGGGTCCGCGTAGGTCAAACGCGTGGTTTGACCTACGCGGAGGGGAAG